>NZ_JBITLV010000005.1:0-448558 GCF_044465595.1 Spongisporangium articulatum | reverse complement strand
CACACGCACTGCCCCCCCGCCCTGCCGGTTTTTGGGTTGGTTCCCGACAAGTTGGTTCTCTCGGCCGCGGGGTTTTTGTTTTGGGTTAAACCCCGGGGGGGCGGGGGGGCCCCCCCCCCCCCCCGCCACCACGTCGTGCTGAGAGTTCAGGCGGTCAGGTCAGGAGAGACCCGCGGCCCAGCTGTAACCCTTGAGGTACGGGTCCGGCTTGATCGGCTTGCCCGAGTCCCACACCGAGTAGATGAGCCCGTCGGCGTTGACCTTGCCGATGTAGGCCGTCTTGTAGATGTGCTGGGTGGCGCCGTCGATCGTGACCTTGCCCTCGGGGGCGTCGAAGGTGACGCCGTCGGAGGCGGCCTTGACCTTGGCGACGTCGAACGAACCGGCCTTCTCGACCATGGCCTTCCAGAGGTAGACCGACGTGTAGGCGGCCTCCATCGGGTCGGAGGTCGGGCTGGCCTCGCCGTACTTGGCCTTGTACGCCTCGACGAACTTCTTGTTCTCCGGGGAGTCGATGGTCTGGTAGTAGTTCCAGGCCGTCAGCTGGTCCTTCAGGTACTGGGTACCGATGGCCTTGACCTCCTCCTCCGCGATGGAGACGGAGACGGTCGGCAGCGACGCGGCGGTCAGACCGGCCGACTTGTACTCCTTGAAGAAGGCGACGTTCGAGTCACCGTTCAGGGTGTTGAAGACCGCGTCGGACTTCGAGGCCTTCAGCTTGTTGACGATGGTCCCGAACTCGACCGAACCCAGGGGCTGGTACTCCTCGCCGGTGATCGTCATGCCGTTCGCCTTGGCGTAGGCCTTGATCTCCTTGTTGGCGGTGCGCGGGAAGACGTAGTCCGAGCCCACCAGGAAGATCTTCTTCTTGCCCTGCGACTTCAGGTAGTCGAGGCCCGGGATGATCTGCTGGTTGGTCGTCGCGCCGGTGTAGAAGATGTACGGCGACGTCTCCAGGCCCTCGTACTGGACCGGGTAGAACAGCAGCGCCTTGTTCTTCTCGAAGACCGGCAGCATCTGCTTGCGGCTGGAGGAGGTCCACCCGCCGAACACGGCCGCGACGCGGTCCTGGGTGATGAGCTTCTCGGCCTTCTCGGCGAAGGTCGGCCAGTCGGACGCGCCGTCCTCCTGGATCGGCTCGATCTTCTTGCCGAGGACACCGCCGTCAGCGTTGATCTGGTCGATCGCGAGCTTGAGCGACTTGCTGACGGTCACCTCGCTGATGGCCATGGTGCCGGACAGCGAGTTCAGCAGGCCGACCTTGACGGTCGGACCGGACGTGTCAGCGGTCACCACAGCGGTGGCCGTGTCGTCGCCGGTCTTGCTGCCACACGCAGCAAGGGCCAGGACGGCGACGAGGACGGCTGCGGACGCCCCAAGGCGCCGCCCTCTCGGAATCGACATGGATCCTCCAGGCTCACAGGTATGAGGGCGCACGCCGGTTCGGAGTGCGCCCTCGATGGCCCGGCAACCGTAGGTTTCACGCTTTGCGATCAAGGGCCCGCCGTGTTTCGGCTGTGAGTTGTTGGTGAGTTGGCTGTGACGCGCAGGTAAATCGCGTAATCCGTTCAAAGCGAACAATTTCTGGCGCGATTGTTTGACAACGAGAGACAAGGGGAACTCTCCGCGTGACGTCGCTACGGCACTCGAGCGACCATGCCTCCAAGACCCCCGTACCGAGGAGGCCGCCGTGTCCGTCGATGAGCCCAACGAGACCCCCGTCGAGATCGTGGCCTTCCAATCCGGTGGTGCGTTGAGGGGTTTCGTGGTGAGCGGACGCTGGCCCGACTCGACCCGGGAGTGGACGCAGTTCCTCACCCTCGCCGTCCGCCTGGCGACCGTGCCCGGGCTCGTGCCCACCACCACCGTCTACCGCGCCGTCGAGGACCTGCCCGACGACCCGCGGCCCGACACCGTCGGCCTGGTCACCGCCGCCGGTCCGGTGCTCGGTGAGGGGGCGCCTGGCCCCGGTGCGTTCCAGCTGCCGCCGCCCGCGCTCCTGCTGCTCCACCCGCCGTCCGAGAGCCGGCCCTCGACCCCCGAGGTGCAGGGGGCCGCGTCCGGCTGCGTGCTGCTGCCCGGCGTCCCGCACCTCGGGCTGGAGCACCGCGCCGCGTGGGTCGAGGCCGAACGCGACGGCACGGTCACCCGGCTGGTCAGCCAGGTCGGCATCGACCCGGCGCTCGACCCGGACACCGCCGTCCTGGCGATGCTGCTCGCCGCCTGAAGAGAGGACTGCTCCGGCGCACGGTGTGTGCTCCCGGGGCGGGAGGGGCCGCGCGGTTAGCCTCGGGACGTGCCCGAGCAGTCCGCCGGCGGCTCGCTCGCCCAGAGCGCCGCTACGCCCCGCGCCGCCACGCCCCGCGTCGAGCGCCCGGCGGAGGACTCTGCCCAGGGTGCCCTCGACTCGTGGCGCCGTGCCCTCGCCGGGACCGACCTGCCCGACACGCTCGTGGTCAGCGGTCCGGGCGCGACCAGTTCGTGGCTGGACCTCACCCACGCCCACCCGTCGGGCTTGGCCCAATTGTTCGCGGGCCGGCAGACCCGGTTGTCCAGCCTCTTCCGGGAACAGGCCGCCCACGCCGCCGCCTGGCGTCAGGCCCGCGCGATCCGTAGCTCGGCGGTCGTGCTCTCCGCGCAGCGCGGGGTGCAGGGCTGCTGCCTGTCGGTCGGTGTCGCGTCCTGGCTGCCGGCCGGCGAGAAGGACGGCCCGGTCAAGGCGCCCGTCGTGCTGCGCGGCTGCGCCGTCCGCCCGCGGGGGGCGGGCAACGAGGACTTCGACCTCGAGCTCGACGACGCCGTGCTGATCAACCCGGAACTGGTCCGCTCCCTGGTCGAGACCTACGGGGTGCCGGCCGACGGCACGTACCTGGCCGGGTTGGCCCACGGGGCCAAGGGTTTCGACCCGCGTCCGGTCTACGCCTGGCTCGAGGAGCACTGCGCGGACGTCCCCGGGTTCACGATCGAACGCAGCCTCGTGCTGGCCACCTTCGCCGCCGGTTCGGGCGCGGTGATCGCGGACCTGGAGGCCGCCGTCCCGGCGATCCGCGAGCACCGGCTGCTCGGCCGGGTCGCCCGGTCGCTGGCCCCGGCCGTCGTCGACCTCGCCACGGCTGGTGAGCGGGCCGGTGAGCGGGCCGGTGAGCGGGTCGCTGAGCCCGCCGCCGAGGAGCCGGCCCCGGCTCCGCCCGCCGACCTGACGGTCGAGACGCTCGAGGTGCGCCCGGACGACGAACGCCCGGCTCCCGTCGTCCCCGCGCCCGTCGTCCCCGCGCCCGTCGTCCCCGCGCCCGTCGCCCCCGTGCCGGGGGAGAACCGCCGGCTGGCGATGGTCGGCCGGTTGGGGCCGCGTGGCGTCCTACCGGTCAAACCGCCCGCCGAACCGGACCCGGCCGAAGACCTGCTGGTCCTCGACCTCGACCCGTCGCAGCGGGCGGCGGTCGACGCGGTGCTGCGCGGCGACGACGTGCTGGTCGAGGGCCCGCCCGGGGCCGGGGTCACCCACACGCTGGCCGCGGCGACGGCCCGCCTGGTCGCCGCCGGGCGCAGCGTGCTGGTGCTCAGCCCCCGGCGGGCCAGCACCGAGGCGCTGCTGGCCCGGCTGCGCGCGGCGGGTATCGACGACCTGGTCCTCGACCTGCGCGAGAGTCTCGGCGGCCCGGCCACCCCCCGGCACCTGCTGAGCGCGTTGCAGGCGGTGACCGGGCCGATGGCCGCGCTGCCCCGGCCGGGTCGGGCCGGCGACGACGACGGGGCGGTGGAGACGCTGCGCCGGGTCCGGCGGGCCCTGGACGACGAGGTGGAGGCGCTGCACGAGGTCCGCGACCCGTGGGGCGTCAGTCTGTACGACGCGATGGTGGCCCTCGCCGAACTGTCCGGGCGGCCCGAACCGCCGCAGACGCCGGTGCGGTTGGAGACCGGCCTGCTCAAGGGGCTGGACGGCGTCACCCGCGAGCGCCTGCGCACGCACCTGCAGGCCGCCGCGCAGGCCGGGGCCTTCACGCTGAGCCGGGCCGACACCCGCTGGTTCGACGCGGCCGTGACCACCGCCGTCCAGGCCCGCGCCGCGCTCGAGGCCGCGCTCATCCTGCGCTCGGGGCTCGACCGGGCCCGCACCGCGATGGACGGTGTGACCTCGGCCGCCGGCCTCCACCCCGCCCATCACGCGAGCGGCTGGCTGCCGTTGCTCGACCTGCTGCTCGGCGTCCGGTTGACCGTCGACGTGATGCAGCCGCAGGTCTACGAGCACGACCTCGACCTGCTGGCCGAGGCGCTGGCCCCGCGGGCGGAACGCTCCGAGGCGGGTTCCGACCTGGGCCGCGGTGACCGGCGCCGGTTGCGCAAGGCCGCCCAGGCGCTGGTCCGCCCGGGCGTGCACGTGCCCGACCTGTACAAGGTGCTGTGCGACGCGCGCGACCAGAAGCGGCGCTGGGCGCAGTTCGCCGTCCTGCCCGAGCTGCCCCGCGTCGTGGTCGGCCTCTCGGAGGCGGAAGCCGCTGTCCGGCGGGCCATGTCGGCGCTCGACGTGCTGGCCGACGCGTTCGCCGGCAGCTCCAACGCCGACCCCCGGGTGATCCCGCTCGACGACCTCCAGTACCGCGTGCACGACCTGGCGGGCGACCAGGAGGGCATCCTCGGGCAGCCGCGGCGGGCCACGCTCGTCGACGGGCTGCGCCAGGCCGGGCTCGGTGCGGTGGTCGACGACTTCCGCGAACGCCGGGTCGGCCTCGAGCGGGTCGACGCCGAGCTCGACCAGCTGTGGTGGGCCTCGGTGCGCGAGAGCATCGTGGCCGCCGACCCCCGGCTGAACCGGCGCGACGCCGCGCAGTCGCGGCGGTTCACCGAGGAACTGCGGGTGGCGCAGGCCGAGCAGATCGCCGGTGGGGCCCGGGCGGTCCGTTCCGCGGTGGCCGCGCGGGCCGCGAAAACCGTTGCCCGGCATGCCGATCAGGTGCAGACCCTGCGCACCGAACTGGCCGTCGAGGAGGCCCGGCCGCGGCTGGTCGACCTCGTCCGGGCCTGCGGGGACGTGCTCGGCGGGCTGGCGCCGGTGTGGGTGATGACCCCCGACACGGTGGCCGCCTCGCTCGCGCCGGCCGACCCCGAGCTGGGCCCGCTGGTCGACACCGTGCTGGTCGACGACGCGGGGTACATCGGCATCGCCGAGGTCGTCGCGGCGCTGGCCCGCGGTGCGCAGGTGGTCGTCGGCGGTGACCGGCGGCGGCAGACGACGCCCGCGGGCGGTGGGCCGTCGCTGGCCGAGGCGGTCGGCCGGTTCGCCACGGTCTGCCGGCTGGAGCGCGACCACCGGGCCGCCGACGGCCGGATGCTGCTGCCGTTGGTCGCGCACTACCGCGAAGGGTGGCAGCTCACCCCCGGTATCGAGGCGCTGCCGCCGCTCACGCTCGAACCGGTCACCGACGGGATGGCCGTCCCGCCGCCCGGTGAGGAGCTGCCGATCAGCGCCGACGCCGAGGTGAACCGCGTGGTCGACCTGGTCGAGGAGCACGCGGTGAACCGGCCCGAGGAGTCGCTGGTCGTCGTCACCCTGAGCGAACGGCACGCCGAACGGATCGACGAGGCGCTGCGCGCGCACGTCCTCGAGCGGCCGGCGCTGGCCCGCTGGCTGGAGGCCCGCCGCCGCGGCGACGCGGCGGAGCGGTTCCTCGTCCGTCCGGTCGAGCGGGCGCTGGGGGTGGAACGCGACGCGGCGATCCTGTCGGTGGGCATCGCGCGGACCATGCACGGCCGGGTGCTGCACCGGTTCGGGGTTCTGGACGGCGAGCACGGTGCGGCCGGGCTGATCGCCGGGCTGAGCCGGGCCCGGCTGCGGACGACCGTGGTGTGCTGCTTCACCGCCGCCGACCTGGTGGTCGACCGGTTGCGGACGCCGGGGGCCCGGCTCCTGCGGGACGTCCTGCTGGCCGCGGCGGGCCGGACGTCGGCGCGCTCCGGTCGCTCGACCGCGGGGGTCGACGGCTTGGTCGCCGACCTGCGCTCGCGGTTGTCGGCGGCGGGCCTGCCGGTGCAGTCGCGGGTCGGGGACCGGAGCTGGCCGCTGGACCTGGCTCTGGCCGACCCCCGCGTACCGGGCCGGATGCTGGTCGGCGTCGACGTGGACGGGCCCGCGTTCTCGGGGCGTTCGTGCGGTGAGCGCGAGCGCCTGCGTCCCGACCGCTGGCAGCGCGCGGGCTGGTCGTACCTGAAGGTCAGCTCGATCGACTACTTCACCGACCCGGCGCTGGAGGTGGAGCGGGTCCGCCTCGCCTACGAGGAGGCCCTGGCCCGGCCGGTGGCCGACGACTTCGGCCCGCCGCCGGTGCCGGCCGAGGACGAGGGGGCGCTGGTCGTCCCCGAGGCGCTGGAGGACGAGGACGACGAGGAGCCCGGCCTCGACGACGCGGAACTCCCGGAGCCGGTCGCCGAGGAGCCGGTCGCCGAGGAGCCGGTCGCCGAGGAGCCGGTCGCCGAGGAGCCGGTCGCCGAGGAGCCGGTCGCCGCCCCCGATCCGGGCGACGACCTCGACCTGGGGCCGATGATCGACCCGGATCCCCCGGAGCTGGAACCCGAGCTACCGTCGTCCACCATGAGCACCGGCAGCCCGACCAGTACCGGCCCTGAGGACGAGCAGACTCGCGACGACACCGACGAGGGCTGGGGCGAGGCGCCGCAGGGCGATCGCGACGAGGAACTCCAGCGCGAGCGGCCCCCGCACTGGGAGTAGCCCGAACGACTGGTCCTCGGCGGCTCAAGCCGGGGGCGGCGCCGGACGAAGATCCTTCAGGTTCTCTTCCCGAAACAGCCGGGTCCCGGGACCAGAAGGGCCCCGTCGTGTCTCAGCTCGCTCAGTCTCTGCCGCCGGCTCGTACCGCCCGTTCGGGGCGGCGTTCCTCCGGCCTCGGGTCACTCCTCGACGACCGCATGCACCCGCTGCGCGCAGCGTTGGACAGCCTGAACACCAACTGCTTCATCGCCGACCTCGACCTGAACATCGTGTTCGTCAACGAGTTGGGCCTGCAGACCCTGAAGGGCATCGCCCCGACCATCCGCTCGGTGTTCGGCCTCGAGCTGAAGGACCTGCTCGGCGGCTCGATCCACCGATTCCACCGGGATCCGGCGCGGATCGAGAAGATCCTGGCCGATCCGAACCAGTTGCCGCGGACCTCCGTGTTCACCTTCGGGGACATCACGCTGCGCACGCAGATCAACGCGATCGCCGACGGCGCCGGCGTCCGGCACGGCTACATCGTCACGTGGGACAACGTGAGCGAGCGCAACGTGCGGGCGATGAGCGCGCTGGATATCTCGCGGGATCGGATGGGTTCGCTCGGCGAGGTCGCCAGCCAGATCGAGAACGCGGCCTCCACCACCGCGGGGCAGGCCGACGCCTCGGCGCAGGCCACCAACGAGCTGCGGTCCGCCGTCCAGGAGATCGCCCGGATCTCCAGCGAGGTCTCCGACACCGTGCGGCAGGCGGTGGCCGCGACCGCCCAGGGCGTGGAGCGGCTCGCGCAGCTGCAGACCGCGGGCGCCGAGATCGCCGAGTTCCTGCGCCTGATCACCAGCGTCGCCGCGCAGACCCGGTTGCTGGCGCTGAACGCGACCATCGAGGCCGCGCGCGCCGGTGAGGCGGGCAAGGGCTTCGCGGTCGTCGCCGACGAGGTGAAGCAGCTGGCCGGGACGACGTCCAGCAGCATCGGCGACATCGAGAGCCGGATCGAGGCGATCCAGGACGCTGCGGCGGGCAGCGCCGAGGCGCTGCGCGAGATCGAGCGCCTGGTCGAGGCCGTCAGCTCGTCGCAGGGCACGGTCGCCTCGGCGGTCGAGGAGCAGTCGGCCGTGGTCAGCCAGATCGCCTCGGGCATCGAGGGGATGGCGGGCAACGCGCGGACCACGGCTGAGCAGAGCAACAAGATCGGCCCGGTCGTGGCCGACGTGCTGACCGAGGTCGAGTCGCTCGGTCAGATCATCGCCAACAGCTGAGCGACGGCGTCTACGAGAGCGGCCGGTCGCGCAGCAGGTCGCGGATCTCCTGCAGCAGAGCGATGTCCTCCGGGGTGGCCGCCACCTCGGGGACCTCGCCGCGCTTGCGCAGCTCCATGAGCTTGTTCATCGGCATGACCACCGCGAAGTAGACGACGGCCGCGACGATGACGAAGTTGATGAACGCGGTCAGCGTCGTCCCGATGACGACCTTGCTGCCGTTGATCGTCACGCCGGCGTCGCCGAAATCTGGACTACCGCCGATGGCACCGATCAGACCGCCGATGAAGCCGTCGCTGAACGCCTTCACGACGAGGCCGAACGCTGTGCCGATCACCACGGCGACGGCCAGGTCGACGACGTTGCCTCGCATCAGGAAGTCGCGGAAACCCTTGATCATCTCTACCTCCACATCACGGAGCCGGTGAGGGTGCCCCGCCGAGCGTAGTCGCGATGATCGCCGGGGGCAGCAGTGCGACGCTCAGCAACTGGTCGGCCTGCGCGGCGGCCAACCGGGCCGCGGTGGCCCGGTCGACGGCGAGCAGCAGGACGGCGGATGCGCCCTCAGCGGCGGAGGCACCCGAGGCTCGGGTCAGGCCCAGTACCCCGCCGCCCTCCGCGGCCGAGTCCGACTGCGCCGCAGGGACGTTCAGCACGAGCGCCGCGCTGGCCACCGGGTCGGCGGAGGCGGCGGCCGACTCACCGTCGGCCCGGGCCGCCAGGACGTCGACCCGGTCGCCCGGCCGGACGAGCGCGGCCCCGGCGGCGTCGGCCAGCCGCACCGCCACCGCCACCGACCCGCCGGGCTGGCCGAGCAGCAGCGACCGGCCGACGAGCCGGGCGTCGGTCACCGGTTCCCCCGCGCGCATCGCTCCGGCCAGGACCCGCCCGGTGGTCGCCGGTACGAGGCCGCCGGGTTCCGTTCCCGCGGGCCACGCCACCGGCCGCACGTCGTCCGCCCCGAGCACGGCCCCGGCCGCCAGGTCGTGGGTGACCACCGGCACGAGCACCGTTGCCTCCCCCGGGACCAGCGACCGCAGCACCACCCAGGCCAGCAGGGCCACGGGTACGGCGAGAACCGTGCGCCGGTGCCGCCACCAGGCCAGCTGCAGCGCCCGCCGTCGTTGCGCGTCCACCCCCGTGCCCCGTCGTTCGCGAAGCCGGGCGTCAGGGCAGCTCGAACGGCAGCTCGAGGCCGTCGAGGCTGTGCCGGCAGCTGCACTCGTCGTCGGCGGGCAGGTCGGAGATGACCTGCGCGACGACGGCCTTCAACGCCTCGATGCTCTTGGCGAAGGTCTCCATCACCTCGGCGTGGGTGACCCCGTCACCCGCGTCGACCCCGGCGTCGAGGTCGGTCACGACGGCCAGCGAGGTGTAGCAGACGGCCAGTTCGCGGGCGATCGACGCCTCGGGCACGCCCGTCATGCCGACGATCGAACCGCCGGCCGCGGCGTGCCAGCGCGACTCGGCCCGGCTGGAGAACCGTGGACCGTTGATCACGACCAGCGTGCCGTCGGGCTTCGCCTCCCGTCCGGTGGCCCGCGCGGCCGCGAGGGCGACGGACCGGCCGCGCGGGCAGTACGGGTCGGCGAACGACACGTGCGCGACGCCGACCGGCTCGTCGTACACCGTGTGGGCGCGCCCCCACGTGCGGTCGATGACCTGGTCGGGGACGACGAGCGACCCGGGCCCCCAGTCGGCGCGCAACGAACCGACCGCGCACGGCCCGAGCACCTGCCGCACGCCGAGCGCGCGCAACGCCCAGAGGTTCGCCCGGTAGTTCACCCGGTGCGGCGGGAACCGGTGGTCGCGCCCGTGCCGGGGGATGAACGCGACCCGGCGGCCCGCGACCTCGCCGACGAGCGGCGGTTCGCTGGGCGCGCCGAAGGGGGTCTCGACGGCGACCTCGGTGGGGTTCTCGAGGAACGTGTAGAAGCCGGAGCCGCCGATGACGGCGATCTCGGCGCGGGGTGCATCAGGCATGCGCCAGAAGCTACGAGATCGAGGCCGGGTCCGCTGCGTCGCGGGCCACACCTGTGTACAACCGGCCCGTCCTGCCGGGTGTGGACGACGGGACCGCTGAGTACGGTGTGACACCGTGCTCACCTGGTGGGCGTGGTGTCACACCGTGCTCACCAGGCCGGGCTGAGCGACAGGGTCAGGTGGCGGAGGACGACGTGCTCGCCTTGGATTCGCTCTTGGCCGCGGGCTTCGACTCGGACTTCGATTCCGTCTTGGTCTCGGACTTCGTCTCGGTCTTGCTCTCGGACTTGGTCTCCGACCTGGTCTCCGAGGAGGTCGACGACGAGTTCTTGTCGCGCGAGTCGGTGCGGTAGAAGCCGGACCCCTTGAAGACGATTCCGACCGAGTTGAACACCTTGCGCAGCTTGCCGGAGCAGTTCGGGCACTCGGTCAGCGAGGCGTCGCTGAAGGACTGCACGGCCTCGAACTGGTGACCACACTCGGTGCACGCATAGACGTACGTGGGCACGTCATCCTCCTGAACCTGGCACTCTCTGACGTCGAGTGCCAATGGTAAGGCACGCGAGAGGATGCTCAGCATGACGGCCGTGGACGAGACCCGGGCGGGGCAACGGGCGATGCGGCGGGCGGTCGAGCTGGCCGCCCGCGGGGCGGGCACGGTGCTGCCGAACCCGGTGGTGGGCTGCGTGATCACCGCCGGCGACGGCACCGTGGTCGGCGAGGGCTGGCACGAGCGGGCGGGCGGCCCGCACGCGGAGGTCAACGCGCTGGCCCAGGCGGGGGACCGGGCCCGGGGCGCCACCGCCTACGTCACGCTCGAACCCTGCAACCACACCGGCCGCACGGGGCCCTGCACCGAGGCACTGATCGAGGCGGGGGTGGGCCGGGTGGTGGCCGCCGTGCGCGACCCCTGGGCCCCCGCCGCCGGTGGGCTCGAGCGCCTGGCCGCCGCGGGCGTCGTCACCGAGGCCGGCCTGCTGGCGGCGGAGGCCGAGGGGGTCAACGAGGTCTGGCTGACCGCCACCCGGTTGCGCCGCCCCTTCGTGACGTGGAAGTTCGCCGCCACCCTCGACGGCCGCAGCGCCGCCGCCGACGGCACCAGCCGGTGGATCACCGGCGAGGCGGCCCGCCGCGACGTGCACCGGCTGCGTGCGCAGGTCGACACGATGCTGGTCGGGGTGGGCACCGTGCTCGCCGACGACCCGGCCCTCACCGCGCGGGACGACGCGGGCGGGCTGCTCGAGCGGCAGCCGTTGCGCGTCGTGGCCGACACCCACGGCCGGACGCCGCCGCTCGCCCGGGTGCGCGACGGCCAGGCCCCGCACTGGGTCGCCACCGCGGCGGAGCTCGGGCGGGACGACGCCGGTCACCTCGATCTCGCCGCTCTCCTGGGTGCGCTGTACGAGCGCGACCGGCGGCACGTGATGCTCGAGGGCGGGCCGACGCTGGCGGGCGCGATGATCGCGCAGGGGCTGGTCGACCGGGTCGTGGCCTACCTGGCCCCGGCCCTGCTGGGCGACGGCCCGAACGCGCTGGCCGGCGCCGGCGTCACGACGATCGGCGAGGCGGTTCGGTTGCGGCCACGAGAGGTTGTCCAGCTCGGCGACGACGTCCGCGTGACCGCCGTACCGGAGGCTCGTCGACCAGCCAGCGGGCCAGCTTCCCGCCCGTAGACACGGCCTTCAGCCGGGCCTCGGTCCGGTCGCGGACGGCGGTCGTGGTCACCACGATCAGTGAGTCCTCGTGCCGCAGCATCGTGCGCTGGGTCGGGACCAGCGCCTCCCCGTCGCGCAGCACGAGGGTCACGTTCGCGCCGACCGGCAGCCGCAGCTCGAAGATCTCCACGCCGTGCAACCGCGACTCCGGGCCGACGTGGACCTGCAGCACCTCGGCGCCGTGGGCGCCCAGCGGCGAGCTCTCGACGTCCAGCCCCACCGCCCGCACCCGTTCGGTCAGCCCGAGCCACTTGGCCACCAGCGGCAGCGTCGGCGCCTGGACCAGCGTGAAGATCACGACCAGGACGAACACCAGGTCGAAGGCCTTGCCGCTCGGGTCGACCCCGGCCGCGATCGGGATGGTGGTCAGGACGACGGGCACGGCACCGCGCAACCCCGCCCAGGACAGGAACACCTGGTCGCGCAGGGACACCCCGAACCAGCTGACCGAGGCCAGCACGGACAGCGGCCGGGCCACCAGCAGCAGGACCAGGCCGATGACCAGCGCCGGCCCCAGCTGTTCGGGCAGCCGGGCCGGGTCGGCCAGCAGGCCGAGCAGGACGAACAGGCCGATCTGCGCGATCCAGCCCAGCCCCTCGGCGAACCCGCGGACGGCGGCGCCGTGCGGCAGCCGGGCGTTGCCCAGCACCAGCGAGGCCAGGTACACGGCGATGAACCCCGAACCGTGCAGCTGGGTGGCGGCCCCGTACGCGCCGACGGCCAGGCCGAGCACGGCGATCGGGTAGAGACCGGCCGCGGGCAGCGCGATGCCGCGCATCATCCGGCCGCCGAGCCAGCCGACGCCCAGTCCGATCGCCGACCCGACGACCAGTTCGACCACGGCCTCCAGCAGGAGCCCGTGGACCGAGTAGTGCCCGCCGTGCGCGACCTCGGTCAGCGCGATCACGATGATCACGACCGGCGCGTCGTTGAAGCCCGACTCCGCCTCGAGCATGCCGACCAGCCGCCCAGGCAGCGGCACCCGGCGCAGCACCGAGAAGACGGCCGCCGCGTCGGTGGACGAGATCGCGGCGCCCAGCAGCAGGGCCTCGGGCCAGTCCTGCCCCAGGACGACGTGCGCGGCCGAACCCGCGACGGCCACCGAGACGGCCGTACCCAGGGTGGCGAGCAGGGCGGCGGGTGCGACCGAGGCGCGGACCGTCGTCCACCGGGTCGTGAGCCCGCCCTCGGCGAGGATCAGCACGAGCGCGGCGTAGCCGAGCGCGGCGGTGAGGTCGACGTCGTCGAACTGCACGCCCAGCCCGCGCTCGCCGATGCCGAGCCCGAGGGCCAGGTAGAGCAGGAGGGAGGGAAAGCCGCTGCCGACGGAGACCCGCACGGCGGCGACGGCGGCGAGCAGGACGACGGGGCCCGCGAGCAGCGCGATGTTGAGCTGCTCGACCGTCAACCGTCACCTCTCCCGCACGTCAGACTGTGAATCTTATCGTTCCCCTAACGGTCGACCGGACGTGCACGCCCGAGTGGCTAGAGTCTCCCGCGTGACTCGTCGCCGGGCTGTCCGTGTCACCGCCCTGGTCGCGGTGGCGGTCGTCGTGGCCGCGGTCCTGGTCGTCGGCGGGGGTGCGCTGGTCCTCGTCCGGCGGCCGCTGCCCGACCGCGGCGGCGACGTGAAGCTGCCCGGGATGACGGGCACGGCCACCGTGTACCGCGACGCGCGCGGCGTCCCGCAGGTGTACGCGAGCAACCCGCAGGACCTGTTCCGCGTGCAGGGCTACGTGCAGGCCGAGGACCGGTTCTTCGAGATGGACCTGCGCCGGCACGTCACCGCGGGCCGGCTCAGCGAGTTGGTCGGCAGGAACGACGACGCGCTCAGGGCGGACGCGCTGATCCGGACGATGGGCTGGCGGGACGTCGCCGAGCAGGAGCTGGCCAAGCTGCCGGCCACCACCCGCGGCTACCTGCAGGCGTACTCGGACGGCGTGAACGCCTACATCAAGGACCGCTCGCCGTCGGAGCTGTCGGTCAGCTACACGGTGCTGGCGCGGGCCAACGACCTGGAACCGATCGAGGCCTGGACGCCGCTGGACTCCGTGTCCTGGTTGAAGGCGATGGCCTGGGACCTGCGTAGCAACTACGACGAGGAACTGGCCCGGGCCCGCGCCGTCTCCACCGTGCGGGACATCAAGCGGGTCAACCAGCTGTTCCCCGCGTACGACTACGCGCAGCACTCGCCGATCATCCAGACCGCGGGCTCCGCGGGGACGTCGAGCGGGACCGCGCAGCTGTCGTCGTCCCTCGCCAACCCCGCGCTGGCCGGCCCGACCCTGGCGAGCCACCCCCCGACCTCACCGGCCGAGCCGGCGGACACCTCGGAGTGGAAGACGTCCTCGCTCGAGGACGCCGGGGTGCAGCGGGCGTTCGCCGCCGCGGACGCCGCGGTCGACGCGATCCCTGACCTGCTCGGCGCGAACAGTGACGGGATCGGCTCGAACTCGTGGGTCGTCGGCGGTGCGCTGACCTCGACGGGGCTGCCGCTGCTGGCCAACGACCCGCACCTGGCCACATCGATGCCGGGGGTCTGGGTGCAGGTCGGCCTGCACTGCACCACGGTGACCACGTCCTGTCCGTTCGACGTATCGGGGTACACGTTCGCCGGGCTGCCCGGGGTCGTCATCGGTCACAACGACCGGATCGCCTGGGGGATGACCAATCTCGCGCCGGACGTCACCGACTTCTACCTGGAGAAGGTCACCGGCAACTCGGTCGAGTACGACGGCAAGCTCGAACCGATGAGCGTGCACCAGGAGCAGATCAAGGTGGCCGGCGGCGACCCGGTGACCATCACGGTGCGCAGGACGCGGCACGGGCCGCTGCTGTCCGACGTCCTGACCAGTCTCGGTGACGCGGGGCGGTCCGCGCCCGTGCCCGGGGAGGACGACGACCGGAACACCGACTACGCGGTGAGCCTGGCCTGGACGGCGCTCACGCCGGGGACGTCGATGGAGGGGCTGTTCGCGGTCGACGTCGCGCACGACTTCACCAGCTTCCGCGCCGCCGTCCTGAAACTGCAGGCGCCCGGCCAGAACTTCGTCTACGGCGACGTGGACGGGCACATCGGCTACCAGTCGACCGGCACCGTGCCGGTGCGCGGGCCCGGTCGCGCGTCGTCCACGGTGCCCGTCGACGGCACCTGGCCGCACCCGGGCTGGGACTCCGCCTACGACTGGACCGGCACCGTGCCCGCCAAGAACATGCCGTGGGAGGAGGACCCGCCGCAGAACTACATCGTGGCGGCCAACCAGGCGGTGACCGGCCCGGACGGGACGCCGGTGCTGACCAAGGACTGGGACTACGGCTACCGGTCGCAGCGGATCGAGGACCTGCTGACCACGGCGGCCAAGCGCAGCCCGGGTGGCCTGACCGTGGCGGACATGCAGGCGGTCCAGGGCGACACCCGCAACGGGATCGCCGCCGTGCTCGTGCCGCTCCTGCTGAAGATCAAGGTGACGGACCCCTTCTACCGTGAGGCCGTCGATCTGCTGAAGGGCTGGGACTACACCCAGCCCACGGATTCCGCGGCCGCCGCCTACTTCAACGTGGTCTGGACGAACATCCTCGACCTGGCCTTCGCCGACGAGTTGCCCGAGGGGTTCCGGCCGGACGGCGGGGACCGCTGGTTCGCGGTCGTCTCCTCGTTACTCGACAACCCGCGCAACCAGTGGTGGGACGACCGTAAGACGCCCGACGTCACCGAGACCCGCGACGAGGTGCTGCGCCGGTCCCTGGTGGAGGCCCGGCTGGAGCTGACGGCGACGCTGGGCAAGGAGCCGAAACGGTGGCAGTGGGGGCGGCTGCACCGGCTGGAGCTGAAGCAGACGCCGTTGGGTGCGGACGGGACGCCGGGCCTGCTGCAGAAGCTGGTCAACCGCGGGCCCTACGAGGCGCCGGGCGGGTCGTCGATCGTCGACGCCTTCGCCTGGGACGCGTCGTCCGGCACGTTCGACGTGGTGGCCGCGCCATCGATGCGGATGGTCGTCGACCTGGACAACTTCGACCACTCCCGGTGGGTGAACCAGACGGGCGAGTCGGGTCACCCGGGCGACAAGCACTACGACGACCAGATCGAGACCTGGCTCGCCAACAAGGATTTCGCGTGGCCGGCGAGCCAGCAGGCGGTGCAGGAGGCCAGCCGCGAGGAACAGCGGTTCAGCAAGGGCTGAGCCGCCGGACTACTGCAGGTACAACCAGCGGGTGGGCGTGATCACGGCCTGCACCGGATGGTCGTGCGCCTCCCGGGCGACCGGCGTCGTGGTGGCGTCGAGCAGCTCGTCGTCGTGGATCAGGGCGGCCACCAGTGCGCCCCGGGCCGCGTGCGCCAGGGCCCGGTCGTAGTAGCCCCGCCCGCGCCCGAGCCGGGTCCCGCTGGTGTCGACGGCCTGGGCGGGCACGATGACGACGTCCGCCGCGCCCAGCCCCTCCGGCCCCAGCCGCGGGCCGGAGGGTTCGGCGATCGAGCGCACGCTGTTCACCACGGCGGCGGTGGCCAGCCGCCCGTCGTCCTCGGCCCAGTCGAGCGTGGTCGCGTCGGCGATCACGGGCAGCAGCACGCGGGTGCCGCGCCGGCGCAGCTCGTGGCGCAGCAGGACGGTGTCGGGTTCGTCGCTCATCGAGGCGTACAGCGCGACGCAGGTCGCGGCCCGCAGCCGGGGCAGCTCGAGCGCCACCGCGGTCAGCCGCCGGGCCAGCGCGGCCTGTTCGTCGGCGGTGCGGCGGCTGCGCTGGGCCTGCACGGTCCGGCGCAACGCGAGCTTGCTCGGTGTCAGCTCCGAGTCGGACATTCACGCTACTCTCGGTGTGTAACCGGATACATATGGTTGTCTTCTCTGGTCCGTCGACTGTGGCAGCCCGGGGAGAACGACGGCAAGACCACCGCAAGATCCACGGAAGGAGGCCGCGGGCCGTGCAGAGCGTCGTGCAGAGGGTGAAGTGGGTCGTGGCCGCCGCGATCGTCGTGCCCCTGGTGCTGGCCGCGCTCGCGGTCGGCGTGCTCGGCCCGCGCGCGGCCCGCGACGCCGCGCAGGCGACCGCCCGCCGCGACGCCGACGCGGCCGTCCTGGCCCTGCGGACCAAGTGCGAGGCGGTCGGTGACGCGGTGACCGCGCTGGCCCGCGAGGTGGCCGCCTACGCCACCGCCTACGACGGTGTGAACCAGCTCGGCGCGGACGCCGCCGCCCAGCGCGCCGCCGCCCGCCGCCCCGACAGCGCGGTCGCGGTCTTCGACACCGACGGCACCGAACCCGTCTCCGTCGCCGGAGCCGCGGCCGGCCGGGCCCCCGCCGCGGCGGCCGGCTACGGCGGCTCGTGCTCCCTCGGCCGCGCCGGCCAGCCCGGCAAGCCGTTCGGCCTGACCGAGTCGGCCCCCGTGAACACCGCCGACGACGGCCTGGTCGGCAGCGTCACGGTCTGGGTGCCGCTGGACGACGCGGCGCTGCGGGCACTGCGCTCCGGTATCGGCTCCAGCGGCTCGCTCTCCCTGCTGGACAAGGGTTCCCGGGCCGTCGGAGTCCGCTCCGGGACGGCCTTCGCGGTCCGCCCGCCTGCCGCCGGGGTGCCCTACGCCGTGCGCGCGCAGGACCCGGTCCCCGACCGGCACACCACGGCGCTCGTCCTCGGCCTCCTGGCCCTGGCGCTGCTCGGCGGCACCCTGCCGCTGCTCCTGCGCCGGTCCCGCCGGGGCGACGAGCCCGAGGTCGCGTTGCGCCGGCTGGAACAGCAGGAGGCCGAACTCGCGGCCAGCTTCGACCGGTTCTCACTGGCCCTGGCCAGCACCCACGACCTCGACGGACTGCTCGACACCGTCACCTCGGCGTCCCTGCACGGCACCCGCTCGGCGGCGGCCCTGATCCTGCTGGCCGAGCACCCCGGCGACACGGTCGCCCTGCCGGACGCCGCCACGCTGGTCGAGCGCGGACGTTGCGTCGCAGGGGGAGGAGGCCAGGCTCTGGCCGACGGGTTGGTGCCCTTCGCCACCGCCGCCTACGCCGCCCCGCAGTTCGAGACCGTCGACGTCCAGGAGCTGTCGCTCGCCGACGAGCCCCACGCGGCGGTCGCGGTGCCGCTGCGTGCGGCCGGTGAGCTGGTCGGCGTCCTGGCGCTGGCCCGCCCCGGCCGGGACGGCGGATTCGACGCCCGCGCGCTCGAACGGGTCCGGGCCCTGGCCGAGCACGCGGGGACGGCGATCGCCAACGTGCGCCAGCACGAGGAGGCCCGGCGGCTGTCGGTGACCGACCCCCTGACCGGTGTCGGCAACGTCCGCCTGCTGTCGACCACGCTGTCCCGCGAGGTCGAGCGGGCCACCCGGTTCGACCGCGCACTCACCGTCCTCATGCTCGACCTCGACCACTTCAAGCAGGTCAACGACACCCTCGGGCACGCGTTCGGCGACGCCGTGCTGCGCGAGATCGCGCACCGGCTGCAGCGCTGCGTGCGCGAGGTCGACACCGTGACCCGCTACGGCGGGGAGGAGTTCGCCGTCGTCCTGCCCGAGACCGACACCGACGGCGGGTGCCGGGTCGCGGCCCGGGTGCTGAGCGCCGTCCGGGACGAACCCGTGCGGGTCGGCGACGTGACCCGCCCGGTCACGGTCTCGATCGGGGTGGCCTCGTTCCCGCGGCAGGGCCGCACCGCGGCCGAGGTGCTGGAGGCGGCCGACGCCGCGCTCTACGTGGCCAAGCGCGAGGGCCGCAACCGTTGGGTGGCGGCCGACGCCGTCCCGCCGTCCGCCGCCGGTACGGGGTCGGCCTCCGTGCCCCCCGCGCGCAGATCACACGACACCGACCTGACCACTGGGCCGAGCGGAGTGCCCCAAGCTGGGTAACCTCACTGACATGACCTCCTCGGACATCGCCGCCGACCTCGCCGCCCTGGCCGGGCTCAACCCGGCCGGCGCCGGCGAGGCGGGCCCCCCGGTCACCAAGGCCGTGATCCCGGCCGCCGGGCTGGGCACCCGCTTCCTGCCCGCCACGAAGGCCACGCCGAAGGAGATGCTGCCGGTCGTCGACCGCCCGGCCATCCAGTACGTGGTCGAGGAGGCGGTGCGGGCCGGGCTGGACGACGTCCTGATGATCACCGGCCGGAACAAGCAGTCTCTGGAGAACCACTTCGACCGGGCCTGGGAGCTCGAGGCCGCACTCGAGGCCAAGGGTGACCGGCACCGGCTCGAGAAGGTGCAGGAGAGCAACGTTCTCGCCGACCTGCACTACACCCGGCAGGGCGACCCGCGCGGCCTCGGGCACGCCGTGCTGTGCGGGGCCCTGCACGTCGGTCGGCACCCGTTCGCGGTGCTGCTCGGCGACGACCTCATCGACGAGCGCGACGAGCTGCTGACCCGGATGATCGGCGTCCAGCGGGTCACCGGTGGCAGCGTCGTCGCGCTGATGGAGGTCGACCCCTCGCAGGTGCACATGTACGGGTGCGCGGCGATCGAGCGCACCTCCGTCGACGACGTCGTGCGGATCACCGGCATGGTCGAGAAGCCCGACCCGGCCGACGCGCCCAGCAACCTGGCCGTGATCGGCCGGTACGTGCTGCACCCCCGGGTCTTCGACGTGCTGAAGGAGACGAAGCCCGGCCGGGGCAACGAGATCCAGCTGACGGACGCGCTGCAGGAGCTCGCGCAGGTGCCGCAGGAGGTCGGCGGCGGCATGTTCGGCGTCGTGTTCTCGGGCCGCCGCTACGACACCGGCGACCGGCTCGACTACCTGAAGGCCGTCGTCCAGCTGGCCGCCGAGCGCGAGGACCTCGGGCCCGACCTGCGCAAGTGGTTGCGCGACTTCGTGCCCGGCCTGCCCGACTGACCGTGGTGCAGCCGGGTATGCAGTCGGTCGACGCTCACCTCGAGCAGTGCCTGGCGGCGCTGATGCCGCCGGCCCCGCACGCGCTGCCGCTGCTCGAGGCGGCCGGTTGCGTGCTGGCCGAGGACGTCGAGTCCCCGCTCGACATACCGCTCTTCGACAACTCGTCGATGGACGGGTACGCCGTGCGGCTGGCCGATCTCGGCACCCTGCCGGTGGTTCTGCCGGTGGACGGCGACCTGCCCGCGGGCGCCTCGGCCGCATCGGCGCTGGCGCCGGGGACCGCCGTGCGCATCATGACCGGCGCGCCGGTGCCGGCCGGTGCCGAGGCGATCGTCCCCGTGGAGTGGACCGACCCGGGCGTCGATCACGTGGTGGTGCACCGGGCGCCCACCCCGGGCCAGTACGTCCGGCTGCGCGGGGACGACGTGAGCGCGGGTCAGGTGGTGCTGCGCGCCGGGGCCCGGCTCACCTCCTCGCAGGTCGCGCTGCTGGCCTCCGTGGGCCGCGACCGGGTGCGGGTGCACCCGCGGCCGCGGGTCGTCGTCCTGCCCAGCGGTGATGAACTGGTGCCTCCGGGAAAGCCGTTGGGGCCCGGGCAGATCCACGACTCGAACGGGTACGGGCTGGTCGCCGCGGCCCGGTCGGCCGGCGCCGAGGCCGAGCACGGCGGCATCGTCACGGACTCGGCCCCCGCCGTCCTCGAGGCTCTGCGTTCGGCCGCCGCCCGGGCCGACCTGCTCATCACCAGCGGTGGCGTCTCGGCCGGCGCGTACGACGTGGTCAAGGAGGTCCTGTCGGGCCTGGGCACCGTCTCGTTCCAGAAGGTGGGGATGCAGCCGGGCATGCCGCAGGGCTTCGGAACCGTGGACGGCACACCGATCTTCACGCTGCCCGGCAACCCGGTCAGCTCGCTCGTCTCGTTCGAGCTGTTCGTCCGGCCGGCGCTGCAGGTGCTGTCGGGCGGGGTGCCCCGGCGCCGGGTCGTGACGGCTCGGGCGGCCGGCGCGTGGTCGTCGCCGGCCGGGAAGCGGCAGTTCACCCGCGGCGTGCTGAGTGCCGACGGCGCGCACGGGTACTCGGTGACCCCGGTGGGCGGGCCGGGCTCGCACCTGCTGGCCTCGCTGGCGTCGGCCGACTGCCTCGCCGTGGTGCCCGAGGACGTCACGTCCGTCGAACTCGGTGACGAGCTGGAGTGTTACCTCCTCGAGGGTTCCGATGTCTGAGTTCACGCACCTGGACGCGACCGGGGCGGCCCACATGGTGGACGTGTCGGCGAAACCGGTCACGGCGCGCGAGGCGTCGGCGGCGGGCTTCGTGACCTGCGCGCCCGCGACCGTGGCGTTGCTGCGCTCCGGCGACGTGCCCAAGGGGGACGCGCTGGCGGTGGCCCGGATCGCCGGGCTGCAGGCCGCCAAGAAGACCCCCGACCTCGTGCCGCTCGCGCACCCCGTCGCCGTGCACGCGGCCGCCGTCGACCTCACCGTGTCCGATGCGGGCGTGGCGATCACCGCGACGGTGCGCACCGCCGACCGGACGGGCGTGGAGATGGAGGCGCTGACCTGCGTGGCGGTCGCCGGGCTCGCGCTGATCGACATGATCAAGGGCGTCGATCGGCTCGCGGCGCTCACCGACGTCCGGGTGACGGCCAAGAGCGGCGGCCGGTCGGGGGACTGGACCCGTGACTGAACCGGCTGCGACACCGGCTGAACCCGTGGGCCGGGCGTTGGTGATCACCTCGTCCACCCGCGCGGCGGCGGGCGTCTACCCCGACCGGGGCGGGCCGATCCTGGCCGCGGGGCTGGCCGACCTGGGCTTCACGGTGGACGGTCCGGTCGTCGTCGCGGACGGTGAACCCTTCGCCGAGGCATTGCGCGCGGGCGTCGCGGCAGGGTACGACGTCATACTGACCACGGGCGGCACCGGACTGTCGCCCACCGACTCGACCCCGGAGGCGACCGCAGCAGTGCTCGATCGACCGGTTCCGGGGCTGGCTGACGCCGTCCGGCAGCGTGGCCTCGCCGCGGGAGTCCCGACGGCGGCGCTGTCGCGCGGGCTCGCCGGGGTCGCCGGGTCGTCGCTGATCGTGAACCTGCCCGGGTCGACGGGCGGCTGCCGGGACGGGATGTCCGTGCTGCGTGATGTTCTCGTGCATGCCGTGGCCCAGCTGCGCGGGGTCGACCATGGTTGAGGTCGGCATCGGCGCGGGGTGGCCGGTGGAGCTGCGCGACGGCCCGATGACGCTGCGGCCCCTCGCGCGCCGGGACGGTCGGCCCTGGGCGTCGATCCGCTCGGCCAACGTCGACTGGCTGGCGCCCTGGGAGGCCACCCACCCGGAGGGTGTCGGGCGCTCCCTGACCTTCGGCGCGATGCTGCGCGGCTTCGACCGGGAGGCCCGCGCCGGGCGCATGCTGCCGCTGGCCATCGACGTCGACGGCCGCCTCGTCGGCCAGGTGACGGTGAGCGGAATCGTCTGGGGCTCACTGCGTTCCGGCCAGATCGGGTACTGGATCGACCGGGCCGCGGCCGGGCACGGCTACACCCCGAACGCCGTCGCGATGATGGTCGACCACTGTTTCTTCGGGCTGGGCATGCACCGGCTCGAGGTGAACATCCGGCCCGAGAACACCGCGTCGTTGCGGGTGGTGGAGAAGCTCGGGTTCCGGCCCGAGGGCATCCGGCGGAAGTACCTGCACATCGACGGCGCCTGGCGCGACCACGCCACGTTCGCACTGACTCCCGAGGACGTGCCCGGCGGACTGCTCACGCGCTGGAGACGGGCCCAGAGGGTGATCGCCACGCGGGGAAATCCGGACTCTGCTTGAGTTGTACGTGACTCGTACGCTGCGTGGTCACAATCGTTACGTACGACCCTGGGGCGACACGCCGTGAACGGTGCGTGATCGGTTCCGCCGCTGCTCATACCGTTTACCGTGTGGAGCCGAGCAGCCTTGCCCTGATCGCCATCGTGGGGGTGTGGGCTGCCTATCTCGTGCCGCATTGGGTCCGCCGGCGGGATGTCCTGGCCGACTCGCGCACGGGCGACCGTGACTCCGCGCGCCTGCGGCTGCTCTCGCCTCGCCGCCGAACCGCGCGCCGACCGCACCGGTCCGGCGGTCCGGTGCTCGCCTCGCCGAAGCTCGTCGTCGACACCGACGGGCAGCTGCTGTTCATCCCCGGTGAGCGGCCGCACCTGTCCCGCGCCGCGCGGACGGCGGCCAGCACCTCGCGGGTCTCGCCCGCAGCGACCGCGGTGGTCGAGAAGGCCGAGCCGCCCGCCGTCGACGAGACGCCGGCACCCGTCGAGGCGCCGGCCACGACACCCGTCGTGGAGCGGCCCAAGCCCGAGGCGCTGCCGGTGGCGGCCCGTCCCGCCGCGGCGGCCGCTGAACTGCACTTCGCCATGGCTTCCTCGCACCGCGCCGCCGGTCGCCGGGTCCGCGTGCTCGGCCTCCTCGCTGCGGTCACGGCCGTGGCCGGGTCGCTCTCGCTGACCGGGTACGCGCCGTCCTGGGCCGCCGCCCCCGTGGGGGTGCTCCTCGCCCTGCACCTGATCGCCGGGCGGGTCGCCGCCGTGCGCAGCCACGAGCACATCACCCTGCTGGCCGAGCGCGTCCGCACCGCCGAGGCCCTCGCCGCCCGCCCCTCGCGGGTCCCCGCCAAGCGCCCCGCGGCCAAGCCTGCGGCCGCAACCAAGCCGGCTGTCCGTCGTCCCGCCGCGGCCGCCGCCACCGGCACGTGGGACCCGGTGCCCGTGCCGCCGCCCACCTACACGCTCAAGCCCGCCGTCCGGCGTCCGCTGCCCGCCCCCTACGAGGCCCCGGCGGCCCCCGCCGCGTCCGCCGCGTCCGCCTCGGCCCGGGGCTCGCTGCCGCGCACCGCCGCCGACATCGAGCGCATCCTCGCCATGGAGGAGCCGCGCCGGGTGGTCAACGGCTGAAGCAAGATCGCCGTCGCTGCCGCATCTCAACGAGTTTCACTCGGTCGAATCCGGCACTACCGCCGATCAGCGAGCCGATTCGGTTGCGGTGGAGGGTCGATGGTAGATTCGTCGGGCTTCAAGGGGCTGTAGCGCAGCTGGTAGCGCACCTCGTTCGCAACGAGGGGGTCAGGGGTTCGAGTCCCCTCAGCTCCACAAACTTCCACCGCAGGTCAGGGCCGGTTCCGACGGTCCTGACCTGCGGTGGTTTGGCGGAATCACTCGTCGTTCGTCAGCGGATCGTCAGCGAAAGCATCCCGGACCCGCTCATCGGCCTGCCCCGACTGGTGGGTGTAGAGCGCGAGAGTGGTGCTCGGGTTCTCGTGGCCCATGACCCGCTGGACGTCGTTGACGGGCAGCCCACGGGAGACCAGCCACGTGGCGTAGGAGTGCCGCAGGTCGTGGAACCTGAGCCCTCCGTCGGCTTCCCGGACGACGTGAGCCACGGCCTGCCGCTCGCTCGGGAACGAAGCGGTCCCGGTGCTGCCGTCGGCGCGCGGCCAGGCGGCTGACCAGCTCTCCGCCGTGCCGGTCTGCTCGACGCGGCCGAGGAGCCCGGCCCTCACGAGCGCGGGCCGCCAGGTTCGGCGTCGGAACATCGACCGACGCAGTGGCCCCGCCGCTTGGTTGGTGAACACCTCACCTCCGGGTCCAGGCGGATAAGCGGTCTGGTGCTCGACCAAGGCGTCATAGACGAACCCCGGAATCGGAACCGAACGCCGACCGGCACGGGATTTCGGGTACGGCTTGGCGGTGACGTGTCCGGATACTTCGATCATCACCCGGACCACGGAAATGGTTCGGGATTCCATGTCGATCGCTGACCACCGCAGGCCGAGGCATTCACCCCACCTGAGTCCTGTTCCTCCGGCGACAGCGACTAAGGCTCGATAACGGTGCGGGATTTCCGGAAGCAACGCATTTCGTAGAACGGTGGGGGTGATGATGCTTCCCTCATGGTCCTGCTTGCGGCGCTTGGGAATTCGCACCCCCTCACAGGGATTCTGTCCGATGATCCGGTCCCGAACCGCCGACCGTAGAACGCCGGACAACAAGCGCACGCATTCCGTGACGGTGGCCGGCGCCCGCTTGGTCGCCAATTCACCTGCCCATTGCTGCACGGAAGAGTGGTCGATCTTTCCGAGCGGTGTTTCCTGCCAACGCGGCAGGATGTGCGTACGCATCATGGAAAGGTCACGGTTTGCGGTGGTCATTTCGGTGGAACGTGCGCTCAGCCACTTTTCGGCATACGGGCCGAATAGCTGTCGACCGGCATGTGGGTCGACGTACAGGCCACGGTGAATGGCACTTTCGACCTGGGCGAGAAATCCTGCTGCCTCTTTCTTGGTGCGGAAGTTCTTGGCCTTCTGGCGGCCGGTGTCGTCGCGCCAGTTGGCCCGGAAGGTTCCGGCTGGCGTCTTGACGATGTGCCCCATCAGGCGCCCCGCCCGGTGTGCTTGTCGTCGTCCTCGGCCACCTCGAGAACCTTGATCGGCCGCCGCGCCAGGAACTCGCGCGCGATGTCCTCGAGGCTGGCCTCGGGCAGGTCGTTGAGCCAGGCGTGGAAGCGGGCCTTGGGGATGACCCACCGGGTGCCGATCTTCTTGGCCGGGATCTCGCCGTTCTGGACCATCGCGTAGGCGGCGCCCCGGGCGATCCGGAGCAGGTCCTTGACCTCTTCGACGGTGTACACGGCGCTGTTGTTGTTCATCGGGACGACGTTGGTCATTGCGGGTTCCTTTCGTTGGGGGAGTGAGGTTTTCGAGCTGACCGCTAGGCGGCCGGGAGCTGGTTGACGATGGCGTCGCAGGGCGGGCAGAGGCCGTAGGTCAGGAGCAGGGGGCCGCCCGCGATGGCGCCTGGGTGGAGGCGGTCGGACAGCTGGTGGCAGCGGTCGCAGATGTCGTCCTCGATCGGGTCGGGCATCAGGAGCTCGGGCACGCAGTCGGTGCACGTGATGAGGCCGGGTGCCCACACGGCGGCGTGGACGATGCGCGGGTGGTGGGCGTCGATGTGCGGGCAGTAGGTGGCCGTCCCGGCCCGGACGGCGGTGTAGACGTTGGCGAGCTGGGCGGCGACCCACAGCGGAGCGCGGCCTGAGCTGTAGGTGATGTGCGGGTCGGCGAGCGCGGCGTCTCGCAGGGCCTGGCTGGCCTGCCGGGCGGCGGCCTCGGCCTGGTCCTGGAGAGCGGTCGCGGTGGTGGCCTGGTCGTGGTGGCGCATCGTGGCGGGTCCTTTCCGGAGAGCGGCTGAAACAGTGGGGAGTGGGCGGGCGGTTGGGCCAGTCGGGCCAGTTGGGCCAGTTGGGCAGGGTCGCCAGAGAGGTGGCCTCCCTGGCCCGACTGCTGCGTCACGGAGGCGTCAGGTCACCCGCCGGGAGTCCTCGGGCGGCGCCTGCCGGGCCACGGTTGGGCCGTGCCCTGCCTCCGTGCCCAACTGGCCCGACTGGCCCAACTGGCCCGACTGGATGGGCTGGCCGGACGGCTCGGTGAGGGTGAGCTGACCGTCGCTGACCTCCGAACCCGCCCCGCCAACTCCCGGGTGTTTCAGCCATCGCCAGACCGCGCGGGCGGGGAACCCGGCGACGTCGGAGGCCAGGTCGCCGCGCTGCCCGGCCCGGTTGGCAGCACGCTTCAGCGTTCGTTCAGGGATGCCGTCGGCCTTGGCGGCCCTGATGACGTCGGCGCGGGCGGCCTGCCCGGCCTGGCCGAGGTAGTCGGCCAGCCAGGCGTCGGCCTCACCACCGTCGGAACGGCTGCCACCGGAGGCGGCGGGGTCGTTGGTCTCGGCGAGGATGTCGGCGACGTTGCGGGTCGTTTCGCCGGTGAAGGTGAGGCGGCCGACGTAGGCCGGCCCTTCGTCGGTGGCGACTTCGGCGGTCTCCACTCGGTAGGTCAGGGACGGTAGGTCGAGGCGGCCGAGGTTGTTCTTGGCCTGGGACAGGACGCATGTGCCGTCTTCGGCTTCGGGGTCGCGGGCCACGGCGATGACTGCGCGGGCCACGGCGGAGAACGCCCGGGAGCCGGTGATCAGGGTCAGCGGGTCGGCAGAGCTGGACTTGTTGAAGTGCGCCAGGCCGACGACGGCGCATCCGGTCGAGTCGGCCAGCCGGGCCAGCGGCTCCAGCGCCGACCTGAGCTTGTGGTCGTTGTGGGTGTCGATCGCGCCGTGGATGAGGGACAGCAGCGGGTCGGCCACGAGCAGCGCGACGCCGAGCCGGTGCATCTCGACGGCCAGGGCCTCGCAGTCGGTCGGCAGCGTCAAAGCGGTCTGTCCGGCGACGGTTTCGACCTCGGCCCGATACACCATGTCCAGGTCGGCACCGGCCGCGATAAGGCGGGGCGCGATGGTGTGCGCCCATGAGTCCTCGGTCGCGGCGTAGATGACTGCGCGGGGTCGGCCGAGGTGCGCGCCGGGCAGCTCGCCCCGGGTGATGCAGGCGGCCAGCCATGCCATGAGCAGGCTCTTACCGATGCCCTCCCGGCCGGGGACGACGGTGATCGATCCGGCCGGAATGCGTCCGTCCCAGAACCAGCGAACCGGCCGCAGCTTGACCGCGCTGGCCGGGGTCAACACCACCCGACGACCGGCCGCCACGTCCGCTCCGCTGTCCGGGGCGGTGGCCGAGTTTCTGTCCACCTCGTGACCGGCACGGGTGTCGGCTGTGTCGTGGTCGGCGTGGAGTCGGTCGAGCACGTCCCGGGCGTCCAGGGCGTGCAGGATGTCCGCTCCGGTTGGTGTGCCCGTGGGCAGGTTCGTGGTCCGGTCGCTCACGACCCGCAGCGGCGGAACCTGCGGCCCAGTCGCGTCTTTCGACGTCGCTGCCACGTCGGCTGCGACGGGTCCGGTCTCGGTCCTCATCGGGTCGTAACCTCCTTCGGCCGGGCCGCCTTGCGGCGCCCGCCCTGGTCCGTGGTCTGGTCCGTGGTCTGGTCCGCCGCGACGGCGGTCCGGTCTGGGGCGGCTCCCACCGGTGCGAGCTGCCCGGGCGGTCGGACTGGTGTGCGTTGCGCGGAGGCGGTGACCGAAAGGGCGGGTGCCGGGTGACGACGCGCGTCCGGCGCGGCCCCTAGAGCTAGACCCGTGCCGGGCGCGGGAACCCGTGCCCAGAGCCGGTTTCCGGCGTCAGCGGGGTCGGCGGCTCTAGGTCCTAGGCGCCTGCTCAGGGCACGATCGGTCGTCCTAGACCGGCCTCTATGCCTAGGAGCACACACGGCGGTGATCGGGGCAGCCTCTAGGCCGCCGGGCATCACGGTGTGTGAGCGGTTCCGGCCCTCGGGGCGGGCGGTAGTAGGTGCCGGGCTGGTGTCCACGAAGGAGCCTCCGCAGGGGGTCAGGCGAGTTGAGGGGGTGAGGCCGCTAGCCGCTACAGGCCAGGCCAGGGATGAGGTGGGCTGCTAGCGCGGGTGCTAGCGCTAGCAGTGCCCAGCCGCTAGCCGGACCGGCCTGCTAACGCCGTTGCTAACGACTCGACGCGCTACAGCCAGTGACGGGCTGGCCCGAGGCTTGGGTCAGGCCGGGACGGCGACCGGAGAACGGCGTCGGGACCGACCGGAGCGGGCGTCGTGTCGCGCGGACTCGGGCCGCTGGGGTGCGGGCGGCACGACGGCGGGGACACCGGCCGTCGGCGGTGCGAACCCGAACGCCTCATCGATCCGGGCAGCCACAACCGCGAAGAACTCCACCTCGCCCGGGTCACGGCTAAGCCGGTAGCCGGACCGGAACGCCTCCGTGTCGATCTCCCGGCGGGCAGCTCGGGCCTCGGCCAGCACGGCGCCGACCGCCCACTCCCGAACCTCGTCGTCGCTCATCGCCGCGAACGACTCCGCCGTCTCGCCTCCGGCCTCCACGAAGCACGCCGCGATCAGCACGTCACGCTCGATCGGGACCGCGACCCACGCCGACACGTTCGGGGTCCGGGTCTGCCAGTCCTGGCCCTCGAAATCCATCGTGTGCGACGCCACGTTGCGGCTTGTCGACACGAAGAACCCCGACGACGGGAACCCGGAGCTACGCGCCTCCTGCGGCGCGGGGATAGCCTTGACCTGCATCACTGTCTCCTTCCAGACGGCCGATGCGCTGGCCTCGGCGGGTTGCCGCCCGCCGGGGCCATCAACACACGACCGTACTAACTGAGTTAGTAGAAGGTCAACCGGTGCCGCGTCGTGTCGCCGGAACCCTCGACCTGCCGTCTGGTGTCGATGGAAGTGCCCCGATGCCGTGTGCGGTCAGGGTGAGGCAGACTCGCTCACGAGTCACTCACACTCACGGAGGAGTTCGCCGGGAAATGCAGCGCGACGAAAGCGGAGACGCATTTATCAGCGAGTTCAAATATTGGCGAGACATTCGTGGGCACTCGCAAACCCGGCTCGCTTCGCTCATGGGGTTTGACCGGAGTTACATATCCAAGATCGAGACCGGTGGCGAGAAGGCAACCCGCAGCTTCGCCGAGCGCGCAGAGCAGATCCTGAATTCGGGCGGTGCGTTGATGCGGGCCTGGCGCACGACGTCGCGGACGTCCGGGACGGAGCAGCTGGCAGAACCCCGACGGCCGGCGCCTGCCCTGTCCGACGTCCCTTCCGTCGTCACGGTCGAGCATGACCACGCCGAACTTCGTTACGACGACGGGGTTTACACGGCCACCCAACGTCGCCGCATCCTTAACGGCGGCACGGAGCCTCTGACCCGCTACCTCATCAGGATCAGCGTGGATCGTTTCCCGGGCGACCCTGAGCGTTCAAACGCCCACTACCGGCGCGACCCGCTGACCTGGGATGAGTTGCAGCTCGTGGCGCACAACGCCGACGGCGACCCGATGCGCTGGACGGTGCAGCACGACCGGGACGCCTTCAAAGAAATCTGGCTGCTATTCGAGAATGACTATGGCAAATTCCCTCTCTATCCCGGGGAGTCTGCTGAGATCGTCTACTCGTACAGCGTTGCCGATACGAAATGGGGACAGTGGTTCCAGAGAGCCGTTCGTTTGCCGACTCGGCGGCTAAGCGTCGGGCTCGATTTTCCGGAGGAGCTCTCGCCGGTCGTATGGGGTCAGGAAACGACGATGGCTAGTGCGTCGGTCGCATTCAGAACCGCAATCGTCAGGAACGTCGATGACGGACGTGCGTTGTTCTCGTGGAGCACGGAAGACCCGCCGCTGCACGCTCGGTATCGCTTGGAATGGTCGTTTAAGGCAACACCAACGGAGGCCCCGGTGTCGGCACGGAAATCACCTAGCGAGCAGATGGCGGCGTTAGGGATTGTCCAGGACGGAGATCCCATCCTGGCCGAGCAGTCGACCGATTTCGACTTGCCGCGTGAATCTGAGGACGCCCGTCGGGTTATCGCGCAATTGCGGTCCAGCATGGATCGGGTTGCGGCCGTTCATGAGTTCAAGAAGGGCATGGGTATTGCGGCCCCACAAATAGGCATCGGTCGCTCTGCCGCGATAGTTCAAACGCCCGAGGGTGATCACATCGTCTTGATAAACCCTCGGGTTATTGATGAATCGCGGACCACCGATAAGCAATACGAGGGCTGTCTAAGCTTTTTCGACGTGCGCGGGCTGGTACCTCGTCCGACGTCTATTGAGGTTCAGCATCAGGATTTCGACGGGTCTATGCACATCACGACTTTTGATGCCGGAACCGCACGGCTGGTGATGCACGAGATTGACCACCTGGGCGGCCAGCTCTACCGCGAGCGGATGGACGACGGCGACGCGCCTATTCCGGTCTCCGAGTACAAGGGAACGGGGCAGCCCTGGCGCTACTGATCGGTGCTTGCCTTCTGCCTCGGGCGCGGCCTGGCCGACTGCCACTCCACGATCCGGCCGGGCTTCCACATGTGGGTGCGGCCCACCGTCTGATCCGGCTGAGGCATCTGGTCGCGCCGTCGGTAGCTGCTGACCGTGGCGACACTGACGCCTAGGAACCGCGCGACGTCGGTCGTGGTCCACCACTCGGCAGCGGTATCGGGCTCCATGCCCCACATCCTTCCCTACGACGCTCGCGGCGGCGTCAACGCTACTCGGCGGCGGGGTGTGTCTTCCGTGGCCGCAGAACGGCTCTGAGCGGCTCTGTGGGCTCGCCCGGCTAGCGGCCTAGCATCGCTAGGCCCCTGATGAGGCGGGCTGCGCTCACCCGGGCGCCGGGCTAGCGGAGGGCTATCGCTAGGGGTGCCGCTAGGGGCAGCCCGGCGTCAGTGGATCGTCAGCAGACCCCCCGACCCCGTCCGGCCCCCGGCGGTACCTCATGGCAGCGTTACCGCACTACACGACATCGTCTGAACCTCGGCGGGAAGGGCGCCGAGCGGGATGACGACGTTCGCAACGAGGGGGTCAGGGGTTCGAGTCCCCTCAGCTCCACCATCGACGGAAGACCCGGGCACCTATTCGCCCGGGTCTTCCGTCGTTGGTCGAACAGTGTGATTCGAGGAGTCGCCGGAGCGAGGACGGCGGGTCTTGACGCCGGAACCCCTTGCCGATCCAGTTGTCCCAATTACAACTGCGGGGGGCAATTGTGAGGATCATCCATTTCCCGCGACGCGCTGCCGTCGCTCTGGTGGCCGGTACAAGCTTGCTGGCCGGCCTTCTTGTCGTCGGCGACGGGACCGCGAATGCCGCTGAGCCCACTCCGGCGGCCACTGTGAAGTCTCTAGCCCAGGCCGTCCTTCCCTGCGACTACGTCAAGAAGGATCCGGGCGCGTGGATCGCAACCGATGGAAACGGCAAGACGTTCGCCAACGACCCGTACAACGTGAAGACGCAGTTGGCCGTGGAGCGCCCAGCGGTCGGTGCGGAGGCGGCGGTCGACGCGAACGGGCAGATCACCCTCTCAGGCGTCCTGGCCTTCAAAGCCAAGTTCCTGAATGCTTCGGTCGGCCGCGTCACCGCCGCCAAGGCCGACGTGACCGTTGGCGGACTCGGCTCCACCGGCGACTACCGGGTATGGCTCAAGAGCTGGAAGGCCAAGCTGCGACCTACTCGGCTCGGAACCCAGGATCTGTGCGTACAGGCCCAGGAGACCGACCTCATTCGGGGGCATGTCTACCGGCCCGTGACCGTGGCCGATCACATCGCGCCGGGCAACGTGCGAGGGCTGGGTATATCCGGGGTGACGGACGCCCGAGCGGTCGCCTCGTGGGATGCCGCCACCGACAACTTCGGCCTGGCCGGATACGACGTCAGCATCTCAGTTCCGCACGGACACCGTGACACCGCCGGTTTCCGAGGACACGGCCGAGCAGATCGCCAGTGAGAGCAGACAGTGTGCCGGGGCCGGTGGTTCGGTCTACATTTCGCCTAGTCAGCGAGGGCTGGTGCCGGTACCGGCCGGTTCCCGCACCATTTTCACCGGCTGCTACGAGCCGGCCGACACCCGGTGCGTCGACAAGGTTCTCCCGGCGCAGGAGGACGGCAGAATCGATTGCGAGGACGACGTCACCGACCTGGCCGCCAAGGTTGCGCCACCCGGTCAGGGTCCGCAGATCGACAACGTGACTGGTCGCAAGTCTCTCTCGCCCACCTCGACCTGCCAAGGGGGTGCCTGCACCGTTGCCTTCCTGGCGGCCGGGGAACTCACGGCGTCGACTCCGGCGCTGCTCACAGCCGGCGCGGCGTTGGCGACGTTGGCCTGGGTAGGTGGCGCGCTCCTCCTCGCGGTCGCCGTCTACAACACCGTGAAGTCGATCTTCCTCGGCGAGCCGACGGCGATCCTGGGAATCCTCGAATACAACATCGACTACCGCACCGACTTCACAACCTATGAGGAGTGGTATGACCAGAAGGGGTTGTACTACAACAGTCTTCAGATCTACGCGCAGATCATCACGGCCACGCGCCAGTTCGCGACGAACGCGACGCCGTTCGCCTGGAACGACTCGACCGACGCGGACCTGCGGCGGACCATCGACCAGGCGTGCAACGCCCAGCAGAAGTTGTCGAGCACCAGTACCAGCACGGGCTGCGGCAACGGCTTCGCCATCTACGTGCCCGGAGCCACGAGCGTGTCGAAGAACGGGCTTCGCCTCATGCCCCAGACCGGCAAGCACATCACCGAAACCATCTATCCCACGGTCGGGCTCGATCACCCTGAGCGCGTGCCGTGGTTCTATCCCGCTCGTAGCGCCAAGCATCGGGCGTTGACCGGCGCGGGATTCTCGGCCGCCTGGTACGACGCGCCCCCGTTCGTCCCGAACGAGTGCACAGGACGGGTGCTGCAGGCTTGCGACGAGTTCCCCTTCAAGAGCACGAACCAGGCGGCCAACCTCTCGGGTGCTCGCGCCAGCCTCCGGCCGGTCCCCAACAATGAAGCCTCGGTCCAAGGTACGGACATCTCCAGCTTCTACAGGAAGTGCGAGGTGGACGACAACGACGAGTTCCTGATCATCCCGATACCGTCCTGGGTGGCGGCTGGCGGACCCAGCTTCGGCTTCCGGGTGGGCGACGACAACGCCACCGAGATGTGCCACGGGCCGGGTGTCTGATTAGGCAGGTTAGGCAGGAGGTTTGGGGGATGGGTGACCTGCAGGCTCTACAGGGCGCTGCGGACGGTTGGCGGCGCATCGTGGAGGCCCTGGGGGTGGACTGGCCGGTGCCCGGCTCCGACGATGTCGTCCCCGCCGAGCGCCTGGCGCGCTACTACGATGGCCCGTCGGTGCCGGCCGAGGTCGCCTGGTTGCACTCGTACGTCAGGTCTGGGCAACTTGTACTGCCTGAGGGTACGTACCTGATGGACTGGCCTTCGACAGCCAAGGAGGCCTTCTTCGGCCTGGAACTGGCCTGGCCGGCCCCCTTCCCCTGGCGGGCCCAGATCCCCGTGATCACGAACAATGTGCTGGTCTTCACTGTCGTCCTGGCCGAATCGCACGCGGGGGAAGTGTGGCGCTACGAGATCGGGGAGGAGGCGTTCGCCGCTGTCCGCGCCGCAACCGACTTGGCCACCCTGTTCGAGACCTGGGTCCAGGTGGGCCGGGCCGACGGGCTGATGCTCAACGAGGTGAACCGCTTCGTCCAGCTGAAGGCCGACCGCTTCCAGGAGCAGTACGTGCGCGGGCTCGGGGTTGACCCGTTCGCCTACCCCACGGCGCCTCTCGATGAGGAGGCGACGCGGCGACGACAGCGCGAGTGCGGCGTGGACATGGACCTCGTCGAGGACGTCGATGCCTGGGTGGACCTCTTCGACGAGGTCGACGCGACGGCGGAGCGACTCGACGCCCAGCATCGCCGGGCGCGCCGTTGACTGGGTCCATGCAGACGTCGGACGGGTACTCCCTCACGACGGATCCGCAGCGGGTCGACGTCGATCTCCTGCACGAATGGCTCTCCACCGACGCCTACTGGGCCCTGGGCCGCACCCGGGACAAGGTCGAGGCGGCGATCGCGGGGTCGCTGAACTTCACGGTGCTGGGGCCGGACGGCGGGCCGGCGGCGTACGCCCGGATCGTCACCGACCGCGCGACGTTCGCCTGGCTGTGCGACGTGTACGTGGGCCGGGCGCACCGTGGCCGGGGCGTCGGCACCTGGCTGGTCGCGGCCGTGCTGGACGAGCTGCGCCCCTACGGCCTGAATCGCGTGCTCCTGGCCACCGGCGACGCGCACGAGGTCTACCGCCGGGTGGGGTTCACCGAACTGACGAACCCCGGGGCGGTTCATGATCGCCGAAGGCTGATCTGCACCCGCTTGGCGCCTCAACAACGAAGAACCACAACCGACAGGCGTGTCGACAGGCCTGCACGTGTGGGCACGGACGGGTCGGAAGCGGGCGGATCGGGTGATGGCGGCTACGGCACGGCGGGTGCGCCCGGCGCTGGTGCTGTGCCTGGTCAGTGCCCTTTTCGCCACCGTCGTCCCCATGGCCAACCTGGCCGACCACCGCCCCGACCGGCTGATCGCCCTGCTGACGCTGCCGATGGCGGGTGCCGTCGCGGTGGTGGCCGTCCGGCTCCTGCGGGACCTGCGGGGAGCCGACGGCGAGGCCGGCGTGTGGCGGTTCCAGCTGACGGGCGTCCTGGTCATCCTGGCCGGGGTTTTCGGATCGCTCGTCCCGGTCGGGCTGCTCGGGGCCACCCCGTCGGTCCTGCGGGCCGGCGTGCTCGTCTTCGGCGCCAGCACCCTGGTGGCGGCGCATTTCGTCTACCAGGGCATCTGTCGCTGGAGCAAGATCCACACCACCGGTTTCAATGCCGACGACTGGCTCAACGGCCTGAGCGCCGTGCTGGTGCTGATGGCGATCATCGACCTGGCCCTACCGGACGGGCGCCGTGCCGAGACCCTCATCGACCAGCTCCAGCACCAGGCGGCCGTCGGAGGCTTCTCCGTGGCCATCATCCTCGTGCTCAGCCTGCTCACCGTCGCCAACCTGGCGGACCTGTTCGGCGACGCGCGCATGTGGCTCCTCCTCACGGGCCTGCTGCTGATGTTCGGGCCGATCAGTGCGTGCCTGTTCGGCCCGGCCGGCACCCACGTCCCGGCCGCGTCCACCGCCCTCCTGGCGGTCTCGCTGATGGTGCTGGCCGCGGCGAGGCCGATCCGCGTCCACCGGACGCAGCAGGCGGCGCGGAACACGCCCACGGATGCGGCGCTCGGTGTGGTCGCGCTCGCCGTCGGGCTCCTCGTCCTGGCCGGCTTCGGGTCGGGTGGCCATCGCCTGACCACCGCCTACGCGGCACTGGCGGTGATCGGGTCGAGTTCCCGGATGTTCCGCACCGTGCGCGACCTCGAGCAGTTGCAGACCACGCGCACGCAGGCGATGACCGACGAGCTGACGGGTATCGCCAACCGTCGCGCCCTCCTGGCCGACCTGGAACGGGTCGTCGGCCGCGGTACCCCGGCCAGCCTGATGATCATCGATCTCGACGACTTCAAGCTGATCAACGACCGGTTCGGACATTCGGTGGGCGACGAACTGCTGCGCCAGGTCACGCAGATCTTCCGGGCCGCCCTGCCGAAGCAGGCCCGGCTGGCCCGGCTGGGCGGTGACGAGTTCGCCGTCCTGCTGCCGGGTTCCAGCGGGGAACGCGCGCTGGAGGTGGGGCGCCGGCTGGTCGTGGCCTCGGCCCCCTACCGGGACTTCGAGGGGCGACCGCTGCGGGTGCGGGCCTCCGTGGGCATCGCCGCCTCCGACGGTGCCCGGCTCGACCCGACGGAGCTGATGCGGCGCGCGGACACTGCGATGTACCGGGCCAAGTCGTCGGGCGAGGGGGTGGCCCGCTTCGACGAGAGCGTCGACGCGCTCGCCCAGGAGCAGCTGCAGCTGCTGGAGGACCTGCGCGAGGTGCTCGACCTCGACTCACCGCTGCTGGAGCAGATGCAGGTGTACTTCCAGCCGCAGGTCGAGCTCGGCTCGGGTGCGGTGGTCGGCGCCGAGGCGCTGGTCCGCTGGCTGCACCCGCGGCACGGGCTGATCCCGCCCGACCGGTTCCTCGACCTGGTCGAGCGCAACGGCCTGATGGGGGCGCTCACCACCCGGGTGGTGCACGAGTCGGCCCGGCGCTGGTACGCCCTGCGGGAAGCCGGTCTCTCGCTGCGGATCTCGGTGAACCTGTCGACCAGCTGCCTCGCCCAACCGGGGTTGCTGAACCTGCTGGACGACGTGGTGGCGCAGGGCGTCGACCCGGCCTCGTTCGTCCTGGAGATCACCGAGACGTCGGTGATGGCCGATCCGGAACTGGCCATCGCCACGATGCGGGCCATGCGGGCCCGCGGCTTCGCGATCAGCATCGACGACTACGGCACCGGCTACTCGTCGTTGAGCTACCTGAACGACCTGCCCGCCTGCGAGCTGAAGCTCGACAAGTCCTTCGTGGCCAGGCTTCTCGCGGACGACCGGACGACGGCGATCGTGGCCGGGACCGTCGAGCTCGCCCACCGGCTCGGCATGCGGCTCGTCGCGGAGGGCGTCGAGGACGTCGCCACACTGGCCATCCTGCGCGACCTCGGCTGCGACGAGTCGCAGGGTTACCTGCACGCGCGACCGATGCCCGCCGCCGACTTCGAGTCCTGGTTGAGTGCCGGGAGCGGGACGACGGTGCTCGCCCACGCGTCCTGAACGTCAGGCCAGACCCTCGGGCAGGAGCCCGAACTGGTCGTACACGTCGAGCCCGTCCCACATCGACCAGCACTCGACGATCCGTTCCCCCTCGACCCGGAACACGTCGACGCCGCGCATCGTGATCCGCTTGCCGCTGGCCGGGACGTCGCCGTAGGGGCCGACGTGGTCGCCGGCGGTGGCCCAGCGCAGCGCCACCTTGTCGCCGTCGCCGAGCAGGTCCTCGATGGACGTGTCGATGTTGGTGAAGGCGCCGAAGTAGCGGGTGACGTCCTCGTGCACGACATCGACGGCGGTGCCCTCGAAGCCGGTCATGTGCACCTTCGCGTCGGGGGCCCAGAAGCGTTCGACGGCGCCGAGGTCGCCGTCGCGCCACAGCGCCTCGTGGTAGCTGCGGACGACGTCCTTCGGGCTCACTGCGTGGCCTCCTCGAAGACTTCCCGGTCGACGCCGAGCAGATCGCCCACCTCGTCGACCAGGGTGTGGAACTCGGGCGAGTGCAGATGCGCTGCGCGCCGGGGCCTCTCGATCGGCACCGACACCCGGGCCGCGACCCGACCGGGCCGGTCGCTCATCACGACGACCTCGTCGGCGAGCAGCACGGCCTCCGGGATCGAGTGCGTGACGAGCAGCGCCGTGGTCGGGCTCCTCGCCCACAGCGGCGGCAGCTCGACGTTCAGCCGCCGCCGGGTCAGCTCGTCCACCGCCCCGAATGGTTCGTCGAGCAGCAGCAGCTTCGGTTCCGTGACCAGGGCGCGGGCGATCGCCGCCCGCTGCCGCATGCCACCGGAAAGCTCTGCGGGCCGGGCGGTCTCGAACCCGGCCAGACCGACGGTCCGGATCAGCTCGTCGACCCGGTCGGGTGCCGCCGGTCGCCGGGCCAGTTTGAGGGCCAGGGCGACGTTCGAGCGCACGCTGCGCCAGGGCAGCAGCGACGCGTCCTGGAAGGCCACCGCGATGTCCCCGCGGGCCCGTAGTGCCTCGGGCTCGGCGCCGTCGATACGTACCGTGCCACTGGTCACGTCCTCCAGGCCGGCGATCATCCGCAGCAGCGTCGACTTGCCGCAGCCCGACGGACCGACCAGGGCCGTCAGCGTGCCCGGACGCAGGGTGAGGCTGACGTCGTCCAGGGCCCGGACCCGTCCGTACGTCTTTCCGACTCCGGACACGACCACCTCGGGTGCCGTCACCTGACCTCCTGAATGTTGATGTGCTCAACACTGAGGGATGGTTGTTTCGGTGCCGTGAAGTGAGCCGTGACGTCAGTCGTGCGGCTCGCTCGGACCGCCGCCCTGCTGCACGAACAGGGCCCGGACCTGCTCCTCGCCGACGCCACGCCACCGGTGCGCCAGTGAGCCCGGGTAGTAGAGCGTGTCCCCGGTGGCGACGGTGAACAGGCCTTGCCCCTCGACCTCGACCTCGATCGTGCCGGCCAACACGTAGATCAGTTCGTCGCCCTCGTGCGCGTAGCTCGGTCCGAACGTGCCCAGTGCCCCTTCGAAGAGGATCGGGTACATCGCGCGCGATCCCGCCACCAGCGAACGGGCCGAGCCGCCGGGGTTCTCGACCGGGATGCCTTCACCCGCCGGCACCAGCCCGACCTGGGCGCCCGTCCCGCCCAGGGTGAGGGACATCAGGGCCGGTTGCGTCGTCCCGAGGGCCTGGGCGATGCGGTGCAGCGAGGCCATGCTCGGCCGGGCCAGCCCCCGCTCCAGCTGGGACAGGAACGGGTGCGAGAGGGCGGCCGCCGCGGCCAGCTGGACCAGGGTCAGCCCGTGCTGCTTGCGCCGGGCGCGGATCACCGCGCCGAGGCGCCGGCGCAGCTCGGTCTCGTCCACCCGCGGCTCCCTGTCTGCCTGATTCGGTCCGCTCCGAGTTTCTACGGACGTAACCCCAGCCACATTCCTGTGCAATGGACCAGGTCGATGTTGCTGTCATCAACATTATCTGGTCTCCGGGAAAGGTCGTCCCGCCATGGCACCGCAGCTGAGTTCACTGTCCCGCTCCGGCCGCCTGCGCCGGACCGCCACGGCTGCGGCGTTGGCCACAGCCGTCGCCCTGGTCGCCGCCTGCGGTGGGGGGAGTGCCGACGAGCCGGCCGCTTCCGGCGGCACCACGACGGTCCGGTTCGGCTTCAACTGGGTGGACGACGTCGAGTGGGCCGGCTACTACCTCGCCGACCAGAAGGGCTACTTCGCGGCCAACGGGGTCAAGGCCGAACTCGTGCCTGGTGGTGAGAACACCCCCGCCGTCACACAACTCATCGCGGCCGGCAAGGTCGACATGGGCGTCTCCAGCGACGAGCTGCAGATCATCAACGCCAACAAGGAGGGTGGCGACTACGTCGTGATCGCGGCCACCTACGCCAAGTCCCCGTACGGCCTGACCTGGCTGGCCAAGACCCCGATCAACTCCCCGGCCGACCTGAAGGGCAAGAAGATCGGCGGCCACCAGGGCGAACAGCCCCGCTTGGACGCCGTTTTCACCGCCAACGGGATGAAGCCCGACTACACGTTCGTGCCGATGAGCTACGACCCCCAGCCGTTGGTGAAGGGCGACATGGACGTCATCACGTCCTACTCGACCAACCAGCCGATCTCCCTGGGGCAGGAGGGCGTCCAGACGAAGGCCGTCACGTTCTCGGACTTCGGCCTGCCCTCGTACGGTGACCTGATCTTCGCCAGCCGGTCCTACCTCGACTCCCATCAGGAGGCCGTCAGCGGGTTCCTGAAGGCGCTGTTGCAGGGCATCGACGACAACGTCGCCGACCCGGCGGCCGGGGTGTCGGCCACCGTGAAGGGCGCCGGTCCGGACGCGAAGATCGATGAGAAGTACGCCACCGCGGCCAATCCTGCGTACATCGAGCTGCTCGCCCCCGAGGCCGACCGGCTGGCCGTGGACCCGACGTTCATGCAGGACAAGGTGTTCAAGGGGTACGAGGCGGCCGGGGAGAAGGACCTGCCGCCGGTGAGCGAGTTCGTCGACATGTCCTTCCTGCAGGCGGCCAAGGCCTGATGGTGTCGTCCCGGTCGACCACGATCGCCGCGGTGGAGCCCGTCATCCTGGGCTACCGCAAGAGCGACCCGCCGATGCAGCGCTCGTTCGCGCTGGTCCGGGTCACCACCGAGGGCGGCCTGGTCGGCTGGGGCGAGGCCAGCACCAACTGGGGGTACAGCTACCCGACCGTGTTCGCCGCCGTGGTGCGGGACGTCGTGGCCGGCGCCCTGATCGGGGCGGACGCGCGGGACATCCGGGCCCGCACCCTCGACCTGCACACGCACCTCGACGGCTACCTCGGCCGCGACGGCCTGAGCGCCCAGGCCGTGGGGGCCGTGGAGATCGCGCTGTGGGACCTGGCCGGGAAGGCCCTCGACGCGCCGGTCTGCGAACTGCTCGGTGCCGTGGCCCGCCCGATCGAGCTGTACGGCACCGGCACCACGATGTTCGAGGCCACCCCGCAGTGGCACGCGCACTACTTCGGCCAGGCGGTCGCGGCCGGCTTCCGGGGCGTCAAAGTGCGCCTCGGACGTTCGGTTCCGGACGACGTCGCCACCGTGGAGGCGGTCCGGGACCACCTCGGGGAGGGGGTCGCGATCGGCGTCGACTCCTACTGGTTCCACGACGCCCGCACCGCGCTGCGGGTGGCCGAGGCGCTGGCCCCGCTCGGGGTCTGGTTCTTCGAGGAGCCGCTGCCGCAGCACCGCGAGGACGACCTGGTGTGGCTGAACGCGCGCAGCCCGGTCCCCGTGGCCGTCGGCGAACGCGTGTACACCCCCGAGACCTTCGCCCGTCTGGCCCGCACCCGCGCCGCCTCGATCTTCCAGCCCGACGCCACCATCTGCGGCGGGCTGCGCGCCTGCCTCGACGTGGCCGCCGGCGCGGACGGGTTCGGGGTGCGGGTCGTACCCCACGTCGGCGGGCCCACGGCGGTCGGCCTGGCCGCCAACCTGCACTGGACCACGGCCGCCGGACTGGACCTGATGGAGTGGGACATCGACCCGCACCAGCCGCTCATCGATGCCGTGGAACCCGCGCTGGCCCTGGCCGCGATCACCGACGGCACCGCGAGGGTGCCCGACGGCCCGGGCCTCGGCGTCGACGTCCCGGACGACCTGGCCGAGCGGTTCCCCTACGTGGCCGGTGAGACCTACGCCGACGTGTTCCCCGAGCACGAGCGCGGCAAGGCGGTGGTCGCGTGAGGTTCGCGGGCGAGAAGCCCACCCGACAGCGGTTTTCCGTGCTGGCCGGCGTCATGCTGCTGCTGACCCTGTGGGAGCTGGCCGGGCGGGCGCACCTGGCCGACGGGTTCGTCCTGACCCCGGCCGAGGCGGTGCGGCCGTTGCTGGACGATCCCCGGGTGTACCGGCGCGCGGCCGAGGCCACGTTCACGGCGGCGGCCAAGGGACTGCTGTACGGCGGGGGACTCGCGGTGCTCGCGGCGCTGATCGCCGACCAGGTGCCGCCGTTGCGGGCCTCCGCGGATCGCGTTGCGGCCCTGGCCAACTCGGCTCCGTGGGTGGCGGTCGGGCCGGTCGTCCTGCTCGTGGCCGGCAGCGGGGCCGGGCCGGTGGCGATCGCGGCCATCGCCGTCTTCTTCCTCATCTTCGTCGGAACGGCCCGCGGACTGGCCGCCTCGCCGCGGGCCGCGCACGAGTGGTTCACGTCCCTGGGGGCCGGGCGCTTCCGGCGCCTGCTGACGCTCCAGGTGCCCCGGTCGCTGCCGCTCGTGGTCGAGGGGCTGAAGCTCGCGGCGCCCGCCGCCCTGGCCGGGGCCGTGTTCGGCGAGTGGTACGGCGCCGAGCGCGGTCTCGGCGTGCTGCTGGTCGGCGGCATGCGCAACGCCCGTCCGGAGCCGCTCTGGGCCGCCGCCCTCCTCTGCGCGGCCGGTGGCCTCGCGGCCTACGGCGCCCTCGCCCTGATCGGTCTCCTGCTGCGCCGGTGGTTCGGCTCGACCATCGCCGGTCACGAGCCGCCCTCGCGCCCCCACCCGGTCCGGACGGTCGTGGAGGCGACCCTCTTCGTCGTCGTGCTGGTCGGCGCGTGGCAGGCCTGGATCACCCTGGGCGAGGTCTCGCCCCTGGTCGCGCCGGGCCCGCAGCGCGTGTTCGACGACCTGCGCGGCGACCCCGGTGCGTACCTCGCCGCCGTCGGGCACACCGGCGTCACCGCCGGGCTCGGGCTGGCGATCGGTGGCGGCCTGGCCGTCCTGCTCGCCGTGCTGTGCTGGTGGTCGGCGGTCGTCGCCGGGATCGCGGTACCCGGCCTGGTGCTGATGGCCGCGACCCCGCTGGTCGCGCTGTTCCCCCTCTTCGCACGGGTCTTCGGCTACTCCGGTGGCACCGTGGTGGTGATCACCTCGGTGATGGTGCTGCTGCCCGGGTTCGTCTACACCCGGGCCGGGTTGGCGGCCGCGGTGGCCGGGCACCGCGACATGGCCCGCGCCTTCGGCGCCGACCGGCGCAGCCTGTTCACCTCCGTCGTCGTGCCGAGCGCGTTGCCGCACCTGGCGACCGGACTGCGGATCGCCGCGGGCTCCTCGGTCGTGGCCGCCGTCGTCGCCGAGTCGCTCATCGGTCGCGCCGGTCTGGGCGTCGACTTCACCTACGCCTACTCGCTGCTGAAGATGCCGCGCGCCTTCGGGTCGGCGCTGGTGATCGTCGCCGTCTCGCTCGTGGTCTTCGCCCTGTTCGGTCGCCTCGAGCGGCTCGTCCACCGCCGGTTCTCGCCCGCCCCCTGACGCCGTCCATGACCCGAGGAGGCCGCCCATGCCCGCCACCGTCCCTCTGATCGACCTCACCGGCTGGTACTCCGGCGACGAGGCCGCCCGCGCCGGGGTCGTGGCCGCCGTCGACCGGGCGCTGAGCGAGATCGGCTTCCTGCTGGTCACCGGCCACCGGGTCCCGGCCGAGGTGCTCAGAGGACTGCGGGCGGCCGGGAAGGCGTTCTTCCGGGCGGACGACGACGCCAAGCGGCCGTACGCCGCGCCGGTCGGGGTCCGCGGGTGGTCGCCGCCCGGGAACGAGTCGCACGCCGGGGCGACCGGGGTCGAGGCACCACCGGACCTGAAGGAGGTCTACCGCTTCGGGGCCACGTTCGAACCGCCGGTCCCGGGTCACGACGAGTGGTACGGCCCGAACGTCTGGCCGGCCGAGGTGCCCGAGTTCGAGCGCTACGGCGAGGCTTTCGCCGCGGCGGCCCGGGAGCTGTCCGACGACCTGCTGGAGATCTTCGCGCTGGCCGCCGGTCTCGAACCGGGCTTCTTCACGGAACGCTCGGCCTGTCCGCCCTACTCGGTGGTGGTGAACTGGTACCCCTCCCTGGCCGCCGTGGGCGAGCCCGCCGAGGGCCAGTTCCGGATCGGCCAGCACACCGACTTCGGGTCCCTGACCGTGCTCGACCGCGAACCCGGGTACGGCGGCCTGCAGGTGCAGACCCTGGACGGCGAGTGGATCGACGCGCCCTACGTACCCGGTGCGCTGACCGTCAACACCGGTGACCTTCTGGCCCGCTGGTCCGGCGACCGCTGGCGTTCGACCATGCACCGGGTGCTGCCGCCCGATCCCCGCGACGCCGACGAGGAACTCGTCTCCCTGGTCTTCTTCCACGAGGCCGACCCGTGGACCGTCGTCGAGACGCTCCCGTCGGAGCTGGCCGGCCCCACCGTGTACCCGCCGGTCGGTGCGGGTGACTTCCTCAAGGAGCGGCTCGCCTCGATCACGGTCTGAACTCAGGCCCGGCGTGCGACGAGCGCTCCGTGCGGGCGCTGCCCGGCGTCGTCCCGCCGGTGCTTCTCCAGGACGGCGAAGCCGGCCTCCTCGAGGCGGCCGGCCAGCTCGTCGGGCGGCCAGAACCAGGCCTCGGTCACCTTGTGGGCGAACGGTTCCAGCCGCTCGCCGCGACAGAAACCGACGACGAGCCCACCACCCGGCGCGAGCGCCGCGCGGAACCCGGCCAGGACGTCGGGCAGCTCGGGCGGGGGCAGGTGGATCAGGCTGTACCAGGCCAGCACGCCGGCCAACGACCCGGGCGGGACGCCGGGCGCCTGCAGGGTGCCGAGCCGGAACCTGGTGTCGGGGTGGGCCTTCCGGGCGTGGCGCAGGAAGTCCGAGACCTGGTCCAGTCCCTCGACGTCGACGCCCAGCCCCTGCAGGTGGGCGGTCCAGTGACCGGGCCCGCACCCGGCGTCCAGCACCGGCCCGTCGAGCTCGGTGGCCCAGCGGGTGATGAGCGCACGGTCGTCGTCGTGCACGGCATCCATCGAACCCAGGAGCGCCACGTATTCGGCCGCGCGCTGTGAGTAGGCGAGGAGCGCGTCGTCGGGCACGGAACGACCTTAGATCGTGGAACTTTCGCACCAAATGGCGACACGTAACCTCCCCATAGGGAATGCTGTGCCGCCATGCGGACTCGTGAGCTCCAGACACCCCCGGCCTCGACCATCGTCGGCCTGGTCCTGGTCGTCCTCCTGGTCCTGCCGCACCTGCTGGAACTGCTGACCCTGGTGCTCGGCCTCGGCTCGTTCCTGCACTTCGTGATGGTCGTCCTCTTCGCCGCTGCCGGGGCGTTCCACCTGTGGGCGGCCCGCAACCTGTGGTGGGACCCGGCGCCGCGGTCCTGGCTGCTGGTCGTCGCGCTGCTCGCCGTGTGGCCGTTGGCCGCCTGGGAGAACGCCGCGATCGACGGCGGCACGACGAGCCTCATGGGCGCGCTGCTGATCCCGGTCGCGGCGGCCGGGCTGTTCCTCACCACACCGTCGCGCCGGTTCGCGAACGTGGCTCCGCCCACGGGTACCCGCGTGGCGTGACGTCCGGCCCGGCCTGAGCCGAGTCCGAGGCCGGGCTCAGCCCGTCAGGGCCTCGCTCACCAGCCGGGCGGCGGCCGCCACGAGGGCGTCGTCGTAGCCGGCGTCCGCGTCGGGCTTGCGGGTCATCACCGCCAGGACGACGGGCGCCCCGGACGGCGGCCGCAGCACGGCCACGTCGTTGCGGGTGCCGTACCGACCGGCACCGGTCTTGTCCTCGACGCGCCAGCCCTCGGGCGCTCCGGCCCGGATCAGTGCGTCACCGGTCGTGTTCCGAGCCATCCAGTCGTTGAGCAGGGCCCGCCGGTCGGCGGGTAGGGCGTCGTCGACGGCGAAGGCCCGCAGAGACGCAGCTAGCGCGCGGGGCGTCGTCGTGTCCCGGATGTCGCCCGGCCGCGCCTCGTTCAACTCCGTTTCGCGGCGGTCGACGTGCGTCACGTCGTCGCCGATCGCCCGGAGCCCCGCCTGTACCGCCGCCGGCCCGCCCAGCTGGTCGAAGAGCAGGTTGGCGGCCGTGTTGTCGCTGAACCGCAGTGCCGCGTCGAGGGTCTCGCGCACCGTCAGGCCCGTACGGACACGCTTCTCGGTGACCGGTGAGTAGTCGACGAGGTCCGCGCGCCGGTACCGGAGGCGCCGGTCGAGTGGCAGGTCCGCTCGTTGCAGCACCAGCCCGGCCAGCAACGACTTGAGCGTCGAGCAGTAGGCGAACCGCTCGTCGGCCCGATACGCCAGATCGACCCCCGACGCGGTGTTCACGGCGTACACGCCGAGCCGGGCGTCGTGCTTCTGCTCCAGGTCGGCGAAGCCCGTCGGGTCGAGCGACGGCCCGGTCGACGACGCGACGCTGCCCGTCGGGCCGGTCGACTTCCGGGTCGAGGGGGCGGCGCACGCTGCGAGCGGAGCCGAGGAGAGGAGCGCGAGGGCGGCGCGGCGGGTCAGGGTGTGGGCCACCCATCGATCCAACCGGTCCTGCCGGGACCCGCATCCGGAAACCTCAGGGCGTCTCCGGCACGCCCCCGACGCGACCGCCGTCGGCGTCACGCGGGCCGGGCACGTTGCGGAATGCGAAGGGGGCCGGGGCACGCCCCGGCTGGACGAACCACGCCTCGCCCGTGCCTTCTCCGGCCAGGATCGCCTCGACCGCGGCGGCCACGTCGTCGGGGGTCAGCAGCGGGATGCCCGCCGCCGCGATCATCCCCTCGATCGGGCCGATGATCGCCGTCTCCGCGTATCCCGGGCACACGGCGTTGACCCGAACGCCGTCCTTGGCCAGCACCGGCCCGAGGGCCCGTACGAGCCCGACCACCGCGTGCTTGTTCGCGCAGTACACCGGGTCGGCCGGTGCCGCGGTCAGCCCGGCCAGGCTCGCGGTCGCGACGATCGCGCCGCCGCGCCGCTTCAGGGCGGGCAGGGCTGCGTGCACGCCGAACACCACGCCGTCGATGTTGACGGACATCGCCCGGCGGTAGGCGAGCAGGTCGAAGCCCTCGCCGAGGTCGCTGCCCAGCGCGACGCCCGCGTTCAGGAAGGCCACGTCCAGCCCGCCGAACCGTTCCTCGGCGGCCGCGACCGCGGCCGTGCACGAGTCCAGATCGGTCACGTCGCAGGCTACGAACGCGCCCCCGACCGCCCCCGCCACCTCGGCACCGGCGCGAGCGTCGACGTCCGCCACCAGCACGTGCGCGCCCGCCCGCGCGAACCGCTCGGCGCTGGCCCGGCCGATGCCGTTGGCGCCGCCGGTGACCAGGACGACCTTGTCGCGCAGCTCCACCTGGCGGAGGCTACTCAGGAACCGGCGATGTTGACCATCCACTCGATGCCGAACCGGTCGGTGACCGAGCCGAACTGGTCGCCCCACGGCGCCTTGGCCAGCGGCACGGCGACCGTGCCGCCCTCGGACAGCTTCTCGAAGTAGCCCGCCAGCTCCGCCTCGTCGGACGCCGGGCCGCTCAGGGACACCGCGATGTTGCTGGCCTCGGGCAGTTCCATGTAGTTCGGCCGGTCCGACGCCATCAGCGTGAAGCCGCTCGGCGTCTCCAGCTGCGAGTGCATGACCTTGCCCGACTCGGCCTCGTCGACCGGCATGCCGAAGTCGCCGAACGTGTTGACGGTCAGCTCGCCGCCGAAGACCGACTGGTAGAACTCGATGGCCTCGCGGGCGTTGTCCCGGAAGCCCAGGTACGGGTTGAGAGTGCTCATGACATTCCCCTCTGACGATGAGGCCCCCGAGTAGACCACCGGCCCCCGACAAAGTCAGCGCGCTGCGTAGGGGCCGCAGTGCCGAGCCTCCTGCGCGATGCTGTGCGGGTGCTGATCTCACTGCTGGCCGCGGCCGGTGCCCTGGCCTTGTTGACGCTCGCTCCGGGGCCCGACGTAGCCATGGTCACCCGGGCCGTCGTGACCGGGGGCCGGCGGACGGCCTTCGCGGCCTCCCTGGGCATCGTCACCGGGTGCCTGACCTGGGGAGCGCTGACCGTGGTCGGCCTGGCCGGGCTGCTCGCCGCGTCGGACCGGGCGTACCAGGTGGTGAAGCTGGCCGGCGCGGCGTACCTGATCGCTCTCGGCCTGCAGGCGTTCTGGCACGCCTACCGCGGGCACCCCGCCGACGTCCCCACTGATGTCGTCGTTACCCAGCCGACCGGTAGGGCCGCGCACCCGTTCCCGACCGCCTACGTGGGCAACCTCCTGAACCCGAAGATCGGCGTCTTCTACACCAGCCCCCTGCCGCAGCTGGTGCCGCCCGGAGCGCCGGCCACGGCGACGCTGATTGGGTTGATCCTGCTGCACGCCGTGTTCGGCATCGCGTGGCTGAACAGCTACGCCGCCCTGCTCGGCAGCGCCGGGCGGCTGCTCGCGAAACGCTGGTTCCGGGCCATGCTCGACAGCCTGACCGGCGTCGCTCTGATCGGGTTCGGGGTTCGGGTGGCGACCGAGCGCGGTTGATCCTGCGTTTGCGCATGATCGGCGGCCCGATGCTGCGTTTGCGCATGATCAACGGGGGGGGTGGGCGTCAGACCGTCGTATGACAGCGGTCGCCCAGCGGGTCCGCAGGATCGGACCGCAGGCTGATGCCCACCTGACACCCGAACCGGTTCCATGGGCGGTGCCCGGGTCGAGGAGGGTCGACCCGGGCGCCAAGGCTCGTCGGACGAGGTACGTCGGACAGGCACATCGGAGGGGACCGCCATGACCGTCACCGCGCACCTCGCGCCGGCCCCGCCGGAACCACGCAGCCGCGGGGCCGGTCATGGCGGCAGGTGGCTGGTGCTGGCGACTGTGGTGGTCGTGGGCGGGCTCGGCGGCGGGGCGTTCACGCAGCTGGTCCGGGACACCCTCGGCTACAACTGGATGTTCTGGATCAACAGCGTCGCCGGCTGGTGTCTGCCCGCCTTCGCGGTCGGGGTGCTCGCGGCCTGGGCCAGCGGTCGCCGGTTCCCGGTGGAACTGGCCGCCGTGCTGGCGGGCGTCACGATCGAGCTGCTGATGGTGGCCGCCTACTACGTGGTGCGGCACGAGCAGGGTCTGCACGTGAACGCGCTCGTCGTGACGCTCTGGTCGATGACGGCGGTGGCCGCCGGGGTCGTGTTCGGCGTCGGGGGCGCCTGGTGGTTCGCCGCCTCCGGCTGGCGGCAGGGCGTCGGGCTGGCCGTGATCGCGGCCATGCTGATCGGGCAGGGCGTGCGGGACGCCGTCCTCTCACCCGGGCGGCCCGGTCACCCCGGTCTCGTGATGGCTCTCGTCGGTCTGGCCGCCGCGGTGGTGCTGGCCCGCACGTGGTGGCAGCGGATCGCGGTGCCGACGCTGGCCGTCGCGCTGCTGCCCGTGGTGGCCGTCGGCTGGCTGTTCACCTACAGCGCGCGCTACGGCAGCCTCGCCGACGTCCTGCACCGCGTGTACGCGCTGGTGCAGTAGCTCACTCGGCGAACAGCTCGACGAAGTTCGCGACCAGCCGGGCCGGGTGCACGACCTCGGCCGCGCTCACCGCCTCGATCAGCACGTCGATCGTCTCGGGGACGAAGTAGCCCAGGTGCTGGTAGGCGAGGATGCGCTCGACGATGCCCGGCACGTCGAGCTCGGGGTGGAACTGGGTCGCGTACTGCCGGGTGCCGACCCGGAACATCTGCACCGGGCAGGCGGCGCCGGTGGCGAGAAGCGTCGCCCCGGGCGGGGTCTCACGCAACGCCTCCTTGTGCCCCACGTAGGCGAGAAACGTCTCGGGCAGGCCCGCCAGCAGCGGGTCGCGCCGCCCGTCCTCCGTGAGGGTGATCTCGACCGCGCTGGCCTCCTCGGGGTAGGTCGTGTCGACCACCCCGCCCTGGTGCAGCCCGAGCGTCGCGATGCCGTAACAGGCGCCCAGGAAAGGGATGTCGAGCTTCAGGATGTCGTCCAGCAGCGCCGCCAACTCGCGCTCCACCCGGTGCTGCACGGGCGACTTCTCGGCGGCCGGGTCGGACGACGTGAACGGGCTGCCGCCCACGATCACCCCGCTGTAGCGGGTCAGGTCGAGCCCGGGCAGCAGGTCGCCGAGCGGCGCCGACTCCAGCCGGACCCGGACCAGCTGCTCGGGCTCCAGCGAACCGAAGCGCAGGAACTGCCGGTACTCGGAGTCGGCGACGGCGTCCTCGGCGCGGGTGGCCAGCAGCAGGAACGGTTTCACCCGCCCAAGCATGCTCCTGAATACGCTCTGGTGGCATGACCTTGGTGCGCTCGGTTCCCCTGTTCGCCCTCGCCGCGCTCGCCGAGATCGGCGGCTGCTGGTTGATCTGGCAGGGCGTGCGCGAGCACCGGGGGCTCGTCTGGACGGGTGCGGGGGCGGTGGCGCTCGGGTTGTACGGGTTCGTCGCCACGCTGCAGCCCGATCCGCACTTCGGGCGGGTGCTGGCCGCGTACGGCGGGGTGTTCGTGGCCGGGTCGCTGGCCTGGGGGATGGTCGCCGACGGGTTCCGGCCCGGGCGCTACGACTACCTCGGTGCGGCGATCTGCCTGGTCGGGGTGGCCGTGATCATGTACGCGCCGCGCGGCGGGTGAGGGTCTCCGCTCACCCGTACCCGCCGCGCGACGCGAGTTCGAGGGCTACCAGTCGGACCCTTCGCGCTCGACCGACGTCAGCTCGATGCCGGACGGCGTGCGGGCGTAGCGGCGCATCACGCTCAGCGTGGGGGAGTAGACGTGCAGGGTCGCGGCCGGGCCCTCGCCCGCCCCGACCACGTCGTGGACGTGCTCGGGCCCGAAGGCGCGCAGGTCGGGCGCGTTCAGGGTGCGGCCCACCGGGTCGTGCGGGGTCTCCTCGCGGACGGTGCCGAGCAGCACGGTGAATGCGCCGGCCGAGCCGCCGTGGTCGTGCAGGCCGGTGCGCTGCCCGGGTAGCCAGGTCAGCAGCCAGGCCTCCCAGCCCTCGCCGCCACCGAACCGGGTGAACCACCGGTTCTGCGCGTCGAACTGCAGCAGCGGCCCCCACAGGTCGCTGCGGCTGGCCAGGACCGTCGCCAGCTTGCCCAGCTCGGCGGGGGTGGACAGGGGCTGCACGGGAGGCAGCGCGGGGTAGGTGACGCTCATGGTGACTCCTTGCGAGATCTGCGGGACGACGAGTGCTCGGGTCTCGGCCGCAGGCTCGGTGCCGCGCTAGGGGAGCGTGGGCGCGACGGGGCCTGCGGCCCGGCTACAGCCGGCCCACCGCATCCGCATCGCTGTTCTCACCATGTCGATTAGTTTGCCACAGAAACCGGGCGAGCGGTACCCACCTCTTCGTGGCCGACATCGTGTTCTTCGCCTACGGGTCCCGGGGGGACGTCCAGCCGCCGGCCGCCCTGGGTGCGGAGTTGGTGGCCCGCGGACACACCGTGCGCATGCTCGCGCCCGCCCGGTACGCCGGTCTCGTCGAGGCGGCCGGGCTGCGGGTGGAGCCGCTGCGGTTCGACCCGATCGAGGTCCTGGCCAGCGACGCCGGCCAGCGGTGGCAGGCGGCGCGCGACCCCTTCACGTTCTACCGGCGGTTCCGCGAGGTCACCGACCCGCTGCTGCGCGGGGTGCTGGACGACGCAGCGGCCGCCGGTGAGGGCGCCGACCTGGTGCTCGCGCCGGTGATGGGCGGCGTGGGAGCGCACGTGGCCGAGGCGGTCGGCGCGGCGAACATCGTGTTCCACCTCCAACCCGGGGAGCGGACGACGGCCTTCTGCGACCCGCTGCTCGGGTCCGGCCGCCGGTTGGGGCCTTTCGTGAACGCGGCTACCCATGACGTGTATGCGCAGGCGTCCTGGGCCCTGTTCCGGCCCACCGTGACCGCCTGGCGGCGCGAACGGCTCGGCCTGCCCGACCTGCCTCGCGGAGTCGTGAACCGTTATCTGGAGAGGGTTTCCGGACCGATGCTGGGTGGGTTCAGCCCGTCGGTGGTCCCGCCGCCGCGGGACTGGGCCGGGCGGCTCGACGTCACCGGCTTCTGGTTCGACGCCGAGAACCCGGCGCCGGCGCCAGAACTCGTGTCGTTCGTGGCGGGTGGCCCGCCGCCGGTCTACGTCGGGTTCGGCAGCATGGTGCCCGCGCAGGTGCGCGCCGTGGCCCGGGCCGTGGGGGTCGCGCTGTCCCGGTTGCGCCGGCGGGTGGTGATGCTGCGCCCGCCCACCGCGACGGACGCGGACCTCGAATGGCTGGGGGTGCTGGGCGACGACGTGCTCGTCGTGGACGAGGCACCGCACGCCTGGTTGTTCCCCCGGTGCGTCGCGGCCGTCCACCACGGCGGCGCCGGCACGCTCGCGCAGGCGGTGCGGGGCGGCGTCCCCCAGGTCCTGTGCCCGCAGGGCGCGGACCAGTGGTTCTGGGCGCGCGCGCTGGAGCGGCTCGGGGTCGCCGTCGGCGGGATGCCGCTGGCCCGGATCTCGAGCGAGGGCCTGGCGGCCCGGCTGCGCCTGCTGCTGGACGACGACCGCCCGGCCCGGCTGGCCCGGCACCTGGCGGTACGGGTCGGCTCGGAGGACGGCGTGCGCGTGGCGGCCGACCGGGTCGAGCGGGACCTGGCCGGACGGCGTACCCCAGCGCGCCGCGGGTAACCCCCTTCTTACGGTGGGTTACCGTGGAGGAACCGGGTACGTGACGGGGGAGTTCGTCCCGGTTCTTCCGACAGAGGTGACCCGTGCTGACCGACTACCCAGCGGCCGTCGACGCCGCGCGCGCCGGCGCGGTGGGCCGACCCCGGTTCACCCCGCCCCGGGAGACGCTGCTGCTGGCCGCGGTCGCGCTGGGCTACGGGCTCGCGCAGATCGGCTCGTGGCGGCTCGATCTCGGCTGGGACGAGACGATCTACGTCAGCCAGGTCGACCCCGACGTGCCGACCGCGTTCTTCAGTGCGCCCCGGGCCCGCGGCGTCACCCTGCTGGCCGCGCCCGTCGCGTCGGTCACCTCCGACGTCACGGCGCTGCGGATCTGGTTCACCCTGCTGTCGGCCGTCGCGCTGTTCTGCGTGTTCCGGCTCTGGTTCCGGGTGATCGCCCCGGCCGCCGCCGTGGTGGCCGGGCTGCTGTTCGCCTGCCTGTGGGTGGCCGTCTACTACGGCCCGCAGGTGATGCCCAACCTGTGGGTCGCGTTCAGCGCCGTGGCGGCCGTCGCCGGACTGCTGCGGGTCACGGCCGGTTCCGAGAGACACGACCTGGACCGGACCGGCCTGCTCGCGCTCGTCCTCGGCGCGGCGACCATGACCCTGATGCGGCCCAGCGACGCCGCCTGGCTGTCGCTGCCGCTGGTGCTCGGCGTGCTGGTCGTGCGGTCGTGGCGGACGTGGACCGCCGCCGCCGGGTTGTTCGGCGGGCTGGCGCTCGGGGCGTTGCCGTGGGTCGTCGAGGCGTACGTCCGGTTCGGCGGGATGCTGGAGCGGCTGCACCAGGCGTCGGAGATCCAGGGGGGTACGGGGTTCAACCCGTGGTTGCTGCGGCGCACCGTGCAGACGCTCGACGGGCCGCTGCTGTGCCGGCCGTGCGCGCCGGACCCGGTGTCGCCGCTGCACGTGTGGTGGGTCTTCGTGCTGCCGGTCGCGGTGCTCGTCGGGGTCTTCGTCGCGGTCCGGCACGGGCGCACCGGGGCCGCCCTGCTGCCCACCCTCGCGGCGGCGTCCATCGCCCTGCCCTACCTCTTCCTGCTGGAGTACACCGCGCCGCGGTTCCTGCTGCCGAGCTACGCGCTGGCCGCCGTCCCGTCGGGCCTCGCCGCGCATCACCTGCTGGTGAGGGCCGGGCGCTGGCGACCCGTCGCGATCGGGGTCGTCGCGGCCCTGCTGGTGGTGCACGTCGCGAGCCAGGGGGCGGTGCTGCGCAACCGGGTCGACGCCGCGGCGCGCAACGGGAACGGGTACACCGCCGTCGCCGAGCGGTTGCACGCGCTCGGGATCGACGGCGACTGCGTGGTCAGCGGGTACCGGGCCGCGCCCATCGCGTTCTACGCGCGGTGCCGGTCCCGGATGGTCGGCGGGCACGACGGGTCCATCGATGCGGCCGGGTTGGTGGCCCTGTCGCGTCGGCAGCCCACGGTGGTGATCGTGCGCGGCTCCCGGACGCCGCCGCCCTACGCGCAGTCGTGGGCCGAGCATCCGTTGCCGCGGGTCGGGCACACCCGGCTGCGCGCGTTCGTGGCGCCGCGGAGCTGAATTCGCGCGACGGTGTCGGCCCTCCTCAGTAGGTTCTTCGGCATGGTCGATGTGTTGCCCTCCACCGCCGTCCGTCTGCTCGCCCGTGTCGCCCGCGCGCAGCGCGACGGGCGCATCCCGTCGGTGGTGGCCGGCGTGTTCCGGGACGGCGCCCTGGCCTGGTCGGGCGCCCGCGGCGCCGTGCCGGGCCGTGAGTCGGGGCATCCGGCCGTCGACGTGCAGTACCGGCTCGGGTCGATCTCCAAGACGGTGACGGCGATCGCCGTGCTGCGACTGCGCGACGAGGGCCTCGTCTCGCTCACCGACCGGCTGGAGCAGCACCTGCCCGGGACGCCGCTGGGCGAGCGCACCCTGGCCGAGCTGCTGACCCACCTCGGTGGGCTCGCGTCGGAGACCCCGGTCCCGTGGTGGGAGCGGATCCCGGGTGGCGACCTGGCCGAGCTGGGGCTGTCCGACGCCGAGGCCGTGCTGCCCGCGGGCCGCCGGTTCCACTACTCCAACCTGGGTTTCGGGCTCCTCGGCACCATGGTGGCCCGGCTGCGCGGCGCGGCCTGGATCGACGTCGTCACGGCGGAGGTGTTGCAACCGCTCGGCATGACCCGCACGACCGCACGGCCGTCGGGGGTCGCCGCCCAGGGTTGGGCCCGGCACCCGTGGGCCGACGTGCTGCAGCCGGAGCCCGAGTACGACGCCGGTGACCTGGCCCCGGCCGGTCAGCTATGGGCGACCGCCGCGGACCTGTCCGCGCTCGGCCGGTTCCTCTTGGGGGACACCGGTTCCGTCCTGTCGCCCGACACGGTCGAGGAGATGGTGACGCCGTTCGACGGGGACTCCCGGGACGCCGGGTGGTCGTCGTACGGCTTGGGCGTGCAGGTGTCGCACGCCGGCGGCGTCACGCTGGTGGGGCACGGCGGGTCGATGCCTGGCTTCCTGGCCGGGCTGTGGGTCGACCGGTCGGCGCAGGCCGGGGCGCTCGTGCTCGCGAATGTGACCCAGGGTCTGGACCATTCGATCACCCGCGACCTGCTGGCCACCCTCGCCGAGTGCGAGCCGCACGTCGGCGACGAGTGGGTGCCCGCCGAACCGCCCGTACCGTTGTCGTTGCTCGGCCCCTGGTACTGGGGGCCCGCGCCGTTCGTGCTGAAGGCGTTGCCCGGTGGGCTGCTCGCCCTCGACGCGATCGGCCCCAGCGGTCGCGAGTCGCGGTTCGGGCCGCACCCGACGATCGAGGGCGCCTGGATCGGCCTGGACGCCTACTACGCCGGGGAGACCCTGCGGTTCAGCGAGAACTCCTTCAACCTGTCCAGTTTCATCTTCACCCGCGAGCCGTACGACCCGGCCGCCCCTGTCCCCGGCGGGGTGTCCGACGCGGGTTGGACCGTCTGACCCGTCAGCTGCGATCGGGCCTGCAGGGCGATCTCGTAGTGCCCCGGCCTCGTGTACGGCGATGACCCTCCCGGTCTCCCCACGCATCAACGATCGTTGAGGTGCGTCGCACGGACCCCGGCCCAGCCGGGATCACGACCAGCCGGGCAACCAGAGCCGCTCGGACCACGACGTCCGCGGGATCAACTCCGCCGTGTAGATCGGGTACATGAACCAGAACACGAGCACGGCCAGCACCACGAACGTCCCGACGGCGATCACCCCGTACCGGTGTCGCCGCACCGAGACCGACTCCGGCCCCACCACGAGCCCGAGCGCGTAGGTCAACCCGAGCACCACCCAGGGCAGGAACGCGATCGAGTAGAAGTCGAAGATCGTGCGGTGCTGGTAGTGGAACCACGGGAGATACCCGGCGGCCAGCCCGCACAGGATCGCCCCGGCCCGCCAGTCGCGCGACAGCGCCCACCGGAACAGCAGGACGAACACGGCGAGCAGCCCGCCCCACCAGATCAGCGGGTTGCCGATCGGGTTGATGATCCGCCCGCAGCCACCGGCGACGGTGCAGCCGCCCTTCCCGAAGTCGAGCCACTCGTAGTAGAAGGCGGTCGGCCGGCCCAGCACCATCCACGACCACGGGTTCGACTGGAACGGGTGCGGGGTGTCCAGGCCGACGTGGAACGAGTACATCTCGGAGTGGTAGTGCCACAGCGACCGCAACGCGTCGGGCACGAAACCGAAATGCCGGGAGGGGTTGTCGGCGCCCCACTGCCGGTCGTAGCCGCCCGAGCTGACGAACCAGCCGGTCCACGAGGCCAGGTAGACCACGACGATGGTCGGGACGAAGATCAGGACCCCGAGCACGCCGTCCCGCAGCACCGCCCCGCCGAACGGGTTCCAGACCCCGGCCCGGCGCCGCGCTCCGGCGTCCCAGCACGTCATCAGCACGCCGAACGCGAAGGCGACGAAGATGCCCGACCACTTGGTGCCGGTGCACAGCCCCAGGCAGACCGCCGCGGCCCAGCGCCAGGGTCGGAACCCGAGGCCCGGCCCCAACCCGTCCAGGGACGCCCCGGCGGCGATCCGTTCCACCAACCGGATCCGGCCCCACTCGCGGTCGAGCAGCAGACAACCGAAAGCGGCCAGCGCCCAGAACATCACGAACGTGTCCAGCAGCCCGGTCCGCGACATCACGAACTGCACGCCGTCCACGCTGAACAGCAGACCGGCGGTCACGCCGAGCACGGTCGAACCGAGCAGCCGCCGCGCGATCAGGCACATCATCAGGATCGACAGCGTCCCGACGACGGCCACCGAGAACCGCCAGCCCCACGAACTCTCGGGCCCGAAGATCCACTCCCCGAACGCGATCATCCACTTGCCGACCGGCGGGTGGACGACGTAGTCGGGGCTGTCCTTGAAGACGTTCATGTCCCCGGCGGCGAACTTCGGGTCGATGTCCTTCGCCTCGCCGATCCAGGCCAGCTCGTAGCCCGCGCGCAGGTAGGAGACGCCCTGCTTGACGTAGTAGGTCTCGTCGAAGACCAGGGTGTGCGGCTGGTCGAGTCGCCAGAACCGCAGCAGCCCGCCGAGCGTGGTCACGGCGAGGACCGCCGTCCACGCCCAGCGGGTGAGGGGTTCCAGCGGGCTCAGCAGCCCGGCGTCCACGGCCGCCTGCCGCCGGTCCGAACGCTGCGGCGCCGAGGCCGTCGCGGGTGGAGCATCCTCGGCCGTGGCGGTCACGCGGGTCATCGTAGGTGCAGCCGCTGTGCCCCACGGGCCGACCGGCAGACGCGCGACCTGCAAGACTCCGGTGGTGCTCGACGACATCCGACGCCGGAAGCCGCGCCTGCTGTCCCGACCCGGCCTGCCGGTGGTGGTCGTCGCGAGCCTGGCCCTGCTCATCGGGCTGGCGGCCTCGGCGGGGCTGTGGCTCGACCCCGCGGCGCGGGTGTTCGCGGGCAACGTCCCCGACGCCACGCACTACCAGTGGTGGCTCGGGCACACGCCGCACGCGCTCGGCGAGGGTCGGTCGCCGCTGTTCACCACGGACATGAACTGGCCCACCGGCGTCAGCGCGATGAACAACACCACCCTGATGCTGCCCGCCGTCCTGCTCTGGCCGGTGACCGCGGCCTGGGGTTCGCTGGCCGCGCTGAACGTGCTCAACCTGCTCTCCGTGCCGACCTGCGCACTGGCCGCGTACTGGTCGCTGCGCCGCCTGCCCGGCCCGCCGCTGAGCCGGCCGGCGTCGCTGGCGGGCGCGACGGCGTTCGCGATCAGCCCGGCCGTCGTGAACTCCCTCGTGGGCCACGTGACCATGTCCTTCGCCCCGGCCCTGCCGGTGCTCGTGCTGCTCTCGGTGCGCGCGTGGTCCGGGCCCGACGAGCAGGAGCAGGGGGACGACGCCGCTCCCGCGGGTGCCGCGCGCGGGCTCCGTGCGTGGGCGTCGTGGCGCGTCGGGGTGGCCCTCGGACTGGTGGCGGCCGTCCAGGTGCTGGTCGGCGAGGAGGTGCTGTTCCAGTCGGCGATGGGTGGGCTGTTCGTGCTGATCGTCGCCGCGGCCTCGCGCCCGGCCCAGCTCGTGGCGGGCGCCCGACGGCTGGCGGTGTCGGTCGCGGTGGCGCTGCTGGTGTTCCTGCCGCTCACGGTCTACCCGCTGTACCAGCAGTTCTTCGGTCGGCTGCACCAGCACGGCAACCCCTTCCTGGACGACTACTACGGCACCGACCTGCTGTCCTTCCTCGTCCCGACCGACCAGCTGCTGGTGCACTTCTCGTGGAGCTCGCCGATCGCGGCCCGGTTCCCCGGCGGCATCGAGGAGCACCTGGCCTACATCGGGCTGCCCCTGCTCGTGACCGCCCTGGTGCTGGTGGTCGTGCAACGCCGGTCGCTGCCGGTGCGGGCCGCGTTCGTCGGGCTCGTCGTGGCGGCGGTGCTGGCCGTAGGCGGCCGGGTCTGGATCAACGGCGACTGGACGACGACCCGCGGCCCCTACGCCCTGCTGCACAAGCTCCCGGTCACCGAGGCGTCGCTGGCCACCCGGTTCGGCATGCTGGTGGCCCTCTTCGGCGCCTCGTTGCTGGCCTTCGCGGTGCACGCGCTGCTCGCCGTCCCGCGCCGGGAGCGTCGCCCGTGGCGGCCGGTCCTGGCCACGCTCGTGGCCCTGGCCTGCCTGGCGTCGTGGGCGCCGCGGCCGCTCGCGGTGACGCCGGCCGCCGCGATCCCCAGCTACTTCACGAAGAACGTGCCGTCGCAGCCGGCCGGTGAGGTGCTGATGGTGCTGCCCTACCCGGTGCCGATCGAACCCGTGGCGATGCGCTGGCAGTCGGCGGCCGGGTACCGGTTCGCTATGCCGGGCGGGTACTTCCTCGGCCCGGCCGGTGACGGGCACGCCTACGTGGGCGGCGACGCCGACCCGGTGACGGCGCAGCTGCTCAGCCAGGTCTACGCCGAGAACCGTTCCGCCACGGTGAACGTCGCCGAGCGGCAGCAGGCCCGCGAGGATCTCCAGACGCTCGGGATCGACAAGATCGTCCTCGGGCCGAACTTCTCGTTCGACGCGCTGAGCCGCACGGTGCGCGACCTGCTCGGCTACTCGCCCGTCGTCCAGGGCGGCGTGTACGTCTGGGACGACCCGTTGGCGAACGGGGTGTGGCCCGCCGATGGTTGATCCCACCGCCGGTCGGCTCGTCCTGGCCGCCACCCCGATCGGGGACCCGCAGGACGCCTCGCTGCGGCTCGTGCACCTGCTGACCACGGCCGACCTGATCGCCGCCGAGGACACCCGCCGGTTGCGGCGCCTCGCCGCGGCGCTGGGCGTCGAACCACGCGGCCGGATCGTGGCCCACCACGAGTACAACGAGGTCGCCGGCGCCGCCGGGCTCGTCGACGTGATCCGCACCGGCGGAACGGTTCTGCTGGTCACGGACGCCGGGACGCCGGGGGTCGCCGACCCGGGCTGGCGTGCGGCGTCCGCGGTGCTCGAGGCCGGTCTGCCGGTCACCGCGTTGCCCGGCCCGTCGGCCGCGCTGACCGGACTGCTGCTGTCGGGGCTGCCGTCGGACCGGTTCTGTTTCGAGGGCTTCCTGCCCCGCACCGGCGGCAAACTGGCCTCGGCCCTGGCCGCGCTGGCCACCGAGCCGCGCACGATGATCTTCTTCGAGTCCCCCCGCCGTACGGCCGCCACGCTGGCCGCGATGGCCGCCGCGTTCGGCGCCGAGCGGCCCGCCGCGCTGTGCCGCGAGCTGACCAAGACCTACGAGCAGGTCCTGCGGGAACCATTGGGGGAGTTGGCCCGTCACGCCGCGGAGACCGAGGTGCTCGGCGAGGTCACCATCGTCGTCGGCGGTGCGGTCGGCGGGGACGTGCCCGTCGAGTCGCTCGTCGGGGCCGTCCAGGAGCTGGTGGCCGACGGTGCGCGGCTCAAGGATGCGGTGGCGCAGGTCGCCACGGCCGCCGGGGTGTCGAAGCGCGAGTTGTACGAGGCGACGCTGCGCGCGCGGTGACCTGTGACCGTGTGGCATCGGTGGCTTCATACGTCACCAAAGCCACACGGCAACGGATAGCTGGAGTTATCCACAGGCGGTCAGCGCATGGTTCGGTGATCGTTGCCATGCTGCGCTCGTGTTCGTGCCCGGCACCCACCTCAGCGAGTTGATCTCCCTGCAGGAAGGGTTGATCAGTCGATCTCAGTTATTGGCGACGGGTCTGAGTGTCGCCCAGGCCAGGCAGAACGCGCGGACCGGTCGATGGACCATCGTTTCTCCCGGGGTGTATTCGACGTTCACCGGCCCGTTGAGCGATCGCATGAGGGTATGGGCAGCCCTTCTGGCGGTGGGCGCTCCGGTGGCGGCGAGTCATCGCACGGCCTTGTGGCTCGACGGCCTGCTCGAGAGCCCGCCGGATGCAGTGCGTCTGGCGGTGCCGGCCCGTCGCACCGTCACCGCGCTGCCGGGAGCGAAGGTGATGAGGCGTCGTGACTTCGAGAGGCTGATCAGGCGTGCGGCGAACCCACCGCGCCTTCGTCTGGAGGTCAGTGTGCTCGATGCAGCGGACGAGGTGACCTCTGCGGACGCCGTGCTGCGCCTGGTCTTCGCGGCCACCCACGGTCGGTTCACGACCGTCGAGCGGCTGCGGTCCGAGTTGGCGTCGCGTCCGAGACACCGCTGGCGACGGCTGCTCGAGGAAGTCATGTGCGACGTGGAGGTGGGAGTCGCCTCCACTCTCGAACTCCGTTATGCCCGTGACGTCGAGAGACCTCACGGACTCCCGCGAGGTGAGCGCAACCGGACCGAGAGATCGGGCGCGACGTCTCGCTACCGCGATGTCCGGTACAAGGAGTGGCACGTCTTGGTCGAGCTGGACGGTCGCGGTGCACACCCGGACGATCTGCGGTTCCGCGACTGGCGGCGGGACAACCTCTCGACCCTGGCCGACGACGACACGCTGCGCTACGGGTGGCACGACGTCACGACCGTGCCCTGCGAGGTGGCGCACCAGGTCGTGACTCTCCTCAGACGGAACGGATGGCCCGGCTCGTTCCGGACCTGCGGTCGGTGCCGGCGATGATCGTGTGGCATCGGTGGCTTATGACGTCACCGATCCCACACGATCAGGTCGTAGATGGCGCACGCAGGCGGTAGAGGACCGAGAAACGTTCCGGCCAGTCGGCGGGCACCCGGGTGCTGACGAAGTCGCCGTCCGGGTCGCGGGTCATCCCGATCCGCCGCATCACCGCCTGGGAGCGCTCGTTCTTGAACGTCGTGAACGACACCAGCTCGTCGAGACCGGCCTCCTCGAAGGCGAACTCCACCACCCGGAGCGCGCCTTCGGTCGCGTAGCCGTGACCCCAGGCGAAAGAGGCCAGGCGCCAGCCGATCTCGGTGGCCGGGGCGCACGGGTACTCGGCGGGCGCCGGGTTCAGGCCGATGAAGCCGATGAAACGGCCGTCCAACGGCCCGCCGTCGCGGACCTCGGTGGCCCACAGGCCCCAGCCGTTGGTCACCCAACGCTCCTGGATCGTGTCGACCAGCGCGTCGCTCTCGGCCCGGGACAGCGCGGCCGGGAAGTGGTGCATCACGTCAGGATCGGCATTCAGCGCCGCGAACGCCTCACGGTCCGCGTCGGTCCACCCGCGCAGCAGGAGGCGGGAAGTGCGCAACGACGGGATGTTCACCGGGGTGAGAGTACGCAGAACTCGTTGTCCTCGGGGTCGGCCAGGACGACCCAGGTGATGTCCTCGACGGCCTGTCCGACGTCCACGGCCCGCGCCCCGAGCGCGTGCAGCCGGGCCACCTCCACGCCCTGGTCGTCGTCCGGGCCCGGCGCGACGTCCAGGTGCAGGCGGTTCTTGGCCAGCCGGGGCCGGTCCGACGCCACGAAGGCCAGCCACGGGCCGAGCCCGTCGGGCCGGATCAGCGCCGTGGTCCGGTCCGACTGATGGCCGACCTTCCAGCCTGAGGCGGACACCCAAAACCGGCCGAGCGACGCCGGGTCGCTCGCCTCCACGACGATGCCGGCCACGGCACCGGTGGACTCGGACGCCGCGCGCGGCTCGAGCACGCAGAACACGTTGCCCTCCGGGTCCTCCAGGACCTCCCACGGCACGTCACCCTGGCCGATGTCGGCACGCTTCGCCCCGGCGTCCAGGAGGCGGGCGACCAGGGCCGGCTGTTCTTCCGGCGACGACGTCCGCAGATCCAGGTGCACCCGGTTGCGCTCCACCCGCGGGTCGTCGACCTTCACGAAGACCAGGTCGATGCCGGGTTCACCGGCCGGCGGTGTGGCCTCGCTCTCGCCGTCCTCGTGCGAGACGGGCCAGCCGAGGGCCGCGCCCCACCACGCGGCGAGCCCGGCCGGGTCGGGGGTGTCGATGACGACGCTCACGAGTCGGGTGGCCACCGGCCAATTGTCCCCGAATGGCTACCGACCGCGCGAGCACGCGATGGTTACGCTCGGGCGGGTGGAATTCCGACGCATCCCCGGCCTGCCGCCCTACGTCTTCACGATCATCGACACCTTGAAGCTCGAGGCCCGCCGAGCCGGTCGGGACATCGTCGACCTGGGGTTCGGCAACCCCGACATCCCCAGCCCCGCGGTCGCCGTGGAGAAGCTCGCCGAGGCCGCCCACAACGAGCGCAACCACCGGTACTCCTCCAGCCGCGGCATCCCCAACCTGCGCGCGGCGATCGCCCGCCGCTACGCCGAGCAGTACAAGGTCGAGCTCGACCCCGACAGGAACGTGATCACCACGATCGGTGCGAAGGAGGGTTTCAGCCACCTGATGTGGGTGCTGCTGCAGCCCGGGGACGTGGCGCTGGTGCCCTCGCCCTCGTACCCGATCCACATCTGGGGCCCGTACTTCGCGGGCGCCGACGCCCGCCAGGTCCCCGTCGGGCCGGGCGTCGACTACATCGAGAACGTGATGGCGGCCTGGGACTACGGCTGGCCGAAGCCGCGGGTCGTCGTCCTGTCGTTCCCGCACAACCCGACGACGGCGACGGTCGAGAAGGAGGACCTGCAGCGTCTGGTCGACTGGGCTCGCGAGCGCGACGTCGTCCTGGTGCACGACTTCGCCTACGCAGACGTGAGTTTCGACGGGTGGCGACCGCCGTCCATCCTTGAATGTGAAGGCGCTCTCGAGGTAGCGGTCGAGCTGTACTCGATGACCAAGAGCTTCTCGATGGCGGGCTGGCGGATGGCCTTCATGCTCGGCAACGCCGAGGTCGTCGCCGCGCTGGCCAAGCTCAAGAGCTACCTCGACTACGGCGCCTTCCAGCCGGTCCAGATCGCGGCCACGGTGACCCTGAACGAGGCGAGCGACTACCCGCTGGAGATCAACGAGATCTACGAGCGCCGGCGCAACGCCCTGATCGACGGGCTGAACCGGATCGGCTGGGAGGTCCCGCATCCGAAGGGGACGATGTTCGTCTGGGCGCCCATCCCGCCCGCCTACCGGCACCTCGGCTCGATCGACTTCGCCAAGAAGCTCGTCACCGACTGCGACGTGGCGGTCAGCCCCGGCGTCGGGTTCGGGCCCGACGGTGACGGTTTCGTGCGGTTCGCGCTGATCGAGAACGAGCACCGGATCGCCCAGGCGGTGCGCCAGATCCGCCGCGGGCTGCCCGAACTGGGCTGAGCCGCACCGCGCAGCCCGCGCTCGTCGAAACCCGGTTTGCCGCCGGGGCTCAACCTCGGGGCCTCTTCCTGCCGAGAAGCAGCACGGGAGGTCCGATGAAGTCCGAGGCACGCGCGCCGATCACGCCACTGACGTACGTGGCGCTCCTCGGCCTGCCCGTAGGGACCCTGCTCGCGGCCGTCTCGGCCTTTCTGCCCGGCGTCTACCGGCCGGAGGGGCGGCCGTGGCTGGTGGGTGCGTGCGTCCTGCTGATGCTGCCGGTGCCGGTGATCCACCGGCGCCGCGAGGCCGACTCCACGGCGCCGATCTACCTGACCGTGGCCCTGGTGACGCTGGCCCTGTGCGGGTACTTCGCCGTGGACGAGTCCTACGCGGTCGCTCTCCTGAACGTCTTCGGGATCATCGGCCTGACCGCGGCCGTGCGCCTGTCGGTGCGTTCGACCTGGAAGTTCCTGGTGCTCGCGGTGGGCCTGGCCACCCCGGTCACCGTGATCCGGGTGGGCGTCGACACGGCCGGGCTCACGCTCCTGGCGCTGATCGTGACCATGACCGTCCTGCCGGGGCTCACGGTCCTCTACTTCCGACGTCAGCTCGAAAGCGCCGTGCAGGCCGCCCAGCGGGCCGCCGAGACCGACCCGCTCACCGGGCTGCTGAACCGGCGCGGCCTGGCCGAACGCGTCCCCGCCCTGCTGGACCAGGCCACCGCGGCCGGCGGGAACGTCGCCGTCCTGGCCATCGACCTGGACCACTTCAAGCGTGTGAACGACGCCTACGGGCATGCCGTGGGCGACGACGTGCTGCGCCGGGTCGCCCACACGGTCCGGGGCTCCGTGCGGGACGGCGACGTGGTGGCCCGGATCGGCGGTGAGGAGTTCTGCGTCCTGGCCGTGCTGCCCACCACCGAGGGTGCCGACCACCTGGCCGAGCGGATCCGGCGGACCGTCGAGCACGACGCCGGGGCCTGGGGCATGACCGTGAGCGCCGGGGGCGTGCAGGTCCGGCCCGACCGGCTGGGGCCCGCCCCGGGTGGCGATCCGGTGGAACGGATCTGGACGTTGCTCGACCGGGCCGACGTGCTGCTCTACGAGGCGAAGGACGCCGGTCGTAACGTGGCCCGGGTCGTGGTGGCCGTATGAGCGAGCCGGCCGGCGACCGGTTCCGGGCCGGCACGCTCGAGGAACTGGTGCCCCTGATCGTGTGGGGCAGTTCGGTCGCCGCGGTGATGCTGGCCGTGCAGGCGCTCGTCCCGGGGCTGTTCGGGCCCGGCCGCGCGCTGTGGGTACTGGCCCTGATCCCGGCCCACGTGCTCTTCGTCGGCCTGACCCTGGCCCGTCGCACGGCGACGCCGTTCCAGGTGCTGGTGATGAACACGTACGGCATCGCGGTCGGTCTCGTCCTGGCGGTGCTGGCCGTGAACCAGCTCGTGCTGCTGCTGAGTGTGATCTCCGTGGTGCTGGTGCCGCTCAGCACCGCGATGACCCAGTCCCGCGCGGCCGTGCACCTGATGGTCGGGGCGTCGTCGGCCGGGGTGGCCGGGCTGGCCCTGCTGCTCGAGGGGTCGTGGGCCTGGCGGATGCCGGCCGCGCTGCTGCTGGCCGGGATGTGCGCCGCCCCGGGCATGACGGTGCTGGACTACCGCACCCGGTTGGAGGAGGCCCGCCGCGAGGCCGAGGCTCTGGCCACCAGCGACCCCCTCACGGGTCTGGCCAACCGTCGCGGGTTGGCCGAGAAGGCCCCGCTGCTGATCGCCCGCGCGGCCCGCGACGGCCGGGCGCTCGCCGTCCTGGTGGCCGACCTGGACCACTTCAAGCGCACGAACGACGGCTACGGGCACAAGGTCGGCGACGAGGTGCTGTGCCAGGTCGCCGCGGTCGTGGCGGGCACGGTCCGGCTCACCGACGTGGCCGCCCGCATCGGCGGCGAGGAGTTCTGCGTGCTCGCCGTGATGGAGCGGGCCGAGGACCTGGACGTCCTGGCCGAGCGGCTGCGGGCCGCCGTGGAGGACGCGCTCGTCTCGTGGGGGACGACGGTGAGCGTCGGCGGGGTGACGCTGGCCCCCGAGGCGCTGTACGGGGTCGACGCGTCGTCGACCGAGCTGGTGTGGTCGATGATCGACCGGGCCGACGGCCTGATGTACGAGGCGAAGAGCGCGGGCCGCAACGCCGTCCGCGTGCTCGCGGCCTGAGGTGCGCGCCGGGGGAAAAGCCCCTGGCGGTCCGTGACAGGATCGGACCCATGACGCACGTTCTCTCCGCGGTGGCCTGGCCCTACGCCAACGGCCCACGGCACATCGGTCACGTCGCCGGCTTCGGCGTCCCCTCCGACGTGTACTCCCGCTACATGCGGATGGCGGGTCACGACGTGCTCATGGTCAGCGGCACGGACGAGCACGGGACGCCGATCCTGGTCCAGGCCGAGCAGGAGGGCGTCACGCCGCGCCAGCTCGCCGACCGGTACAACCGGGTCATCGTCGAGGACCTCGCGGGCCTGGGGCTCAGCTACGACCTCTTCACCCGGACGACGACCCGTAACCACTACGCGGTCGCGCAGGAGCTGTTCCGCACCATCCACAAGAACGGCTACATGATCGAGCAGACGACCACGGGCGCGATCTCGCCGTCCACCGGTCGCACGCTGCCCGACCGCTACATCGAGGGCACCTGCCCGATCTGCGGGTACGGACAGGCCCGCGGCGACCAGTGCGACAACTGCGGCAACCAGCTCGACGCGGCCGACCTGATCGAACCGCGCAGCCGGATCAACGGCGAGACACCAGTGTTCGTCGAGACCGAGCACTTCTTCCTCGACCTGCCGGCGCTGGTCGAGACGCTCGGCAGCTGGCTGCAGACGCGCACCGACTGGCGTCCGAACGTGCTGAAGTTCAGCCTCAACCTGCTGGACGACGTCCGCCCGCGGGCCATGACGCGCGACATCGACTGGGGCATCCCCGTCCCCCTGGACGGCTGGTCCGACAACCCGAACAAGCGCCTGTACGTGTGGTTCGACGCGGTCGTGGGCTACCTGTCGGCCTCCATCGAGTGGGCCCGGCGCAGCGGCGACCCGGACGCCTGGCGCCGCTGGTGGAACGACCCGGCCGCTCTGTCGTCCTACTTCATGGGCAAGGACAACATCACCTTCCACTCCCAGATCTGGCCGGCCGAGCTGCTGGCCTACGCCGGGAAGGGCGACAAGGGCGGCGCCCCAGGCGTTTACGGCGAACTGAACCTGCCCACCGAGGTGGTCAGCTCGGAGTTCCTGACGATGGAGGGCAAGCAGTTCTCGTCGTCGCGGGGCGTCGTCATCTACGTGCGGGACATGTTGGCCCGCTACCAGCCCGACGCCCTGCGGTACTTCATCGCGACCGCGGGTCCGGAGAACCAGGACACGGACTTCACCTGGTCGGAGTTCGTCCGCCGCACCAACGACGAGCTGGTCGCCGGCTGGGGCAACCTGGTGAACCGCACCGCGTCGCTGATCCACAAGAACGTCGGTGCCATCCCGGAGAAGGGCGACCTGCTGCCGATCGACCACGAGCTGCTGGCCACGACCCGCACCGGGTTCGAGACGGTCGGCGACCTGCTGCGCACGCACCGGCAGAAGGCCGCCGTGACCGAGGCGATGCGGGTCGTCGGCGAGGCGAACAAGTACCTGTCCGACACGGCACCCTGGAAGCTGAAGAACGAGGACCCGGAGCGGATGAGGACCGTCCTGCACGTCGCCGCCCAGGCGATCAGCGACTGCCGCACCCAGCTGTCGCCGTTCCTGCCGCACTCCGCGCAGGCCGTGCACGAGACCTTCGGCGGGACGGGCACGGTCTCGCCGTTGCCGGAGATCCGGGAGGTCGACGACCTGGACGGCGGTCCGGGCTACCCGATCCTTGCGGGTGACTACCGGGTCGGGTCGACGGTCGCGGCCTGGGAGTCGACGCCCGTCGTCCCCGGGACGCCGGTCGGCGCTCCGACGCCGGTCTTCCGCAAGCTCGACGACGCGATCGTCGAGGAGGAGTTGGAGCGCCTGCGCTCGTAGGGCTCGACACGGGTGCTCCTGTCAAGAGCACTTCTGCAGGGGAGATCCCGACCGGTTGTCTTCCGCCCGGCATTCACGACCGGGAGGTTTCGACGATGAAGCGGTTCGCCCTGTCCCGCACCGCCTGCCTGCTCACCGTCGCCGCACTCACGGCGGCCTCCGCCGTCGTCGCTGCTCCCGCCCAGGCGGCCGCGGTGTGTGCGGCCGACGGCAGTTGCCTGCAGAGCGCCACCCTCGACCGCGGCACCGTCGACCTCACCGCCAACGCCTACGTGCCCGTCAAGGTCTCGGTGCGGGTGACCTCGCCGCGGACCCTGATCAGCGTGAGCGCCGGGTTGTCGGTGACGTCGGCGACCCAGGGGACCATCGAACTGTCCGCCGCGCTCGTGCGGGTCTCGGGCACCGCGCAGGACGGCGTGTGGGAGGGCACCTTCCGCCTGCGGCCCGGCGTGATCGGCACCTGGCGCCTCACGGACGTCGGCGGCGCCGACGGCGTGACGGACGGCTGGCACGTGACGCCGGGGGCTCTGGCGCCCGGCGTGCAGAGCGTGGTCACCGCCGCACCGGCCAAGCCGACGGGTCTGAGAGCCACCACGGTCTGGTCGCCGCTGTCGGGGGTGAACGCCGTGTTCACCTGGAAGGGGATCCCGGCCACGGCGGTCGCGGCCCTCTACCAGCTGCAGCTCGGCGGGGTGTGCTCGGGGACGTCGTCGGCCGCCCCGGGCAGCCCCGAGCAGCCGAACAGCCTGAACGCGCTGCGCCGGGCGCCTCTGCCCGGCCCGTGCACCGGCAAGCTGCGGGCGGTCAACGACCGGGGCGCGTCGGAGTGGACCGCCCAGGCGATGGCCGTCATCTGAGGACTCGGCAGACACGCTCTACAGCGCGGGAGGTTTCGATGGGAAGGCGTTTCATCAGGACGACGGCGGCCGCCGCGGCTCTGATCCTGACCGGTGGCGTGGGGGTGGCCGTGGCCGGCCCGGCCGCCGCGGCCGACGGCCCGCTCCTGACCGGGCTGTCCTTCCCGACCGCGACGCAGGACGTCACCTACAAGGCCGGATCGGTCACGCTGACCGCTACGGCCCGCAACACCGACCAGATCACGGTGAGCTTCGAGGTCGTCCGCGACCCGTCGGCACCGGTCGGGCCGGTGGGCACGGACACCCTGATGCTGCCCGCGATGCAGCGCACCGCGGGCACGGCCGCCGACGGCACCTACTCGCTGACCGTCCCGCTGACCGGCGGCACCCGCTCGACGTGGAGGTTCAGCCTCGTGCTCACCCACGTCGTCGACGGCGACAACGCGGTGTCGGAGGTCTGGCCGACGTCCCGGCTGGTCGGGGCGGGCCTGCCGAGCCAGGTGAGCACCTCGACCGCGCCCGGCGTCGTCCCGCCGGCCCCCCGGGGCCTGAGCGTGCGCAGCGAGTGGTTCGTCGGCGGGGAGCTGAGCGCCTACCAGCGCTGGCGGGCGACCTGGTCGCAGTCGGCGACCGGGCGGCCGGTGGCCGCGGACTGGGTGACGACGTCCACCGGCAAGTGCCGTCCCACGACGGGGGACGTCTGGTGGTCCGTGACGGCCTTCGGCGTTCACCAGGGCGGGACGGGCACCTGCACGATCACCGTCCGGGCCCGGAACGCCAACGGCACCTCGGCCGCCGTCACCGGCAGCACGTTCTTCATCGGCTGAGGCGCCCTGAGCCGCCCGCTCCTACAGTTCGGGGCATGGTCGGGCTCAGGGTGCTGGTGGACGGTCGGGACGCGACGGCCGAGGAGCTGGCCGGCGCGGCGGTCACCAACTACGGCCACTACACGACGATGCAGGTGCGCGACGGCGCCGTCCGCGGGCTGGACTCGCACTTCGAGCGGCTGCGCCGCCAGCAGGCCGAGCTGTTCGACGAGCCGCTCGACGAGGCACGGCTGCGGGCCTGGATGCGCGCCGCCGTCGCCGAGCAGCCGGACGGTCAGCTGCGGGTCACGGTCGTCGGCCCCGCGCCGGGCGAGGTCCGGGTGCTGATCTCGCTGCGCCCGCCGTCCGAGCCGTCCCGCGACGCGCTGGCCCTCCTGCCCGTCGACTACGCGCGCCCGCTCGCGCACGTCAAGCACGTCGGGTCGTTCGCCCAGAGCTTCCACGCGCGCGAGGCCCGCCGCCGGGGGTTCGACGACGCGCTGCTGATCACGCCCGGCGGCCTGGTCACCGAGACCAGCATCGCCAACGTCGGGTTCCTGGACGACGCGGGGCGGGTCGTCTGGCCCGACGCGCCGGTGCTGCGGGGGACGACCTGGCAACTGCTGGACGCGCGGCTCGTCGCGACCGGGCACCCGGCCGTGCAGCGACCGGTGCCCCTGGCCGACGTCGGGCGCCATCCGGTCGCGTTCGTGGCCAACTCCACGGGCCTGGCGCCGGTGGGCCGGATCGGCGAGGTCGGGTTCGACGCCGCGGCCGGGCCGGTCGGCGAACTCGCGGCCCTCCTGGACGACGTCGCCTGGGACCGCATCTAGGCACGCCCTAGAGTGCCGAGCGTGGTGATCCGCGACTACCGAGATGACGACTGGGCGCCGGTCTGGGGGTTCCTGCGGCGCATCGTCGCTGCGGGGGCCACCTACTGCTGGCCCGTCGACACGACCGAGGCCGCCGCCCGCGTGTGGTGGACGGGCAAGCCCGGCGGTCGGGTGTTCGTGGCCGAGGCGGACGGCGTCGTGCTGGGGACGGCCGAGCTGCACCCCAACCAGCCGGCCGCCGGATCGCACGTGGCGAACGCGGGCTTCATGGTGGCTCCCGAGGCCGCCGGCCGGGGAACGGGTCGCGCGCTGGCCGAGCACGTCCTCGCCGCCGCCCGGGACCAGGGGTTCCGGGCGATGCAGTTCAATGCGGTGGTCGAGACCAACGTGCACGCCGTGAAACTCTGGCAATCAATGGGTTTCGACATCATGACGACGATCCCCGAGGCCTTCGACCATCCGACCCACGGCCCGGTCGGCCTGCACGTGATGTGGCGGAACCTGTCATGAACGAGCTCTTGTCCGCGTATCCGCCTGCCCCGGAACGGCTTCCGTCGCCAGTCACGGACAATCACACCCACCTCGACCACGTGCGAGGCGAGGGGGAGGGTGTGTTCCCCGACGAGTCGACCGTGGCCGAGCTGATCGAACGGGCGAAGTCCGTCAACGTGCACCGCATGGTGCAGATCGGCTGCGACCTGGCCGCGGCCCGCTGGACGGTGCAGGCCGTCGACCGGCACGAGGAGCTGCTCGGTGGGGTCGCCCTGCACCCTACGGAGGCCACGAAACACCACGAGGCAGGCACTTTCGAGTCGGCCTGGCAGGAGATCGAGGAACTCGCTGGGCACGAGCGGGTCCGCGTCGTCGGTGAGACCGGGCTCGACCACTACTGGGTCGATGACGCGAAAGGCCGCCTGGCTCAGGAGGAGTCGTTCCGAAGGCATATCGACCTGGCCAAGCGGACCGGCAAGGTGCTGCAGATCCACGACCGCGACGCGCATGACGACGTCATCCGTATCCTCAACGACGAGAAGGCGCCCGAGAAAACGGTTTTCCACTGCTTCTCCGGTGACGAGCCGATGGCCCGGTACTGCGTGGAACAGGGGTGGTACCTGAGTTTCGCCGGGACCGTCACGTTCAAGAACGCTCACGCGTCGCGGGCGGCGCTCGCCGCCGTCCCGCCGGAGTTCGTGCTGATCGAGACCGATGCGCCGTACCTCACGCCGGTGCCGTTCCGTGGAAAACCCAATGCCAGCTACCTGATTCCGCATTCCTTACGCGTCGTAGCCGATGTCACGCAGCGCGACGTGGCTCAGGTGTGCGCGCAACTCGAGGCCACCACGCAGGCTGTGTACGGAGCGTGGTGAGTCTTAAGCGGATGCTTGACTCGTGTGCGAGGTGTGCTAACGGTGACGCCCGAAACGCCTGATACGTCAGAGGTGACCGGCTCCACACTCACTTCGCTGACCTGCTGAAACGAGACACTTTTCAAGATCCACGACGCGCCGGACACGGATCAAAACTTTGTGACCGATCTCGATTCGGTTACGGTCGTTCGTCGACAGCCGGGATCGGAGAGATTCCGGGAGGTACGCAGGCAACCAGGACGGCACGGCCCGCAGTAGTGCGCGCAACTCCGCAGTCGCGGCGCGACGAACTGCCAGGGTGAAGCAGAGGCCGTCCTCGACGCTGGTGCGCACAGCACCGCGTCGGCCCGAGCAGGGATGCCGGGCAGGTCGAAGCCACCCGAGCACGATGCGACCTTCCGAGCCGTGCCCGGGTATCTCGAGGTCAGGAGCGCAGTGCGCGCACTCGTCATGGGCACGCCCGGCAGAATCGCCGTACAGGCCGCCCTGTTGACCGCCGTGATCGGCGGCAGCGTGATCTACGCATCAGCCCACAAGGACGTCACCCTCACCGTCGACGGCCGCGTCACGCATGTACGGTCGATGTCCGGGACCGTCGGAGACTTCCTCCGCGACCAGGACATCCGCGTCGGCGCCCGGGACATCGTCGCCCCCGCCCAGAACACTCCGCTCGGTGACGGCGGCACCGTCGTCGTCCGGTACGCCCGCCCGCTGACCCTCACGGTCGACGGCAAGAAGCAGACGTTCTGGACGACCGACCTGAACGTCGACTCGGCCCTCAACTCGCTGGGCGTGCGCGCCCTCGGGGCGCAGATGTCGGCCTCGCGCTCGCAGCCGATCGGTCGCGGCGGCCTCACGATGTGGGTCTCCACGCCGAAGAAGGTCAAGCTGGTCGTCGGCGGCAAGAAGCAGTGGCTCACCACCACCGCCCCGAACGTCAGCGCGCTGCTGACCCAGAAGGCCGTCGTGGTCAACCCGCTGGACAAGCTCTCCGCCGTCCCGTCGGCGCCGCTGGTCGAGGGGCAGACGGTCTCGTTGACCCGGATCGAGCGCAAGCGCGTCACCCGCGCCGAGACGGTCGCGTTCCCGGTCGTGAAGAAGAAGAACAACAAGCTCTACACCGACCAGACCAAGATCCTGAAAAAGGGCAAGGCCGGTAAGCGGACCGCGACCTACATCGTGGTCACCGCCAACGGCAAGGTCGACAAGAAGACCCTCGTGACGGCCAAGGTGCTGAAGAAGCCGGTCACCCAGGTGATGCAGGTCGGCACCAAGTCCCGTCCGTTCAGCGGGGGCAGCGTCGGTGGCGACGTCGACTCGCTGAACTGGAAGGCCCTGGCCAAGTGCGAGTCGGGCGGCAACCCGAAGGCGGTCAACCCGGCCGGCTACTACGGGCTGTACCAGTTCTCGCTGTCCACCTGGCGGTCGGTCGGCGGCTCCGGCAACCCGGTCGACGCCGGCTCCGACGAGCAGACCTACCGCGCCAAGCTGCTCTACAAGAAGGCCGGCTCCGGGCAGTGGGGTTGCGGCGCCCACCTGTACGACTGAGGTGTCCGCGCCGACATACTGAACATCGTGACCAAGCTGCTGGAGTGGACCCACCCCCGCCGATGTGCGGGTTGGGGAGCACTCCGGTGACCACCCGACTGCTGGGGCCCGCCGATGTGCGGGCCCTAGCGGCATCTCTGGGGGTCCGCCCGACCAAGCAGCTGGGCCAGAACTTCGTCCACGACGCGAACACGGTGCGCCGCATCGCCCGCCTCGCCGAGGTCGGCTCCGGGGACACGGTGCTCGAGGTCGGCCCGGGGCTCGGCTCGCTCACGCTCGCCCTGCTGGAGACGGGGGCGAGCGTGGTCGCCGTCGAGATCGACCCCGTTCTGGCCGCGGCCCTGCCGGGCACGCTGCAGGACCGGGTGGACGACGGGAGCCCGGCCTTCCGGGTCGTCGGCGCCGACGCGCTGCGCGTCACCGGGGCCGACCTGCCCGAGCGCCCGGTCTCCCTGGTCGCCAACCTGCCCTACAACGTCGCCGTCCCGGTGCTGCTGACCCTGCTGGAGCGGCTGCCGTCGCTGCAGCGGGGGCTGGTCATGGTCCAGGCCGAGGTGGCCGAGCGGTTGGCGGCCCGCGCCGGTGAGCCCGCGTACGGCGTCCCGTCGGCGAAGGCCGCCTGGTACGCGGACGTGCGACGCGCGGGCGCCGTCCCTCGACAGGTGTTCTGGCCCGTCCCGCAGGTGGAGTCGGGGCTCGTGCAGTTCACCGTGCGGGAGGCCCCGGTCACGAGCGCGTCGCGCGAGCAGGTGTTCGCCTGCATCGACGCGGCCTTCGCGCAGCGCCGCAAGACCCTGCGGGCGGCGCTGGCCGGCTGGGCCGGCTCTCCCGTCGAGGCCGAACGCGCGCTGCGGGCCGCAGGCGTCGACCCCCAGGCCCGGGGCGAAACTCTCGACGTCACGCAGTTCGCCGCGGTCGCCGCAGCCCGAGGCTGAGGCGAATTCCCGAAACGGGCTGTGCAGGTGTGGCGGGCTGCGCAGGACCGACAACACCTGCGCACTTCCTGATCGCTCCGGTGCAGAACCCTTCCGGTGCGGCGTCCGGTGTCGCCTACCCTGCGCCGAGCCTCGCACGGTGGCGGGGCCCGACCAGGGGGTTCCCGCGTGCCTGACCGAACTGTCCTCCGGACGTTGGCGACCGCCGTGCTCGGCGCGGTCCTGATCGGGCCGGCGCTGAGCGCGGTCCCGGCCGGCGCCGCCAGCCAGGCCTGCACGGACGACGCCGTGGTGTGCTTCGACAGCGTGACGATCACCCCGTCGTCGGTGGCCAACACCGCGGCCGCCACGGTGACGATCTCGGTGCACGTGGCCAAGGGCAGCCCCGGCTGCGTGTACGTGTACATGAACGACCTGCGCACCACCCCCGTCGTGGGCGCCACACAGATGAGCAAGAAGTCCGGTGGGAACTACTCGTACTCGTTCTCGGTCAACGCCTTCAACCCGCCGGGCCAGTACCCGTTCCTGTCCCTCAACACGTGCAACCACGGCTACGTCCAAGCCCCCACGCTGACCGCGGCCGGGCTGCCGTTCGCGGTGACCGTCACCGGGACGCCGGACACCACGGCGCCGGTGGCGCAGTCGTTCGGCCTGGGCGCCACCTCCGTCGACGTGACCACCCAGAACGCCGCCGTTCCCGTGACCGTGACGGCGACCGACGACGTCACGGGGGTGGCCGGTGTCTCGGTGGCCGGGTTCCCGGCGGGTCGGCCGACGAACCTCGACGGCGGCCTCGGGTACAACACGACCGGCGGCACGCTGACCCGCACCGGCGGGACCGGCGTGAACGGCACCTGGACCGGCACGGTCGTGATTCCGGGCGGCACGAACACCACCTGGGGAATGACCGTGACGGTGAAGGACCAGATGGGGAATGCGAGGACGTACACCACCGCCGACCTGACCGCCCGCGGCTTCACCGCGCAGGTGCAGAGCCGGACCACGGCCGCCCCACCCACCCCGACGGGCGTGCGGGCCGTCACCGGCAATGCCCTCCTCTTCGGTGCCTATGTGGCGATCACGGGCCCGGCCCAGGTGTCCGGCCGAGCGATGGCCACCGACTGGGTGGTCGACGTCCCGGCCGGCTGTGGGGAGCAGGGCTGGGCGTTGCCCGGGCGGGCGCTCGTGTACGACGGCGCCCCTGGCCTGAAGCTGTGCACGTACACGGTGCGGGCGGTCAACGCCTTCGGATCATCGGCGGGCGCGAAGGTCTCGGCCCTGATCTGATCGGCCCGGACCATCGGCGAGGGGTCACTCCTCGCCGATGTCCTCGTTCCACAGCGCCGGGAACTCGGCGACGAAGTCGCCCAGCAGCTGCACGCACGCCTCGTCGTCCAGGACCGTGACGCGCACCCCGAGCTCGGCCAGCCAGTCGTGCCCGCCGGTGAAGGTGCGGGTCTCGCCGACGACGACGTTCGAGATGCCGAACTGACGGACCAGCCCCGAGCAGTACCAGCACGGCGAGAGCGTGGTGACCATCGTCGTCCCGCGGTAGCTGCGCTGCCGCCCGGCCGCCCGGAAGGCGTCGGTCTCGGCGTGCACCGAGGGGTCGCCGTCCTGCACCCGGCGGTTGTGCCCGCGACCGAGCAGGGTGCCGTCCGCCCCGAACAGGGCCGCCCCGATGGGGATGCCGCCCTCGGCCAGCCCGGCGCGGGCCTCGGCGAGCGCGACGGTGAGCATGTCGGCCGGTTCGAGGGTCGGGGGCAAGATCAGCGACTCGGTCATGGCACCACTCTGCGGGCCGGGCGCGGCCCGCGGCAACGGACGATCCAGCCGCCTGGACCGGGTGTGAGACGTGCAGAACGTCTGTCGTCGTTTGTTGGGTCAGTGGACAATGAGGCCCGTGGCCTTCACCCTGCGCGACCTCCTCGCCTTCGAGGAGCTGCGCGCCGCGGGCCCCGAGGTGCTGACCGGTGGGGCCGGTCTGGACCGGCCGGTCCGCTGGGTGCACTCCAGCGAGATCTACGAGATCTGGCCGCTGCTTTCGGGTGGAGAGCTGCTGCTCACCACGGGGTTGGGCCTGGCGGGCCCGGACGCCGGGGCGCGGCGCCACTACGTGCGGCGCCTCGCCGAGGTGGGGGTCGCCGGGCTCGCGCTGGAGCTGGGGCGCACCTTCTCGGAGCCGCCGGTCGAGCTGGTCGAGGAGGCTCGGACGCACGGGTTGCCGCTGATCGGGCTGACCCGGGTGGTGCCGTTCATCCGGATCAGCCAGGCCGCGAACACCGCGATCGTGGACGCCGAGTCGGCCCGGATGCGGCTCGGCGAACGCACCAGCCGGGCCCTGAACGCCTCGCTGACCGCGGGCGCCGGGCTCAGCGGGGTGCTGTCGACCGCGGGTGACCTGGTCGGGTGCCCGCTGGTGGTGCTGTCGGCCGCGGGGGCGCTGGTGGCGGTGAACGGGGTGCGTGACCACCGGGCGGCGTGGACGGTGGTCGACGCGGCCCGGTTGATCACGCCGATCGTGGTGCACGGCCAGGTCTGGGGCCGGGTCCTGGCGGGGGCCGGGTCGCCGCTGCCCGAGGCCGACCTCACCGACGTGTTGGAGCGGGTCGCGGTGGCGCTCGGGTTGGCCGTCCTCATGACCGGCAGTCCGCCCAGCCAGCAGGACCGGCAGGCCGGGGCGCTGCTCGCCGACCTGCTCGAGGGCAAGCCCGGTGACGCCGACTTCCGGCTGCGGGCGGGCATGCTCGGCTTCCACCCGCGGGTCGGGCAGTCGGTGCTGGCCGCGGCGGTGGACGGGCCCGAGACCGGGCCGGCGCAGGCCGTGCTGGAGCGCGCGGGCCGGGAGCTGGACGGGCCCCGACTGGTGGGTCGGGTCGGGGGCGGGGTGCACGGGCTGCTCGTGGTGCCCGCGCCCGAGGACGGCGACCCGCGGCACGACGCGGTCGGCCGGGCGGCCGCCGTGCTCGAGTCGGTCCGCAGCCGGTTCGGCGTCCCGGAGCTGACGGTCGCGCTGGGGCACGCGGTGCCGGCCGAGGCGGGCGCGAGGCCGGTGTCGTCGTCGTTGCGGGCCGCGCGGGCGGCGTTGCGGCTGGCGGTGGGGGAGCGGGCCGGACGTCCGGGAGGTGCGCCCGCGGTGGTGACCGCGCGCGAGCTGGCCCTCGAGCTGCAGCTGACCGGCAGCACCGACACCGACGCCCTGCGCGCGATGGCCCGTTCGACGCTGGCGGCCCTGATCGACTGGGACGCCGCGCACCGCAGTGAACTGGTGCACACGTTGGAAGTGCTTCTGCAGAATGGGAACTCACCGACGAAGACGGCCGCCGCCCTGCACCTGGGCCGGCAGTCGCTGTACCAGCGGATCGAGCGGATCGAGGCCCTGCTCGGCCACGACGTCGACGAACCCCGCCTGCACGCGGCCCTGCTCATGGCCGCGATCGCCCACCGGTTGACGCGCTAGCGGCAACCCCGTTCGTGATCAAGGAATTCTTTGCTTCGTCGGTCGGCGAGGTCACCGCCCACGCCCGCAGAGAATTCCTTGATCACGAATTACTCACTCGGGGGCGTGGTGGGCGGGGACGTAGTGCTCCTTCGGGGCGGCCGGCTTCAGCAGCTTGAACAGGACGTAGTAGATGCCGGCGGCCAGGGCGATGCCCACCAGCGGGGTGATGTCGCCGACGCTCCCGCCGGCCAGCGGGCCCGAGTACTCCGTCTGATAGGAGAACAGGTAGATCGAGACCACCATGCTGACCAGCATCGCGATGGGCCCGGCCCAGTTCGTGTACCTCGTGTCCTCGATGATGTCGTCGATCACCGTGCCGCGGCGCAGCCAGCGGTCGACCAGGACGACGCCGAGCCAGGGGGCGATCCAGTAGGCGATCACCAGCAGGAAGTTCTCATACTTCTCACCGGCGTCGGCCAGCGACGTCCAGGCCAGGATGAAACCGATCAGGCCGAAACCGATGGCGACGATCGCGCGGCGCAGATTCAACGGCAGCTTGACGCCCAGGGCGAGGAACGACATGGCCGCGGAGTAGACGTTCACGGCGTTCGCCGATACGGCGCCGAGAGCGATGCCGAACAGCACCAGGTTACCGATCCACGTAGGCATCGGCCCGGTGAAGTTCTCCGTCGGGTTTTCGCCGATTGCGGGGATGGTGGCCGAGGCGGCGCCCACGACGGTCAGCACGGCGCAGGAGAAGAAATTGCCGAAGCCCGCGTAGAAGCCGGTGAGCGTGGGGCTGGTGTCTTCGGGGAGGTAGCGCGTGTAGTCGGTGCCGTAGGGGTTCCACCCGGCCGCGTAGCCGAAGGCCGTGCTGAAGGTCACGGTGAAGCCGGCCAGGACGCTGCCGTCACCCGTGGCCGCGGCGCCCAGGTTGGCACTGCTGAAGACCGAGACGGCGCCGAGGGCGAACGCGACCACCAGGACCGGCAGGGCGATCCGCTCGAAGGCGTGCACCAGGTTGTGCCCCATGAAGCCGATGGCGAGTTCGGCGATCACAATGATCACGAGGCAGAGCTTGCCGGACAGCCCGGTCAACGCCGAGAGGGCGAGGGCGCCGCTCACGCTGTTGACCGCGAACCAACCGGCGCCGGCCATGACGGCGTTCAGCCCGGCGGGCAGCAGGTTCCCGAGGAAACCGAACCCGGTGCGCGAGAGCACCATCTGCGGCAGTCCGGCCCTCGGCCCCCACGAGGAGAGGACGCCGTGGGTCAGGCCGCCGACGGCGGAGCCGAGTACCAGGGCGGCGGCGGCCTGCCAGAAGGACAGGCCGAAGACCGCCACTCCGAGGACGCCGACGAAGACGGTGGCGAACTCGAGGTTCGGAGAGGACCAGGTCCAGAGGAGCTGGATCGGCGAACCGTGCCGCTCGGAGGCCGGCACGCGTTCGATGCCACCCGGCTCCACAGCGGTGACGCTGGAGCCGTAGTGGGATGCGGAGGAGGAGCCCAGGGTCGCTTCGGCGGTCATGCCTCCACTGTCCGGTGCGGCCCGCCGCGCGACAACGGACGGACAGTCCGCTGCACCGGGGGCCTCGACGTGCAATGCGTCCGCACCCTGCGAGTGCACAAGGAAGACCCTGAGTCGTGCCGTCCGGGTGCGCTGCGTACTGTGACCCCGATGAGCACGCCAGGAGCGACGAACCTGATCACGGTGCGCGTGCCCGCGAAGGTCAACCTGGAGCTGCGGGTCGGCCCTCCGCGCGAGGACGGCTTCCACGAGCTGGCCACGGTCTTCCACGCCGTCGCCCTGTTCGACGACCTCACGGTCGAGCTCGCGGACGACGTCAGCATCGTGGTCGACGGCCCCGAGGCCGAACTCGTCCCGACCGACGGGACCAACCTGGCGGTCCGGGCCGCGCACCTGCTGGCCGAACGCGCCGGGGTGACCGACGGCGTCCGGATGCACCTGGTCAAGGGCATCCCGGTGGCCGGCGGGATGGCCGGCGGCTCGGCCGACGCCGCGGCCGCGCTGGTCGCCTGCGACCACCTGTGGAACACCGGGCTCGACCGCGAGGAGCTGCACGCGCTGGCCGCGGAGCTGGGCTCCGACGTCCCGTTCGCCCTGCTGGGCGGCACGGCGATCGGCACCGGCCGCGGCGAGGTGCTGAGCCCGGCGCTGGCCCGGGGCGAGTACCACTGGGTGGTCGCGATGGCCGGGCGCGGCCTGTCCACCCCCGAGGTCTACCGCGAGATCGACCGCCTGCGGGACGCCGGGCAGGCGCCCGAGCCGCCCACCGACCTGTCGGTCTCGCCGCAGCTCATGCAGGCCCTGCGGGCCGGGGACGCCGACGGGCTGGGGGCCGCGCTCAGCAACGACCTGCAGGCGGCGGCCGTCTCGCTCGACCCGGCCCTGGAGCGCACCCTCTCGATCGGCCGCAAGGTCGGGGCGCTGGGCGCACTGGTCTCCGGGTCGGGCCCCACGGTCGTCTTCCTGGCCCGGGACAACGGCCACGCCCTCGACATCGCCGTCGCGTTGACCGCCTCGGGCGGGGTGTCCGAGGTGCGCCGCACCATCGGTCCGGTCGGCGGGGCCCGGCTGGTCGAGCCGGTCCGCGGCTGAGACCTCCGGACGACGCGATGGCGCACCTGCTCGGGGCCGAGGCCCTGCACCTGGAGTTCCCGACGAAGGTCGTGTTCGACTCCGTCTCGCTCGGGGTGAACGAGGGCGACCGGATCGGCATCGTCGGGCGTAACGGCGACGGCAAGTCCAGTCTGCTCGCGATGCTCGCCGGGCGGCTCGAACCGGACGGCGGACGCGTCACCGTCCGCAGCGGGGTGCGGGTCGGCGTCCTGGACCAGGCCGACACCCTGCTCGACGCGCACACGGTGCGCGAGGCGGTGGTCGCAGACGCGGCCGACCACGAGTGGGCGGGCGACGCGAAGGTCCGGGACGTGATCGCCGGGCTGCTCGGCGACCTGCCGTTCGAGGCGGTCGTCGGTGAGCTGTCGGGTGGGCAGCGGCGGCGGGTGGCGCTCGCGGCGCTGCTGGCCGGCGATCACGACGTCCTGGCGCTGGACGAGCCGACCAACCACCTGGACGTCGAGGCCATCACCTGGCTGGCGGCCCACCTGAAGCGGCGCTGGCCGGCGAACTCCGCTGGCCTGCTGGTGGTCACGCACGACCGGTGGTTCCTCGACGAGGTCTGCACCACCACGTGGGAGGTGCACGACCGGATCGTCGAACCCTTCGAGGGCGGCTACGCCGCGTACATCCTGCAGCGGGTCGAGCGGGACCGGCAGGCCGCGGTACGCGAGGAGCGGCGGCAGAACCTGGCCCGCAAGGAGCTGGCCTGGCTGCGGCGGGGCCCGCCCGCGCGCACGTCGAAGCCCCGGTTCCGGATCGACGCCGCCAACGCGCTGATCGCCGACGTGCCGCCGCTGCGGGACCCGACGACGCTGCAGTCGCTGGCCGTCGGGCGACTGGGCAAGGACGTCGTGGACCTGGAGGACGCCTCGGTCTCCTACGGCGACAAGCAGGTGCTGCGCGACGTCGAGTGGCGGATCGCCCCCGGCGAGCGGACCGGCATCCTCGGCGTGAACGGGTCGGGCAAGTCGACGCTGCTCGGGCTGGTCGCGGGCACGGTGACGCCGACCGGCGGACGGGTGAAGCGCGGGAAGACCGTGCAGGTGGCGACCCTCTCGCAGCGGATGGACGACCTCGAGCCGTTCCTCGGTGACCCGGTGCGGGTCGTGCTGGCCGGGTTGCGCACGACGTACACGATGGGCACCGGCTCGAAGGCGCGTGACATGACGCCGGGCCAGCTGCTGGAGCGGCTCGGGTTCTCGAACGCCCAGCTCTCGACCCCGGTGAAGGATCTGTCCGGTGGCCAGAAACGGCGCCTGCAGCTGCTTCTCGTGCTGCTCTCGCAGCCGAACGTGCTGATCCTCGACGAGCCGACCAACGACGTCGACACCGACATGCTGGCCGCGATGGAGGACCTGCTCGACTCCTGGCCCGGCACGCTGGTGGTGGTCTCGCACGACCGGTACTTCCTGGAGCGCGTCACCGACCAGCAGTACGCGATCCTCGGCGGCCGGCTGCGGCACCTGCCCGGCGGGGTCGACGAGTACCTGCGCCTGCGCGCCCAATCCCCCGTCGATCATGCACGAACGCAGACTTCTCCCGTCGACTTGGGAGGAGGCGCCTCCGGCGCCGACGGAGCGCAAACGCAGCAACCGGCGGCCAGCGCGGCCGACGTGCGCGCGGCCCGCAAGGACATGCAGCGGATCGAACGCCAGATGGCGAAACTCAGCGCGGCGGAGGAGAAGCTGCACGCCCGGATGGCCGAGCAGGCCACCGATCACGAGGCCGTCCTGAAACTCGACGCCGAACTGCGCGACACCGTCGCCCAGCGCGAGCAGCTCGAGGAGGAGTGGCTGGCCGCCGCCGAGCTGGCGGACTAGTACCCGTCGGTGGCCACGGGGTACTGGACCCCGAAGTGGCCGGCGATGATCTCCATCGTCTCGCAGCCCCAGCCGACGGGCACGGACTCGCCGTCGTACTCCTCGACGTCGTCACACTCGCCGACCCCGGACCCGCAGTCGATGTGCAGGCGGACCAGCCGGCGGGCGAGCGGGTCCTCGATGCGGTTGAGCCGACGCATCGCCTCGACCCACGTGGAGCGCGACGGCGGTGCGTCGACCTCGTGCACGACGTCCATGTGCAGGGCCGCGCTGGCCTCTTCGTCGTAGACGTACTCGGTCATCGCTACCCCCAGAACACAGTCGGTGTGGTTCTGGTTTTGCCCACGCGACAGTCGGGTCAAACGTGTTCCCCGTCGGTCACGCGAAGGCCGACCAGGGCGACGAGCGCCGCGACCACGGTGAGGGCCGACGTCGTCCACCAGGCCCGGTGGAAGCCGGTGACCGGCGCCGCGGCCGACGCGAGGATCGCGACGACGATCGCGACACCCAGGGCCATCCCGGTCTGCCGGATCATGTTGACGACGGCGGAACCGGTCGAGAATGCCGACGGCGGAAGGGATCCCGCGGCGGCGGCCATGATGGTCGGCAGGGAGAGACCGACGCCGACCCCGGTGGCCAGCATGCCGGGCAGGATCGCGGTCGCATAGTGCGGCTCGGCCGTGACGTGCAGGGCGAACCAGGCCGTGCCTGCGCCGATGCTCAGGCAGCCGGCCGCAATCACCGGGCCGGGACCGAAGCGGGCGATCAGCCGGCCGGCCACGCCGAACGCCACGATCGGCACCATCAGCGGGCCGACCGCCACGGCGAACCCGGTGCGCAGCGGGCTCCAGCCCCAGACCTCCTGGGGGACCAGGACGGCCGAGAAGATCATCGCCGCGAACGCCGTGCCGTGCAGCAGGGTGATCACCGAGGCGACCGAGAACCCTTGTGTCGAGAACAGTTCCGGGGTCACCAGGGGTGACCGGGCGCGCAGGCAGTGGGCGACGAACCCGGCCAGCAGCAGGGCCGCGGCGGCCAGCGCGCCGAGCGTGGCGGCGTCCGACCAGCCCCAGGTCGAGCCCTCGACGAGGGCGAGCGTCAGCGCCCCCACGCCGCCCGTGACGAGCACGGCGCCGAGGGCGTCGGGGGCCTCGATGTCGTGCCCCGGGACGGCGGGCAGCCGCCGCCACCCGACGGCCAGGGCCAGCAGGCCGATCGGGACGTTGACCAGGAAGACCCAGCGCCAGTCCACCGAGACCAGCAGGCCGCCCACGACCGGGCCGAGCGCGGCCGCGGCGCCGCCGGTCGCCGTCCAGGCGCGGACCGCCCCGGCGCGGCGTTCGGCCGGGAAGCTCGCCAGCACGAGCCCCAGCGACGTCGGGGTGAGCAGGGCCGCCCCCGCGGCCTGGAGAACCCGCAGCCCGACGAGCATCTCGAGGTTCACCGAGAGGGCGCAGCCGGCCGAGGCGGCCGTGAAGATCGCGACGCCGAGCAGGAAGCCGCGGTCGCGCCGGTAGCGGTCGGCCAACCGCCCGAAGAAGACCAGGAGCGCGGCGTAGACGATCGCGTAGGCATTCAGCACCCAGGACAGCCGCCCCAGGTCGGGTTCGTGCAGGTCGACCGCGATCCGCGGCAGGGCCACGTTGACGATGAACAGGTCGAGGCTGGCCAGGACGACGCCCGCACAGACGATGACCAGGACCTCACCGGGGGCGGCCGTCGCCCGGGGCGTCTGCGCCAGCTGACTAGTGGATGCCATAGCCAGGGAGGGTGGCGGGCTGGCTTCTGCTTTGTCAAGCCAGCTAGGCTGACGGGTATGAGTGAGGCGACCATCCACCTGACCGGGGCTCTCGACCCGCGCAGCGGCTGGGAGGCGACGGACTGCCCGGTGGCCTCCGCGCTGGGCCTGGTCGGTAACCGGTCCGCGTTCCTGCTGCTGCGCGAGGCCTTCTACGGCACCACCCGGTTCGACGACTTCGCCCACCGCGTCGGCGTGAGCGAGTCGGTCGCCGCGGCGCGGCTGAAGGACCTGGTGGACGCCGGTCTCCTCGCCCGCCGCCCCTACCGCGAGCCGGGCGCGCGCACCCGCTACGAGTACGGCCTGACCGAGATGGGCCGCGAGTTCTTCCCGGTGCTGGCCGCGTTGATGACGTGGGGCGACCGGTGGGTCCGCCCGGCGCGCGTTGAGCTGCGCCACCACGACTGCGGTGCACCGGTGCACGTCGAACTGCTCTGCGCGGCAGGCCATCCGGTCGAGGACGTCGACCTCGGCGCCCGGGGGAAGGTCAGCTGAGCCGCGGGTCGACCAGCACCTTGCGCCCGATGCCCCGTCGGACCTGGTCGAGCGCGGCGGGGTAGGCGGCCAGCGGGTAGCGGTCGCTGATGAAGACGTCGGGGTCGAGCAGGCCGCCGAAGAACAACGCGGCGGCCCGCTCGTAGCTGCGCTGCACCGCGAAGGAACCGACGATCGTGATCTCCTCGCGGAACACCCGGTACGGGTTGAACCGGGCCACGGCCTGCATGTCGGCGACGCCGAACTGCAGGAAATGGCCGCCCTGGGCCACTCTCGACAGCCCGTCCTCGATCGCGGCGACCACGCCCGTGCAGTCGATCACGACGTCCCAGCCGCGCGGCCGCTCCAGCTCGGCCGCGTCGGTCGCGGCGCTCGAGCAACCGAGCAGGCGGGCGGTACCGAGACGTTCGCCGTTGGGCTCGACGACGTCGACGGACCCCGCCCCGGCCCGCTTGGCCAGCTCGAGGTTCATCAGGCCCATCGTGCCCGCGCCGTAGATCAGGTACGAGGCCCCGAGGTCGCGGGGCAGGACGTCGAAACCGTGCACCGAGCAGGACAGGGGCTCGATCAGTGCCGCGTCCGAGACTGCCAGCCCCTCGGGCAGTTTCACGCAGTTCGCGGCGGCCGCCACGACGTACTCGGCGGCCGCCCCGGGCAGGGTGACGCCTACCGCGGCGAAGTTCTCGCACAGGTTCCCCCGCCCGCGCCGGCACTGGTAGCACTCACCGCAGTACTGGTTCGGGTCGGCGGCCACCCGGTCACCGACTGCCAGCCCGAACCGGGCCCGCACCTCGGCACCGACGGCCACGATCTCCCCGGCGAACTCGTGGCCGGGCACGATCGGCAGCGACGGGGCGAACTGCCCACCCAGGATGTGCAGGTCGGTCCCGCAGATGCCGCACCCCGCGACGGAGATGACGACGTCCCGCGGGCCCGGGGTGGGGTCGGGCACCGTCTCGACCGAGACGGTCCCGACCCCCGTGACGACAGCGGCGCGCACCCGTCGTCCCCTGGCTCCTACTTGACCGCGCCGAGCGAGAGGCCGCGGACCAGCTTGTCCTGGGCCGCGAACCCGGCGATCAGCACCGGCAGCGACAGCAGGGTCGCGGCCGCGCAGAGCTTGGCCAGGAACAACCCCTCGCTGGTGATGAACCCGACCAGGAACACGGGTGCCGTGGAACTGACCGTCGCCGTGAGGTTCACGGCGAACATGAACTCGTTCCAACTGAAGATGAAGCAGATCAGCGCCGTGGCGGCCAGGCCCGGGGTGGCGATCGGCCGGACGATGTACCACAGCGACCGGAACAGCCCGGCGCCGTCGACCTCGGCGGCCTCGAGGATCTCCTTCGGCACCTCGGCCAGGAACGACTGCATCATCCAGACCGCAATGGGCAGGTTCATCGCCGTGTAGAGGATGACCAGCGTGTAGATGTTGTCGAGCATCCCGATCCGCTTGACGATCAGGTAGATCGGCAGCAGGGCACCGATGGCGGGCAGGAACTTGGTGGACAGGAAGAAGAACATCACGTCGGTCCACTTCTCCACCGGCTTGATGGAGAGGGCGTAGGCGGCCGGGACGGCCAGCACCAGGACGAGGATCGTCGAGACGATGCTCGCCGTGGCCGAGTTGATCAGATAGGGCGTCACGCCCCGGTCGAACAGCTCGCGGTAGTTCGAGAACGTGATGCCGGCGAACGGGGACGGCGGGTTGGTGGCCGCGTCGGCCTCCTGGTGGAAGGAGGTCAGCACCATCCAGCCCACCGGGAAGAAGAACAGGATGGTCAGCGACCACGCGAGCAGGGTCCAGATCGGCCCGCCGCGCTGGGCGATGTCCTCGTCGACCTTGGGCTTGCGCCGCCGGCCCCGGACCCGCGACGGGGCCGGATCGGTGACGGCGGTGGGTGTCTCGCGATCTGAGCTGGTGGTGGTCATCGGCCGACCTCCTCGCGGAACAGGGACGAGACGACGCGCAGGGCGAAGGTGGCCACGATGATCGTGCCGACCACGACCACCACCCCGGCCGCCGCGGCCTGCCCGTACTCGTACTTGCGGAACATGGTCAGGTAGATCTCGTACGGCAGGTTCGTCGTCGCCGAGCCGGGACCGCCCTGGGTGATGGAGAAGACCGCGTCGAAGGTCTGCACGATGTAGATCGAACCGAGCAGCGTCGACAGCTCCAGGTACTGCCGCATGTGCGGCAGCGTGATGAACCGGAAGGTCTGCACCCCGCCGGCCCCGTCCACCTTGGCGGCTTCGAGGATGTCGGTCGGCTGGGACTGCAGGCCCGCCAGCAGGATCAGCATCATGAACGGCGTCCACTGCCACACCAACGCCACGATGACGGCGGCCATCGGGGTGTTGGAGATCCAGTCGACCGCCGGGCCCTGATCGGCCCCGAACAGCTGCCAGATCCAGTTCAGGACGCCGTCGAAGAGGCCGTAGGTCGGGTTGTAGAGCACGTGTTTCCAGACCAGCGCCGAGGCGACGGGCATGATCAGGAACGGCGCGATCAGCAGCGTGCGGGCCACGCCCCGGCCCGGGAACTTGCGGTCCAGCAGGACGGCCAGGAGCAGCCCGATCAGGACGCTGATGATGACCGTGCCCGCGGTGAGGACCACCGTGTTGATCACGGCGGCCCGCAGCCGGCTGTCGGTGAAGACGGTCTTGTAGTTGTCGATCCCGGCGAAGCTGGAGTAGTTGCCCAGCCCCAGGAAGTCCTTGTCACCGGGTTGCAGCACGTTCCAGTTCAGGGACGAGACCACCAGTGTGACCAGGAACGGGATCTGGGTGACGACGATCGTGAAGATCAGGGCGGGCAGCAGGGGTGCGCGGCGCACCCAGCGGGCGCGGCTCGAGGGCTTGGGCGGTGTGCGGGACTCCGTCTCCGGCGCCGCCTCGGCGAGTGTGGTCATGGCCTCTCCTGGGTGGATCGAGGTCCGTCAGTGCTCGAAAGATGACCCGGCGAAGGGTTTCGAGCCGGGCGGCCCGGCGGCGGATCACCGCCGGGCCGCCCGGTGGAGGCGTTACTTGTACTTGGCTGCGACCTTCTCGGCCGCCGCCTGTCCTGCGTCCAGCGCTTCCTTGACGCTCTTCTTGCCCGTCAGAGCGGCGCTGAGGTCCTGGGTGACCGTGGTCCCCAGGTCCTGGAACTCAGGGATGGCGACGAACTGGACGCCGGTCGTCGGCCGGGGCTGGACGCCCGGGTTGGCCGGGTCGGTGCCCTCGATCGACTGCAGGGTCAGCGGCCCGAACGCGCTGGCCACCTTCGTGTAGTCGGGGTTGCTGTAGGTGCTCTCCCGCTTGCCGGCGGGAACCCGCGACCAGCCGAGCTTCGAGCCGACCAGGTTCTCGTAGTCCTTGCTCGAGGCCCACAGCATGAACTTCGAGGCCGCGTCGGCCTTCTTGGTGGTCTTGGGCATCGCCCACGCCCAGGCCCACAGCCAGCCGCTCGACTTCGTCTCCTTGACCGGCGCCAGCGCGTAGCCGACCTTGCCGGACACCTTGCTCGCCGACGGGTCCTCGAGCGAGCCCGCGGCCGACGTGGCGTCGTACCACATGGCGACCTTGCTCTGGCTCATCGCGTTGAGGCACTCGGTGAAACCGGCCTGCGCCGCGCCGGGCTCACCGTGCTTGCGGACCAGGTTCACGTAGAAGTTCGTCGCGTCGACGAACGGCTGCGAGTTCACCTGCGCCTGCCAGTCCTTCGTGAACCAGGTGCCGCCGAACGTGTTCACCACCGTGGTCAGCGGGGCACCCATCTCGCCCCAGCCCGGCAGGCCACGCAGGCAGATGCCCTTCATGCCCGGCTGGGCGCCGTCGAGCTTCGCGGCCAGCGAGGCGACCTGGTCCCACGTCGGGTTGTCCGGCATGGTCAGGCCCTCCTTCTTGAAGATGTCCTTGCGGTACATCAGGAAGGAGGACTCGCCGTAGAACGGCAGCGCGTAGAGCTTGCCGTCCTCACCCGACAGGCCGGTGACGATCGGCTTGATCAGGTCGTTGTAGTCGAACTTGCTGTCGGCCTGCGCGTAGCTGCCCACCTCGTGCAGCCAGCTGTTCTTGGCCCAGATCGGCACCTCGTACATCCCGATGGTGGCCACGTCGTACTGGCCGGCCTGGGTCGCGATGTCCTGAGTCACCTTGTCCCGCAACTCGTTCTCGGGAAGGATCGTGTAGTTGACCTTGATGCCGGTGTCCTTCGTGAAGGAGTCGGCGGTCAGCTTCTGGATGTCCTGCATCTGCGGGTTGTTGACCATCAGCACGTTGATGGACTGCGCGTCCGAATCGCCGCCACCGCCCCCGCCGCCGGCGCCGGCGCACGCGGTCGTGACCATGACCGCCGCGGCCATGCCGAGGACGAGAAGCTTGCGACCTCTCAGATTGGCTTGGGGCACCGTTCCTCCTCGAACGTGAAGCGGACCCACCTCGGCCCGCTCTGCCTCGACTGCCCACTTCAGGCAGTCGGTGGAACCTGCTCCGGCGGTGAGACTCTCACCGTCGAATGTCTGTAACCGTTTTCAGGGCAACGGTTTTCGCCCGCATTCACGAGTCATGCCGTCAGTACCTCGACACCGAGCGAGCGCACGCGCGCCAGCGAGGTCTCGTCGGCCCCCCGGTCGGTGACCACCACGTGCAGGTCCCGGACCCGGGCGAACCGGTAGGAGGAGTCGACGCCGAACTTCGCGGAGTCGGTGAGCAGGACGCGGCGCCGGCTGGCCGCGACCGCGCGGGCCTTCAGGGCCCCCACACCGGGGTGCGGGCAGCTGAGGCCCCGTTCGGCGGTGATGCCGTTGGCGCCCAGGAAGCAGATGTCGAACACGAAGTCCTCGAGCATCCGCCCGGCCCACGAGTCGGTGGTCGACAGCGTGGCGGTGCGGATCCGCCCGCCGACCATGATCACGTTGACGTGCTGGCGCTGGGCCATCATCAGCGCGATCGGCAGGGCGTTGGTGACGACGGTCAGCTCGCGGTGCGGGTGCAGCTGCTCGGCGAACTCCTGCGTGGTGGAGCCCTCGTCGATGTAGATGATCTCGGCCGAGCCCAGCAGGCCCAGCGCGGCGCGGGCGATGCGCGACTTCTCCGCCTGGCGGTCGCCGCTGCGCAACGTGAGGGCGCCTTCGAACCCGGCCCGCTCGATCGGGACGGCGCCGCCGTGAACCCGGCGCAGCAGCCCCTCGGCCTCCAGGGCGCTGAGGTCCCGGCGGACGGTCTCCTTGGCGACGGTCAGCTCGCGGGCGACCTCGCTGACCTCGATCCGACCGGCGGATCGTGCCTGGTCAACCAGCCAGCGGCGACGTTCGATCGCGTAGAGCTCCATCGCTCCGCCTCCACCCGTTATCAGCCGGGTCGGTCCGCATTGACCGATGACATCGTTGTACGCGGCGCCCGAGGCGGACACAAGAGGGGCACAGAAACGGACATGCGGAAGGCGGCAGTCGGACGGAAGCGGGCGCCCGTCGTTATCGAACCGTGTCTCAACCCTGGCGCTTGTCGATCATGCGCAAACGCATGGTCAGCGCCGTTGAGCTGGCCGCTCGGCACGTATCGATCCTGCGTTTGTGCATGATCAACGCGGGGGTTAGAAGCGGGCGAGCAGGTCCCGCAGAAGAGAACTGAGCGACGAGCGCTCGGGGGCACTCAGCCCGGACAGCAGGTCACGCTCCACGGCCACCAGGTCGGCGATGGCCGCGTCGACCAGCTCGCGCCCCGCCCCGGCGAGCTCCACGATCACCCCGCGCCCGTCGTCCGGGTCCGGAAGGCGGCGCAGCAGCGCCCGCGCCTCCAGCCGGTCGAGCCGGTTGGTCATCGTCCCGCTGGTGACCAGGGTCAGCGCGACCAGCCGGCCGGGGGAGAGGCGGTAGGGGGTGCCGGCCCGGCGCAACGCGGCCAGCACGTCGAACTCCCACAGCTCCAGGCCGTGCGCGGCGAACGTGGCGGCCCGGGTGCGGTCGAGGTGCCGGGCCAGGCGGGACACCCGGGAGAGCACCTCGAGCGGGCTCGCGTCGAGGTCGGGCAGCTCGCGCCGCCAGGCGTCGACGATCGCGTCGACCTCGTCGGGACCGCCCGGCCGAGAAGCCGTCTCAGCGGGCACGCCGCGCCTTCGCGTCGGCGACGTAGGTCTTCGCGGCGTCGGTCAGCTGCGGGTCGCTCTCCAGCCCGGTCAACCCGTTCCAGGCCAGGTTCACGATGTGGGCGGCCACGTCGGCCTTGTCCGGACGGCGGGTGTCGAGCCAGTACTGGCCGGTCAGTGCGACGCTGCCGACCAGCATCTGCGCGTAGAGCGGCGCGACCCCCGCGTCGAGGCCACGGGCGGTGAACGCGGCGGCCAGGATGTGCTCGACCCGGCCCGCGGCGTCGCTCATCAGGCTGGCGAACCCCCCGTCGGAGCCGCCCTCGACGGGGGAGTCGCGGACCAGGATGCGGAACCCGTCGGTCGAGCTCTCGATGTAGTCGAGCAAGGTGAGGGCCGCGATCTCGAGGATCTCGCGGGGGTGCGCGGGGGTGGTGAGCGCGCCGGTCATGGCGGCCTGCAGGGTCTGCATCTCCCGGTCGACGACGACCGCGTACAGCCCTTCCTTGCCGCCGAAGTGCTCGTAGACCACGGGTTTCGAGACTCCGGCCGAGGCTGCGATCTCCTCGACACTGGTGCCCTCGACGCCTTTCTCGGCGAAGAGGGAGCGACCGACGTCCAGCAGCTGCTCACGGCGCTGCTGTCCGGTCATGCGTGCCCGCGCCCGGCGCCCCGCCGAGGCCGGGGTCGCCGTCGCGGTCGAGCCGACTGACGGGCCTTCACTGCTCACCCCTCCATCATGCCGAACATCAGGCGGACTCGGGCCCGGTCCGTGGGGGCGCTGATGGATGGCAGACTGATCCGCCCGTGCCGATCCGCCTTGGTGTAACGGCAGCACGCAGGCCTTTGGAGCCTTGAGGTCCCGGTTCGAATCCGGGGGGCGGAGCACTCGCGGCGACGATTCTGGGAGGAATCACGTGTCCGACCGACCCTCCGCCCCCTCCGGCGCCCTGGCCGTCGTCCTGCTGGCCGCCGGTGAGGGCAAACGGATGCGCTCGTCGTTACCCAAGGTCCTGCACGAGATCGGCGGGCGCAGCCTGGTCGGGCACGCCCTGGCCGCCGCCCGGGGCCTGTCGCCCGACCACCTGGCGGTCGTCGTCCGGCACGGCCGCGACCAGGTCGTCGAGCGGGTCACCCGGCTCGACCCGGCCGCGGTGATCGCCGACCAGGACGACGTGCCCGGTACCGGCCGGGCCGTGGCCTGCGGGCTGGCCGCGCTGCCCGCCGCGGCGCTGGCCGGCGGCACCGTCGTGGTCACCTACGGGGACGTGCCCCTGCTGACCACGGCGACGCTGAAGCGGCTGGTCGCGGTGCACGGGCAGGAGCGCAACGCGGTCACCGTGCTGACCGCGCACGTGGCCGACCCGACCGGCTACGGGCGCGTGCTGCGCGACCCCGAGGGCCTGGTCCGGGGCATCGTCGAGCACCGGGACGCCGCCCCGCACGAGCTGGAGATCACCGAGATCAACTCCGGCATCTACGTGTTCGCCGCCGACGTGCTGACCTCGGCGCTGAAGCGGGTGGGCTCGGCGAACGACCAGGGCGAGGTGTACCTGACCGACACCATCGGCATCGCCCGGGCCGACGGGCACCGGGTCGGGGCGGTGGTGACCGACGACGTCGCGCAGGTCGAGGGGGTCAACGACCGGGTACAGCTGGCCGCCCTGGGGGCGGAGCTGAACCGGCGGGTCGTCGAGGGCTGGATGCGCTCCGGGGTCACCGTGGTCGACCCGGCCACGACCTGGGTGGACGTCGACGCGCGGCTCGCGCCGGACGTCACCCTCCGGCCGGGGACCCAGGTGCTGGCCGGGACGACGGTCGCCACCGGGGCCGTGGTCGGCCCCGACACCACGTTGGAGGCCTGCGAGGTCGGGGCCGGGGCCGAGGTGGTCCGCAGCCACGGCCGGTCCGCCGTGATCGGGGCGGGGGCCGACGTGGGGCCGTTCAGCTACCTGCGGCCCGGCACCGTGCTCGGCGCGGAGGGCAAGATCGGTGCCTTCGTGGAGACGAAGAACGTCACGATCGGCGAGCGCTCGAAGGTGCCGCACCTGTCCTACGTCGGCGACGCGACCATCGGTCGGGACGCGAACATCGGTGCCGCAACGGTTTTCGTCAACTACGACGGCGTGGCCAAGCATCGCACCACGGTCGGGGACGGCGCCCGGGTGGGTAGCGACACGATGCTGGTCGCACCCGTGGTGATCGGCGACGGCGCCTACACCGCGGCGGGGTCCGTGATCACCGAGGACGTGCCGTCGGGAGCGCTCGGGGTGGCCCGCGGGCGGCAGCGGAACATCCCCGGGTGGGTGGGCGCCCGCCGTCCGGGCAGTGTGTCCGCGAAGGCCGCCGAGGCGGCCGGCGACGCGGGAGAAGGACCCGCCGGGCCCTGACCCGCCGGTCGATTTCGTCGGGCACAGCGTCGCGGACTACCATTGCGCAGTTGCCTCGGCGAGGACCGCTCACGCGGTCGTGATCGACGCGGACCTCTCTCACGTGCCTTCGGGCCCGTCGCGGAGGGTCGGTGAGTCCCGTCCTGGCCGCAGACGCACGAAGTGACCTTTTGAGTACTGAGATCTGAAGGAGTTCCACCGTGTCCGAGGTAAAGCTCAGCGCCCAGCCGCGTTCGGAGTTCGGCAAGGGTGCTGCGCGCCGGCTGCGCCAGGCCAACCAGGTGCCCGCCGTGCTCTACGGCCACGGCACCGACCCCGTCCACGTCGCCCTGCCGGGCCACGACACGATGCTCGCGCTGAAGCAGTCGAACGTGCTGCTGAGCATCGACCTGGCCGGCAAGAGCACCCTGGCCCTGGCCAAGGACGTGCAGCGCAACGCGCTGAAGGGCTGGATCGAGCACGTCGACCTGCTGATCGTGCGCCGCGGCGAGAAGGTGACGGTCGAGGTCCCGCTGACCGTGGTCGGTGACGCCGCCCCCGGCACGCTGGTGACCAGCGAGCTGAACACGCTGAGCGTCGAGGCCGAGGCGACCCACATCCCGCAGGGCTTCGAGGTCAACGTCGAGGGTCTGGAGGCCGGCCAGCACGTGACCGCCGGCCAGATCGAGCTGCCCCAGGGCGCGACGCTGGTGACCGACGCCGACGCGATCGTCGTCGTGGTCGCCGAGCCGCGCGCCACGGTCGCCGAGGAGGCCGCCGAGGGTGAGGGCGGCGAGGCCGCCGCCGAGGCCCCGGCCGAGGAGTCCTGACCCTCCTCCAGGGGACCGTTCTCCCGTGAGTGACGCCTGGTTGGTGGTCGGCCTGGGTAACCCCGGGCCGACCTACGCCCGCAACCGGCACAACGCCGGGTTCCAGGTCGCCGACCGGCTCGCCGAGACCCTCGGCGAGCGATTCGGCAGCCGGTCGCGGGCGCAGGTCGCCGAGACGCGCCTGCCTCCCCTCGGTGGGGTGCCCGGGCCGCGGCTGGTGATCGCCAAGCCCGCCGTGTTCATGAACGAGTCCGGGGGGCCGGTGGCCGCGCTGACCCAGTTCTTCGGGGTCGAGCCGGCCCGCCTGCTGGTGGTCCACGACGAACTGGAACTGCCCCTGGGGGAGATCCGGTTGAAGTTCGGCGGCGGCGAGGGCGGGCACAACGGCCTGCGGTCGATCAGCAAATCCGTGAAGACTCGCGACTACCTTCGGTTACGGCTCGGCATCGGCCGTCCGCCGGGCCGGCAGGACCCGGCCGATTTCGTGCTGCGGGATGTCCCGAACGCGGAGAAGGCCGACTGGGGCGTGATGATCGAGTCCGCGGTCGACGACGTCGAACGCGTGGTTCGGGGGGAATTGTCCGCTCTGTGAAGGGGTGACCGGCGCGTAGGGTCACCGTGGGGTACGGATCGTATTCAATTCCGCCCGAACCGGCGGGACCTCACTGTGGGTCATCGTTGATTCGGGCAATCAACGCCTGTGCTCCGCCGGACGGGTTTACTGTGGAGCAGCGCTCCACCCCTGAGACCCGGTACGGTGACTCTTCGTAGAAGCTGCGTCGCTGGTCGTGCGGGGGTTCGCTACCCGGGCGACCCGGGTCTACCACCTGCTGGATACCGACGTCGGGAGGCCTCGTGACCCTCTCCACCGAGCGCGGGCACGACGGAGGCACCGCCCCCGCCGTGCTGCCGGTGGCCCCGGTCGGCGAGCCCACGCAGAACCCGCACGCGCCCCGGCACGTCGGCACCGGCGGCGACCCGCGCAGCCTGTTGCGGCGCTACCAGCGGCTGGCCCTCGTCGGCGACTCGGGGTCGGCCCTGATCGCGGCGACCACCGCCCTGCTGTTCCGCTTCGGTCCGGAGCCCCCCGGCTCCTACCTGGCCATCACGCTCGGCCTGCCTGTCCTGTGGCTGCTGGTCGTCGGCCTGCAGCGAGGCTACGAGCAGCGCTTCCTGGGCACCGGGCCCGAGGAGTACCGGCGCATCGCCGACGCAGGCCTGCTGATGTTCGCGGGCATCGCCGTCGTCTCCTACGCCCTGCGCAGCGAGCTGGCCCGCGGCTACGTCTTCGTGGCCATCCCCGCGACGCTCGTCCTGAGCCTCCTGGCCCGGCGCCAGCTGCGCTCCTGGATCTACCGGCTGCGCCGCCGGGGCATCGGCCTGCAGCGGGTGCTGGTCGTGGGTCGCGCCGACGCCGTCGTCTCGGTCATCGAGAAGCTCGACCACGAGCCGCAGCACGGCCTGGTCCCGGTCGGGGCCTGTGTGCCCTTCGTCGGGGTCGCCGTCTCCCACGTGCACGACGTCCCGGTGGTCGGTGATCCGAGCCGGGTGCTGCAGGCCGTCGACGAGACCGGCGCGCACGTCGTCGCCGTGGTCTCGCACCCCGACATGTCCGGCCAGGCGCTGCGCCGGCTGTCCTGGGCGCTGGAGGAGCGCGGCGTCGAGCTGATCGTCTCGCCGGGCATCATCGAGGTGGCCGGCCCCCGGTTGTCGATCCGCCCGGTCGCCGGCCTGTCCCTGCTGCACCTGGAGCGTCCGTCGGCCAGCGGCGGCCGGATGCTCGGCAAGACGCTGCTGGACAAGGTCGCCGGCCTGACGATGCTGGCCCTGGCCTCCCCGCTGTTCCTGGCCATCGGGGCCGCCGTCCGGCTGACCTCGACGGGGCCGGCGCTGTACCGCCAGACCCGGGTCGGCGTCGACGGCAAGACGTTCACGATGCTGAAGTTCCGCTCGATGGTGGCCGACGCGGACGCCCAGCGGGCCGCTCTGCTGGCCTCGAGCGACGGCAACGGCGTCCTGTTCAAGATGAAGGACGACCCGCGCGTCACCCGGGTCGGGGCCTTCATCCGCCGGTTCTCCCTCGACGAGCTGCCCCAACTGATCAACGTCGTGCGCGGCGACATGTCGCTCGTCGGCCCGCGTCCGCCGCTGCCGGAGGAGGTGGCCGGCTACAACGACGACGCGGTGCGCCGGCTCAAGGTCAAGCCCGGCGTCACCGGTCTCTGGCAGGTCAGCGGGCGCAGCGACCTGAGCTGGGAGGAGTCGCTGCGGCTCGACCTGCGCTACACCGACAACTGGTCGCTCGCCCTCGACCTGTCGATCCTGTGGCGCACCCTGCGGGCCGTCACCCGCGGTTCCGGGGCGTACTGACCTCCTGACCAGCAGCAAGATCGTTCCGCCGGGTAGGGGTTGTCGGGTGACCGTGCGCACACCTGCGGTTCGAAGTCGACCGCGCGGGTGAGGTACGGTCGGGGGGCTCCGCGAGGCACGCCCCGAAAGGCCCCTGATGACCCCCTCGACCGACCACGCGCTGGCGCGTGCCCTGGCCGAACAGGCCGGTCGGGCGCTGCTGGAGGTCCGGGCGTCCGCCGCCTCGACCGGGCTCGCGGGCAAGGACCTGAAGGACGCCGGTGACGCGCGGGCCCAGGAGGTCCTCGCGGTCCTGCTCGCGCAGCACCGTCCCGGTGACGCCGTGCTCAGCGAAGAGGCCGCCGACTCCGCCGCCCGCCTCTCGGCCGACCGGGTCTGGATCATCGACCCCCTCGACGGCACCCGCGAGTTCTCCGAACCGCCGCGCGACGACTGGGCCGTGCACGTCGCCCTCTGGGAGCGGGGCTCGTCGGACGACGGGAGCCTGGTTGCCGGGGCCGTCGCCCTTCCGGCGCGTGGGGTGACGTACGCGACCGACGCCGCGCCCGTCGTCCCGGCGAAGCCCGAAGGTCCCCTGCGCCTGGCGGTCAGCCGCACGCGCCCGCCGTCCTTCGTGGTCGCCCTCGCCGAAGCGCTCGGTGCCGAGTTGGTGCCGATGGGTTCGGCCGGTGTGAAGTGCGCGAGCGTGTGGCGCGGCGAGGCCGACGCCTACGTGCACGGCGGCGGCCAGTACGAGTGGGACTCGGCCGCCCCGGTGGCCGTGGCCCGCGCGGCGGGTCTCCACACGAGCCGGCTGGACGGCGCCCCGCTGGTCTACAACCGGCCCGACCCGAAGCTGCCTGACCTGGTGGTCTGCCGCCCTGACCTGGCGACCACCCTGCTGACGGCCATCGCGGCCCAGCTCGAGCAAGAGGTGAGTGCTCCATGACCGACAACACCGGGACCTACCGGCTGTCGCAGCTGGCGACGCTGGAGGCCGAGTCGATCCACATCATCCGCGAGGTGGTCGCGGAGCTGGAACGGCCGGTGCTGCTGTTCAGTGGCGGCAAGGACTCGATCGTCATGCTGCGGCTGGCGGAGAAGGCGTTCTGGCCCGCGCGCATCCCGTTCCCGGTGCTGCACGTCGACACGGGCCACAACTTCGCCGAGGTCCTCGACTACCGCGACCGCCGGGTGGTCGAGCTGGGCATCCAGCTGCTGGTGGCCAGCGTCCCCGAGGCGATCGACAGTGGGCTGGTGCAGGAGCTGCCCGACGGCACCCGCAACCGGATCCAGACCCCGGTTCTGCTCGACGCGCTCGAGAAGTACCGGTTCACGGCCGCTTTCGGCGGGGCCCGGCGCGACGAGGACAAGGCGCGGGCCAAGGAGCGGGTGTTCAGCTTCCGCGACGACTTCGGCCAGTGGGACCCGAAGAACCAGCGCCCCGAGTTGTGGAACCTCTACAACGGGCGCATCCACAGCGGCGAGAGCATCCGCGTGTTCCCGCTCTCGAACTGGACCGAGCTCGACATCTGGCAGTACGTCGAGCGCGAGGGCATCGAGCTGCCCAGCATCTACTTCGCCCACGACCGTGAGGTCTTCGACCGCGACGGCATGCTCTACGCGGTGCACGAGTACTGCCGCCCGCGCGAGGGCGAGACCGTCTTCACCGAGCGGGTCCGCTACCGGACGGTCGGCGACGCCAGCCTGACGGCCGCCGTCCGCAGCGACGCCGACACCGTCGCGAAGATCATCGACGAGGTCGCCTCCACCCGGATCACCGAGCGCGGGGCCACCCGCGGTGACGACAAGTTCAGCGAGGCGGCCATGGAAGACCGCAAGCGCGAGGGGTACTTCTGATGGACATCCTGCGGTTCGCCACCGCCGGTTCGGTGGACGACGGGAAGAGCACCCTCATCGGGCGGCTGCTGTACGACTCGAAGTCGATCTTCAGTGACCAGCTGGAGGCGGTCGAGGCGGCCAGCCAGGCCAAGGGCGACGAGTACGTGAACCTCGCGCTGCTCACCGACGGCCTGCGGGCCGAGCGCGAGCAGGGCATCACGATCGACGTCGCGTACCGCTACTTCGCCACCCCCAAGCGGAAATTCATCATCGCCGACACCCCGGGGCACATCCAGTACACCCGGAACATGGTCACCGGTGCCTCCACCGCCGACCTGGCCATCGTGCTGGTCGACGCGCGCAAGGGCCTGGTCGAGCAGAGCCGGCGGCACGCCTTCATCGCCACCCTGCTGCGGGTGCCGCACGTCGTGCTGGCCGTCAACAAGATGGACCTCGTCGACTACTCGCAGGAGGTCTTCGAGTCCATCAAGGACGAGTTCGTCCAGTTCGCCACCAAGCTGGAACTGCCCGACCTGACGGTCATCCCGATCGCCGCGCTGCACGGCGACAACATCGTCAGCCGCTCGGAGAACACGCCCTGGTACGACGGCCCGTCGCTGCTGCACCACCTGGAGAACGTGCACGTCTCCAGCGACCGGAACCTGATCGACGTCCGGTTCCCCGTGCAGTACGTGATCCGCCCGCAGTCGTCCGAGTACCCCGACTACCGCGGCTACGCGGGCACGGTGGCGGGTGGTGTGCTGAAGCCCGGGGACGACGTCCTGGTGCTGCCCTCGGGCCTGCCGAGCCGGATCGAGGCCATCGAGACCGCCGACGGGCCCGTGGCCGAGGCGTTCCCGCCCATGTCCGTGACCGTGCGGCTGACCGACGAGATCGACATCTCGCGCGGCGACCTGATCTGCCGCCCGCACAACGCGCCCAAGGTCACCCAGGACCTCGACGCGACGATCTGCTGGATGACCGACCAGCCGCTGACCACCGGCCGCAAGCTGGCCATCAAGCACACCACCCGCACGGCGCGCGTGCTGGTCAAGGAGCTGCAGTACCGGCTCGACATCAACACGCTGCACCGCGACGAGGCCGCGACGTCGCTGGGGCTGAACGACATCGGCCGGGTGCGGCTGCGCTCGACCCAGCCGCTGCTGGCCGACGAGTACCGGCGCAACCGGGCCACGGGCGCGTTCATCCTGGTCGACGAAGCGACGAACGCGACGGTGGCCGCGGGCATCATCACCGGAACCGCTTGAGCCCGTAGGGCTCTCGGGTCAGGCCTCCGTGGAGGCCAGGTACGCGCCGAACTCCTCGAGGGTGATCTGACCGTCGCCGTCGGCGTCAAGGACCTCGAAGGCGTGCTCGACGCCCTCCGGCGTCCGGGCCCCGCCCAGGGCCTCGAGGAGGTTCGTGAACTCCTCGTGGCTGATCCGGCCGTCGTGGTCGGTGTCGATCAGGTCGAACGTGGCCGCGTACTCGCTCAGGTCAGCCATGGTGTCCTCCGTGTCGTCGGGCCCCACCCTCCGGATCGTGCGGAGCAGCCCGCAACGTAGCAAGGGGGACGGCGGTCCGCGCGTCGGTCCGGCCCGCCCCGCTACGGCCTACACCCCGGCGGTCTCACGCTCCGGCCGGGGTTCCTGCGGCTCGCGCCACGGGAGCGGGGTGAAGCCGTGCCGGTGCCGGATCAGCATCCAGATCAGCGGGGTGATCAGCAGGGCGGCGATCAGGATGATGCCGGTGGTGGCGTTGTCGACGTCCAGCAGCTTCAGCGCCGAGGCGCAGAGCACGAAAGCCAGGGCGCGGCGGATCAGACCGCCCGGGGCGCGGGACGAGAGCTGGGCCCCCAACCAGGTGCCGGGCACGGCGCCGACCACCAGCGCCGTGGTCAGGTCGAGCTGGAAGTCGCCGAACAGGATGTGGCCGACCGCGGCCGAGAAGACCAGGGGTACGGCCTGCAGCAGGTCGGTGCCGACCAGGCGGGACGCCGTCAGCCCGGGGTAGAGGGCCATCAACGCGATGATGATCAGGGAGCCCGAACCGACCGAGGTGACCCCGACGACCAGGCCGCCGACCGCGCCGACCAGCACCGTCGGCAGGGGCCGGACGGCGACGTCCGGGCGGTCCTGCGGCAGCGGCTCGAGGCGGCCGTCGCGCACGCGGGCCCGTTCGAGGAGTCGGGTGTAGCCCCGGATCGCCAGGCCGGCGGCGGCGATCAGCAGGGCGATGCCCAGGGCCACCTTGATGCCCGACTGCACGGCCTCGTCGTTGCCGAGGGCGCGGGCTATGAGCACCCCGGCGAACGCCGAGGGTACCGAGCCGATGCACAGCCACTTCACCAGCGGCAGGGCGACCGTGCCCCGGCGCAGGTGGACGAACGAGCCCACCGGCTTCATGACGGCGCTCGCGACCAGGTCGGACGAGACGGCGGTCAGCGGGGCCACGCCGAAGAACAGGACGAGTACGGGGGTCATCAGGGCACCGCCACCCATGCCGGTCAGACCGACGACGATGCCGATGCCGAAGGCGGCCAGCGCCAGCGTCGGGTCGAAATGCACCGAACGAGTCTAGGTGGTCGACATGGTCAGGGATAGAGCCCGGACGTGCGGGTTTCGCGGACCGGACGGAAGCTGGCGGCATGGCCTCCTCCACCACCACCGCCTACGTCAGCGGGCAGGGATCCTTCGAGCGCGACACCCGGTACATCACGACGCGGATCACCCGGGACGGTGCCGACGGTTACCCCGTGGAACCGGGGCGTTACCGGTTGATCGCCGCCCGGGCCTGCCCGTGGGCCAACCGGGCGATCATTGTCCGCCGGCTCCTCGGCCTGGAGGGCGTCATCTCGATGGGGCTGTGCGGGCCGACCCACGACGAGCGGTCGTGGACCTTCGACCTCGACCCGGGCGGCGTCGACCCGGTGCTCGGCATCGAGCGGCTGCAGGAGGCGTACTTCAGGCGCGTCCCCGACTATCCGCGCGGCATCACCGTGCCGGCGATCGTCGACGTGCCGTCCGGGGCCGTGGTGACCAACGACTTCGCGCAGATGACGATCGACCTGTCGCTGGAGTGGGGCGAGTACCACCGGGACGGGGCGCCCGAGCTCTACCCGCAACGGCTGCGCGACGAGATCGACGCCATCAACGCGGTCGTCTACAAGGACGTCAACAACGGCGTCTACCGGTGCGGCTTCGCCGGTGATCAGCGCGCCTACGAGCGTTCGTACGAGCGGCTCTTCGCGCGGCTGGACGAGCTGGAGGAGCGGTTGACGACCAGGCGGTACCTGGTGGGGGACACCATCACCGAGGCCGACGTCCGGCTGTTCACCACGCTGGCCCGCTTCGACCCCGTCTACCACGGGCACTTCAAGTGCAACCGGCAGAAGCTCACGGAGTTCCCGGCCTTGTGGGCCTATGCGCGAGACCTGTTCCAGACCCCCGGTTTCGGCGACACGGTCGACTTCGCACAGATCAAGAGGCACTACTACGTGGTGCACCGCGACATCAACCCGACGCAGATCGTGCCGGCCGGGCCGGCCCTCGCGAACTGGCTCACGCCGCACCACCGCGAGCAGTTGGGCGGGCGTCCCTTCGGCGACGGCACCCCGCCCGGTCCGGTCGCGGCCGGTGAAGAGGTGGCCGCGACCGGGCGCGCTACTTCGACGTGATCGAGAACCCGCTGCCCGGCGCGAAGGTCGTGACGTTCGGCGGGATGGTCTTAGGCTCGCCGATCCGCACAGGCCGGGCCGCCCGCAGGCGAACCCGTCAGACGGTGCCGGGCGAACGGCTCAGACCGTGAACCGCCCGACGACCTCCCGCAGTTCCGAGGCCAGCCCGGCGAGCTCGGTGCTCGCCTGCCGGGCCCGTTCGATCCCCGCGCTGGACGCCTGCGCCGCGCGGGCGACGTCGTCGATGTTCTCGGCGATCTGCCGCGAGCCGTCGGCGGCCCCGGTCACGTTGCGCGAGATCTCCGACGTGGTCGCCGACTGCTCCTCGACCGCCGCGGAGATCGTCGTCTGGAACGTGTTGACGTCCACGATGGTCTGGGAGATGCGTTCGATGGCGGCCATCGCGGCGGTGGTGTCGCCCTGGATGGCTTCGACCCGCTGGGAGATGTCCTCGGTCGCGCGGGCGGTCTCCTGCGCCAGCTGCTTGACCTCCTCGGCGACGACGGCGAAGCCCTTGCCGGCCTCCCCGGCCCGCGCCGCCTCGATCGTGGCGTTCAGCGCCAGCAGGTTCGTCTGCTCCGCGATCGAGGTGATCACCTTGACCACGTTGCCGATCTCCGCGCTCGAGGCGCCCAGCTTCCCGACCGTCTGGGTGGCGGTCCCGGCCTCCTCGACGGCGGCCGCGGCGACCCGCAGCGCATCGGTGGACGAGGCCGAGATCTCCTGGATGCTGGAGCCCATCTGCTCGGTGGCGGCCGCGACGGTCTGCACGTTGCGGGACACCTCGTCGGCGGCCGAGGCCGCGGTCGTCGAACGCCCGGTGGTCTGCTCGGCGCTGGAGGCCACCTCGGCGCTCACCGCGGCCAACTCCTCGGAGCTGGCGGACAGGGCCGAGGTCGACGACGTGATGACCGCGAACGCCTGGCGGAGGGAGTCCTGGGCGGCGCGCAGGGAGGAGGCCATGCGGCCCACCTCGCTGCGTCCGTGCACCTCGATGGTGGCGCGCAGGTCGCCGCGGGCCAGCGCGTCGAGGCTGGTCTGCACCTGGCGGATGGGGTGCACGATGCCGCGCGCGGTCCACAGCGCGAAACCGAGCAGCAGCGCCAGGAGTGCGACCAGGGTGATCGAGATGTCCCGCACCGACGCGCGGTAGGCGGCCCGCCCGTCCGCGGCGGTGTCCACGGCGTCCTTCTTCTCCGCCTGGGTGAGCGCCGTGAGCCGGGTGTCCATCTGACTGACGAGCGGCCCGAGGTCCCCGATGGGCGGCGTCTTGACGCCCTGGAGGGGCGACTCCTGGAGCAGGTAGACCCGCAGCCCGGCGTAGAAACTGCGCCAGGTCCCCCGCAGCTGCTCGAAGGGGCCGTCGGCCGACGTGCCGTGGACCAGCTCCTCGTAGGCCGCCATCTCGGCGTCCTGACGGGCCGCGGCCTGCGAGGTCGTCTTCACGGCGTCGGCCACGGCCTTCTTCGTCGCGCCCGGCACGAAGATCCCGATCACGCCGCCGTTCACCTGGGACTGGGTGCCGCGCATGTCGGCCAGGGCGCTGAGGCGGGCCACGTTCTGCGAGCTCAACCGGTCGAGCTCGTCGTTCAGGCTGGCCACCCGGGCCAGGGCGAGACCGGCCACGAGCACCGCGACGACGGCGGCCCCGGCGACGAGGGCGAAGATCTTGGTCCGGATGCTGAGGTTCTGAGCCCACGTGCTCACTGCGGTGTCCGACACGACAGATGCGTCTCCGTACTCGTGGTCCGCGGACCCGGTCCCCGGGCCTCGGGGCGTTTCATCGGCACCTTCCGGGGGCGGGTTGAGGGCCTCGGGACGGTTCGGCGGCGGCTGTCGGTGCCCCCGCATAGACTCGGGACCGTCATGAGCCTGACCGGAATCCTCGAATCCCTCCTGCGTGACCCGGCCCTCACGGGCCTGGTCGAAGCTGCCCGTGAGGGCCACGAACCCCTGGTGGAGGTCACCGCTCCCGCGGGCCTGCGGGCCCCGCTGCTGGCGGCCCTGGCCTCGCCGGCGCACGGGGCCCGGCCGGTCCTGGCCGTCACCGCCACCGGCCGCGAGGCGGAGGACCTGGCCCAGGCCCTCGCCTGCTTCCTCCCGGCCGAGCGGATCGCCGAGTTCCCGGCCTGGGAGACGCTGCCGCACGAGCGGCTGAGCCCGCGCAGCGACACCGTCGGCCGCCGGCTGGCCGTGCTGCGCCGGCTCGCCCACCCCGAGGCCGACGGGCAGGGGGGGCCGGTGGACGTCGTCGTCGCGCCGGTGCGGGCGGTCATGCAGCCGCTGGTCCGGGGGCTGGCCGACCTGGAGCCGGTCGCGCTGCACGCGGGTGACGAGGTCGACCTGGAGGACGTCGTCCGCCGGTTGGCCGCCGCGGCCTACAGCCGGGTGGATCTCGTGGAGCGCCGGGGCGAGTTCGCCGTCCGCGGTGGCATCCTCGACGTGTTCCCGGCCACCGAGGAGCACCCGCTGCGGGTGGAGTTCTGGGGCGACACGGTCGAGGAGATCCGCTGGTTCGCGGTCGCCGACCAGCGCAGCCTGGAGATCGCGGGCGAGGGGCTGTGGGCGCCGCCGTGTCGTGAGTTGCTGCTCACCGACGAGGTCCGGGCGCGGGCCGCCGAGCTGGCCGAGCGCCTGCCCGGGGTCGCCGACATGCTCGGCAAGGTCGCCGCCGGGGTCGCGGTCGAGGGCATGGAGTCACTCACTCCGGCCCTGGTCGACGGCATGCAGCCGGTGCTGGACGTCCTGCCGAAGGGGGCCCACGTCGTCCTGTGCGACCCCGAGCGGGTCCGGGCCCGGGCGCACGACCTGGTCGAGACCAGCCGCGAGTTCCTGGAGGCGAGCTGGGCGGGGGCCGCCGCGGGCGCCGCCGTCCCCGTCGACCTGGAGTCGGTGCTGGGTACGGCGTCCTTCTGGTCGCTCGCGCAGGTGCGCGAGCACGCGCTCACGCACGGGGTGCCGTGGTGGTCGGTCTCACCGTTCGGCGCGGACGAGGAGCTGGCCCAGTTCACCGAGGGGGACGACGACGCCCGCGTCTTCACGCCGACCGCGCGCGAACCGGAGGCCTACCGGGGCGACACCGAGCGGGCGGTCAAGGACGTCGCGGCCTGGCTGACCGAGGGCTGGCAGGTCGCGGTCATCACCGACGGGGCCGGCCTGGCCCGGCGCGTGGTCGAGGTGCTGGGCGAGAACGACGTCGCGTCGCGGCTGGTCGAGGGCCTGCCGGAACCGCCGGAACCCGGCGTTGCGGCCGTCGGGACCGGTTGCCTGCTCACGGGTTTCGTGTCCAGCGAGCTGAAGCTGGCGGTGCTCACCGAGACCGACCTGACCGGCGGCACGGGCACCGGCTCCACCACCCGGGACATGCGCCGGATGCCGGCCAAGCGGCGCAACGTCGTCGACCCGCTGCAGCTGCGCACGGGCGACCTGGTGGTGCACGAGCAGCACGGGGTGGGCCGCTACGTCGAGATGGTGCAGCGGACCATCGGCGGGGCGACCCGCGAGTACCTGGTGATCGAGTACGCGCCGAGCAAGCGCGGCCAGCCGGGCGACCGGCTGTTCGTGCCCAGCGACGCGCTCGACCAGGTGACCCGCTACGTGGGTGGCGAGCAGCCGACGCTGAACAAGCTCGGCGGCTCCGACTGGGCCAAGACGAAGGGCCGGGCGCGCAAGGCGGTCAAGGAGATCGCCGCCGAGCTGATCCAGCTGTACTCGGCGCGAATGGCCACGAAGGGGCACGCGTTCGCGCCCGACACCCCGTGGCAGCGCGAACTGGAGGATGCGTTCGCCTACGTCGAGACGCCCGACCAGCTGGCCAGCATCGACGAGGTCAAGGCCGACATGGAGAAGCCGATCCCGATGGACCGGCTGATCTGCGGCGACGTCGGCTACGGCAAGACGGAGATCGCGGTGCGGGCCGCCTTCAAGGCCGTGCAGGACGGCAAGCAGGTGGCCGTGCTGGTGCCGACCACGCTGCTCGTCCAGCAGCACCTCGACACGTTCACCGAGCGGTACGCGAACTTCCCGGTCACCGTGAAGCCGCTGTCCCGGTTCTCCACCGACAAGGAGGCCGAGGCGGTCAAGGCGGGCATCACCGACGGCTCGGTCGACGTGGTGATCGGTACGCACCGCCTGCTGACCGGCGAGGTCCGGTTCAAGGATCTCGGGCTGGTCGTCGTCGACGAGGAGCAGCGGTTCGGCGTCGAGCACAAGGAACGCCTGAAGCAGCTGCGCACCGACGTCGACGTGCTCTCGATGAGCGCCACGCCGATCCCGCGCACGCTGGAGCTGGCCGTCACCGGCATCCGCGAGATGTCCACGCTCGCAACGCCTCCCGAGGAGCGGCACCCGGTCCTGACGTTCGTCGGCGGGTACGAGGAGAAGCAGATCACCGCGGCGATCCGGCGGGAGTTGCTGCGCGAGGGCCAGGTCTTCTACGTGCACAACCGGGTCGAGTCGATCGAACGGGCGGCGAGCCGCATCCGCGAGCTGGTGCCCGAAGCCCGGGTGGCCACCGCGCACGGGAAGATGGGCGAGCACCAGCTGGAGCAGGTCATCGTCGACTTCTGGGAGAAGCGCTTCGACGTCCTGGTCTGCACCACGATCGTGGAGACCGGGCTCGACATCTCCAACGCCAACACGTTGATCCTGGAACGGGCCGACCTGATGGGCCTCTCACAGCTGCACCAGCTGCGGGGCCGGGTCGGGCGCGGTCGCGAACGGGCCTACGCCTACTTCCTCTACCCGCCCGAGAAGCCGCTCACCGAGACGGCGCACGACCGGCTCCAGACCATCGCCGCCAACACCGACCTGGGCGCCGGCATGGCCGTGGCGATGAAGGACCTCGAGATCCGCGGGGCCGGAAACCTGTTGGGCGGTGAGCAGTCCGGGCACATCGCGGGGGTCGGGTTCGACCTCTACGTACGGCTGGTCGGGGAGGCCGTGGCCGACTTCCGCGGTGAGACGGGCGAGCAGTTGCAGGAGGTCAAGATCGACCTGCCGGTCGACGCGCACCTGCCGCACGACTACGTCCCGGGGGAGCGGTTGCGGCTCGAGGCGTACCGGAAGATCGCCGAGGCGGCCTCGGACGAGGCGATCGAGGAGGTGCGGGCCGAACTCGTCGACCGCTACGGCCCGCTGCCGCAGCCCGTCGAGAACCTGCTCGCCGTGGCCCGGTTCCGGGTGCTGGCGCGCCAGGCCGGGCTGCGCGAGATGTCGGCGCAGGGGAACGTCATCCGGGTGTCGCCGGTCGAACTGCGCGACTCGCAGACCGTGCGGCTCAACCGGCTGTACCCGAAGACGACCGCGAAGCCCGCCACCTCCGCCCTGCTCGTGCCGCGACCGATGACCGCCCGGATCGGCGGCCAGCCCCTGCGCGACCAGGAGGTCCTCGCCTGGGCCTCGGAGTTCGTCCGCAGCGTGCTGCTCGACGACATCGGCACGGCCGCCTCCGTGGGCACCCGTCGGTGACCCGGTCGTAAGGACTACGATGCCGCGCGTGGGTCTCAGCACGCGCACCTCGAGCGCGCTCACCAGCCTTGCCGCCCTGCTCGTCGCGGGTCTCGTCCTGTCCGGGTGCTCCGGGCAGGAGGCGGGCGCCGCGGCCGTCGTCGGCGACCGGCGCATCACCATCGCGCAGGTCCAGTCCGCGTACACCGACGTCGTCCCGCTCGTCGGGCAGGACGCGCAGTTCACCCAGTCCGACATCCTGAACTGGCTGATCCTCGAGCCGTACCTGACGCAGGAGGCGGCGCACGAGGGCAAGGGCGTCTCCGTGCAGGACGCGAAGCTGGAGTTCACCAAGGTCGAGGGTGCCCCGCGCGACCCCAGCCCGGCCGCGCTGGCGGTGGTCCGGGCGATCCTCGCGCGTGGCGCGGTCTTCGCCAACGACAAGAGCACCGAGGAACTGACCGCCCTGCTCAACCAGATCACGGGCCGGCTGAAGGCCGACGGGGTCAAGCTCAACCCGCGCTACGGCTCCTCGATGGACTACACGCAGGCGAACATCGTCAAGGGTCAGCCGAACTGGCTGAAGCCGGTGGCCACGCCGTCGGCCACGCCCGCCCAGTGAGTGGAACCGTCCCCGAAGAAGCTGCGACTCCTGGGACGGGGCGGGTCACCCTCGTACTGACGAGCCCGCGCGTGGCCGCGGGTCTGCTGTCGGCGTCCGCCTGGCAGCGCCTCCAGGCGGCCGACGTGCTGCTGGCCGTGGCCCCCGAACCCGAGTGGCTCGAGGCGTTCGAGATCGTCGGCGTCGAACCCCGCGACGTCGCCGACCTGCCGGTCGGCCAGCGGGCCGGGCTCCTCGTCGAGGAGGCGGCCGCCGGTCGGGAGGTGGTCTGGTGGGGCAGCCCGGACGGCGACCCCGGGCTGACCGACGCCCTCGCCGAGCACCTCTCCCGCCGGGCGGTGGCGGGGTACCCGCCCGAGGTCGAGGTGATCACCGCCTCGCACGACGTCCCCGGGGCCCGGCTGATCGATCTGGTCCGGGTGATGGACGTGCTGCGCTCACCCGGCGGCTGCCCGTGGGACGCCGAGCAGACCCACGAGTCGTTGCTGCCCTTCCTGCTGGAGGAGGCCCACGAGGTGATCGAGGCCGTCGAGCATCTCGACGGCCCCGGCGGCCGGGACCACCTGCAGGAGGAGCTCGGAGACCTGTTGCTGCAGGTGGCCTTTCACGCCCGGGTCGCCGAGGAGCACACGGGCGAACCGTTCGACATCGACGACGTGGCCGCGGGCATCGTCGCCAAGCTGGTCCGCCGGCACCCGCACGTGTTCGGCGACGCGCAGGTCGACAGCGTCGCGGAGCAGGAGGCGGCGTGGGAACAGCTGAAGGCGCAGGAGAAGCCCACCCGAGCCGGTTTCGAGGGCATCCCCACCACGCTGCCGGCGCTGGCCCGGGCCCAGAAGATGCTCGGCCGGGTGGTGAAGGCGGGCGACGACCCCGCGCTCGCCGTCCCGGCCGCTGCGCAGGGCGACGAGGTCGCGGAGGCGCTGCTGGCCGCCGTCCTGGCCGCCCGCGAGGCCGGGGTCGACGCCGAGGCCACCCTGCGCGCCGCGCTCTCCCGCCTCGAGCCGCCTACCTGATCGTCGTCGCTGCCGGGTCTCGCCGAGTTCCACTCGCAAGACCCCGGCTGCGACAGTGATCTTGATCAGGGACGGGCGGCGTGGAAGGCCACCGTGGGATCGGTCGGTAGCGGGACGTGCCGGTGCCGGGTCGCCACTCTGAAGGCCGCGACCAGGAGGGGCAGACCCCACGTCAGGAGTATCGGGACGAAGATCAGTCGCCACCACCGCCCGTCCACGGGCGCACCCTGCCCTCGCGGGCGCGCCCGTGAGGCACCATTGACCGGGTGAGTGACCTGTTCGGTGACCCCGGGACGACCCACCGCTTCCGTGGGGTGGCCGAGAACGTGCTCGACGCGCTGCTGAGCGCCCGCCCCGAGTGGGCCACCGACCTCGGTGACCACCGGTTCGACGACCGGCTCACCGACTGGTCACCGGACGCCGTCGCGACCCACACCGGCACGCTGGCCGACGCGCTGTCGGCGCTGGACGACGTCGACGACACCGCGCTGGCCCCGGACGACCGCGTCGACCTCGAGATCCTCCGCACCGCCGTCACCCGCGAGGTGTGGGAGCTGGCCGAGCTGCGCGCGCACGAGTGGGATCCGCTGTTGCACCTGCCCGGTGACGCGCTCTACCCGCTGATCGCCAAGGAGACGGGCACCCCGGCCGAACGGCTGCGGGCTCTCGGCGCCCGGCTGACCGCCGTCCCCGAAGTCCTCGAGGTCGCTCGCGACACCTTGCGGAACATGCCGAGAGTGCATGTGGAGACGGCGATCTCACGCACCACCGGGGTACTGAACCTGATCGACGCCGACCTCGAACCCCTCCTGGCGGCCGACCCGGCCGCGGCGCGGACCGTCGTGGCGGCCCGCGAACCGGCCGCCGCGGCGCTGCTGGAGCACCGCGCCTGGCTGGAGGACCGGCTGCCGCGCAGCGACCGGGACCCGGCGCTCGGCGAGCAGGCCTACGCGGCCCGGCTCTGGTACACGCTCGACACCGAGACCGGCCCCGACGCGTTGCTCACCCGGGCGGAGTCGGACCTGCAGGCGATCGAGGAGCGCATCGCCGAGGAGGCCGCGACGTTCGCCCGCGTCCCGCCGCGGCCCGGGCTCGTCCGCGAGGTGCTCGACGGGCTCGCGCACGGGGCGCCGGTGACCGACGCCAGCATCCTCGACCTGTGCCGCGACGCGCTGGCCGCGGCCACGGCCCGGGTCCGCGAGCTCGACCTGGTCACGGTGCCGGACGTCGGGGTGGTCGTCGAGGAGATGCCCGAGATCCGGCGCGGGGTGGCCGTCGCCTACTGCGACGCGCCGGGCCCGCTGGAACCCCGGGCGGCCGACGTCCCGATGATCTTCGCGGTGTCACCGACCCCGGCGGGCTGGTCGCCCGAGCGGGTCGGGTCGTTCTACCGCGAGTACAACGGCCACATGCTGCGCGACCTGTCCGTGCACGAGGGTGTGCCCGGGCACGTGCTGCAGCTGGCCCACGCCGCGCGGCACCGGGCCGGCACCCGGGTGCGGGCCGCGTTCCGGTCCGGCCCGTTCGTCGAGGGCTGGGCCGTCTACGCCGAGGAGATGCTGGCCGAGGCCGGGCTCGGCCTGGGCCCGGAGGTGGACGCCGGGCTGCGCATGCAGCAGCTGAAGATGCAGCTGCGCAGCACGATCAACGCGATCCTGGACATCCGGGTGCACGCCCACGGCATGACCGAGGAGGAGGCGCGGCGGCTGATGGTCGAACGCGGCCACCAGGAGGAGGGCGAGGCCGCCGGCAAGTGGCGGCGGGCCCAGCTCACCTCGGCGCAACTGGCCACCTACTACGTCGGCTACCGCGAGGTGAGCGAGTTGGCGGTCGACCTGGCCCAGGCGCGACCGGGCTGCGACCGCCGCCAGGTGCACGACGAGATGCTCTCGCACGGCTCGCCACCGCCCCGCCACCTTCGAGGGCTGCTGGCGCTCGACTAGGTTTGTCCCGACATCCCTGAGCGGCCGGGACCCGGCTGACCAGGCACCCGACGGCAGGAGCGAACTGATGGCAAGCATCGAGGCGGTAGCGGGTCGGGAGATCCTCGACTCGCGGGGCAACCCCACCGTCGAGGTCGAGGTGGCGCTGGACGACGGCACGATCGCCCGCGCGGCGGTCCCGTCGGGTGCGTCCACGGGTGCGTTCGAGGCGGTCGAGCGCCGCGACGGCGGCTCCCGCTACCTGGGCAAGGGCGTGCAGGACGCGGCCCAGGCCGTGACCGAGCAGATCATGCCCGAGATCATCGGCTTCGACGCCGCCGACCAGCGGCTGATCGACCAGGCGATGCTGGACCTGGACGGCACCGACAACAAGGGCAGCCTGGGCGCGAACGCGATCCTCGGCGTCAGCCTCGCCGTGGCCAAGGCCGCCGCCGACAGCGCCGACCTTCCCCTGTTCCGCTACGTCGGCGGCCCGAACGCGCACGTGCTGCCGGTGCCGATGATGAACATCCTCAACGGTGGCGCCCACGCCGACAGCGGCGTCGACGTCCAGGAGTTCATGATCGCGCCGCTCGGCGCGCCCTCCTTCAAGGAGGCGCTGCGCTCCGGCGCCGAGATCTACCACTCGCTGAAGTCGGTGCTGAAGGCCCAGGGCCTGTCGACCGGGCTCGGCGACGAGGGCGGGTTCGCCCCGAGCGTGGCCGGTACCAAGGAGGCGCTCGAGCTGATCGCCACCGCCATCGACAAGGCCGGCTACAGCCTCGGCTCCGACGTGGCGCTCGCGCTGGACGTCGCGGCCACCGAGTTCTACGCCGACGGCTCCTACTCGTTCGAGGGCAGCAAGCGCAGCTCCGGCGAGATGATCGACTTCTACACGCAGCTGGTCAGCGACTTCCCGCTGGTCTCCATCGAGGACCCGCTGTCCGAGGACGACTGGGAGGGCTGGACCGGCCTGACCGCCGCCGTCGGCAACCGGGTGCAGATCGTCGGCGACGACCTGTTCGTGACCAACCCGACCCGCCTGGCCCGCGGCATCGCCGAGGGCGCGGCCAACGCGCTGCTGGTCAAGGTCAACCAGATCGGCACGCTGACCGAGACCCTCGACGCCGTCGCCCTGGCCCACCGCAACGGCTACCGCTGCATGATGAGCCACCGCTCGGGCGAGACCGAGGACACCACGATCGCCGACCTCGCGGTCGCGACCGACTGCGGCCAGATCAAGACCGGCGCCCCGGCCCGGTCCGACCGGGTGGCCAAGTACAACCAGCTGCTGCGCATCGAGGAGGAGCTGGACGACGCCGCGGTGTACGCGGGCGCCGGCGCCTTCCCGCGGTTCACGCGGAGCTGATGTCCAGGTGAGCCCTCGTCGACCTCCGGCCCCCGGTCGCGCTCCCGGTTCGGGAGACGACCGGGAGCCGGGCGTCGGCATGCGCCCGACTCAAGGGACGACCCCCGCCACCGCGGCGGGTTCACGGGCGGTCACGCGGGGCGCACCCGGGACGACACCCAGGACGGCACCCAAGGCGCCGGCGAAGAGTCCGACCGCGCGCCCGTCGTCCGGGGGCCGTTCGCGACCCGCGCGCCAGCGGTCGGTGACCGCCCCGGCGAACCGGCAGGCGTCGTCCCGCCCGCCGTCGGCCGCTCCCGGCCGCGGGGAGGGACGCGCGGGGGTCCGGGCCGGGACGGGCCGGCCGCTGTGGGTGGTCGGGGCGGTCGCGATCCTGCTGGCGGTGCTCATCCTCCCGTACTTCCAGAAGTGGCTGGTGCAGCGCTCGCAGATCGAGACCGCGCGCAGCCAGGTCGCGCAGGCCCAGAAGGACGTCGCGTCGCTGGAGGCGCAGCGTCGCCGCTGGCAGGACGACGACTACGTGAAGGCGCAGGCCCGGTTGCGGCTGCACTACGTGCTGCCCGGGGAGACCGCCTACGTGGTGCAGGACCGGGCCGCGGACGAGAAGGCGAGCGACCCGAAGTCGCAGGCGGCCGACGTCCCGCAGGCCCGGTCGCCCTGGTACGCGAACGTGTGGACGTCGGCGCAGGTCGCCGGGGGCACCCCGGGTGGCTGAACCGCAGGATCTGGAGGCCGTCCACCGGCAGCTCGGCCGGCCCCCGCGGGGGGTGCACGCGGTGGCCCACCGCTGCCCGTGCGGCAACCCCGACGTGGTGGCCACCGAGCCGCGGCTGGACGACGGCACGCCGTTCCCGACGACGTACTACCTGACCTGCCCGAAGGCGGCGGGGGCGATCGGCACCCTCGAGGCGTCGGGGCTGATGCGCGAGATGACTCAGCGCCTCGAGTCGGACGAGGAGCTCGCCGCGGCGTACCGGGCGGCGCACGAGGACTACCTGGCCCGGCGGGCGGCGATCGGGGCCGAGGTCGGCGCCCAGGTGCCGGAGATCGAGGGGGTCTCGGCCGGGGGGATGCCGACGCGGGTCAAGTGCCTGCACGTCCTCGTCGGGCACGCGCTGGCCGCCGGTCGGGGCGTGAACCCGCTGGGCGACGAGGCCCTGGACGCGCTGCCCGACTGGTGGGCGTCCGGACCCTGCGTCTGACCTGGCATATCAGTCCTACACCAGGAAGGCGTACGCGTGAGTGTGCAACGTGTGGCGGCGGTCGACTGCGGGACCAACTCGATCCGGCTGCTGATCGCCGACGTCGACGCGGACGCCGGGACGCTCGTCGACGTCGAGCGCACGATGGAGGTCGTGCGACTCGGGCAGGGGGTCGACCGCACCGGGCGGCTCGCCCCCGAGGCGCTGGAGCGCACCCTCGAGGTGGCCCGCCGCTACGGGGCCGCGTGCACGGCCGCCGGGGTCACGGCGCTGCGGTTCGTGGCGACCTCGGCGACCCGCGATGCGTCGAACCGCGACGAGTTCGTGGCGGGGGTGCACGACGCGCTCGGCGTCACGCCTGAGGTGATCCCGGGGGCGGAGGAGGCGGCGCTCTCCTTCGCCGGGGCCGTCGGTGAGCTGCGGGGCAGGCACCCGGCGCCCTACTGCGTCGTCGACCTCGGCGGCGGCTCGACCGAGGTGGTGCTGGGGACGGACGGCGTGAGCGCGGCGTTGTCGGTCGACATCGGGTGCGTCCGGTTGACCGAGCGCCACGACCTCGCCGGCCCCGGTGCGGACTGGGCCGCGGCCACCGCGGACGTCGAGGCCGCGCTCGAGAAGGTGGCGGGCGTCGTCCCGCTGGAGTCGTCCCGGAGTCTGGTCGGCCTGGCCGGTTCGGTCACGACCATCACGGCGCACGCGCTGGGGTTGCCCTCGTATCAGCCGGAGCGGATCCACGCCTCCGTGCTGCCCGTGGCGGACGTGCGGGCCGCGGCCGACTCGCTGATCGCGATGTCGCGGGACGAGCGGGCGGCGCTGCCCTACATGCACCCGGGCCGGGTCGACGTGATCGGCGCCGGCGCGCTGATCTGGCGGACGCTCGTCGCCCGGGTCGCGTCGGAGGCCGGGGTGGACAGCGTCGTGACGTCCGAGCGGGACATCCTCGACGGCATCGCCTGGTCCCTGGTGCCTACCTCGTGAACAGCTGATTCCCGCCGGGTTCGGGAAGCGGGATCCCGACGTCGCTGGTCTCGTACCAGGTGCCCTGGGCGTTCGCGGCGACCACGCGGTAACGCTCGGCGAGCAGGTCGAACACCGGAGCCCCCGCGCCCTGGCGGACGGAACTCCAGTCGCGGGCGTCCACGTAGACGAACCGCGGCCGGGTGCGGTTCAGCTCGCGCCCCAGTTCGGCCCAGACGCCGTCCGGCAGGCCGATCGTCCAGCCGCTGATCTCGGTCGCCGGAACGGTCTGCAGGAGGGTCGCGATCCGGGGGTCGCCGAGGATGAAGACCGGCGTGCCCGGGGGGATCCGGCCGGCCATCAGGGCGGCGGCGGCCACGGGGCGGGTGGCCATCGGCGGCAGGCCCTGGCCGCGCACGATGCGGGCCCGTTCGCTCACGCCGAACCGGTCGCCGGCCGGCGCGTTCAGGATGTCGAGCGGGACGTGCGCCGTCGGGACGATCAGCGCCAGAGCGCCGAGCCCGGCCAGCGCCCGCACGAAAAGCCTTCTCTGCGAGGGGGTCCGGTCCAGGAAGGTGAGAACGCGCTCCAGGCCGAGCGCCGCCAGCAGCCCGAGCGGGACCGCCTCCATCAGCCAGCGGTACGGCGTGGGCACCTGGGGGAGGGCGAGCGCGAACTCGAGGACCGCCGTCCCGGCCAGTGGGAGCACGAGCAGGCGCCCGTCGTCCCGGCGCAGGCCGCTGAGGAACCCGACGAGGGCGAGGGGCCCGACCAGGGCGAACATCGTCACGAGGGCGGTCGCCACGGTGTGCACGCTGCCCGGGGCGGTCGGGTCGGCGGTGACCTGGGCGGGCAGCTGGAAGGTGGTCCGCAGCGCCAGGTCGAGCGCGCCGTGGGCGGCGAAGTAGGCCAGCGTGACGAGGCCCGGCAGCACCGCCCCGAGGACACCCCAGCCGACGCGGCCGCGCGTCCGGCGGGCGTCGATGCGGTGGCTGAGCAGCAGCGCCGGGACGACGAGCAGCAACGGCACCGGCCCGTACACCGTCTTCAGAACCGGTACGGCGCCGACGGCCAGGCCGCCGACGAACCAGGCCCACCCCGGGCGCAACACTCCGCCGACCGGCAGGGTGGCGGCGAGCGCGACGACGAGCAGCAGGTTCAGCAGGCCCTCCACCTGCCCGACCCCGCCGACGTGGGCGTAGACCAGGTACGGGCCGAGGACCAGCGTCGGCGCGGTCAGCCGGACGGTGCGCCGCAGACCCCAGTCGGTGGTGATCGTCAGGACCAGCCGGGCGGCGACCAGGGCGAGCGCGCCCTCGAGCAGCCGGGCGCCGGTCCCGCCGGGTCCGAGGAGGTCGCCGAGCTCGTAGAACCAGTACACGCCCGGCTGCTTGATGTCCCAGAAGTCGCGGTAGTAGACGACGCCGTCCCGCATCCGGCTCGCGGTCTGGGCGAACAGGGCCTGGTCGCCGTTCTCGGGCCACCACTGCAGCGCCGCGGCGAGCGCGGCCACCGGGAGCAGGGCGAGGACGACGTCCCGCCGGGCCGGGCGGGCCGGCGCCGGGCGCGTCGGGGCAGGCCGGTCGACCGTGTTCAGGTCCACGTGGAGATCCCCCATTCAGCTGTCCGCACCATAGGTCCGCAGCGGGTGGGGGAGCGGCCGAAGGCGGAAGTCCACAGGAAGATCCGGACCGTTACAACGATCGGTGTAATCAATTCGCCGGACGTCTCCTACGAACGGCTACCGCGCGGTAGTGTGCCCAGGTGATCCGGGTCACCTGACCGGGCCATTCGTAGGGGGCGCAACAGCAAGGAGGCTGCCATGGCGGAGAGCGCGCGGTCGAAGACCGACGTCGACGTCGTCGTCATCGGGTCGGGGTTCGGCGGCAGCGTCAGCGCGCTGCGCCTGGCCGAGAAGGGTTACACGGTCACCGTGCTGGAGGCCGGCCGCCGGTTCAAGGACGACGAGTTCGCCAAGACCTCGTGGCGGCTGCGCTCGTACCTGTGGGCGCCGCGGCTGGGTTGCTACGGCATCCAGCGCATCCACTTCCTGAAGAACGTGATGATCCTGGCCGGCGCGGGCGTGGGCGGCGGGTCGCTGGTCTACGCGAACACGCTGTACCGGCCGCTGCCGCCGTTCTTCGCGGACCTGCAGTGGGCCCACATCACCGACTGGGCCGACGAGCTCGACCCGTACTACGACCAGGCCAGCCGGATGCTCGGCGTCACGCCGAACCCGACGATGACCCCGGCCGACAAGGTGATCAAGAAGGTCGCCGACAAGATGGGCGTCGGGGACACGTTCCACGCGACGCCTGTCGGGGTGTTCTTCGACAAGCCGGGTGTCGAGTCGCCCGACCCGTTCTTCGGTGGCGCCGGGCCGGCGCGCACGGGTTGCACCGAGTGCGGCGCCTGCATGTCGGGCTGCCGGGTCGGCGCCAAGAACACGCTGGTCAAGAACTACCTGTACCTGGCCGAGCGGGCCGGGGTCTCGGTCCAGCCGCTCACCACGGTGACCGGCCTGAAGCAGTTGTACGACGGCACGTGGGAGGTCTCGACCGCCCGCACCGGGGCGTGGGTCCGGAAGCGCCGCAGCACCATTCGCGCGCAGCACGTCGTGCTGGCCGCCGGGACCTGGGGTACGCAGAACCTGCTGCACCGGGTGAAGCAGCGGGGCGACCTGCCGGGCCTGTCGGACAAGCTGGGCGAGCTGACCCGGACGAACTCCGAGGCGATCATCGGCAGCGGCCGGCTCACGATCGACAAGGACAACGACTACTCGTTCGGTACGGCGATCACCTCGTCGTTCCACCCCGACGAGAACACGCACATCGAGCCCTGCCGGTACGGGCACGGGTCGAACGCGATGGGCCTGCTGCAGACGGTGGCCACCGACGGGTCGCCGGGGCGCTCGCGGGTCGGGCAGCTGCTGAAGACGCTGGTCACGCAGCCGAAGGCCGCGCTGTTGCTGAACCTGCGGCACTGGAGCCAGCGGACGATGATCCTGCTGGTCATGCAGACCCTCGACAACTCGCTGACCACGTACCTGAAGCGGGGCTGGACGGGCCGGGTGAAGCTCACGTCGAGGCAGGGTCACGGCGAGCCGAACCCGACGTTCATCAAGGCGGGGTACGACGCGAACGCGCTGGTGGCCGAGGAGATCGGGGCCATCCAGGGCAGCACGTGGAACGAGATGGCGAACATCCCGACCACCGCGCACTTCCTGGGCGGCTGCGCCATCGGCGACTCGCCCGAGAACGGTGTGGTCGACGCCTACCACCGGGCGTTCGGGCTGCCGAACCTGCACATCGTCGACGGTTCCACGGTGTCGGCGAACCTCGGGGTCAACCCGTCGCTCACCATCACCGCGCAGGCCGAGCGGGCCATCTCGTTCTGGCCGAACCGCGGCGAGGTCGACCCGCGCCCGGCGCTGGGGGCGGCGTACGAGCGGCTGGCCCCCGTGGCGCCGAAGCACCCCGTCGTGCCGGAGTCGGCGCCCGCGGCGCTGCGGTTGCCGTTCGTGAGCATCGAGGCCGTCGTCCGGCGCACCGCCGAGGCCCCGGCGGCCCAGAACTAGGCGGCCCCCGAACTGAGCGCACCCCCTCCGCGCTCAAAACCGTTTACGAGGGAATTCTCGACTGCTGATAGCAGCTGAGAATCCCTCGTAAACGTGTATTTGCAGCCTCGGCATTGCGCGCTACTGCGGATTGTGGAGTAGTGTGCGGTGCGTGGATACGACGCAGCTGCTGAAGGGTGTGCTCGACCTGGCCGTCCTCGCAGTGGTGGCCGAGGAGGACGGCTACGGCTACGAGGTGGTGCGCCGGTTGCGGGCCGCGGGTCTGGAGGAGGTCGGTGACGCCTCGGTGTACGGCACGCTGCGGCGGCTGTACTCGGCCGGCGCGCTGACCTCGTACGTGGTGCCCTCCGACGAGGGGCCACACCGCAAGTACTACGGCATCAACGAGGCCGGCCGCGTGCAACTGGCCGAGCAGGGCAAGACCTGGACGGAGTTCGCAGGGGTCATGAGTGCACTGGTGGAGGGGCGATGAGCACACCGACGCAGCCGATGCTGTCCACTGAGATCCGCGCTGAGATAGCGGATTTCGTGGCGGCGGTCGAGCACGAGCTGGACGACCTGCCGCGCGACGACGTGGCGGAGCTGACCGGTGGCCTGGAGGCCGACCTGATCGAGGCGTGGGCCGCGGAGGGGACGACGCCCACGCAGCGGTTCGGGTCACCGCAGGCCTACGCGGCGGAACTGCGCTCCGCAGCGGGGCTTTCCGAACGGGGGCGACGAGCGCCCCGGTTCGACCCGAACCTGCGCCGGATGTCTGCCCACCTGCGCGATGCGGTGCGCTCGATGCCCGGTGGGGAGGCGATCCTGCGGACCGCTGACGACCTTCAGCCGGCCTGGTGGGTGGTGCGCGCCCTGCTCCTGCTGGTCTTTCCATCCCTCGTCCTCGGGTTCAGCACCCTCACTCCGGTGCCGTTCCTGGCCCTGCTCCTGGGGGGAGCGTTCCTCGCGGTCTGGAGTCTGCGCTGGCGGGGGGCCGGGCAGGCCGTGGCGCCGGTGCGCGGCATCCTGCTGGCGTGGAACGTCGCGGCACTGGTCGGCGTTCTGCTGCTGCCGTCCGCGGTGAGCAGCTACTACCTGATGCAGAACCTTCAGTCGGACGTCTACACCGATGGCGAGGGGGCGACCGGGCTGTACCTGGACGGGGCGCCGGTCAGCAACGTCTTCGCCTACGACGAGGACGGCAAGCCTCTCATGCGGGTGCGTCTCTACGACCAGGCCGGGCATCCGTTGACCATCGATCCCGCCCTCTCCTACCAGCCCGACGGCGGGGACACCTCATACCTCATGGCGCCGGACATGATCGGGCCGAAGGTGTTCAACGTCTTCCCCATGCTGCTCCGGGTGGACAGCTACGACCCTGGCATCGTCAATCCGGAGCAGGCCGCTCCGCTGCCGTTCCCGAACGTGGGCCCGCTGCCCGAAGGGGTGAAGCTGACTGCGCCCGCAATCTCGGCCACGCCGCAACCAGAGCAGACCGAGGACGGGCAGTAGCAGCGGGACGTACCCGTAGCCCGACCCGAAGTGCGACCACACGGTCGCGTCCGGGAAGCGCTCCGGGAATGCGTAACTCGCGATGCCGACCAGGAGCACGCCGGTCAGCTCCACAACGCACAGCGCGGTCGCCCAGCGAGTCCGTGAGTTGTGCTCTGAATCCGACACATTCGTGTCGGATTCAGAGCGCAATCGCGCCGCCCGGGCCAACAGGACGGTGGCGGCGATGTACGTGACGGCGGCCAGCGTCGACAGTGCGTAGGCGACCGGGGCGTGGGAGGCCTTCGTGGCCAGCTGCACGCCGCTGCGTCCGGTGGCGGCCAGGGCGAAGAACCCGTAGACCAAGGTCAGGAGTCGGCCCGGGCCGACCGCGCCGTCCGGTCGCTCAGGCATGACTCGTTCCCAGGGTGACGTGCAGGCGCACCGACACGACGGCGACCAGCAGGCAGCCGACGGCCAGCGCCGCGTTGCCCCAGCGCCCGTCGTCCCACCGCACCCCGGTCGCGCAGATCGGGAGCACCGCCACCGAGGTGAGCAGGTAGCCGACGTTGGTGGCCACCTCCGGCCCGTGGTCGCCGCTGACCAGCGCGACACCGTCCAGGACGCCCTGGACGACGACCGCCAGCTCGAGCATCCCCAACCCCGCGACCAGGGCGGGCGGGCGCGGACGCCCGCGGACCGCCGTCCCGGCGAGTGCCGCCCCCAGGCCCAGTGCGTACAGGAGCGTGGTCAGGCCGAGGGAATCCCTCACGCCGGCACCGGTTCCGGCTCGTCACCCAGATCGATCGCCGTCTCGTCGGCCGCGGCCGCGCGCTCGGCCCGGGCCCTCTCCCGGCGCTTGCGCACCGACCGCTTGGCCAGCCAGGTCGAGACGCCGGTGATCGCCAGCAGGATCGGGGTCAGGCCGAACAGGAACCAGATGATGCGCCACCAGCCGTTGACGCTCTGGCCGTAGTGGAAGAGCGCGCCGGACCAGTTGTCCAGCACCTGGTTCGACAGCGTGGCGGCACTGCCGAGGTCGGTGACGTGCACCCGGCTCGGGTCGTGCCGGTCGACGTCCACGCCGTACTCGCCGGGGTAGGCGCCGTGCTCGTACTGGTCGAAGTTCTTGCTGAAGTAGAACGAGTAGGTGGCCGTCGCGTCGTCCTCGGCCGGCAGGGAGGCGTAGACGAGTGGTGCGTCGCCCGCCTGCCCGGCGGTGCGGGCGGCGGCCACGGCGGCGTCCAACCCGATGTCAGGGCGCTTGTCGTCCTTCACCTCGTTCGACGTGAAAGGCGTTTCGTCGGGCGGAGTCTGGCCGCCCGTGGCCGCGTACCAGGCCGGGGCGACCCAGTTGAACTCGAAGCCGGCGCCGGTCAGCCCCCACATCAGCAGGAACGGCACGGCCGCCATGCCGACCACCTGGTGCAGGTCGTAGTCGCGCGCGTACCGGCCCTTACGCATGCGGACCCGGAACCCGTGACTGAACTTCTTCAGTGTCGGCCACCACAGCCAGATGCCGGACAGGGCCAGGAACATCAGGATCACGGCGAACGAGCCGAGGAAGAATCCGGCCCAGGTCAGGTCGGTGCGCGGGCTGGCCCACTGCAGCCACTGCGGCAGGTACTTCCCGTACTGCGGCACGGTCTCGTCGAACCACGGCACGTAGCCCGGGTAGTCGTCGCAGGTGAAGAAGCACTCGTGGATCTGGTTCATGAACGCCATGAAGCCGCGGTCCGGGTCGGCGTGGCCGGTGATCCGGCCCGAGCCGGCGTCGACGCCCCAGAACCCCGGGTTCCTGTCGTCGTCGGCCGCGAAGACCTCGATCACTCCCTCGTACAGGTTCACCGAACCCGCCTCGAAGCCCGGGTGCGCGGCCTCGACGGTGGCGATCGCCTGACTGAAGGACGTCGGGTGGTCGGACTGCGTGGTGGCGAAGACGTCGCCGTTCGTCCACTTGAGCCACTCGGGCGAGTAGACGACGACCGCGCCCGTCGTGGTGATCAGCAGCAGGACGAGGCCGAGAGCCAGGGACAGCCAGCGGTGCAGCCAGATCACGGGCTTCTTGATCGGCTTCTTCCGGCGCCGCCACTTGTCGAGCCGGCGGAGCCGCGCCGTCACGTCGAGAACCATCGACCGTCCCTGTTCGTTAGGTATGCCTTAGTAAGGCTGGCCTAACTTAGGGCACGGTCGGTGGGGGCGTCGAGGGCGGGGGCGCGTAAATCGTGTGGGGCCGTCTTCCCGCTGGCCTACGCTGAGTGGGGTCGGGGCCACGCCTCGCCCCCGTAGCCCAACGGCAGAGGCAGGCGCCTTAAAAGCGCTCGAGTGCGGGTTCGAATCCCGCCGGGGGCACCAGAAAGGCCTGGCTCGCTCCGGGTCCACCAGGCGAGGGCTGCGGCTACTCCGTCGGCTTCGCCCGCCGGCGGCCCCGGGCGGCAGCCGATCGCGGCGGCGTCCGGCGCATGTGGTCGCGGGCGCGCCCCAGGATCTCGGCGAGGGTCTCGACGTCGGCGCGCGACAGGGGCGCGAACAGCAGGTCCTGCAGAACCGCGATGTGGCCCGGGAACACGGCCGCGAGCACTTCGCGGCCCGCGGCGGTGACCGTCACGGTGACGCTGCGCTCGTCGTCGGCCGACGGTGCGCGCGTGACCAGTCCTCGCTTCTCGAGGACCTGGGCCTGGTAGGTGAGCCCGCTGCGGCTGTAGACGACGCCGTCCGCGAGGTCGGTCATGCGGCGGCTCCCGTCCGGGGCGTCCCCGAGCGTGGCCAGGAGTTGGAACTGCACGTAGCTGAGGTCCCCGACCTCCTGCAGCTGCTGCTCCACCGCGTGCCGCAGCAGGCTGCTCGCCTCGATGAGCGCGAAGTACGCGCCCAGCTGCGTGGCGTCCAGCGGCGGCGGCGATGAGGTCACCGCACGATCCTATCGACTGTTTCGAATCCAAAGCACTTGCTTCTAATTCGAAGCAGCGTTACCGTCAACGCAGTTGCTTCGAATCCGAAGCGGTTGAGGAGAAGGTGAGCATCATGAAGGCAGTGCGGTTCCACGAGACGGGCGGTCCGGAGGTCCTGCGGTACGAGGAGGCGGACGACCCGGTTCCCGGGGCCGGCGAGGTGCGCATCCGGGTGGCCGGGTCCGCGTTCAACCCGGCCGACGGTGGCCTGCGCGGCGGTGTCCTGCCGATCCCGATCACCCTCCCGCACGTCCCGGGCTACGACGTCTCCGGCACCGTCGACGCGTTGGGCGACGGCGTCGAGGGGCTCACCATGGGTCAGGAGGTCATCGGCTTCATCCCGATGACCGGGGACGGCGGGGCGGCGCAGTTCGTGGTCGCCCCGGCGGAGGCCTTCGTCGCGGCGCCCACCTCGATCCCGCTCGAGGACGCCGCCGGGTTGCCCTCCGTGGGCCTCACCGCCTGGCAGGCCCTGTTCGAGGCCGGCCGGTTGCAGGCGGGTCAGCGGGTGCTGATCAACGGTGCGGGCGGGCCGGTCGGCGGCTACGCGGTACAGCTGGCCAAGCGCGCCGGGGCCCACGTCGTCGCCACGGTGAGCCCGCGCAGCGTCGAGGCCGTAACCGCCCACGGCGCCGACGAACTGGTCGACCACACGACGTCCGACGTGCTCGACGCGCTCACCGAACCGGTCGACGTCCTGCTGAACCTCGCGCCCATCACCCCGGAACGGTTCGTCGCCCTGGCTGCGCGGGTCCGGGACGGCGGGGTGGTCGTGTCCACCACACCGCGCGTCCCCACGCCGGGCGACGAGCAGCGGCAGGTGCGGGCGGAGACGGTCTTCGTCCACCCGGACGCCGAGGTGCTCACCGAGCTGGTGTCCCTCGTCGACGCCGGAGCTCTGCGCGTGGAGATCGCCGGGCGCGTCCCGCTGAGCGAGCTGCCGGAGCTGCACCGCCGGGCCGAGGCCGGACAGGCGTACGGCAAGATGGTGATCGTCCCGCCGGCGCTGTGATCCGGGCCGGGGCCACCTCGGGCCAGTCCCGAGTGGCCCCGGAAACGTGATTTTCCGCTCAGACCCGGACATCGGTGTCATAACGTCTCGCGCTGCTAGCGTCCGGCGCCATGCTTCCCGAGGCCGGACACCGATCCCATGGCTGACTACACCGACATGGCCGGGCACTACGACCTGATCATGGAGTCGGGCTACTACGACTACGAGGCCATCGTCGATGCGCTCGACCGGGTCGACTCGGTGGCGCCCGGCAGTTCGGTCCTGGAACTCGGGGCCGGCACCGGCCTCATCCTGCAGCGGCTCGCGGCCCGGCGTCCCGACCTGCGGTTGACCGGCGTCGACTTCACCCAGGCGATGCTCGACATCGCCGAGGTCCGGCTGGCCACGGTGCCGGGGCTGAGCCTGAGCCGGCAGAACGTCGTCACGATGGCCATGGACACGCTCTACGACACGGCCTTCTCCTACGGCGGCGTCTGGTACTTCGTGCGCGGCGACGGTGAACGGTGCTCCTCGATGATCAGCCACCTGCGCTCCGACGCCGACAACGAGTCAGGGCTGCAGCAGGTCGCCGCTCACCTGCCGCCGGGCGGCACGTTGCTGTTGGGCATCCAGTCCCCGCACCACGACTACACCGACCGGGTGTCCAACGGGATGCGCTACGAACAGCGGATCACCCCCATCGACAACGGTTTCCGCAAGGTCTACTCGCTGCACGACGACGACCTGCGGCTGATGGAGCAGACCACCGACTACCGCGTGTACGACGTCGACGAGGCCCTCGCGCTGCTCGACAAGCTCGGCTTCGACCACGTGCCCGGGGCGCCGTCCCGGCTGTTCGAGGAGTTCCGCAAGCGATGAGGATCGGGTTCGTCGGGACCGGGTCGATGGGCGCGCCCGTAGCCCGCAACCTGGTGCGCGCAGGGCACGACGTCCGGCTGTTCGACTCCCGGCCCGAGGCGATGGCCTCGGTGGCCGGGGCGCCGGGGTGCGCGGATGCCGTCCCGTGCGCCAGCGCGCGGGAGGCCTCCGCCGGGGCGGAGGTCGTGTTCCTGTCCCTGCCCAGCCACGTCGAGGTCGCCGAGGTGTGCCTGGGGGACGACGGGCTGCTCGCCTCGGCCGCGCCCGGCAGCTACCTGATCGACCTGACGACGGTCTCGGTGGCCCTGGTCCCGCGGCTGGTCGAGGCGGCGTCGGCGCGGGGCGTGCACTACCTGACCTCCCCGGTGTCGCAGGGGGTCGACAACGCGGAGATCGGCAAGCTGTCCCTGTTCGTCGGGGGCGACGCGGCCGACGTCGAGGCGTGCATGCCGCTGTACAAGACGATCGGTGAGGTGGTCATCCACACCGGGGACCACGTCTCCGCGATGGCGGCCAAGCTGCTGACCAACCTGCTCTGGTTCGTCAACGCGGCCGCGATCGGCGAGGCGCTGCTGCTGGGCGCCCGGGCCGGCATCGACCTGCCCGTGCTGCAGCAGGTCGTGCTGAACAGCTGCGGCACGAGCTGGGTCGCCGAGCACGACATCCCCTCGATCTACGACGGCAGCTTCGACGAGACCTTCACCACCCGGCTGTGTACCAAGGACCTGGGGCTGATCGCGGAACTGGCCTCCGGCCTGGGGGTTCCGCTGGAGGTGGGTGGAGTGGCGCGAGCCAGCTTCCAGCGCGCCGAGGAACGGTACGGGCCCGACTCCCCGGAGCTGTCCGTCGTCCGGTACCTGCAGGAACAGACCGGGACCGGTCTGCAGCTGTAGGGCCGGTGTCTGCCAGGGTGGAGCCCGTGAGTTCCACGGCGACGGGCGATTCCAGCGGCAAGGGCGACCTGGCCCGCGACGTCGGCGGTCTGGTGCGCGCTCGGCGCCTCGAGGCCGGCCTGTCGGTGGCCGAACTGGCCCGCCGGACCGGCGTTTCCGGCCCGTTCATCAGCCAGCTCGAGGCCGGGCGGTCGTCGTTGAGCATCCCGACGCTGTACCGCATCGCGGACGCCTTGGACGTCTCGCCGAACGCCCTGCTGCCCGGCGCCGGGGCCGACCGGCCCGACCAGCTGGTCACCCGGGCGGGGCACGGGACGGTCCTGGCCGCCACGGAGTCGCCGTCGCCGCAGCAGCCGCGGTTGATCACGCGGACCGGACCGGGCGTGGCGCTCGAGGGTTACGTGTACTTGATCCACCCCACCGACGACGAACAGCAGTGGTGGCGGCACCCCGGCGAGGACCTCGTGCACGTGACGCGCGGCCGCATCGTGATCGAGTTCGAGGACGGCCGAGAGGTCGAGCTCGGGCCAGGCGACAGTCTGCACCACGACGGCGACGTCGCCCACCGCTGGCGGCTCGTCGGCGACGACGACGCGGAGGCGGTCACCGTCGTCACCCGGCCCGCTCGGGAGCCGCAGACCTAGGCGAGTCAGGTGATCTCAACCGGGCACGGCCGTACGGATCCGCTCGGCCTCGCGCGTGGCCGTCGTGTTCAGCACCCCGCCGCGCGAGCCGTTCAGCTTGGCCTCGATGTGCTCGTCCACCCGGATCGGCTCGTACGCGACCCCGTCGGCCGAGGGCAACGTGCGGATCAGCGCGTCGCTGTTGCCGTCGTGGAAGAGGGCTGCGGAGCGGCGCCTCTCGATCCGCCCGTCGACCACGGGCGGCTTGACCCGGTGCAGCGTCGACAGCCAGCGGTCACCCGTCCATCGCGCCATCAGGTCGCCGAGATTGACCAGCAGGGCGCCCGGTTCGGGCATCACGTCGTGCCAGGCCCCGTCGTGACCCAGCACCTGGAGGCCGGCCACGCGGTCGGCCCACAGCACGGTGACGATGCCGAAGTCGGTGTGCTCGCCCATCCCGGTCAGGTCGGCGTCGAGCTCGATCTCGCCCGGCGGCAGGGCGTAGTTGTTCATCCGCAGCACATCGATCGAGTGGTCGGTGAACGACTCGAAGAAGTCCCCGGGCAGGCCGAGCGCGTCGGCGAAACCCGTCGTCAGGGCGCGGGCCACGCGCCGGGCTTCGTGGAAGTAGCGCTGCACCTGCTCCTCGAACCCCGGGACGTCCGGCCACAGGTTTTGCGCGTAGTGGTCGGCGGGCAGGGCCAACTCGGGATGGTCGTCGGTGGTGACCCCGATGTTGAACGCCTCGAAGAAGTCGTTCATCCGGTCGGCGGGCGCCACCCCGGCGCTGAGACTGAGCGCCTCGCTCTTCGGCGGCGTGTAGCCGCGATTGACGCCGCTGGTTCGGGCGGCCTTCTTGGTCTCGAGATCCTGACCGAAGAACGAGTCCATGGCGGCGGCGAGGCCGGCGCTCACGTCGTCCGGCACGCCGTGCCCCACGATCTGGATGAAGCCCACCTCGCGGCAGGCCGCGTCGAGCGCGGCGGCCGTGGCCGGGCGCCCGAACGGGTCGGCGAGGCCGGTGTAGCTGCTGATGTCGACGGTCGGAACGTGGAAGCTCATGGCGCCACTGTAAGTGTCACTTACGGTCGGTGGGTTCCAGGCATGTTAAGACGGCCCCCGGGTGACCCTTCCGGTCCCGATATCGATGTTCTACCATGTAGCACATGACTGAAGTGGGGATTCGGGCGCTCAAGCAGAACGCCTCGGCCGTGGTCGCGCAGGTCGCCCGGGGTGAGCGCGTGACCATCACCGACCGGGGACGCCCCGTGGCTCGTCTGGTGCCGATCGCCGAATCCCCGCTCGAGCGCTGGATTGAGAGCGGGCTCGCCCGCCCGCCTCGCCGCTCGCTGGCCGATCTCCCGCTGCCGGAGCCGATGTCCGAGCCCGGGCCGACGCTGAGCGAAGTGCTGGCGGCGATGCGGGACGACGAGCGGTACTGACCGGGTACCGGAGGTGGCCTTCTACGCGGACACGTCCGCGCTGGTGAAACTCGTCCTCGACGAGGCGGGGACCGTCGCTCTGCATGGCTGGGTGTCGGCCGCCAATCATGCCGTGGTCTCGTGCGACCTGACTCGGACCGAGTTGGTCCGGGCCGTTCGCCAGACCTTTCCTGACCGCGCGATCCATGCTCGAGCGGTTCTGGACGCGATCGTCCTGCTCCGGGTAACGGCGGCCGTCTTCGACGAGGCGGCCCGGCTAGAACCGGTCGGCTTGCGAAGCCTCGACGCCCTTCACCTGGCCGCGGCTCTCTCGTTGGGTGACGACCTGGAGGGGCTGCTCACCTACGACGAACGACTTGCCGAGGCTGCCACGCGCCACGGCGTGACGGTCGTGGCGCCGCGCTGAACTCAGGCTCGCCCGCCGCCTATCGTTCATGAGTGCGCGCGCAACCGTTCGACGCCCCGCTCACCGGGGCGCCACGCCGGGTGCTGGTAGCGGGCGCGTCCGGGGCGGGCAAGACCACGCTGGCCGTGGCGGTCGCGGCCGCCCTCGACATCCCGCATGTCGAGATCGATGCGCTGTACCACGGGCCGGGCTGGACGCCGCGCGCCTCGTTCGCGGCGGACGTCGCCGGGTTCTCGGCTCGGCCCGAGTGGGTGACGGAGTGGCAGTACTCGACCGTGCGCCCGTTGCTGGCGGAGCGGGCCGACCTGCTGGTGTGGCTCGACCTGCCCCGCCGGGTCGTGATGCGACAGGTCGTCCGCCGGACCGTGCGCCGGCGCCTGCGTCGCGAGGTGCTGTGGAACGGCAACCGCGAGGGGCCGCTGTGGATGTTCGTCACCGACGACGACCACATCGTGCGCTGGGCGTGGCGTACGCACGCCAGGACCGCCGGGCGGGTCGAGGCGGTGAGTCGCGAGCGGCCCGAGCTGCCCGTCGTCCGGCTGCGGTCCCGGCGGGAGGTGCGGGCCTGGGTCCAGGGCCCGCTCAGCGCCGCCGCTCTTGCGCGGCGTACGACGTGACGAGGCGCTCGAGATTGACGCAGTACTGCGGGTTTCCCCGCGCCCGGTGGTGCACCACGACCGGTTCGATCTTCGCCCAGACCAGCGGCGGCGACCACGAGAAGATCGAGTAGGCGACGTCGAAGTCGACCAGCCGCCGGTTCACGAGCGCGGCCAGGAACTCCAGCTTGTCGACCATCTGCCAGAGCCGGTGGTCGTCCTCGGGGGCCAGCGCGTGCCGGGAGTCGATCAGCTCCGCCGGGCCGCCGAGCTCGCCGGACAAGAGCCGGCCCCGAACGTCGCGCACCGGCAGCGAGTGGTAGTAGTCGTGGAACTCCATGAGCGCCGCCACGTTTCGCGCCCGGCGCAGCTCGCCCAGCTGGAAGTGCCCGTACACGGCGGCCGCCACCACGATCAGGGTCGCGACGACGGAGCTCAGTGAGCTGACGATGTACCAGGGGTAGGGCATCCCGGTTCCCGTCAGAGGCCGGCGCAGCGCAGGACGGCGGCCACCGAGGCGTCGACGTCGGCCTCGTCCGTCGACCAGTTGCTGACCGAGACCCGCATCGCCGGGCGGCCCTGCCACGACGTCCCACCCATCCAGCACGTCCCGTCGGACTGCACGGAAGCGATGGTGGCGGAGGTGTTCTCGTCCGACCCGAAGCGCACCAGCACCTGGTTCAGTACGACGTCGTTCAGCACCTGCGCACCGCCGGCCCGCAATCCGTCGGCGAACCGCCGGGCCAGGGCGCAGCATCGGTCGACCAGCTCGCCCACCCCGTCGGCGCCCAGCGACCGGATCGCCGCGTGCACCGCGAAACCCCGGCAGCGGCGCGACGACTCGGGCACGAAGTCCATCGAGTCACGGAACCCCTCGGCCTGCGGGAGGTAACCGGCGCGCATGCCCATCGTCGCCGCGTGGTCCTCCGGGTGGGCGCAGAACACCAGGCCCGAGTCGTAGGGCACGTTGAGCCACTTGTGCGCGTCGGTGGCCCACGAGTCGGCCCGCTCCACGCCCGCCACCGAGTGCCGCAGTGTCGGGCTGGCCGCGGCCCAGAGCCCGAACGCACCGTCCACGTGCACCCAGGCGCCGAATCGGTGCGCCACGTCGCAGATCTCGCCGACCGGGTCGAGCGCACCGGTGTTCACGTTGCCGAGCTGCGCGGCCACGATCACGGGCACGGAGCTGCCGGCCAGGCTGAGCTCCAGTGCGTCGGGCCGCAGTCGCCCCTCGTCGTCCATGGCCACCGGGACGATCGCCTTCGAGCCCAGCCCGAGCAGTCGCAGCGCCCGGTCGACCGTGCTGTGCCGCCCCTCGCCGACCACGACCCGCACCGGCGGGGCGCCGAAGAGACCGTCGGCGTCGACGTCCCAGCCCGCGTCCAGCAGCACCCGGCGCAATCCGATGGCCAGCCCCGTCACGTTGGCCATCTGCGCGCCCGTCACGAAGCCGACGCTCGAATGCCCCGGCAGCCCGAGCAGTTCGGTCAGCCAGCGCCCGGCGACCTCCTCGGCGACGCCGGCCAGCGGGCTCATCACGTGCAGCGTCGAGTTCTGGTCCCACGTCGCGGTCAGCCAGTCGGCGGCCATCGCGGCGGGCATCGCGCCGCCGGTCACGAACCCGAAGTACCGGCCGCCGCCGCTGGGCACGGCGGCCGCATCGCCCAGCGCGGCCAGTTCGGCCACCACCTGGCGCGGGTCGGTGCCCGAGCGGGGGAGCGGCCCACCGAGCCGTTCGCGCAGCTCGTCGGTGGGGACGGCGGGCCGCACCGGGCGCTCGGGCAGGGCGGCCAGGTAGGTGAGCGCGCCCGTGTACGCCTCGCTCAGCGGGCCGTCCCAGTCCGGTGTGCGCATGAGGCTCCTCCCTCGTAATGAACCTGAGAAGGTCATGGTCGCAGGCAGGCCGGTGCCACCTGGCTCGGAGCGTCGGTCGTGGTCGACGCTCTCGAGGGTGGTCGACTGCGCCGAGAGCTCGGCGTGCACAGTCTCCTGCGCCCTGCCCCGACCTCTGAGCTCGGTACGCGCTCAGCGACGCCGACGGCCGAGTCGGTCACGCCAGGCCTGCGGGCCGGTGGCCTGCACCCGTTCCCCCGCCAGGGCGATCGACCGCCGGATGCGCTGCTCCAGGTCGAGCTCGCGGTGGAAGGCGTAGGCACCGTGGAAGACGTCTCCGGCGCCGAGGGTGTCGCGCACGGCGACGGCCGGGACGACGACCGCCCCCGCACGCTCGCCCTGCCACCAGCGCACGGGGTCACCTCCGGCGGTGACCACGACGGTCGGCGCCAGGCCCGGCCCGGCCGGGCTCCCGTCGTCCAGGCGGAAGGCGGGCGAGCACACGACGTCCGTGGCGAGCGGGAACACCTGCGCGAAGACGGGTTTCCAGCGACCCGCGTCGACGACCACGTCCACTCCGGCCGGGCGGGCGGCCTCGCAGGCGGCCCGGGCGAGGGTCGGGTGGTGCCCGTCGACCAGGACGACGTCGGCTCCGGCCACGAGGGGGCCGAGCCCGGAGGGGGGTTCGAACCCGGTCGCGATCGCGTCGACCGAGGCCACCGAGCGTTCCCCCGTGCCGTCGAGCACGGTGACCGCGGCGACCGGAGGTCCGCGGTCGTCGTCCGGAGCCACGTCCAGCACCTCGACCCCGGCGGCGCGCAGGTCCTCGGCCACGACGCGCGCGACCGGGCCGCGCCCGAGCGCGGTGACGAGGGTCGCCGTCCCGCCCAGGGCCGCGTAGGTGACGGCCGCGTTGGCCGCCGGGCCGCCGGCGGTGACCGACTGGGCCAGCGCGGTCACCTTCTCGTCGGCCGCGGGCCGCCGGGCGACGCGGTGGACGACGTCGAGTGTGGCCAACCCGACGAAGACCCCGGCGCGCACGCGCTCAGCGCACGAGCAGCAGCGGCATGAGGTCGCGGACCTGGCCCGCGAGGCGTTCGGGCGCGTCGTCGTCCCCGCTGCCGAAGGCGAGCAGAGCCTGCTGGAACACGCCGTCCAGCAGCCCGTAGGCCGCATTCGATGTGGGCAGCACCTGCGTGCCGGACAGTTCGGCGTAGGTCGAGACCACCCGCCAGATCATGTCTTCCAACGTGCGGTCGATCTGGGTGACCGCCTCGCGCAGCGACGCCTCGAACATGCTCTGGGCCCGCAGGTCGTACCAGAGTCGGTGCATCGGGGCTTCCTCGCGCAGCGTCTCGACGAGCTTGTCGCCGAAGGCCTCGACCAGCTCCTCGGGGGTGCGGGAGTCGGCGACCACCGCGTCGTAACGGTGCACGCAGCGCGACTTGTAGTGCCGCACGCAGAAGATGATCAGCTCGAGTTTGTCGTGGAAGTAGTAGTGCACGACGCCGTGCGAGAAGGGCGAGTTGGCGGCGATCTCGCGCAGGCTCGAGCGCGCGTACCCGAGATCGCCGAGCGTCTTCAGCGCTGATTCGGCCAGCTGGACCCGGCGGTCGTCGTGCCGGTCCGCCGGAGCCTGGCGGGCGTACGGACGACGGACCTCGGGGCTCGCCTCGGTGCTCGCGCTGGCGGACATGGGGTTTCTCCTGCGGCGACGCGCTCGGACCGTTCCGGGCGACCTGGGGTCGATCATACGGCCGGCGGCTCGACCGGCCATTTCTCTTGACGAGTGTCAAGAAAAGTCTTGACACTCGTCAAGACGCGATGTGTGATGGGCGCCACACCGTGAGCGGGGTCTGAGGCAAAGGAGCCGACGGATGACGACGTTCGATCTGAGCGGGCGCAAGGCGCTCGTGACTGGGGCGGGGCAGGGACTGGGCGAGGGGATGGCACAGGCGCTGGCCGCCGCGGGCGCCACCGTGGTGGTCGCCGACATCCAGGCCGACACGGGCCGCAAGGTGGCCGAGAGCCTGGGCGAGGGGCACGGGTTCGTGCACCTCGACGTCACCGACGACGCGAACTGGGAATCGGCCGTCGCCGAGGCCGTGGGCCTGCTGGGCGGGCTCGACATCCTCGTCAACAACGCCGGCGTCGAGATCACCAGCCTGATCACGGAACTCGACGCCGACGACGTGAAGACGATGCTGAACGTGAACCTGCTCGGCACCGCGCTGGGCCTCAAGCACGCCCTGCGGACCATGCGCCCCGGCGGCGCGGCCGGTCACGGCGGGGCCGTCATCAACGTGGCGAGCGTGGCCGCGACCATCGCCTTCCCCGGCATCGCCGTCTACTCGGCGACCAAGTCGGGCGTCGACCGGCTCACCCGGGTCGCCGCGATGGAGTCGGGCAAGCTCGGGTACGGCGTCCGGGTCAACTGCATCTACCCGGGCCTGGTGCCCACCGCGATGGGTGCGGGCCTGGCCAACGACGTGGCCGAGCTGGGGCTGTTCGGCTCGCCCGAGGAGGCCGTGGGTGCCGTCATCGAGCTGACCCCGTCCGGGCGGCTCGGCGAGGTGTCGGACATGGCCGACGCGGTGGTCTTCCTGGCCTCCGACGCGGCCCGCTTCATCACCGGCGCGGGCCTGCCCGTCGACGGCGGAATGGGGATGTGAGCGCGATGACCGACAAGCCCGTCGTCGTCTACGGCGCCTCCGGCTACACCGGCCGCCTCGTCTGCGAGTACCTGCGCCAGTACGGCGTCCCGTTCGTGGCCGCCGGTCGCGACAAGTCCAAGCTCGACGACTCGATGGCCGCCAACGTCCCCGGCATCGAGACCGCCGAGTACGAGGTGCAGGAGGTCGAGCACACCGTCGAGGCGCTGACGTCGCTGTTCCAGGGCGCGAAGGTCGTGCTCAACACCGTCGGGCCGTTCAGCCTGCTCGGCCCCGAGGTGGTACAGGCCTGCCTGGCGGTGGGCGCGCACTACACCGACACCACCGGCGAGCAGGACTGGCTGATCACCTGCGACGAGCAGTACGGCGCCGACTTCGCCGCCGCCGGCCTGTTGCTCGCGCCCGGCATCGCGCAGATGTACACCACCGGGGAGATCGCGGCGCAGCTGTGCCTCGAGACGCCCGGCCTGGACACCCTCGACATCGCGGTGTTCTGGGGCGGCAGCCCGACCATCGCCTCGACCCGCACGATCCTGGTCAACGCGGCCGGCTCGGCGGCGCACTACCTGGAGCAGAACCAGTACGTGGCCTTCGATCCCACGCAGGGGCTGCTGCCGTTGGTCGTCCCCGGGCAGCACGAGCTGGCGCTGTCGCTCCCCTGGGGCGGGACGTCGCACCCGGTCTGGTTCAAGCGCGACCCGCGGGTGGCCAACTGCAAGGCGCAGGGCGGGGTGTTCAACGCGGCCCTCATGCACGGCGTCCCGCAGATCGTGGCGGCCGCGCTGGAGGCGACCAAGGACATGTCGCCCGAGGATCGCGATGCGGCCCTGACGGCGACCGCCCGCCAGGTGATGGACCAGATGCCACCGCGCGAGAACCCGCGCGTGAACAAGTCTCTCGACTCGGTGCACGCCTCCGGCCCGCTGGGGCGCGCGCACTGCGTGATCCACGGCAACAGCAACTACCAGCAGACCGGTCTGTTGCAGGCCTACGCGGCGTACGCGCTGCTGCAGCAACCGCCGCTGCGGGTCGGGTTCGCCTCCGGGTGCCAGGCGTTCGGGCATCGCGAACTGCTCGGCGTGCTGCGCAGTTTCGGGCTCGTCTCCGAGCCGGTCCTCACCGTGGCGCGGTGAGACCGTGCGGCTCGTCGACTACCTGGACAAGGGGCTCTCGCTCGCCCCGGACGCCCCCTGCCTGACCACCGACGGCCGGACGAGCACGTACGCCGAGGTCCGCTCCCTCGCCGGGCGGATCGCGGCGGCGCTCGTCCGGCAGGGGGTGCGACCCGGTGACAAGGTGGCCATCCTCTCGGCCAACGACCCGGTCGCGTTCACGGCGGTGTTCGGGATCAGCCTGGCCGGGGCCGTCTGGTGCCCGATCAACCCGCGCAGCGAGGCGTCGGAGAACCGTGAGCTGCTCGACCTGTTCGAGTGCCGAGCGCTGATCTTCCAGTCGACGTTCGGCTCGTTGGTCGCGAAGATCCGCGACGACCTGCCCGGGCTGACCACCCTGGTCTGCCTGGACGGGACCTTCGAGGACACCCTCGACTGGGCCGAGTTCCTCGGCCCGGAGGGCCTTCCCGGCGTCGAGGTGCGACCGGTGGACGACGTCGCGATGATCGTCGGCACCGGCGGGACGACGGGGCGCCCCAAGGGCGTGATGCTCACCGGTACCAACCTCGAGACCATGTCGGCGGCCACGCTCATCGGGTACCCGTTCGCCGGTCGGCCCGTGTACCTGGCGCTGGCGCCGCTCACCCACGCCGCCGGGGTGTTGTGCTTCCCGGTGCTGGCCCTCGGGGGCGAGATCGTCGTGATGCGCCGGCCGGATGTCGGCACGTTCCTGTCGCTGATCGAGTCGGCCCGGGTGACGCACACGTTCCTGCCGCCCACCCTCATCTACATGGTGCTCGGGCACGAGAAGCTGGATTCGACGGATCTCTCGTCGTTGCAGTGCTTCTGGTACGGCGCGGCGCCGATGTCGACGGCCCGGCTGGAGGAGGCTCTCGAGCGCATCGGGCCGGTGATGGCCCAGCTGTTCGGGCAGACCGAGGCGCCGATGATGGTCTCGACGCTGGCCCCGGCCGAGCACTTCCTCGCCGACGGTCGCGTGGCCCGGTCCCGGCTGGCGTCGGCCGGGCGGCCCTCGCCGCTCGTGACCGTGGCCATCATGGCGCCCGACGGCACCGTGCTGCCGCGCGGCGAGCGGGGCGAGATCGTCGTCCGGTCGTCGCTGGTGATGGCCGGCTACTACCGCAATCCCGAGGCCACCGCCGAGGCGTCGCGGTTCGGCTGGCACCACACCGGCGATGTCGGCTACCTCGATTCGGAGGGGTATCTCTTCATCGTCGACCGGATCAAGGACATGGTGATCACCGGCGGCTTCAACGTGTACTCCACGGAGGTCGAGCAGGCGGTGATGGCCCACCCGGCGGTGCAGGACTGCGCGGTGATCGGGTTGCCCGACGAGAAGTGGGGCGAGCGGGTGGTTGCGGTCCTGCAGTTACGGCCCGGGGCGAGCGCCGACGTCGACGAGGTGCAGGCGTTCGTCAAGGAGCGGCTGGGGAGCGTGAAAACCCCCAAGCAGGTGGAGTTCTGGGAGGACCTACCGCGGTCGAAGGTGGGCAAGGTGCTGAAGACCGAGATCAAGCAGACGCTGGAAGAAGGCCCCAAGCCACGAGTGGAACGTTCTGCCCCGTAAGACCGGGTGACCGGCGCCCTTACGGGGCAGAACGTTCCGCTCGACGCCTCAGCACGACCGAGACTCCGCTCAGGGGGCTCACATAACGGACAAATCGTTGCTACGGTCGTGCGACCGACGCCGGCACGCGGCGCCGTCCGGCCCAGGCCGGGACGCCGAGGGGGCGCCATGCGGGTAGTGCGAGCCGGTCTGATGGTGGCGGGGCTGGCGGCGACGGTGCTGACCGTCCCGGCGTCCACGAGTGCGCTCGCGGTGGCCCCGGAGGCGAAGCCGACGCCGGTCGCCTGCGGGGGCGCCGTTCAGGACCGGGTGATGCGCGGCGTGAAGTCCGGGGCCGACCCGAACGACCGCAGCCTCGCGGAGGTCCGGGCCGCCGAGAAGCGGATGACGGCGAAGCTGAGGTCGAAGGGCCTGGACTGGCAGTCGACCATCGCCAAGGGCCTGGTCACCGTGAACATCCGGTATCACGTCATCACGAAGGCCGACGGCACCGGCGGCGTCACGCGCAAGCAGCTCGACGACCAGACCGCGGTGATGAACGCGGCCTACGGCGGTCGCAGCGCCAAGGGAGACTTCCCCACGGTCTTCCGGTTCAAGACCAAGAGCGTCGACTACACGAAGAACGACGACTGGTACGACTGGTCGGATCCCGACTCCGACCCGGCCGACGACAACGAGGCGAAAGCGGCTCTGCACAAGGGCGGTTGGGGCGACCTGAACGTCTACATCGCCGGCCTCGGCGACGGGTTGCTCGGCTACGCGTACTTCCCCGACGAGGCCACGCTCACCCAGGACGGCGTCGTCATCCTGAACGACAGCCTGCCGGGGGGCAGCGCCGAGCCGTACAACGAGGGCGACACCCTGACGCACGAGGCGGGGCACTGGCTGGGGCTGTACCACACGTTCGAGAACGGCTGCACGAGCCCGGGGGACATGGTGGCCGACACCCCGTACCAGGCGGACGGCGACAACATCTTCTTCTGCGAGGAGTCCGACGACACCTGCTCGCAGCCCGGCAAGGACCCGGTGCACAACTTCATGAGTTACGGCGACGACCCGTGCCTCGACCGGTTCACGCTCGGGCAGGGCATCCGGATGGCACTCGTCTGGCTCGCCTACCGCGCGTGAGGCACGGTAGGAGTCGTGGACGCCGTCTCCAGACACCTCAGTGAACTGATCGACCGGCCGGCCGCCGAGGTCTACGCCTTCGCGGCCGAGCCGGCCAACCTGCCGCGCTGGGCCGCCGGGCTCAGCGGTTCGATCGAGTTCGTCGACGGGCGCTGGCGCGCCGACTCGCCGATGGGCGCGGTCACCGTGGAGTTCGCGCCGCGCAACGACTTCGGCGTACTCGACCATTGGGTCACGTTGCCCACGGGCGAGACCAACTACAACCCCCTGCGGGTGCTGGCCGCCGGTGACGGCTCGGAGGTCGTGTTCACCCTGCGCCGCCGCGCCGGCGTCGGGGACGACGACTTCGAGGCGGACGCGGCCGCGATCCGGGCCGACCTGGCCACCCTGAAGAAGGTCCTGGAGAGATGAAGGCCTTCGCGGTCACCGTCCCGATCGCCGCCCCGCCCGGCGTCGTGTGGGAGGTGCTGGCCGACGTCGAGGGGCTGCCCGAGCTGACGCCGTCCATGACCGCGGTGGTCCTCGACCCGCCCGGCGCGCTCGCCGAGGGATCGACCGCGACCATCACGCAGCCGCGCCTGGGTACCTCGACCTGGACGGTGACCGAGTTCGTGCCCGGCCGGGCCTTCTGCTGGCGGGCTTCGCGGCCCGGGCTGACGACGGTCGCCGAGCACATCGTCGACGCCGACCCGGCCCGCGGGGGCAGCGTGCTGCACCTGCGGCTCACCCAGCTGGGCCCGCTCGGCTGGCTGATCGGCACGGTCTACGCCGGCCTCACCCGGCGCTACATCGCCCTCGAGGCCGCCGGCATCAAGGGGGCCGCGGAGCGGAACGGCGCACCGCGCGGTGCAGACTGGGCCGGTGACTGAACAGAGCACGGGACTGCAGCTGGGGCTGGACACCTTCGGCGACGTGACGGTCGACGACGACGGTCGCCCGGTCCCGCAGCCGCAGGTCCTGCGCGACCTGGTGGAACAGGGAGTGCTGGCCGACCGGGTCGGCGTCGACCACATCGGCCTCGGCGAGCACCACCGGGCCGACTTCGCGGTGTCCGCGCCCGACGTCGTCCTGGCCGGGATCGCCACCCGCACCGAGCGCATCCTGCTCGGTTCCTCGGTGACGGTGCTCAGCTCCGACGACCCGCTGCGCGTCTTCCAGCGGTTCTCCACCGTCGACGCGCTCAGCGACGGCCGGGCCACGGTGACCGTGGGCCGCGGCTCGTTCGTGGAGTCGTTCGGGCTGTTCGGGTTCGACCTGGCCGACTACGAGAAGCTGTTCGAGGAGAAGCTCGACCTGCTGGCCGCCGCCCGCACCGGCGGCCCCTTCGACTGGGCCGGCACGATCCGCCCGCCGCTGACCGGCCAGAGGGTCTACCCCGCACCGGCTTCCGGCCGGTTGCCCGTCTGGGTCGGCGTCGGCGGCAGCCCCGAGTCCGTGGTCCGGACCGCGCGGCACGGCCTGCCGATGGTGCTGGCGATCATCGGGGGCTCCTCGGCCCGGTTCGCGCCCTACGCCGACCTGTTCCGGCGCGCGACCGCGGAGTTCGGGGTCGGCGAGCTGCCCGTCGGCGTGCACTCGCCCGGGTTCGTCGCCGAGACCGACGACGAGGCGCGGGAACTGCTGTTCCCGCACTTCAAGGCCAACCGGGACCGGATCGGTGCCGAGCGGGGCTGGGGGCCGATGACCCGCGCGCAGTACGACGACGAGATCGAGAACGGTGCGCTCTACGTGGGCAGCCCCGAGACGGTGGCGGCGAAGCTGGTCGAGACGCTGAAGGTGCTGGGCGCCAGGCGGTTCGACCTCAAGTACGCCAACGGCCCGATGCCGCACCGACAGTTGATGCGCTGCATCGAGCTGTACGGCACCGAGGTGGTCCCGAGGGTCCGGGCCGCGCTCGGCGAGTGAACGCTCAGCGCGGCGGGCGGTGCCACAGGGTCATCCGCAGCAGCCGCAGGTAACCCATCCGCTCGTAGACCGGCTGCCCGTCGTCCGAGGCGATCAACATCGCCGGGTCACCCGGGGAGGCCAGCGTGGCCGCCCAGGTGAGCGCCGCACCGTACCCGCGCCCGCGGAAGCGCGGATAGGTGGACACCCACTCGACGTCCACGATCCCGTGCCCGAGCCGGGCGCCCGCCGTCCCGACGGGTTCGTCGCCCACGTAGCCGATGAACAGCTTCAGATCGTCGGCCAGCCAGGCCGGCGCGACCTGCGCGACGGGGGCCGACGGCACCGGGTAGGCCTCGACCAGCGTGGTCAGGAAGACCTCGACGTTGGCCGCGTCGACCGGCTCCAGCCGCAGCTCCGGCGGGGGCGGTGGCGCGGAACCGCCTGCGGGGCGAAGCATCACGGGCGGGTGGCCCATCAGGTGCCAGCCGTAGTCGCGCAGGTCCGGGGTCGGGAACGGGGACAGGAAGCAGTAGTGCCGCTCGGGCGGGTAGAACGCCTCGAGCCGGGCCACCACCGACGGCAGGTCGACGTACTCGGGCGGCTGCAGCAGCACGGCCATGTTGTCGAACACGAACGGCGAGCGCGGGTCGGCCGCCGTCACCTCGTCCCACCGGGCCGCGCGGCCGCCGCCGCGTTCGGCCATCGCGCACGTGCGGACGGCGTTGCCGCGCACGTAGGCCCGCAGTAGGGAGTCGTCGTCGGCGAGGTCCGGCTCCCACCCGTGCGTGAGGTGCTCGCTCATGATCGCGACGCTACTCCCGTCGGCGGCGACGGCCCAGAGTTCATCCAGCCACAACATTGGGCGCCTAGCGTGCGACGACATGACCATCGACCTGACCCGATCCCTGCTCGTCGACCCGGGCGTGTTCACGATCGACCGCGTCGCCGAGGCCGTCGAGCACTACCGCACCTACGGTTTCGTCGTCCTGCGCGACCTGTTCGACGAGTCGCTCATGGCCAGCATGGAGGCCGAGTGCGTCGGCGCCCAGCAGCAGGTGGTCGCGGGGGAGCTGCCCGAGCGCTACGGCTCGACCGTGTTCCTCGACGAGGAGGCGAAGGCCGAGAAGTTCGCCAACTACGTCGAGTACGTCAACGAGCTGTCGCCGACCGTGCTGGCGGCGGCCACCGACCCGCGGCTGGTCGCGCTGGTCCGGGAACTGATCGGCGAGGGCTGCTGGCTGAACGACGACACCCGGTTCGGCGTGGTCTACCAGGACAGCCGGCCGGGCAAGGAGTCCGGGTACACGCGCATCGGCTGGCACTCCGACTGGCAGTCCGCGCCGAACCTCGACCTCTGGCCGTCGACCGCGTTCACGTTCCACATCGACGGCACCAGCCCGGCCAACGGGTTCCTGCGGGTGGTGCCGGGCAGCCATCGCTGGGCGACGCCCGCGCCCTACCGGAACATCAACAACGCGCCCGTACCGGACGACGCGCGCCCGACCGGCGGCTGGACCGACGAGGCGCCCCCGTTCGCGATGCCGCTCGGGTTCGAGAAGATCCGCGGCGAGATCCCGGTCTACACCGAACGCGGCGACGTGATCCTGCACGACGCCTTCCTGTGGCACAGCGCGGCCCGGGCCACGGACGACGTGGCCACCCGCCGGCACGTGCGCGGCGGCTACTTCACCGGCGACCGGGAGGGTGACGGCCGGCGCGAGGTGTTCGTGAAGAACGCCGCCCGCTGACCTGTCGCGGTTACGCGCTGGTACAGCCGACTTTCCGCTCGTACCAGCGCGTAACCGCGGGCGGGGCCGCCGGTACCCGGCTCGGCGGCCGGCCGGTGGTGCGCTACCCTGGGCAATTCATCCTACGAATTGCGTGAGAGGCCCGCGCCCGGTGACAGCCGCCCCGACCCCCGCGCTCAGCTCCCGCTGGGCGGTCCACAGCGATACCCGCGGGCTGGTCAGCGCCTGGCCGATCTGGGTGATCGGCCTGGCCGGCTACGCCTTCGCGATCTTCAACCGCTCGTCCCTGGCCGTCGCCGGCCTGGCCGCCGCCGACCGGTTCCACATCTCGGCCTCCCAGCTGGCCACCTTCACGATGGTCCAGCTGGTGCTCTACGCGGGCCTCCAGGTGCCGGTCGGCCTGATGGTCGACCGGTTCGGGCCGCGGGCCGTGCTCACTACCGGGTTGTGCCTGCTGATCGTCGGGCAGGCCGGGTTCGCCCTGGCCGGCAGCTACCCGGCCGCGCTCGGCGCCCGGGTCCTGGTCGGCGCGGGCGACGCGATGACCTTCATCAGCGTCCTGCGCCTGGTGAACTCGTGGTTCGCCCCTCGCCGCGTGCCCCTCCTGCTGCAGGTGACCGGCGTCGTCGGCCAGTTCGGGGCGATCGGCGCCGCGATCCCGATGGCCTGGGCCCTGGACGAACTCGGCTGGACCCACGCCTACCTCGCCGCCACCGTCCCCGGCCTGGTCTTCCTGGCCGCCCTGCTGCTCGTCGTCCACGACGAACCGGGCCGGCGGTACCGCCGTGGCCCGGCGCTGTCGGCGACCGCGGCCCAGCGCAGCCTGGCCACCTCGTGGCGGCAGCCCGGCACGAGACTCGGCTTCTGGGTGCACTTCACGACCGGGTTCAGCCCGACCATGTTCGCGCTCCTGTGGGGTTACCCGTTCCTCGTGCGCGGCGAGGGGGTGGCCCCCTCGACCGCCGCCGCGCTGGCCACCTGCCTCGTGATCAGCCAGCTGGTCGCCGGGCCCGCCCTGGGCTGGCTCATGGCGGTGCGGCCCTACCACCGCTCGACCACGGCGCTCGTCATCGTCGCCGCGATCGTCCTGGCCTGGACGACGGTGCTCGTCTGGCCGGGTGACGCGCCGCTGCCGCTGCTGGTCGCCTTCGCGCTGGTGATCGGCATCGGCGGTCCGGCCTCGCTGATCGGGATGGACCTGGCCCGCACCTCCAACCCGGCCGAGCGGCTGGCCAGCGCCACCGGCATCGTGAACCAGGCGAACTTCACGGCGACGCTGAGCGTGGTCGTCGTGATCGGCATCCTGCTCGACGCGCTCTCCCCGGGCGGGTCCGGCGCCTACACCCCCGAGGCCTTCCGCTGGGCGATGGCCGCGCAGTACGTGCTGTGGGCGTTCGGGGTGGCGCAGATCGTGCGGTACCGGCGGCGGGTCCGGGCCGCCCGGGCGGCCGGGGTCACGGCTGGAAGCGGTAGCCCATCCCCGGTTCGGTGATCAGGTGCCGGGGCCGCGCCGGTTCCGGTTCCAGCTTCTGCCGTAGGTGTTTCAGGTACTGCCGCAGGTAGTGCGTCTCGGTCAGGTACGTCGGCCCCCAGACCTCCTGGAGCAGCTGGCGCTGCGCGACCAGCCGCCCGGGGTTGCGGGCCAGGACCTCCAGCAGGTGCCACTCGGTCGGGGTCAGGTGGACGTCGCCGGCCCCCTCCTCGGCCGCCGTCACCTTCCGCTCGGTGAAGTCGACCAGGTGCCGGCCCACGCGCACCGGCGCCTCGGGCGGGGCGCTCGCCGTGCGGCGCGTCACGGCCCGTACCCGGGCCAGCAGCTCGTCGACGCTGAACGGCTTGGTCACGTAGTCGTCGGCGCCCGCGTCGAGGGCCTGCACCTTGGCGCCGCTGTCCAGGCGGCCCGACAGGATCAGCACCGGGACGTCGGTCCAGGCCCTCAGCTGCTTCACGACGTCCACGCCGTCGGCGTCGGGCAGGCCGAGGTCGAGCACCACCAGGTCCGGACGTTCGGCGCGGGCCAGCCGCAGTGCCTCGGAAGCGGTTGCGGCGGTGAGGACCTCGTACTGGCGGGCCAGCAGGTTGATCCGCAGGGCCCGCACGATCTGCGGCTCGTCGTCGACGATCAGCACCTTCACGGCCGCGCCTCCTCGATCCGCTCGTCGGGGGTGGCCGGCGCCGGCACACCGGACAGCCGCAGCACCATGGTCAGGCCGCCGCCGGGGGTGGTCTCGGGTTCCAGCGAGCCGCCCATCGCCTCCAGCAGTCCGCGCGAGAGGGCCAGTCCGAGGCCGACTCCCGTGGTGTTGTCGCGGTCGCCGAGACGCTGGAACGGCTGGAAGATCCGCTCCCGGTCGGGCTCCGGCACCCCCGGCCCGTGGTCGACGACCCGGATCTCGACGGTGCCGCCCAGGCCGCTGGCCGTGACCAGTGGCGGCCGGCCCGGGGCGCTGTAGCGCAGGGCGTTCGCCAGCACGTTGACCAGCGCCCGCTGCAGCAGCCCCGGATCGGCGCTCACGTCGTCCAGGTCGGCCGGGACGGCGATCGTCACCGGCCGCGCGGCCGCGCCGAGTTCCGCGACGGCGGTCCCGACGGCCTCGGCGACGTCGAGCGGCTGCGGGGTCATGGCCAGGGCCCCCGCCTGCAGCCGGCTCAGGTCCAGCAGGTTCTCGACCAGTGCGCGCAGCCGGTCCAGCGACTCCTCGGCCGTGGCCAGCAGTTCCGCGCGATCGTCCGGGGAGAACTCGATGTCGGTGCTGCGCAGGCTGCTCACGGCCGCTGTGGCCGAGGCCAGCGGGGTGCGCAGGTCGTGGCCGACAGCGTTGAGCAGGGCCGTGCGCAGCTTGTCCACCTCGGTCATGGTGGTGGCGCGGGCCGCCTCGGCGCTGAGCCGTTGCTGCTGCAAGGCCAGCGCGGCCTGGGCACCGAACGCCTCGAGGACGCGCCGGTCGGCGGCGGCGAGCGGGCCTCCGCGGACGGCGAGGGTCACGTCGTCCGTCGCCCGCACCTCGGCGTCGCCCTCACTGGGCGTCGCGCAGGGTGTTCCGCCCACGCATTCGACCAGCTGCCAGCCGTTCTCGCCCCGCTCCAGCAGGGAGACGGAGTCCAGCCCGAAGCTCTCGCGCAGCTGGGCGAGCAGGGCGGTCAACGGCTGGTCGCCGCCCAGGACGCTGCCGGCCAGGGTGAACAGGGTGGCCGCCTCGGCCCGGGCCCGCGCGGCCTCACGGGTGCGTCGGGCGGCGAGGTCGACGACCGCGCTGACGGCGGCCGCGACCAGCACGAAACCGGCCAGCGCGAAGAGGTTCTCCGCCTCGGAGATGGTGAACCGGTGCACTGGCGGTGTGAAGAACCAGTTCAGCAGGCCGAAACCCAGTACGGCACTGAGCAGGGCCGGCAGCAGGCCGCCGACCAGGGCCACGGCCACCACCAGCATCAGGAACGCCAGGATGTCGGTCGACAGCGCCAGGTGCTCGTGGAGCGGCAGCAGGGCCGCCGTGAGCAGCGGCAGCCCGAGAGCCGCCACCACGAAACCGGCCGCCCGGCGGCGGGAACTGAGTCCACCGCCCGGCCGGGTCGGCCGCCGCCGGGCCCGGACGTTCTCGTGGGTGACCATGTGGACGTCGATCGCGCCCGACTCGGCCGTGGTGTTCACGCCGACGCCGGGTGAGAACAGTTGAGCCAGTCGCCCCCGGCGGCTGGCGCCGAGCACGAGCTGCGTGGCGTTCACGCCCCGCGCGAAATCAAGCAGAGCAGAAGGGATATCGGTGCCGACCACCTGGTGGTAGGTGCCGCCGAGGTTCTCGACCAGGTTGCGCTGGCGGGCCAGGTTCACGGCCTCGCCGCCGAGTTCTCCCGCGCGCAGCCCGTCGGAGCGCGTGACGTGCACGGCGTGCAGGTCGGAGCCCTTGGTGCGGTCGGCGATCCGGCTGGCCCGGCGGACCAGGGTGTCGCCCTCCGGACCGCCGGTCAGGGCCACCACGACCCGTTCGCGGGCCTCCCACTTCTGCCCGATCCGGTGCTCGGCGCGGTAGGCGTCGAGCTGGTCGTCGACCTTGTCGGCCAGCCACAGCAGGGCGAGTTCGCGCAGCGCGGTGAGGTTTCCGGTGCGGAAGTAGTTGCCGAGCGCGGCATCGACCTTCTCCGGTGGGTAGATGTTGCCGTGCGCCATCCGGCGGCGCAGGGCCTCGGGCGTCATGTCGACGAGCTCGATCTGTTCCGCCGCCCGGACCACCGAGTCGGGCACGGTCTCCCGCTGCGGGACGCCGGTGATCTCCTCGACCACGTCGTTGAGCGACTCCAGGTGCTGCACGTTGACCGTGCTGATCACGTCGATTCCCGCGGCCAGCAGTTCCTGGACGTCCTGCCAGCGCTTCTCGTGCCGCCCGCCGGGCACGTCGGTGTGCGCCAGTTCGTCGACCAGGGCCACCTCGGGGCGCCGGGCCAGGACGGCGTCGACGTCCAGCTCCTCGAACGCGACGCCCCGGTGGTGCCGGGTCAGGCGCGGGACGACCTCCAGGCCGTCGACCAGCGCCTCGGTTCTGCGCCGACCGTGCGTCTCGACGTAGGCCACGACGACGTCGGTGCCCCGGGCCTGTCGTCGGTGCCCCTCGTCCAGCATGCGGAAGGTCTTCCCGACGCCCGGGGCGGCGCCGAGATAGACCCGCAGCTTCCCCGCCATCTCACACCCAACCGTCCATGATCACGAGAAGTCAGAGCTGGTCGAGGGCCAGGTTGAGCTCGACCACGTTCACCACCGGCTCCCCGAGGAAACCTAGTGTGCGCCCGGTCGTGTGCTCCTCCACCAACCGGCGGACGGTGTCCACCGGAAGGCCGCGCGCCGCGGCCACCCGGCGCTCCTGCAGCCGGGCGTAGGCGGGGCTGATGTCCGGGTCCAGGCCGCTGCCGCTCGCGGTCACCGCATCGGCCGGGACGGCGGGGTCGGCGGGCGCCCCACCGCGGGCCCGGGTGCCCGCCCCGTCGGCGCAGTACGGCCGGGCCCCGCTGACCCCTTCCAGCGCGCCCACGGCGGCGCTGCGGGCGCACACCTGGGAGAGCAGGTCGGGGCTCTCGGGGCCGAGGTTGGACGCCCCGCTGGCCGTGGGGTCGTACCCGCCGGCGCTGGGACGGGACTGGAAGTACCGCATCAGCGGCTGCCCGGCGGCGTCGGTGAAGGACTGGCCGATCAGCGAGCTGCCGACCGGCCGCCCGTGGTCCGTGAGCAGCGAGCCGTCGGCCCGGGGCTTCAGCCCGGGCAGCTGCGCGAGGCCGAGAACGACCGCCGGGTAGAGGATCCCGCAGATCACGGTGAAGACGAGCAGGGCCCGCAGCCCGGCCACGGTCTGGGCCACGACGGGCCGGCGAACGCTGAGCATCACGAGACTCCCGGGATGAACTGGACCAGCAGGTCGATGAGTTTGATGCCGACGAAGGGGGCGACGACCCCGCCGACCCCGTAGATCAGCAGGTTCCGACGCAGCATCGCCTCGGCGCCCCCGGGGGTGAACCGGACGCCGCGCAGGGCCAGGGGGATGAGCGCCACGATGACCAGCGCGTTGAAGATGACGGCCGACAGGATCGCCGACGTCGGGCTGTGCAGCCGCATGACGTTCAGCGTCTGCAGGCCCGGGTACACGGAGACGAACATGGCCGGGATGATCGCGAAGTACTTGGCGATGTCGTTGGCGATCGAGAACGTGGTCAGCGCGCCGCGGGTGATGAGCAGTTGCTTGCCGATCTCGACGATCTCGATGAGCTTCGTCGGGTCGGAGTCGAGGTCGACCATGTTCCCGGCCTCCTTGGCGGCCGAGGTGCCGGTGTTCATCGCGACACCGACGTCGGCCTGCGCGAGCGCGGGCGCGTCGTTGGTGCCGTCGCCGGTCATCGCGACCAGCTTCCCGCCCTCCTGCTCGCGCCGGATGAGGGCCATCTTGTCCTCGGGCGTGGCCTCGGCGAGGAAGTCGTCGACGCCCGCCTCCTGCGCGATGGCCCGCGCCGTGAGCGGATTGTCACCCGTGATCATGACCGTGCGGATGCCCATCCGGCGCATCTGCTCGAAGCGCTCGCGCATCCCGGGTTTGACGACGTCCTTGAGGTGGATGACGCCGAGCGCCCGGGCGACGCCGTCGGCCCCGACCTCGGCCACGACGAGTGGCGTGCCACCCGCGGCGCTGATGCCGTCGACGATCGGGCCGACCTCGGACGACGGGTGGCCGCCGTTCGCCCGGACCCAGGCCATCACCGCGGCGGCGGCCCCCTTGCGCACCTGGCGACCTCCCACGTCGACCCCCGACATCCGGGTCTGTGCGGTGAACGGCACCCAGGTGGCGCCCTCGAGCTCGCCCGCGTGCCGCTCGCGCAGCCCGAACCGCTCCTTGGCGAACACCACGATCGAGCGGCCCTCCGGGGTCTCGTCGGCCAGGCTCGACAGTTGCGCCGCGTCGGCCAGATCGGTCTCGGAAACCCGGGTCACCGGTACGAATTCGCCGGCCTGCCGGTTGCCCAGGGTGACCGTGCCGGTCTTGTCCAGCAGCAGGGTGTTCACGTCACCGGCCGCCTCGACCGCGCGCCCGGACATGGCCAGCACGTTGCGCTGGACCAGCCGGTCCATCCCGGCGATGCCGATGGCCGACAGCAGGGCGCCGATCGTGGTCGGGATCAGGCAGACCAGGAGGCTGACCAGCACGATCCCGGTCACCCCGTTCCGGTCGAGGGCGAGCGTGTCGGGTGCGGCCTGGGTCGCCTTCGCGTAGATCGCCAACGGCTGCAGGGTGGCGACGGCCAGCAGGAAGACGATCGTGAGGGCCGCCAGCAGGATGTTCAGGGCGATCTCGTTGGGTGTCTTCTGCCGGTCGGCGCCCTCGACCAGGGCGATCATCCGGTCCACGAAGCTCTCGCCGGGTTTGGCGGTGATCCGCACGACGATCCGGTCGGACAGCACCTTCGTGCCACCGGTCACGGCGCTCCGGTCGCCGCCGGACTCCCTGATCACGGGTGCCGACTCGCCGGTGATGGCCGACTCGTCGACGCTGGCGATGCCCCGCACCACGTCCCCGTCGCCGGGGATCACCTCGCCGGCCTCGACCACGACCTCGTCACCCGGCCGCAGTTGCGTGGCCGGGACGCGTTCCTCGCCCGCCTCGGCGCGGATCCGGCGGGCGACCGTCGTGCGCCGGGTGTTGCGCAGCGTGGCGGCCTGGGCCTTGCCACGGCCCTCGGCCACCGCCTCGGCCAGGTTGGCGAACAGGACGGTCAGCCACAGCCAGGCCGTGGTGAGCCAGGCGAAGACGCTGGGGTCGGCGATCGCCAGCACGGTGCTGAACACCGAACCGACCTCGACGATGAACATGACCGGGTTGCGCCACAAGGTCCTCGGGTCGAGTTTGACCAGCGCGTCGGGCAGCGAGCGGGCCAGCTGGCGCGGGTCGAACAGGCCGGCCCGCGCGGACGACGGGTGCGGCGTCGGGGCCGGAACCGCCTGCGGCGGTTCGAGACTCGTGATGCTCATCAGGACACTCCTTCAGCGAGCGGGCCGAGCGCCAGGGCCGGCAGGAAGGTCAGGGCCACGACGATCACGGCGACGCCGGTGACCATCCCCACGAAGAGCGGCTGGTAGGTACGCAGCGTCCCGGCGGAGGCGGGGACGGGCTTCTGTCGGGCCAGGGAACCGGCCAGCGCCAGCACGAGGACGACGGGCAGCAGCCGGCCGAGCAGCATCACGACGCCGAGGGACGTGTTGTACCAGGGGGTGTTCGCGGAGATCCCGGCGAACGCCGAGCCGTTGTTGTTGGCCGCCGACGTGTAGGCGTAGAGCACCTCCGAGAAGCCGTGCGCCTCAGCATTGAGCATCGAGTCACGCGCCGTGCGCAGGGCCATCGCCGACGCCGTGCCGATCAGCAGCAGCGCCGGGGTGGTCAGCAGGTACAGCGACGCGAAGGTCATCTCCCGGCCGCGGATCTTCTTACCGAGGTACTCCGGCGTGCGCCCGACCATCAGGCCGGCCACGAAGACCGTGATGACGGCCAGGACGAGCAGCCCGTACAGCCCGGAACCCGTCCCGCCGGGGGCGATCTCGCCCAGCATCATGTCGACCAGGGCGACCCCGCCGCCCAGCGACGTGTACGAGTCGTGGAAGGAGTCGACGGCCCCGGTCGACGTGAGGGTCGTGGCGGCGGCGAAGGTCGCGGACTGGCTGACGCCGAACCGGGCCTCGGTGCCCTCCGTCGCCGCGCCGACCGCCTCGGGCACCGTGCCGCCCGCGTGCAGCTGGGCGACGTTGAGCGCCACGACGCCGGCCACCGCCAGCGTCGCCATCACGGCGGCGATCGCGTAGCCCTGGCGGCGGTCGCCCACCATCCGGCCGAACATCCGGGGGAGGCTGAACGGGATCAGGAGGAGCAGGAAGACCTGCACCCAGTTGGTCCACGCGGTCGGGTTCTCGAACGGGTGGGCGCTGTTGGCGTTGTAGAAGCCGCCACCGTTGGTGCCGAGCTCCTTGATCGCCTCCTGGCTTGCGACCGGGCCACCGGTCAGGTGCTGGGCGCCCCCGGCGATCGTCGTGACATCCGTTCCGGCGGAGAGATTCTGGATCACCCCGCCGGCGATCAGGGCCAGCGCGACAGCCACGCTCAGCGGTAGCAGGACCCGCAGCACGACGCGGGTCAGGTCGACCCAGAAGTTGCCCAGCCGGTCGGTGCCGCTGCGGGCGAAGCCGCGGACCAGTGCGACGGCGACGGCGATGCCGACGGCCGCGGAGACGAAGTTCTGCACCGCCAGGCCGGCGGCCTGCACGAGGTGACCGGTCGCCGACTCGCCCGAGTACGACTGCCAGTTCGTGTTGGTCACGAAGCTGACCGCGGTGTTCCAGGCCTGGTCCGGTTTCATCGCGTCGAACCCGAGGCTGAGCCACAGGCGGTCCTGCAGTCGGAGGAAGGCGTAGAGGAAGACCACGCCCACCGCCGAGAACAGGACGACGCTGCGCGCGTACACGCCCCACGTCTGTTCGGCCTCGGGGTCGACGCCCACCAGCCGGTACACGAGTCGCTCGGGACGGGTGTGACGCCGGGTCCCGGGTTCGACGACGCGGTACAGGTAGTCGCCGAACGGCCGGTGCACCAGCACCAGGGCGGCGATCAGCGAGAGCACGAACAACGCTCCCGCGAGGGACTGCGACATCAGAACCTCTCAGGGAAGATCAGGGCCACGACGAGCAGCACCAGCAGCCCGGTGGCGATCACGAGGGCGGCGGCGTTCTCGGCGGTCACAGCCGCTCCGCCCCGCGGACGACCAGCAGCAGGAGGCCGGTCAGGGCGATGGTCAGCGACAGGAAGATCAGATCGGTCACGTCCCGAGCAGACCTCCGCGCGGGGCCCCGCGGGAGGGGCGTTCACGGCATCGCTACGGTTCCGCCGTGCCTGTTCACGCGTTTTCTACGGACCTGAGCGCCTTCGTGGCCGGCCTGCCCAAGGCGGAGCTGCACGTCCACCACGTCGGCTCGGCCTCGCCCCGGATCGTGGCCGAGCTGGCCGCCCGGCACGAGGGCGACACCCCCGTCCCGGCCGACGAGGCGAAGCTGGCCGAGTACTTCACGTTCACCGACTTCGCCCACTTCATCGAGGTCTACCTGGCCGTCTCCGACCTGGTCCGCACCCCCGAGGACCTGTGGACGCTGACCTACGAGGTCGCGCGCGAGATGGCCGGGCAGAACATCCGTTACGCCGAGCTGACCTGCTCGCCGTACAACCAGACGCGGCGGGACCTGTCCGCCGAGACGTTCGTCGAGGTGATCGAGGACGCGCGGCGCCGGGCCCGCACCGACTTCGGCGTCGAGCTGGTGTGGTGCTTCGACATCCCGGGGGAGTCCGGCATCCCGGCCGCGGACGTCACGCTGGACGCCGCCCTGCGGCTGCGGCCCGACGGCCTGGTCAGCTTCGGGCTGGGCGGCCCGGAGATCGGCGTCCCGCGGCCGCAGTTCGCCCCCCACTTCGAGGCGGCCCGCGCCGCCGGGCTGCGCAGCGTTCCGCACGCCGGGGAGACCACCGGTTCGCAGACGATCTGGGACGCGCTGAACCACCTGGGTGCCGAGCGGATCGGGCACGGGATCGCCGCCGCGCAGGATCCGGCCCTGATGGCTCACCTGGCCGAACGCGGCATCACCCTCGAGGTGTGCCCGACGTCGAACGTGTGCACCCGCGCCGTCGCCTCGATCGAGGAGCACCCGCTGCCCACCCTGGTCGCCGCGGGCGTCCCGGTGACGATCAACTCCGACGACCCGCCGATGTTCTCGACCACGCTGAACCACGACTACGAGGTGGCCGCCCAGCTGCTCGGGCTCGACACCGCCGGGGTGGCCGACCTCGCCCGGGCCGCCGTCCGGGCGTCGTTCCTCGGCGACGCCGGAAAGCGCGCGTTGCTGGCCGAGATCGACTCGTACACGGCTGGTCTGACCGCGTGAGCGAGTTCGCCGGACTGTACGAGACGATCCACGCCCGCCGCGACGTGCGCGGCCAGTTCACCGGCGGGGACCTGCCGGACGACGTCCTGCTGCGGGTCCTCGAGGCGGCCCATGCGGCGCCCAGCGTCGGGCTGTCGCAGCCGTGGGACTTCGTGCTCGTCCGGGACGACACGCTGCGCAAGGCGTTCTACGAGCACGTGCAGACCGAACGCGACACGTTCGCCGCGACCCTGGACGCCGAGGCGGCGGAACGCTTCTCGCGGATCAAGATCGACGGCGTGCTCGAGTCGACCCTGTCGGTCGTCGTCACCTACGACGCCGCACGCGGTGGCCCGGCGGTGCTCGGCCGCCACGCGATCGCCGACGCCGGGCTGTACTCGACCTGCCTGGCCATCCAGAACCTGTGGCTGGCGGCCACGGCGGAAGGTCTGGGCGTCGGCTGGGTCTCGTTCTACCGCGAGCCGTTCCTGAGCGGACTGCTGGGCCTCCCCGACGGCCTGCGGCCCGTGGCGTGGCTGTGCCTGGGGCCGGTCACCCACCTGGAGGCCGTGCCCGACCTCGAACGGCACGGGTGGCGGCGCCGCCGCCCGCTGGCGGAGGCGCTGCACACCGACGGCTGGTGACTACACGTACGACTTGGTCAGCGGGACCCCGTCGTCGCCCGAGGTGACCAGGCACGTGACCTTGCGGTCGCCGGTGTCCCAGGTCTCCTTGACCGGGTACAGGAAGGACAGACCGATGCTGTCGTCCTGCAGGATCGACTGCGGAAGCCGCTTCAGGCACCCCTTCTGCGCCGCTCCCGCGACCTTCGCGTCGCCGGCGTAGACGTACGTGCTCGGGTACTTGGTGCGGTCGAACTCGAACTCCAGCACCGCCTGCGCGCCGTGCGGCTGGGAACAGGGGATGGCGTCCAGCGACGTCACCGTGCCCTCGCCGAACGACTTCAGGCAGTCGCCGACCTTCAGGTCCAGGACGCCGATCGAACCCGGGTCGGTGACGGTGCCGTCGTCCGCGCGGGTCGCGCTGGTCGAGGCCACGTAGGCGATCAGTCCGGCGAAGGCCAGCACGTACAACCCGCTGAGCACGAGACCGGCGATGGCCATGCCGCGGCCCCGCTTGCCGGTGCGCTTGATGTCGCGCAGGGCCACGATCGCGAAGATCACGGAGAGCAGTACGCCGCCGATGATGCCGAACACCAGCGCCGCGATCGCGAAGCCGCTGCGGCCCGGGTCGCCCCCGGGCTGCGCGTACGCCGGGGCGTAGCCGTACTGCTGCGCGTACGGCTGGGCCGGCTGGCCGTACTGCGGCCCGGTCGGCCCGGTCGTCGGCCCGTTCGCCGGCCCGGTCTCCTGGGCCGGAGGCGCCCCCGGGGCCGCGTAGGGCTGGCCGTACTGCGGCTGCGCGTACGGCTCGGGCTGCTCAGCGGGGCGCGCGAACGGGTCGCGCGGCGCATAGGGGTCGGTGGCCTGCGTGTACGGGTCCTGCCCGCCCGAACCGCTCGGAGTGCTCCGCGGCGTGTAACCGCCCTGGTCGTCCATGACTTTCCTTCCCCCGGAGGTGGTCCTCGGCGACCACAGCGGTCGCACAGGGAGTCGATTCTGCATTCCCACGCGGGGCGGCGACAGGGGGTTAGGAGATTTGCTCGGGTTATGTGGCGCGTCGGCTCGAGCGGACCGTCGCGGTGACGGCGATGGCCACCAGTAACGCCCCGAGGCCCAGCCCCCAGGGCCCGGGCAGCGGCGCGACCAGGCCCACCCCGCCGCCGGCGACCCAGGCCAGCTGGAGCACCGTCTCCGACCGGGCGAACGCCCCCGTGCGTACCGACTCGGGCACGTCCGACTGGATCAGCGCGTCCAGGCACAGTTTGGCCAGCCCCTGGGCCAGACCGGCGGCGAACGCACCGGCCACCACGGTCGCCGTCCCGTAGAACACGGCGGCCACCCCGCAGACCGCGGCGGCCACGCCGGTGGCCACCACGACCACGACGTCCGGCCGCACCCGGCGCAGCAGCCCGCCGACCGCCGTCCCCAGGCCGTTGCCCACGCCGAACACGGCGATCACCAGCGCGACCGACGTCCCCGGGCTGAGCCCGCCGAGTGGGTCGGTGCGCAGTCGGAAGGCCAGGAAGAGCGTGAGGAATCCGGTGAAGGCGCGCAGGGCCGCGTTGCCGCGCAGGGCCGTCGTCCCCCTGTGGCCGAGCCCGCGCCGGGCGGGCCCGGCCGCCATCGGCCGGGTCGGGGGGACGTCGTCCGCGCGTCCGGCGGCCGGCTCGCCGGGGCCCCGGGGGGCGTCCACCCAGGCGGGCAGCATCAGCGCGAGCGCGGTGCCGCCGGCGAACACGGCGAAGGCGAGGCGCAGCGTCCAGGTCGGTCCGGCGGTGGCGGTCAGCCCGGCGCCCAGCGGGGCGGCCACGATCATCGCCACCACCCCCGACAGCGACAGCCGGGCGTTGGCGGCCACGAGTTCGGTCCCGGCCGGCAGCACGCTCGGCACGGCGGCCGCCCGGGTCACCAGGTACACCTTCTGGCAGACCAGGAATCCGCACGCGGCGAGGTAGAAGCCGATGTCGACCCCGGTGTCGTTCACGCCGCCGGCCATCACCCAGGCCAGGAACGCGCGGACCACCATCGAGGCGGCCAGCGCGTACCGGCGCCCGTGCGGGGCGCGGTCGAGCAGCGGCCCGATCAGCGGGGCCAGCAGCGCGAACGGGACGACGGTCACGGCCAGGGAGAGCGCCACCCGCCCGCGGGCCGCGTCGGTGGTGACGGAGAAGAAGATCGTGCCGGCCAGTGCGGTGACCACGAGCGTGTCGGCGACGGTGGCCGCGAGGTGCAGGTAGGTCATCCGGCCCAGGCCCGACTCGCCGGCCCCGCGGGCGTTCACGACGTCCCGGAAGCCGCGGCCGGTGGCCCTTCCGGCCGCGCTCAGGCCGCGCCCGGTGGCCCGCAACGCGCGACCGGCCGCCGAGCCGGTCTTCGGGGTGAACCCGGGACCGATCGGCGGGCGGGCTGACGCGCCGCTCTGGGGTGGGCCGGGATGCACGGACCCATCTTCCCCGACCGCGCCGAGTGCGATGCGCAGGCACCGCACTCGGCGTTCAGACGGCCTCCCGAGTGCCTGGAGCCCGCACTCGGCGAGCGGTCGAGCGGCTACAGGCGCTCGAGGATGGTCGCGTTGGCCGTACCACCGGCCTCGCACATCACCTGCAGCCCGTACCGGCCGCCGGTCTGCTCCAGGACGCCGAGCAGCGTGGTGGCGATCCGGGCGCCGCTGCCGCCCAGCGGGTGCCCGATGGAGATGGCACCGCCGTTGATGTTCACCTTCGCCGGGTCGGCGCCGGTCTCCTTCTGCCAGGCCAGCACGACCGACGAGAAGGCCTCGTTGACCTCGAAGGCGTCGATGTCGGCGAGGGTCAGCCCGGCCTTGCGCAGCACCTTCTCGGTGGCCGGGATGATGGCCGTGAGCATGAAGATCGGGTCGTCACCGACCGCGGTCGCGGTGTGCACCCGGGCGCGCGGCCGCCAGCCCCGGGCAGCCGCCAGCTCGGAACTCGTGACCAGCAGGGCGGCCGACCCGTCGTTCAGCGGCGACGAGTTGCCGGCCGTGACCTTCCAGTCGAGCGGCCCGAACCGCTGTTCCCAGTGCTCACCGACGAAGGCCGGTCGCAATCCGGCCAACCCGTCGAGAGTGGTCGCGGGCCGGATGGTCTCGTCGATCTCCAGCTGGCCGACCGTGCCGTCCTCGGCGGTCACCTTGAGCGGGGCGACCTCAGCGGCGAACCGCCCGTCGCGCCACGCCGCGGCCGCCTTGGCGTGACTGGCGTGGGCGAACTCGTCGAGCTCGGCGCGGGACAGCTCCCACCGCCGGGCGATCAGCTCGGCCGCGACCCCCTGCGGGATCACCCCGCCGTCGAAGCGGGCCTTCACGCTCGGGCCGGGCACGTCCACCCACTGGCCGAGCAGGTTGCCGGAGCTGCCGATCGGCACCCGGCTCATCGACTCCACGCCGCTGGCGATCGCGATGTCGTAGGCGCCCGAGATCACGCCCTGGGCCGCGAAACTCAGCGCCTGCTGGCTGCTGCCGCACTGCCGGTCGACGGTGGTCCCGGGCACGGACTCGGGGAAGCCGGCCGCCAGTAGCGCGAACCGCGTCGTGTTGCCGCCCTGCTCGCCGACCTGGGCCACGGCGCCGCCGATCACGTCGTCGACCTCCGCCGCGTCCAGCCCGTCGACGCGCTCGACCAGGCTGCGCAGCGCGTGCGCGTGCAGGTCGACGGCGTGCACGCCCGAGTAGGCGCCTCCTGGCTTGCCCTTGGCGACCGGCGTCCTGACCGCGTCGACGATGACTGCGTCCCGCATGGTGAACCACCCCTCTAAGGTACGGACCGATCGGTCCGGGACTGATTGGTCCGATGATGCTCCCCTCGCCCGGCGGGGACAACCGGTCCGGGACCGATCGGTCCGTTACGCTGATCACGTCGGAACGGCTGGTGGTCGAGGAGGTCGAGGTGGCACGTACGGCGGCGCCCAACGCGCGGGAGCGCGTCCTGCTGGCGGCGGGTGGGTTGTTCTACGCGCACGGAATCCGCGCGGTGGGGATGCAGCAGATCATCGACGCGGCCGGCTGCGGCAAGAACCTCGTCTACGGGCACTTCCCGAGCAAGAACGACCTGGTCGCCGGGTACCTGGAGGCGGTGGCCACGTCGCGGGTCCGCTCGGCCGGCCGGGCTGTGCGGCAGGCGGGTGACGACCCGCGCGAGCAGCTGGTGGCGATGGTCGCCCAGATCGCGGCCGACGTGCGGGGCGAGGCGCAGCGCGGCTGCGCGGTGCGCAACTACCTGGTCGAGTTCCCCGACGCGGACGCGGAGACCGACCCGGCGGCCCGGGTGGCGCGGCACTTCATCACCACGACGCACGCCGAGGTCGACAAGCTCGCCGAGCGGGTCGTCGTCCAGCACGAGAGTGCCGGCCCCGCCCGGGATCTCGCCGACGCCGTGATGCTCCTGATCGACGGGCTGTACGGCAGCGCCGGGCGGCCCGACGCGGTGCGGGCCGGCGCGGCCGCGGTCTCGATGTCCCGGAAGCTCGTGGGGTTGGCCGACGAGTAGGGCATCCTGTGCGCGTGCCCAGGATGCTGACGGTCGTGACCCTCGCGGCGCTCGCGCTCGCCGGCTGCGGGGGTGGTTCCTCGGGCGGGGCCGCCGTGGCGCCGTCCGCCGTCTCGAGCCCCTCGCTCACCGCGTCCCCGTCCCCGTCCCCGACCGGGGGCGGCGGCACGATCGCCACCGGCGAGCCGGCGCCGACGAAGGCCGGCTCGGCGAACCCGCCCGCCGCGCACGTCGAGGTCCGCGACGGCAGCGACGACGAGTACCTGAGCTTCCTGACCCCGAGCGGCAACATCCACTGCGCGATCTACCCGGGCGACGACGACTTCCGCAAGGGTCTGGTGCGCTGCGACGTGTACAAGGCGACCTGGACGTTGCCGCCCAAGCCGAAGGACTGCGAGTTCGACTGGGGCACCGTGATGACCCTGGAGAAGACGCCCAAGGCAGGCCTGTGCGTGTCCGACGCGGTCGACGTCCAGGGCGCCGAGACCGTCGCCTACGGGCACGGGCTGAAATGGCACAACATCACCTGCGTCAGCCAGAAGACGGGCCTGACCTGCACGAACACCGACAACAAGAAGGGCTTCACGGTCTCCCGCTCGGCGTACACGCTGTTCTGAGGAACACCCGCGCGCTGAGAACGGTTCTCGTGGCCATGAGCGAGCGCGACTACGACGGCTACGAGGTGTTCGACCTGTACCGGCTCGGCTCGCTCTTCCTCGACATCGACGACCCGCGCAGCGCCGTCGGTCACCTCGAGGCGGCGCTCGAGCGCGAGCCCGGCGACCCGGCCATCGAGCGGCTGCTGGCCCGGGCGCTCTACCGGTTCGCGGCGCTCGGCCGGGCCGAGGAGCTGTTGCGGCGCATCGTCGAGCGCGACCCGGCCGACGTCGAGTCGACGTTCCTGCTGGGCCGCACGCTGCAGCGTCGCGGCCGGCCCGTCGAGGCCCGCACCTACCTGCGACTGGCCGCCGCGATGGACCCGAGTTACCTCTAGTAGGTCCCGGTGTGCCCCGCTTGTGGGGGTGATTCGGCCTCTGCGGAGGGTGTTTTCACCCCCACTGGCGGGGCACACCGCGGATAGGGTCGGTCGGGTGGAGTGGGTGCGGTCGACGGCTGACTTCGGTGACGTGCCGTCGTGGCTCACGCTCCTGGCCGCGCTCGTCGCCGCCGGGTACGCCCGCCGCGCCCACCGGCTGAACCGGGAGCTGGCGGAGGCCCGCGTCGAGGAACTCGTGGCCGCGGACATCGAACGTCGCGACGCCGCCCTGCGCGCCCAGGCCGAGCGGGTCGCGCTCTGGCTCGCCGAGACCGACGTGCAGGGGCGCGCCCGACTGGGGGTCGTCGTCCGCAACGACAGCGAACTGCCCATCACGCACCTGAAGGTGTTCCTCGGCCGCCGGAGCGAGGACAGCCTGAACACCGACGTCGGCGGGCCGGTCACCGTCCCCCCGCGCGAGGACGTCGTCTTCACCCTGCCGCAACTCGGTGTCGACGACCTGGAGCTCTACCAGGCCGACGCGCTCTACACCGATGCCGCCGGAAACCCCTGGCGGCGCAACACCTCAGGCGCCCTGCGCCGGGCCCCCGGCTGACCCGCCCGCCGCGCCGGAGGTGTAGGCACGCGCCTCGGGCCGAGCCCACAGACCGACCCCGATGCCGACCACCAGGGCCAGCTGCAAGCCGCCCTGGATGTTGTCCCGGTGGACCGCGACCAGGACGAACGCGACGGCGGCCGCGGCGCTCAGGGCGAGCGCGGCGTTCGACCTCCCGCGCCGGACCATCGGGACGACGACCAGCACCACTGCGGCCAGCGCGCCGGACAGCACGGCGAAGACGACGCTGCTGGTCTCGTACTGCGTCCAGACCAGCTGGTAGATCGCGGTGATCGCGAGCAGGACGCCCAGCAGGTACCCGGCGGCCTGCGCGGCCCGGACGTCGACCGGTCCGTCGCCCGTGACGTGTTCGGCCCGGCCCCGGCCGCCGTCGGCGAACCACTCCTTGACCGCCGGGAGCAGAGCCAACCCGACCGACCAGGCCAGGGCGGCGAGCACCGACAGCGCGGTGCCGGCGTCCGCCCCGGAGCTGAACCGGGTCGAGTAGTACATCGTCCAGAAGAGCAGGGCCGCGGCCAGCCCCCAGGCCAGCACCCGGCCCAGCGGGTCGCCCCGGCGGACCAGCCAGGCCACGGCGGCCGCGGCCCCCGCGACCGCCAGGAAGCCGAGCGTGCCGGTGATCCCGGCCAGGGTCGTGACCAGGCCGTTGCCCAGGGTGTCGGCCAGGCTGCGCAGGGCAGAGATGACGAAGACGAGCGCGGGAACCCCGATCAGGGCCACGACGCCCCACAGCTCCACCGGGGCGCCCCGGTAGGTCGCCTCGGAGCGCCACGGGATGGCGAGCTCGACCGGTTCCTGCGGGCCCGGCGGCGGAGGCGGCGGGAAACCCGGACCGTAGCCGGGCGGCGGACCGTAGCCGGGCTGCTGGTACCCCGGTGGCGGGTAGTTCGGCGGCTGCTGACCCGGCTGTTGAGGGTGCGGCGGCTGGTAGCTCGGCGGCACGGGCGGCATCGCCGGGGGCACCGTGGGCCCGGCCGGGCGGAACGGCGGGGGCGGCTGGTGCGGGGACGGCGGTTGCTGGGGTGCCTGGGGCGCCCCGCCCAGAGGGGCGCCGCACCGGGCGCAGAAGTTCGCCCCCGGCGTCGCAGGGGTCCCGCAGTTGGTGCAGTAGGCCGCCACGGCGCAGACCCTAGTGCACCCACCCGGGTGGGGCCCGTGCTGCATTTGCGCATGATCACGGACAGGATGAGGACCCCCGGGAACTCTCCTGGGGTGGACACAGTTGATCAGGGGAGCGGTACCTGACCAACACCCGGCTCGGAGGGCCCCACGATGGAGAGCAGCAACCCCGTTCTGTCGCGCAAGGAGTTCTCGCGCGGGGGGTACGCCACGTTCAACCCGGCGACCCCGTCGCCCGCCGACCTGCAGGCGCAGTACGACGCCCCGCCCGCCGGTCCGCTCCAGACCGGCCGGATGACCCTCGACGACGTGGTGATGCGCACCGCACTCACCCTGGGCACCGTCGTCGCGACGGCCGCGGCGACGTTCCTGTACGTGAAGCCGGGCCTGGGCATCGTCATCGGCGCGGCGATCGTCGGGCTGGTGCTGGGCCTGGTGATCTCGTTCAGCAAGACCATCCGCCCCGCGCTGATCCTCGCCTACGCGGCCATTGAGGGCGTCTTCGTCGGTGGCATCAGCTACTGGTACAACCAGTACCAGCCCGGCATCGTCGTGCAGGCCGTGCTCGGCACCCTGTGCGCGTTCGGCGTGATGCTGTTCCTGTACAAGACGGGCGTCATCCGGGCCACCCCGAAGTTCACCAAGATCCTGCTGATCGCGGCCGGCGGCTACCTCGTCTTCGGTCTGCTGAACTTCGTGCTGGCGATGGTCACCTCGGGCCGGGGCGCCTACGACATCACCGGGCTCGGACTGCTGCTGGCCGCCGCGGGCGTCGTCCTGGCCTCGCTGTTCCTGGTCCTCGACTTCGACCAGATCGAGCAGGGCGTGCGCAACGGCCTGCCGCAGCAGTACTCGTGGCTGTGCGCCTTCGGCCTCACGGTCACGCTGGTCTGGCTCTACCTGGAGATCCTGCGCCTGATCTCGATCATCCGCGGCGACTGAGCACGGCACCGCACCTCACGACGCCCGGTCGACCGCCGTTCACCACGGCATCGGCCGGGCGTCTGCGTCTGGTCGCCGTACGGCCATCCGGGTGAACGAGCCTCGCAGCGCCCGGTGATCATCGCCCCGGGTGTCCGCGACCCGCCCAGGAGGCTCACCCGTGTCACGTACCCAGGCCCGCGCGCTCGCCGTCCCGCTGATGGTGGCGGCGATCGTCGTCCCGCTCGTGACGGCCGGCCCCGCGCACGCCGGCACCCCGTTCCGGCCCACCCGGGCCAACGCCGACGGGTACGCCGTCAAGGCGGGCCGGACGCTCACCGTTGGTGGCCACGGCGTGCTGGCCAACGACTTCGGCGACCTGACCACCGTCGTGCGCAGCAGCGCGACCGCCCACGGCACGGTGAGGGTGAACGCCGACGGCTCGTTCAGCTACACCCCCGCCGCGGGCTACACCGGGCCCGACTCGTTCACGTACACGACCAGCGACGCGGTCGACCTGTACAAGACACACCTGCCGCCGCTGGCCACCGTGGGCGGAGTGCAGATCACCGGCGGGGCGTTCGGTTCGGCGTTCACCCAGGTGCCCGGCAGCCGGACGCTCTTCTACGGGCTGACCGACCGAGGGCCGAACGTCGACGGCCCGAACGGTACCAAGGTCGAGCCGATCCCCGACTTCGCCCCGGCCATCGGCCTGTTCGCGCTCGTCGACGGCCGGTCGGTGCTGCTGAAGAAGATCACCCTGAAGGCCGCCGACGGCACCCCGTACAACGGTCAGGTCAACTGCTCGGCCAGCACGGGGGAGACCATCACCGACCTGAACGGCACCGTCCTGCCCTGCACCGCGACGGGCTACGACCCCGAGGGCATCGTCGCGCTGAAGGACGGCACGTTCTGGGTCTCCGACGAGTACGGCCCGCTGATCACCCACTTCGACCGCAACGGCCGGCAGCTCGGGCGGCTCTCGCCCTTCGACGGCAGCCTGCCTCAGGAGCTGTCGAAGCGGCTGGCCAACCGCGGCATGGAGGGCCTGACCATCACCCCCGACGGCAAGACTCTGGTCGGGCTCATGCAGTCGGCGTTGAACCAGACCGGCAGCGGCGCGATCAAGCCCGCCAACGTCGTCCCGCTGCGGCTGGTCACGGTGGACCTGAGGACCGGTGCCCTGCACGAGTACCTGTACCCGCTCAGCGACCCCAAGGTGAACTCCGGGGCGGCCAGCGAGATCACCGCGGTCTCCGCGACGACGTTCCTGGTCGTCGAGCGGGACGGCAAGCTGGAACCGGGCGCGTACAAGCGGATCTACACGGTCGACATCAGCGGGGCCACCGACGTCGGGCCGGCCGCCGCGGTACCCGGCGCGGTCTACGACGGGGCGAACGGCGGCCTGCTGGTCGGTGGTCGCACCCTCGAGCAGCTGGTCGGCGACACCGACACGGCCACGGCGACCGCCACACTGGCCGGGGCCGGCATCACGCTCGGCACGAAGACCCTCACCCTCGACGTGGCCGGCCTGGTCTCGACGCTCAACCCCGACGGGGCGTTCTTCGGCCACGACAAGGTCGAGGGCGTCGCGGCGCTGAACGGGGGCACCAAGCTGGTGATCAGCAACGACAACGACTTCGGGCTGGGCGGGCTCGACACCAAGACCAACCCGTGGACCCTCCAGCCGAAGATCCTCCCCGACGGCACGCAGGACGACGGCGAGGTACTGAGCGTCGACCTCACCAGGGTCAGCGGGGCGAGCACGGCCACGACCTACACGGCCACGGTGAACCTCAAGGTCATCAAGTAACCGCGTCGGGGCGGTGTGCCAGGATCGTCCGGTGTCCGACACCGTCACCTGGCACCCGCCCCGCGCCGTCCTGGAGCTCGCCGAGCTGGTGCTGACCGGCGTCCTGCCGGAGCTGCCCGCGCCGATCGAGCTTCCCGACGAGGCCGCGGGCGCGGCCGAGGTGGTCCTGGAGGACGCCGAGGGGACGCCGGTCGCGGTCTACCGCCCGGAGACGGGGCTCCTCGAGGCGCGAAAGCCCTTCAGCCACGGGCCGGTCCGTTCCGAGCGCCGGACCCCGGCCGAGGTCGGCCTGGAGAAGCCCGTGGCGGTCGCCGTCTCGGGGTCGCTGACCTCCGCCACGGTGGAGGCCGCGCTGGCCGACGCCGGCGACACCCCCGTTCTCTGGCTCGCCCTGGTCGGCGCCGGGCGCCGCGTCGACCTCCCGGCGGCCGCGCTGCTGCGGGCGGTGCGTGAGCTGCCCGGCGCGGGTGCCGTCGTGCCGGTGGCCGTGCCCGTGCTGGCGGACGACGGCGGCCTGCTCGAGCGGGTGGCCGCCGCCTACGGGGCCGCCCGCCTCGTCGTCCCCGACCCCCACACCCAGCTGGCGGGTGAGCCGCTGCACCCGGCGTTCGTCGTCGAGCGGGAGCGCACCCTGCCGCCGCCGGACCGGCGCGGGGTGACCGTCTTCTTCACCGGGCTGTCCGGCTCCGGCAAGTCGACCGTGGCCAAGCGCCTGGTCGAGCGGTTGGAGCAGGTCCGGACGGTCTCGATGCTGGACGGCGACGAGGTGCGCCGGCTGCTGTCCGCCGGGCTCGGGTTCGGCCGGGCCGACCGTGACCTGAACATCCGCCGGATCGGGTTCGTCGCCGCCGAGGTGACCCGGCACGGCGGGCTGGCCGTGTGCGCGCCGATCGCGCCGTTCGCGCAGACCCGGGCCGTGGTGCGGGAGTGGGTCGAGGAGAACGGCGACTTCGTACTCATCCACGTCTCCACGCCGCTGGCCGAGTGCGAGCGCCGCGACCGCAAGGGTCTGTACGCGAAGGCCCGGGCGGGGGAGATCCCCGAGTTCACCGGAATCTCGTCGCCCTACGAGGTGCCCCTCGACGCCGACCTGCGTCTCGACACGTCCCGGATGAGCGTCGAAGACGCCGTGGCCGCCGTCTACGACCTCCTACTGCACCGGGGCTACCTGGGCTGACACACTGCGGGGACGTTCGTCGAAAGGATTCGGCATGGCACCTCGAGAGGGTTCCCCGCTGTCCCTGACCGCGCTCGGTCAGGCCGTCGAGGCCGGCGACGTCGACACGGTCGTCGTGGTGTTCACCGACATGCAGGGCCGGTTGCAGGGCAAGCGCGTGCACGCCCGGTTCTTCCTCGAGGAGGTGGCGCCCCACGGCATGGAGGGCTGCAACTACCTGCTGGCCGTGGACGTCGAGATGAACACCGTCGCGGGGTACCGGAACTCCTCCTGGGAGACCGGCTACGGCGACTTCTTCATCCGCCCCGACCTGGCCACGTTGCGCCGCACACCGTGGATGCCGGGCTCGGCGATGGTGCAGTGCGACCTGCTCGTGCACGGCCCCGACGGCGAGCAGGAGCTGAACATCTCGCCGCGCGCCGTGCTGCGGGGGCAGCTGGCGGCGGCCGAGGCGGCCGGGTTCGGCTGCTTCGCCGGGACCGAACTCGAGTTCCTCATGTTCCGGGACTCGTTCCAGCAGGCCGCCGACGCGGGGTACGCCGGGCTGCGCGGGTCGACCCGGTACAACGTCGACTACTCGATCCTCGGCACCGAGGACGACGAGCCGGTGATCCGGGACATCCGCAACGCCATGTACGCCGCCGGGCTGACCGTCGAGTCGTCCAAGGGGGAGTGCAATCTCGGCCAGCACGAGATCGCGTTCAAGTACGACCAGGCGCTGGTCACCGCTGACAACCATGTCGTGTTCAAGACGGCCTCGAAGCAGATCGCCTCGGCGCACGGGAAGTCGCTGACCTTCATGGCCAAGTACGACGAGCGCGAGGGCAACTCGTCGCACATCCACATGAGCCTGCGGGGGCTCGACGGTTCGCTGGCCTTCGCCGCCGGCGAGGGCGGCCGGTCCTCGGTGTTCACGAGCTTCGTGGCCGGTGTGCAGGCCACGCTGCGTGAGTTCACCCTGCTGTACGCGCCGAACATCAACTCGTACAAGCGTTTCCAGGCGGGTTCGTTCGCGCCGACGGCGATCGCCTGGGGCGAGGACAACCGGACCTGCGCGTTGCGGGTGGTCGGTCACGGCGCCGGTCTACGGGTCGAGAACCGGGTGCCGGGCGCCGACGTGAACCCGTACCTGGCCCTGGCCGGGATGCTGGCCGCCGGCCTGTGGGGCATCCGGACGCAGCGCGAGCTGGAGCCACCGCTGACCGGGAACGCCTACGAGCGTGACGATGTCGAGCGGGTACCCACGACGTTGCGTGAGGCCCGGGACCTGTTCGCCGGGTCGGGCCTGGCCCGTGAACTGTTCGGCGACGAGGTGGTCGACCACTACGTGCACGCCGCGACCATCGAACTCGAGGCGTTCGACGCGGCCGTGACCGACTGGGAGAAGCGGAGAGGGTTCGAACGTCTGTGAGCACGGAACACTCGGCAGTGCATGAGGTCCTGAACCCCGCGACCGAGGAGGTCGTCGCCTCCGTCCCGTCCCTGGGGGTCGAGGAGACCGACGAGGCGGTGGCCCGGGCCGTCGCCGCCGCTCCCGCCTGGGCGGCCGTCACGCCCGCCGAACGGGCCGGGCTGCTGCGTCGTTTCGCCGCGCTGGTCGACGAGCACCTGGAGGAGCTGGCCCAGCTCGAGGTGCGCAGCGCCGGGCACACCGTCGGCAACGCACGGTGGGAGGCCGGAAACGTCCGGGACGTGCTGCAGTACTACTCGGCGGCGCCGGAAAGGCTCTCGGGGCGGCAGATCCCGGTGGCCGGGGGGACCGCCGTCACGTTCCACGAACCGGTGGGCGTGGTCGGCATCATCGTGCCGTGGAACTTCCCGATGCCGATCGCCGGCTGGGGGTTCGCACCCGCGCTCGCCGCGGGCAACGTCGTCCTGCTCAAACCGGCCGAGCTGACCCCGTTGACGGCGATCCGGCTGGCCGAGCTGGGCCGCGAGGCCGGCCTTCCGGAGGGCGTTTTCACGGTCCTGCCCGGCCCGGGGCGGCTGATCGGTGAGCGGCTCGTCGACCACCCGGACGTCGGCAAGATCGTGTTCACCGGCTCGACCGCGGTCGGCACCCGGATCATGGCCCGGGCGGCCGCGCACGTGAAGCAGGTGACCCTGGAGCTGGGCGGCAAGAGCGCGAACATCGTGTTCGCCGACGCCGACCTGGAGAAGGCCGCCGCCACCGCGCCCTACGGCGTGTTCGACAACGCGGGTCAGGACTGCTGCGCCCGGTCGCGGATCCTGGTGCAGCGCAGCGTGTACGAGCGGTTCCTCGAGCTACTCGAGCCCGCTGTGGCCGGCGTGGCGGTCGGCCCGCCGGGCGACGAGGGCACCGAGATGGGCCCGTTGATCAGCGCCGAGCACCGGGCCCGTGTGCGCGGTTTCGTCGAGGACGCGCCAGCCCCCGTCGACGTGGCCTTCCGTGGCAAAGCGCCCGAGGGGAAGGGCTTCTGGTACCCGCCGACCGTCGTCCTGCCGCGCTCGGCGGCCGACCCGGTGTGGCGTGAGGAGGTGTTCGGGCCCGTGGTGGCGGTGATGCCGTTCGAGGACGAGGCCGAGGCGCTGAGCATGGCCAACGACTCCGAGTACGGGTTGTCCGGCTCCATCTGGACCCGGGACGTCGGGCGCGCCCTGCGGGTGGCCCGCGGCGTGGCCGCGGGGAACCTGTCCGTGAACTCGCACTCCTCGGTGCGGTACAACACCCCCTTCGGGGGGTTCAAGCGGTCGGGCATCGGCCGCGAGCTGGGCCCGGACGCCGTCCTCGCCTTCACGGAGGAGAAGACCGTCTTCATCTCGCACGAGTGAGAACCTGCGTTTGTGCATGATCGACAACGAGTTTGTGCATGATCACCAAGGAGAAGCTGTGGAGCGTTTCACCGACCGCGTCGCCGTGATCACCGGCGGCGCCGGGGGTATCGGCCTGGCCACCGGCCGCCGGCTCGCCTCGGAGGGGGCCCGGGTCGTCGTCGTGGACACCAACGCCGAGGCGGGGGAGGCGGCCGCCCAGGAGCTGGACGGCCTGTTCGTGGCCGCCGACGTGACCAGCCCCGAGGACAACGAGCGGATCTACGCCACCGCCTTCGACACCTACGGCCGGATCGACGTCGCCTTCCACAACGCCGGCATCTCCCCACCCGACGACGACTCGATCCTGGACACCGGTCTGGAGGCGTGGCAGCGGGTCCAGGACGTCAACCTGAAGTCGGTGTTCCTGGGCTGCAAGGCCGTGCTGCCGTACATGCAGCGGGCCGGCAAGGGGTCGATCGTCAACACGGCCTCCTTCGTCGCCACGCTCGGCGCGGCCACCTCCCAGATCTCCTACACGGCGAGCAAGGGCGGCGTGCTGGCCATGACCCGCGAGCTGGGGGTCCAGTTCGCCCGGGAGGGCATCCGGGTCAACGCGCTGTCACCGGGACCGGTGGCCACGCCGCTGCTGATCGAGCTGTTCGCCAAGGACCCGGAGCGGGCCGCCCGCCGTCTCGTGCACGTGCCGCTGGGCCGGTTCGCCGAGCCGGAGGAGATCGCCGGGGCGGTGGCCTTCCTGGCCAGCGACGACGCCTCGTTCATCACGGCCAGCAACTTCCTGGTGGACGGCGGCATCACCGGCGCCTACGTCACCCCGCTGTAGGACGGACCACCGCCATGGCCGCACCGCTGATCGGCATCACCACCTACCGTGAGCCCGCGCACTGGGGTGTCTGGCACGGGGTCACGACCGACCTGCTACCCGCCGCCTACGCCGACTCCGTGCGGGCGGCGGGCGGGCTGCCGGTGCTGCTGCCGTCGGTCCCGGGGGTGGAGGCCGCGCTCGCGCGGCTCGACGGGCTCGTGCTCGCCGGCGGGGCGGATGTCGACCCGGCCCGGTACGGCGCGGACGCCCACGAGCGCACGGGGGCGCCCCGGGCGCAGCGGGACGACGCCGAGCTGGCCCTGCTGGCGGCCGCCGAGGCGGCCGACGTCCCGGTGCTCGCGGTGTGCCGCGGCGTCCAGGTGCTCAACGTCGCCCGCGGCGGGACCCTGACCCAGCACGTGCCGGAACTCGTCGGGCACGAGGACCACAACCCGGCGCCCGGCGTGTACGGGCACCCCGAGGTGCACGTGCACTCCGGCACCCGGCTCGAGGCGCTGCTCGGGGCCTCGGCCGCCGGTGGGCTGAAGGTCGCCTGCCACCACCACCAGGCGGTGGAACGGCTGGGCCGCGGACTCGTGGTCGTGGCCCGCAGCTCGGACGGCGTGGTGGAGGCCGTCGAGGACCCGGGCCGGGACTTCCTGCTGGGCGTGCAGTGGCACCCGGAGGAGGGTGAGGACGGCGGGATCTTCGCCGGCCTGGTCGAGGCGGCGTCCCGGCGTCCGGTCTGAGCGGCACCGACGTGACCGAGCAACCCGAGCGAGCCGAGCGGCTGAGCCCCACGCCGGACGACGCGCAGCGCCACCTCGACCGGCTCGCCGGTCGGCTGCGGGTGATGGGCCCGCGCCTGGCCGGGCGCTCCGGCCCCGAGGCCGCCGAGCACCTGGCCGCGGTGCGCGCGGCGCTGCAGGCGGTCGCCGACCTGGCCGCCGACGGGGAGGGGCAGCCGCACCGCCCGGTGCCGGAGCTGGCCCCGCACGCCCTGGCCGACCAGGCCCTCGTCCTCGGTCACGATCTGTTGACGGCGGCCCGGGACCGGGGCGATCTGTTCCGTTCGCGCGCCGTCGAGGCCCTCGATCGCGTGTACGCGTTGTTATAGAGGGCTTGGAAGGCTGAGCCGGCCGGGTGGTGTCGGCGCCCCGCGTTCACAACCTACGCGCGTGGCGGATGCCCTCACTCGCTTGCTGTGTGTCCCGTTCGGGGTAGTTCGGCATGGTCGCCCTCGTGCGGAAAAGCGCCGATGTGTCGGGCTTTCCGGTCGCTCAGGGTCAGCGTTCCGGAGTGGGGCGCCGGCCGGGGTCCCCCGCGCGGAGCATTCGCTTTCGCTACTGCCTGCCGTCAGTCTTCTACGGAAGGTGAACGTGGACACGGAGCGGTCTGCGGGTGCAAAACGCCACGGAGGCTAAACAGATGCGTCGCCATTTCTTCAAGCTCGTGCCGCTGGCCGGCCTGTTGGCCGTCGGTGGCCTGAGCATCAGCAGTGGGCAACTGCCGTTCCTCGGCGGCTCTCAACAGGTCGCCGCCACGTCGTACCGGACGATGAGCGTCACGCTCAAGGACGGCAGCACCTCCCAGGTGCGCTGGAACGCCTGCCAGAAGACCATCACCTACGCGGTGAACCTGGCCGGTGTGAAGTCCGGCGCCAAGGCCGACACGCTGCGGATGGTGCGCAAGGGCTTCGCCAAACTGGCGGCGATCAACGGCATCTCGTACACCTACAAGGGCACCACCTCGTTCGTCCCGACCAAGGAGAACCTGGCCGCCTCGCCGGCCGAGATCGTCGTCGCCGTGGTGAACAAGGGCCGGACCGACTTCTCCTTCGCCAAGGACACCCTGGGCGTCGGCGGCGTGCTCTGGAACAGCTGGACCACGTCGAGCGGCGGCACCGGGGTGGCCGCCGTGCGCGGGTACGCGATCCTGAACGCCAGTTCCCTGCCCGGCCTGAAGAAGGGCTTCGGCGAGGGAACCACCCAGGGCAACCTGCTGCTGCACGAACTGGGCCACGTCATGGGGCTGGAGCACGTCCAGACCACGAAGAACCTGATGGACCCCGAGCTCACGAAGTACGCGCCGAACGCCTACGGCCCCGGTGACAAGGCCGGTCTGGTCGCGCTCGCCGACGGCTGCATCGACGTCCCGGGCAACCTGGCGGTCAAGGATCTCAACTGACCCGTCCGGCTGAACCGTCCCGCCGGACGGTTCAGTCGAGCAGGGACGGCGGGGCGCCCGCCCACGAGGCGCTCGCCCGCAGGTCGCGGCGTTCGAGGGGGGTCGTCGTCGCCCGAAGCCCGCCGCGGGCCAGCGCCTCCGCCGTCTCCGGGGTGGCCCCCAGCCACAGGCGCTCGACCTGCGCCGCGGCGAGGGCCCGGTCGAGCCGGCACAGCACCTGCGGGCCCTGCTCGTCACCCAGCCAGAGCTTGTTCAGCAGCATCCGCACCGTGCGGGTCCGGTCCGGCAGGGTGGCCGGCAACCGCGTGACCAGGGCCTCGTCGTCCACCCCCAGGGCGCCCAGCAGGACCACCCGTTGCACGGAGCCGGCGGGAACCCGCCTGACCAGGATCATCTCTCGCCAACGCCCCCTTCGCGGGGCGGCCGGATCCCATTGTTCGAATCGGCCCCCGTACCCCGCAGGAACATCATCCTGCCCGTTCCGCGCTGTGTCGCACGAGTCGGGGTCGGGCGGACGCGGTGCCCGGTGGCTACCGTGGGGTACGCGCAGGGAGGTGTGCGGTGAGTCGAGAAGGTCGGGCCCGTCGGGTCGCGGCGGCGGCCGTCTACGGCGGCAGCGGTCTGGGGATGCTGGGCGCGGCGATGGTCGGGCTGATCGCGGGGGAGATCAAGCTGGCCCGGCGGTGGATCGGCCAACCCTTCGGGACCGCCGGGCCCGGCGCGGACGGGGTGTACGGCGCCGGCCGGGGTGAGCCGCTGGTGCTCGCCATGCTGGGCGACTCCACGTCCGTCGGCCTGGGTGCGAACCTGCCCGGCGAGACGCCCGGGGCGGTGATGGCCACCGGGCTGGCGGCCCTGTCCGGGCGGTCCGTCGTCCTGCGGGAGGCCGGTCGGGTCGGCGGGCGTTCCGAGGAACTGGCCGGCCAGGTGGAGCGGCTGCTGACCGAGGGGCCGAAGCCCACGGTCGCGGTGATCATGATCGGCGCCAACGACGTCACCCGGCGCACCCGTCCGTCGGTCGCGGTCCGCTGGCTGGAGGGAGCGGTGCGTCGCCTGGTCGAGGAGGGGGTGGAGGTCGTCGTCGGCACCTGCCCCGACCTGGGCACGATCGAACCGATCGCCTACCCGCTGCGTTACCTGGCCCGGCGCTGGAGCCGTCAGCTGGCCGCGGCCCAGACCATCGCCGCGGTGGAGGCGGGTGGGCGCACCGTCTCCCTCGGTGACCTGCTCGGCCCCCAGTTCTCCGCCCACCCCAAGGAACTGTTCAGCTCCGACCGGTTCCACCCCTCGGCGGCCGGCTACGCCCGCGCCGCCGCGGCGATGCTGCCCGCGGTCGCGTCGGCCACCGGCTACTGGCCGACCGACGACCGCCGTCCCGACACGCGTGCCGGTGACCGGATCGACGACATCGCGACGGCCGCCGTCCACGCGGTCGACACGGCCGGCACCGAGGTCACCGGTGCCGAGGTCTCGGGCTCCGACCGGGGCCCGCAGGGCCGTTGGGTCCTGCTGCGCCGCCGCCGGCAGCCGGTGGCCCAGCCCGGGCCGGCGCCCGCCGTCCGGCCGGTCGAGGAAGCCGCCGCGAGTCCACAAGCCCGCCCGACTGTGTCCACGACCACCCCGCGGAGTGCAGCGGAGACCGGTTAGCAGGCGCTTAGCTGGGCAGAACAGTTGTGGCACCACGAACGAAGGAGTCCTCCCGTGCCCGAGGCAGTCATCGTCTCCACCGCCCGTTCGCCCATCGGTCGCGCTTTCAAGGGCTCGCTGACCAGCATCCGGCCGGACGACCTGCTCGCCCAGATGATCAAGGCCGCCCTGGACAAGGTGCCGTCGCTGGACACCAAGCAGATCGACGACATCTACGCCGGGGCGGGTGACAACTCCGGCAAGCAGGGCAACAACATCGCCCGCGTCGCCGCGGTGCTGCTCGGCCTGGAGACCGTGCCGGGTACCTCGGTGAACCGGTACTGCGCGTCCAGCGTGCAGACCCAGCGGATGGCCTTCCACGCCATCAAGGCCGGCGAGGGTGACGTGTTCATCGCCGCCGGCGTCGAGATGGTGTCCCACTACATGGGGCTGATCAACGGCGACGAGGCGCTCAACCCGATCTTCGACGAGGCTCGCGCCCGGACCGCCGCCACCTCGGCCAGCAACGCGCCGTGGACGGACCCGCGCGCCGACGGCAAGATCCCCGACGTCTACATCGCGATGGGCGAGACGGCCGAGAACGTGGCCACTCTGCGCGGCGTCAGCCGGCTCGAGCAGGACCAGTGGGGCGTCGAGAGCCAGAACCGTGCCGAGAAGGCCATCGCCGACGGCTTCTTCGCCAAGGAGATCACCCCGGTCACGCTGCCCGACGGCACCGTGGTCAGCACGGACGACGGCCCCCGGGCCGGCACCACGCTGGAGAAGCTGCAGGGCCTCAAGCCGGTGTTCCGCGCGACCGGCACCGTGACGGCCGGCAACGCCTGCCCGCTGAACGACGGCGCCGCCGCCCTGGTGATCATGAGCGACACCAAGGCCGCCGAACTCGGCCTGAAGCCGCTGGCCCGGATCGTCTCCACCGGCGTCTCCGCGCTCTCGCCCGAGATCATGGGTCTCGGGCCGGTCGAGGCCTCGCAGCAGGCCATGGCCCGGGCCGGTCTCAGCGCCAAGGACATCGACCTGTTCGAGATCAACGAGGCCTTCGCGGCGCAGGTCCTGCCCAGTGCCGAGGACCTGGGCATCGACCACGACAAGCTGAACGTGCACGGTGGCGCGATCGCGCTGGGCCACCCGTTCGGCATGACCGGCGCCCGCATCGCCACCACGCTGATCAACGGCCTGCAGACCCGGGACAAGCAGTTCGGGCTGGAGACCATGTGCGTGGCCGGCGGCCAGGGCATGGCCATCATCTACGAACGCCTCAGCTGAGGCTCCGCCTCACTGAGGCGAGGTTCGTGATCATGGAAACTTCTACTCTGGGCGGGCAGGCGCCTCGCCTCTGAGACCAGTAGAAGTTTCCATGATCACGAACGGGGAGACACAGAGGCGGCGCGCCGGTTGGGCTCGACCCGGGTGATGGGTACCGGCACGCCGCCGGTCTGTGCGGGCGCAGGTCGATGCGCTCCCGGGGCGATGTCCGGTGCGACGCGGACACATCAAGATTGTTCGGCACGCGCCTGGGCTGTATCAGGGGTCGATCAGGTGACGCGACCGGGCCGGAAGGCACGCAGGGTCACGAACGGGACCGGCGAGACGTCCGTTCGTAGTGTTCGCGCCACAGCAGGTCAAGCAGGGCCACGAGCTGCGCGTCGCTGAGGTCCTGGATCTCGGCGTTCAGCGTGTGCACCGCATCGTCCAGCCGGCCGGGCGGGCGCTCGGGCGCGTAGCCCGCCGAGCGGAACAGCTGGTCGGCATCCACCTGCAGGATGCGGGCCAGCGAGGCCATCACCCCTCGCCGGGGCATGGCGCCGCCGGACTCCCAGCGGGAGATGGTCTGTTGCGTGACGCCGACCGCCGCCGCGACGGTCTGCTGGTCTAGGCCGAGGGCTGCGCGACGTGCGGCAGCCAACCGGCCGAAGGTCTGGTCCCCGGACATTCACTCTCCGTCGCTCGACGGAGAGGCCACGGGCCCCCACCGGACCGCGGCTCGATCTCCGCTGAGAAGTGCGACGACCGGGCCGGAAGGACCACGGTCGTACGACCGAGAGCCCCCCAAGAGGCTGGCGCGCTGTTCGGCCGATCGGTTTCACCCGAACGAGCACCGCGTGCGGAACAGGTCACGCATCGTCACGTAGACCTGGGCCACCGGTGGTACCGCGTTCAAGCTTCCCGACGGCCAGACGATATCCCATGTGGGACTCGACCCTCTCACCCGACACTTGGATGAAGAGGCGACATGAAGCGTGTACACGGTGTTCGGACGCTGGCCCTGCGGGGGTCGTCCGCCCTCGTCCTGGCGACACTGGCTCTGACCGGAGGTGTGGCCGGCTCCGCCCACGCCCTGTCCGTCAAGGTGCCCGGCGTCGCCGACGTCGGTGTCGCGGAGGGCGGCAAGCTCGTCGACGCGAAGGTGGGTTCCGGCGGGTCGGCCGCCACCGCCACCGTCGACCTCGGCGGGAGCGGCTCGGGCACCACGGCCAGCGTGAAGGTCGGGGGCGACACCGCCACGGTCGACGCCAAACTCGGTGGCGGCGACGGCGTGAAGGCGGACGTGAGCCTCGGTGGTGGCAGCTCCGGTGGTGGGGGAACCTCGACGGGTGGCGGTGGCACCCCGACCGGCGGCGGTGGCACCCCGTCCGGTGGTGGCGGCACCGGGGGCACGCCCACCGGCGGGGGCAGCGGCACCGACGGCAGCCCGGATCCGACCAATGAGGGTGGAGGCTCGGGCGGTGGGACCGGCGGTGGGACCGGCGGTGGGACGGGCGGCCGGACCGGCGGCGGGACCGGCGGCACGGCCTCGACCGGGGGCACCATCGGCCTCGGCGGTTCGGGCGGCGTGACCGCGGGGGTCAACGGCTCGGCCACCAAGGCCGGTACCTCGACCTCCGACGGCTCGACGGCCGGTGACGGCTCCTCCGCCGGCGGCACCACCGCCGACGATCTGACGGCGGCCGGGCACTCCGGCTGGTTCTGGGCGCTGTGGCTGCTGCTGGCCGCGGTTACCGGGGGCGCCCTCGCCTGGTTCGTGGGTGCGTGGCGCCGCCGTCGTGAGGACGACGCGGCCGTCGCAGCCCGCGCCAAGCACGGCGCGGGGGCTGCCGAGGGCGAGGAGCCGTTCCCGTCGGACGGCTTCGACGTGGACGAGGAGCCGGACGGTCTGCGCGAGCACGAGCGGGACCTGGTGGGCGCCGTTCGCTGAGGCGACTCGCCCAGCCCGGGCCCGCCTGAGAACAGGCACGCCCCGCGACCCGCCCGGGGCGCGGGGCGTGCCTGTCCGCCGGTTCCGGGTTCCCGACCGATCCCGTGCCGCCCGACCGTCCCCTAGGTGGCACGATTGACGTCGTGCGCTACGCGGATTCGATCGTCGACCTGATGGGCAACACGCCACTGGTCCGGCTGACCCGGGTCACCGAGGGCCTGCAGGCCACGGTGCTGGCGAAGGTCGAGTACCTCAACCCCGGCGGTTCGGTGAAGGACCGGATCGCGTTGCGGATGATCGAGGCGGCCGAGGCCGACGGCCGGCTGAAGCCCGGCGGCACGATCGTCGAGCCGACGTCGGGCAACACCGGCGTGGGGCTCGCGCTCGTCGCCCAGCGCAAGGGCTACGACTGCGTGTTCGTCTGCCCCGACAAGGTCTCCGAGGACAAGCGCAACGTGCTGAAGGCGTACGGCGCGCGCGTCGTCGTCTGCCCGACCGCGGTGCCGCCCGACCACCCCGACTCCTACTACTCGGTCAGCGACCGGTTGGTCGGCGAGATCGAGGGGGCGTGGAAGCCCGACCAGTACTCCAACCCGGAGGGCCCGGCCAGCCACTACGCCACCACCGGTCCCGAGATCTGGAAGGACACCGAGGGCCGGCTCACGCACTTCGTCGCCGGGGTCGGCACGGGCGGCACCATCACGGGCACGGGCCGCTACCTGAAGGACGCGTCGGCCCAGCGTCGGCAGGGCCCGGTGCGGATCGTCGGCGCCGACCCCGAGGGGTCCGTCTACTCGGGCGGCACCGGACGTCCGTACCTGGTCGAGGGGGTCGGCGAGGACTTCTGGCCCTCGGCCTACGACCCGGCGGTGCCCGACGAGATCGTCGCGGTGAGCGACGCCGACTCCTTCGCGATGACTCGCCGCCTGGCCCGCGAGGAGGGGCTGCTGGTCGGCGGCTCGTGCGGGATGGCGGTCGTGGCCGCCCTGCGGGTCGCGGAGCGGCTCGGCCCGGACGACGTGGTCGTGGTGCTGCTGCCCGACGGCGGCCGGGGCTACCTGGGCAAGATCTTCAACGACCGGTGGATGGCCTCGTACGGCTTCCTGCGCGACGACGCCGGACTGACGGTGGGCGACGTCCTGCGGGCGAAGGAGGGCGACCTGCCCGCGCTCGTGCACACCCACCCCACGGAGACGGTCCGGGACGCGATCACGATCCTGCGCGAGTACCACGTCTCGCAGATGCCTGTCGTGAACGCTGAACCACCCGTGATGGCGGGAGAGGTCTCCGGCAGCGTCAGCGAACGCGACCTGCTGGAGGCCGTGTTCACGGGTCGGGCGGCGCTGGCCGACCGGGTCGAGCAGCACATGTCGGCGCCCCTGCCCCTGGTCGGCGCGGGTGAACCGCTGGAGGTCGCGCGGCACGCGCTGGAGACGGCCGATGCCCTCATGGTCGTGACCGACGGTAAGCCGACCGGCGTACTCACGCGCCACGACCTGCTGGGTGTCGTCGCCGGATAGGTCCCGCTACGGCCCGATTTGGTAACGCACAGTGCGTGACACGGCACTCTCCGAATGAGTGCTTGCCGGGTTCTGGGCGCAGCACGAGTCATGATTCTGCCGATGAGACATACCTGCTCTCGTCGACTGTAGGAGGATCCTTGGCCAGGCTGCTCGTAGTAGAGGACGACCCGGACGTCCGTGACCTGATCGCCATGCGCCTCGTCATGGTCGGGCACCGGGTGATCGCCATGCCCGACGGTGACCTCGCGATCGATTCCGTGGAACAGTTCGGTGCCCCCGACGCCTACGTCCTCGACGTGGGCCTGCCGGGCATGGACGGCTTCACCCTGCTGGACCGGCTGCGCGCCGACCAGCCCGGCGTCCCGGCCATCTTCGTCTCGGCGTCGGCCCGCGAGAGCGACGTGCGACGCGGCCGGTCGCTCGGGGCGGCCTACCTGACCAAGCCGTTCGCGACCTACGCGCTGCTGGACGCGGTGGACGAGGCGGTCACCGGCCGGCCGAACCCGCCGGTCACGGAGCACGCCTGGTAGTCCCGGCTCCAACGCACCAGAGACCCGGGGGGGCGTGATGGTGAACGGTGAGGTGGACGGCCACCACGCCGGTCAGGTCGCCGTGGCGGCCGCTCCGCTGGACGACTTCGCCCACTTGCGGGAGCTGATCGACCCGGACGACGCCACCCTGCTGGACGTGCTCTGGAACGAGAGCGTGGAGCCCATGCAGCTGATGGCCTCCGCGGTCACGTCGCTGGCCCGTAACCGCGCGGCCCAGGCCGCGTTCGGCGACCGGCAGGCCCTCGCCGAGCAGGCGCGGGTCGTCGTCCGGGACCGGGACGGCGTGGAGCTGCCGGAGTCGCAGTGGCCGGCGAACCTCGCGCTCGCCGGGCAGCGGGTCCGGCGTCAGATCCTCTACGTCGACCTGGACAACGGCCACCCGGTCCGCCAGCTCCTGGTCTCGGCCCACCCGGTGCGGCTGCGCGACGGCCGGCGAGTGGCGCTGGTGATCTGGCACGACATCACCGACAGCTGGCAGCCCGCCGCCCAGACCAACGCGGAACTGACCCGGCTGCGGCAGCTGCTGGAAGGCGCGACCGACTACGCGCTGATCCTGATGGACGTCAACGGCCGCATCCGGACCTGGAGCCCGGCGGCCGAGCGGCTGTACGGCTACCCCGAGTCGGAGATCCTCAGCCGGCACTACGCCACCTTCTTCGAGGAGGAGGAACAGGCGGCGGGGCTGCCCGCCGACGTACTGCGGCAGGCCAACGGCGCCGGCCGGGCCGTCATCGAGGGCAAGCGGGTCCGCGGTGACGGGTCGCGGTTCTGGGCGCACTGCGTGATCACCGCCAGCCGCGGTCAGGACGGTGTACTGATCGGCTACGTGATGGTGGCCCACGACGTCTCCGACCGGCACGCCACCGAGCGGGCCGTCGTCCAGCTGAACCAGCAGTTGCGGGACCTGAACGAGCAGCTGGAGCAGCGGGTCGCCGAGCGCACCCGGCAGCTGGAGCAGCAGACGGCCCAGCTCACCGCCGCCAACGCCGAGCTGGAAGCCTTCTCCTACAGCGTGTCCCACGACCTGCGCGCCCCGCTGCGCTCGATGGCGGGGTTCACCACCCTGCTGGAGGAGGACTTCGCGGCCGACCTGCCCGACCAGGCCCAGCACTACCTGCGCATGGTGAACGAGTCGGCCGTGCAGATGGGCAGCCTGATCGACGCGCTGCTGGCCTTCTCCCGGATGCAGCGGCAGTCGATGACCAGCGGCCGGGTCGACATGACCGCGATCGCCCGCCGCTGCTGGGAGGCGCTGGCCCCGGCCCGTGAGGGCCGCGACGTCGAGTTCGTACTGGGCGAGCTGCCCCCCGCGACCGGTGACCCGCGGCTGCTGCAGCAGGTCTGGTCGAACCTGTTGGACAACGCGCTCAAGTACACGTCCGGGCGTACCGACGCCCGGATCGAGGTCAGTGCCCGGGTCGAGGACGACGGCTCCGTGCGCTACCTGGTCAGCGACAACGGAGCGGGCTTCGACGAGCGCTTCGCGGAGAAGCTCGGCCAGGTCTTCCAGCGGCTGCACCGGGCCGAGGACTTCCCCGGCAACGGGGTGGGGCTCGCGCTGGTGCAGCGGATCGTCCTGCGGCACGGCGGCACCCTGACGGCCACCGGTCGGGTGGGCGAGGGTGCCACCTTCGCCTTCACTGTCCAGGGGGCGGGGTGATCCGAGGATGAGCGGCACGGACGACTGGCAGGGCATGGACGACGAGAGCTGGCTCCTGCTCGTCGAGGACAGCTCGCACGACCGGGAACTCACGTTGCACGCGCTGCGCCGCGGCCGGTTCGCCGGCCGGATCGAGACCGCGCGGGACGGCGTGGAGGCCCTCGACCTGCTGGCCGGGCGCGGCTCCTGGGCCGGACGCGACCCCGCCGACCTGCCCTCGGCCATCCTGCTCGACATCAAGATGCCGATGCTGGGCGGCATCGAGGTGCTGCGGGAACTCAAGCGCGACGACCTGTGGCGCGACATCCCGGTGGTGATGCTGACGTCGTCCGCCGAGGACCGCGACCTGGCCACCTGTTACGCGCTGGGCGCCAACAGCTACATCGTCAAGCCGGTGGAGATCGACAAGTTCTTCCAAGCAGTGCTGGACATCGGCCGCTACTGGCTGGTGCTGAACCGACCCCCCAGGGAGGCGCGCCATGGAATCGACGCAGGAGCCGGGCAGCACCGATCGGCAGACCGAGCGACCGGCCGAGCCGCCGGCGAGCCGGGCGTTGCGCCTGCTGATCGTTGAGGACCGCCCCGAGGACGCCGAGCTGGCGGTCATCGAGCTGCTGCGGGCCGGGTACCGCCCCGAGTGGAACCGGGTCGAGACGCTCGAGGACTTCGTCGCCGCGCTCGACGACGCCCCGGAGGTGGTGCTGTGCGACTACTCGCTGCCGACCATGACGGCGCCGGACGCACTCACGGCGCTGGCCGAGCGTGAGCTCGACATCCCGCTCATCGTCCTCTCGGGGGTGATGGACGAGGACACCTGTGTCACGTCGATCCGGTTGGGGGCCGTCGACTACCTGCTGAAGGACCGGATGGTGCGGCTCGGGCCCGCCGTCGAGCACGCGCTCACCACCCGCCGGCTCGACCGCGAGGCGCGCGAGGCGCAGCGCCAGCGCCGGGCCACCGAGGCGATCCTGCAGGGCGTCCTCGACCACGCGCCCGCCGCGATCGCCGTCCGCGATCTCCTCGGTCGGCCGCTGCTGACCAACGCCCGGTTCGACATGCTCTCCCGGGAGGGATCGGCCGATCCGCTGCGCCCCGGCGCCGGAGACCGGGCCCCCTCGCGCACCGAGGAGGTGTTCGACGTGGACGGCGTCGAGCGCACCTTCCTGGTCGCCAACTACCCGATCTCCGACGCCTCCGGACAGCCGGTCGCGATCGGCACCATCGGCGTCGACATCAGCGAGCAGAAGGAGGTCGAGGCGCAGCTGCGCGAGGTGGACCGGTTGAAGGGGGAGTTCGTCGCCTCGGTCAGCCACGAGCTGCGCACGCCGTTGACCAGCATCTGCGGGTACGCCGAGATGCTGCTCGGCGACCCGAACCTCGCCATGTCGCCCTCGCACGAGCAGGCGCCCGAGCGCCGGATGATCGAGGTGATCGAACGCAACGGGCGCCGGTTGCTCGGGCTGGTGGACGACCTGCTCACGCTGTCGCGGGTGGACGCCGGCAGCTTCGGGAAGATGGAGCAGCCGGTCGATCTGGCCGAGGTCGTGAAGGCGGCGGTCGCCGTCGTCACACCGTCCCTCAAGGAGGCCGACGTGACGCTCGAGATCGACGCGCCGGACGGCCTGCCGGCCGTCGGCGGCGACCGGTCGCAGCTGGAGCGGGTCGTGCTGAACCTGCTCACCAACGCCGTGAAGTTCTCCGAGAAGCGGGGCACGGTGACGGTCCGGATCGGGCCCACCGTGCCGGTCGAGGCGGACCGGCCGGACGCCGGGCAGCGGCTGCAGCTGCAGGTCGCCGACACGGGCATCGGCATCCGCTCCGACGAGATCCCGCAGTTGTTCACCCGGTTCTTCCGGACCAGCGAGGCCCGGCGCCGGGTGATCCAGGGCACCGGCCTCGGGCTGGCCGTGGTGAAGGAGATCGTCGACCGGCACGGCGGCAAGGTCTCGGTGCAGTCCGAGCCCGGCGTCGGGACGACGATGACGGTGCTGCTGCCGGTGGCCGGCTCCGAGCCCGGTCGGGGTGCGGCCGACGGGCCCGGTGGGGCCGAGGGAGCTCGGACGGCGGTCAGCGCACCGTCTTTCCCAGCGCCGCGTCGGGGTGCGCAGCCAGCCACTCGCTGACCGTGTCGTCCTTGTAGGCCTTCCACAGCGACTTGTTGCCGGCCTTGTTCAGCTTCACGATCGACTGCTTGCCGTCGGGGCTCCAGCCGGTGCCGTCCAGCGGCGCGGTCATGAAGGTGATGTCCTTGACCTTCACGTCGCGCAGGGACAGTGCGGTGGAACGCATCTCGCCGATCGAGAAGCCGTCGTCGACCGACGCGGCCTTGGTGATCGAGCCGAGCACCGAGGTCAGCGTCATCGGGTTGGTCAGCGTGTCCTTGGACAGGGTCTTGGTGGCGATCGCGCGGATCCAGTTCTGCTGACGCTTCACCCGGTCGAAGTCACCGCCGGGCAGGCCGTGCCGCTGCCGCACGTAGGTCAGGGCGGTCTCGCCGTCCATCGTGTACGTCCCGGCCTTCCAGTGCTTCCTGCGCGCGCTGTCGTAGCTGTCGTCCGGGATCGTGATCCTCACACCGCCGAGGTCGTCGGTGACCTGCTGGAAGCCGTCGAAGTCGAGCACCACGACGTGGTCGATGCGCACGCCGGTGTACGCCTCGATCGTCTTCACCTCCAGCGCCGGGCCGCCGAAGCTGAACCCCGCGTTGATCTTGTTCATGCCGTGGCCGGGGATGTTCACCCAGCTGTCCCGGGGGATCGACGTGACGGTCACGTTCTGCCGGTCGGCCGGGATGTGCACGAGCATGATCGCGTCGGTGCGCTGGGCGCCGCGGACCCAGGCCGAGGCGTCCCCGGCGGAGATCCGGCTGTCCGAACCGAGCAGCAGGATGTTCTGCGCGTCCTTGGCGACCACCACCGGGCGGTCCTTGTCCTCCAGGCCCTGGAAGGCGTCGAACCGCTCGATGTTCGAGTCGTACTTGTGCTGCAGGTACAGGAACCCGCCGACCAGCACGGCCGCGAGCACCAGGGCGATGATGCCGATGATCGCGACCAGGCGCAGCCACAGCCGGCCCGTGCGCCGGCGGGGTTCGGGGGCGCGGTCGCCGGGCCGGAACCCTGGCACGGGGTGGCCGCCGCCGGGGTGACCCGGGTGCGGGGTCGGGCGCTCGTCGACCTGCGGACCCGCACCGGCGCCGGGCACTCGCGGGAAGGTGGTTGTCGACTCGTCGCCGTCCACGACTGACTCCTCTGGGTGACCTGCGCTTCCTGCCTGCTCATCCATCATGCAGGAAACGTGCTCACCCAGGGTGGGAGTCGGCGAGTAATCACCCGCCTAGGTTACGCAGAGCGACGGCGACCTCGCCGAGCGCGAAGGTAGTCGCTGACGACGTATTCGCCCAGAGTGTCCGGTTCGGCGGTGAAGACCCGGCCGCCGTTGCGCCGGGCGATCGCGTCGACGAACCGGCGCAGCCCGGGGTCCTCGCCGAGCATGAACACGTTGATCGCCGCGCCGTAACGGGTCAGCGCGTCCACCTCCCGCACGGTGGCCCGGATCGTCTCCGGCGCCGGCGGGTAGTCGAACCAGGCCTCGCCGTCGGGTTCCAGGTGGGCGGTCGGCTCGCCGTCGGTCACCACCATCACCACCGGTTCGCCGCCCGGGTGGCGGCGCAGGTGCCGCCCAGCCAGGGCCAGCGCGTGGTGCAGGTTGGTGCCCTGCACGTAGTCCGGTTCGACGCCCGCCAGCTCCTCCATGCTCAACCGCTGCGCGTAGCGGCCGAACCCGATGATCTGCAGCGCGTCCTGCGGGAATTGGGTCGCCACGAGGTGGGCCAGGGCCAGCCCGGTCTGCTTCATCGGGCCCCACCGCCCCTCGCTGACCATCGAGAACGACAGGTCCACGCACAACGCCACCACGGCCGTCGAGCGCCGCTCGGTCTCGACCACCTCGAAGTCCTCGGCCAGCAGGGTGAGGCTGCCGTCGGCGTGCGGGTCCAAGCCCTCACCCGCTCGCCGCCGGACGGCGTTCGCGACCGAGCGGACGACGTCCAGCGGCTGTTCGTCCCCGAACTCCCACAGGCGCGCCGCGCCCGTGATCTCCCCGGCCGCCCCGGCGTCCCGCACGTCGTGCTGACCCTTGCGCCCCGAACTGAGGTGCGCGAAGACCTGCTTCAGGGCCGTCTGGCCCAACCGGCGCAGCGCCTTCGGCGCCAGCTCCAGCCCACCCCGCTCGCGGTTCACCCAGCCCTGGCGCTCCAGCTCGCGTTCGAGCTGCTGCAGGGCCCGGACGTCGGTCGCGGCCTGGGCGCCGAGGGCTCGCTCCACCGCGTCGACGTCCACGTCGTCCAGCGTGGCGCCCGCGTGCTCCTGGCCGAGCTGTTCGATCAGGTCGTCGAGGTCGGCCAGCTCGCCCAGTGCCCCGGCGGCCTCGCCGTACCCCAGAGGTTCGCCGCCGCGCTGATTGCCCGCCTGCCGGCTGCCCGGGGTGCGGCCCCAGGCCAGGTCGGGGCGCAGGCCCCGCAGGTTGTCGGTCAACCGGCCCATCTGCTGGGCGAGGGCACCGTCACCCAGCGCCTGCTGCATGAGCTGGGCGAGCTGGTCGCGCTGCTGCGAGCTGAGACTGGCCAGCAGGCGCTCCCCGGCCGCGGCCCGGCGGGCCAGCGCATCGATGAGTTCCTCGACGTCCTGCGGGTTCTCGGGGAACAGGTCGCCGTGTTTCGCCATGAAGTCGTCGAAGTCCTGCGGGGTGTCCTGGCCGCGGGCGTGCTTCTCCAGCAGGTCGTTCAGGTCGTTCATCATGTCGGCCATGGCCTGCTCGGCCTCGGGGCCCATGCCCTGCAGCGCGTCGCGCAGTCCCTCGAACTGCTGGTCGACGATCTCGCCCTTGAGGTCGTCGAGGATCGACCGGTAGAGCTGCTCGGCCTCCGGGCTGGCCCAGTCGTAGTTCGCGAGCTCCTGCACGGCCTGGGCCGTCGAGCGGGGGAGGGCGTCGAGCTGCGCCTCCGCGAACCGGGCGTCGTCGCCGTCCTGCCCGGCCAGCTCCTCGCGTTCGGCGGCCAGGGCCTGGTCGAGCTTGGCCTGCGCCTTGGTGACGGCCCCGTCGAGCTGCCCGCGGCGCAGCGCCTCCTGGCGCATTCGGCGGGCCCGGGCCAGCAACTCGTCGAGCCCCCGCCGACGCCCGTTCTCGTCGGGCAGGCCACGGCGCAGCAGGTCGCGCAGCGCGTCCCGGACGCTCTCGCCCTGCAACACCCCCTCGCCCATGGCGTCGAGCGCCTTGCGGACGTCGTACGGCGGGGCCAGGGGGTCGGGGCCGCCGCGCCACGGGCCGTACCGGTACCGCGGGTCGCGCCTGCGTGAGCTCACCCCTCGACGCTACGTCCGGGGTCCCGGTTCGCGCATCACCGGGCCTGTATCCGGCCGTCGTTCAGGCTCCGGGCCGACCCAGGACCGTGCCGAATCGCAGGGAGGAGACGTCGCCGCCCAGGGGGCGTACGGTGCTCACCGTCCCGGTCGGGTGCCGCACGAGCACTCGACCGACGCCGCCTACCGTCCCGACGGACTCCCCGGGGACGCCGATCAGCAGGTCCTCAGACCCGTCGGCGCCCGTGGCGTCGCTCAAGACGGCGCCGAACCGGTCGCCCGTCTCCGAGGCGCCCGGGGCGCCCTGGCCCTGGGCGACCCCGACCGTACCGCAGCTCTTCCCGGCCCGGGCGGCGTCGACAAGCGTGACCGTCCCGGCGTCGGCCGCCCCGCCGAGATCCTCACCGGGGGAACCGATCGCCGCGGAAACGACGTCGTCGCAGATCAGGCGACCCACGGCGACGCTGGCCCCGAACCGGTCGCCCGACTCGGCCTTGCCCGGTACACCCGCGGAGTCCTGGGAGACCGCGCGCAACGGGGCGATCCCCGGTTCGTCCGTCGCGACGGACAACTGCACGGTTCCCGCGTCGGTCAACCCGCCGATGTCCTCGCCGGGCACCCCGATGGCCAGCGCCTCCGCGCTCACCGACTCGCCGAACTTGTCGCCCGCCTCGGCGGTCCCGGCGAAGTGGGCCCGGTTCTGGGTGTACACCGACGCCGTCGTGAGAGTGCCCGTCACGGAGTTCTCACGGATCCGGTAGACGGCCCCCGCGTCCTGCGCCCCGTCGACGTCCTCGAGCGGGACGCCCACGATCACGCCGTCGTGCGCGTTCGCCAGGACCGAGCCGAACCGGTCGCCCGCATCCGGTGAGCCGGGGATCATCAGGCTGCCCTCGGTGCGCTGGAACTCGCCCGCCAGGTCGGTCACGGCGGGCAGGTCCGGCATGCGCAGCGCGTGCACGTCGAGCTGGAAGAGCTTGCCGGCCTCTGCGTGCCCGTCGACGGTCGCGTACGGAGCCCCGATCCAGACCCCGGTGCTGCGCTCATCGCTGCGCCTGTTGATCGCCACCGCGGTGCCGAAACCGTCCCCGGGGTGGCCGGTCTCGACGAACCGGCGGACGCCGTCGGCGGTGAAACCTTCCGCACCACCGAAGACGAGGAAGACCGACTTCTCGTCGTCCCGTTCGGGGCCCTGCGGCGCACCGACCACCAGGTCGACGTAGCCGTCGTGGTCGAGGTCGCCGGAGGCGACGCTGGTGCCGAACCGGATCTTTGCGGAACCCGTGCCCAGGTCCAGGCTCTCGGGGGTGAGACGGTCCGTCGTCCCGTCGGTCCGGTGCAGGTCGACCACCCCCCGGCCACCGTCGGCGGTGGGCACACCAACGGCGATGAACCCGGTCTCGGTGGGCTCGGCGTTTGCCGTGGAGGGCAGAACCACCAGGGCTGCGGTGGCCAGGACCGTGGCGAGAAGGGCCCCTCCGGCCCGGTTCATAGCACGCTGCCGAAGTGGTCGAACTCCCCGTCCAGGCCGATGCGGCCGAACGCGAAGCCCGAGGCTCCCGGCGTCCAGCCGATCACGATCCCCGCCTCGTTCGCATTGCCCATCTGCTCGCCCGGGGCGCCGATCAGCAACTGGTCGGTTCCGGCGACGTCCGCCCGCGCGACCGTGCCGAGACTGCGACCGGTCTGCTCGTTGCCCGCCCCGATGCTTCCCGGCAGGCCGGCTTCCTGGGCCAGCGACCGGGTCGGGCAGGTCCCCTGTTCGCCAGGCAGGGTGGTGACCGCGACCGTCCCGCCGTACGCCCAGGAGCCGCCGAGCGTCTCGTACGGAGAGCCGACGGCCATCGACCGGACTCCCGGGCACTCGAAGACGCCGGTGGTGACGGCATACCCGAAAAGATCGCCCTTCTCGGCCGTCCCGGGGACACCGGCCGAGTTCTGGCTCAGCGCCGGGCCGGCTGCGACGGCCCGCGATTCACCCGTCCCCGAGATCCGGAAGGTCTGGACACCGCCTGCGTCCTTGGTCGACCCCACATCCTCCCAGGGGGCCCCGACGACCTCACCACCCGCAGAGACCGACCAACCGAACATGTCGCCGGTCTCGGCGACCCCGGGAACGCCGGGCGAGTCCTGGCTGAGCCCAATCCCTTCCAGCCCGCGACCGCCCTGCCAGATCCACTCGACCATGCCGGCGTCGGTGTGCTTGCCGATGGCCTCGTCGGGGACGCCCACGACCACACCCTCCGAGGCGGGCGCCAGAACGCTGCCGAACCAGTCCCCGGGCTCGGCGGAGCCGGGGACGCCCGAGGTGTTCTGGGACACCGCTTTCGGCGTTCCCACAGACCCCGAGGACGAGACCGTGAATCGCCACACGACGCCGGCGGCGGGCACGCCGGACACGGTGCGGCCAGGCGCCCCGACCCAGACGTCCTTCCGCCCACCCGAGCGGGACGTGATGGCGACCGCCGCCCCGAAGTAGTCGCCACCAATGCGGTTGGGGGTCAGCTCGACATGCTTGCCCGCCGCATAGCCGGTGGGAGAGTTGAACAGGATCCAGGTCCGGCCGCCGTAGTTGTTGGCAAACCAGGCGCCGACGACCAGGTCGTCCAGACCGTCGGAGTCGAGGTCGCCGACCGCGACGGCATCGCCGAACTCCGTCCCCGCCCGTCCTGTGGTGAAGCCCAGCGAGTTCGTGGTGAGCAGCTCCGACGTTCCGTCGGGACGGAAGACGTCGACGCGCCCGTCGCTGCCGCCGCCGAAGGGGGACCCCACGACGATCGCCCGTGCGAGGCCCGTCGCGGGCGCCGGGTCGTCGCCGTCGGCAGCCAGCACGGGAGCCTCGGTACTTCCGAGAGCGGCGACCGCCAGGACGACGGCAGCGATCAGTCCGCGCCTCACTGGGCGTCCAGGCCGAGGATGTGGCCATAGAAGGCACCCGGCTGGTCGCCGCCGGTCAGCGGCCCGAGGCTGGTCGCCGTCCGGCTCGGGAACCGGACCAGCAGGACGCGGCCCGACTGGGACAACGTGCCGATGCTCTCGGCCGGGACGCCGACCAGCAGGGCGTCGTAGCGGTCCTCCTCGGCCTCCGGGTCGCCATTGGCGACGGCCAGCGTCGAGCCGGTCGCCTCGCCCGTCTCGGCGGTACCGGGCAGCCCGGAGCCCTGGCTCAGGGCCACCGACTTGCACTCGGAGTTGGCCACCGCGCCGGGGACCAGCGTGACGCTGCCGGCGCGGGCCGCTTTGCCGATTCCCTCGCCCGGGGCGGAGACCGCGATCTGGGACTGCTCCTGGCAGGTGAAGGTTCCCGCCGTGACGACGGCGCCGAACCGGTCGCCCGCCTCGGCGGTGCCGGGCACGCCCTTGCTGTCCTGGGTCACGGACCGGTCGGGCCGCAGTTGTCCGGGGACGCCACTGCTGCGGAACAGCTGGACGGAGCCCGCGTCCTTGAGCTTCCCGACGTCCTCGCCGGGGGCGCCGACGGCCTGCCCGCCGGGGGCGATCGAGGCACCGAACAGGTCGCCGGCCTCGGCGCTGCCGGGCACGCCCTTGGTGTCCTGGCTGAACGCGGACGCCCCGGTGACCACGCCGTTGTCGCCGTCGGTGGTCACCGCGTACACGGAGCCGGCGTTCTTCTGCGTGCCGATCGCCTCGCCGGGCGAGCCGACCACGACGCCGGCGGACGACGAGGCGAGGGCCGCGCCGAAGAGGTCGCCGGCCTCGGCGGTGCCGGGCACGCCCGCGGTGTCCTGATCCAGCGCCGTGGCGGCGCTGAGGGTGCCGGTTCCGCTGCCGTCGCCCGGGCCCGTGAAGGTGAACCGGTAGACCCGGCCGGCCATCGCGTGCCCACCGACCGTCGCGCTCGGGTCGGCCACCCAGATGTCGCTGACCGTGTCGTTCAGGACGCTGATCGCCACCGCCGAGCCGTAGGTCCGGAAACCCTCGGCGGGAGACCCGTGCGTCACGTTCAGGTCCCGCACGCCGGCGGCGGTGAACCCGTTGGCTCCGCCCAGCACCAGCCACGCGCGCCCGGCCGTGTGGTCGCCGTAGTACCCGTTGGCTCCGATGACGAGATCGCTCAGGCCGTCGGCGTTCACGTCGCCGATCGCCACCGAGGCACCGAACCCGTCGCTGCCCGCCGGGGCGGGCGGCAGCCCGAGGCCGGCGGCGGTCAGCCGCTGCGTGTCACCGTCGGGGAACCGGACGTCGACGTACCCCTGGCTGTCGGGGGAGCCGTCGTCGGCGTTGGTGCCGGCGCCCACCACGACCAGGTCGTGGGTGCCCGTCGGGGTGGCGGCCAGGGCCGGGGCCGCGGGCCCGCACGTGAGCGCCGCGGCGCAGGTCAGGAGGAGTACCCGCCGTACTCGTTGTGCGCCACTACGTGCCCCGTGCCCCGTCATGTCCCGCTCCTGTGCAGTTCGCCGGAAAGTCGCCGAACGGTAACAGGAGCCCCGCAGGTGCGGTAGCGATCGGGATGAGTGGGCGGTCTCCTGTCAGGCGGTGTCGACGGCCACGGCGAACCCGAACGACATGTGCGGGTCGGCGATCGGGCGGATGATCGACGTGGCCGCCTTCGACCCCTGCCAGACGAGCACCCGCCCGGTCGTGCCGTCGGTCCCGGTCTCGCCGGGGGCCGCGATCAGCAGCCGGTCCGGTGTCGAACCCCCGTGAACGACGCTCAGCCGCTCCCCGGTCAGGTCGTAGGGCTCGGGAGCCCCGGGCAGGTTCGCGGCCTGGGCCAGCGCCTTGGTCGGGCAGGAGCCCTTCGCCCCGGGCACTTTCGTGACCAGGACCGAGCCGGTGTCCCGGTTCGCGCCGATGTCCTCGTCGGGCACGCCGACAGCCAGACTGGTCACCCCCGAACAGGCGAAGGGCCCGACGGCCACGGCCGCGCCGAACCGGTCGAAGGCCTCCGCGCTGCCCGGCACGCCGGGGCTCGCCTGGGTGAGGGAGCCGGCCGGGACGATCGAGTCCTTCGGTCCGGCGGCCGTCCCGAACAGCTGCACCAGACCGGCGTCCGTGCGCCCGTCCGAGAGATTCTCGCCCGGCGCACCCACTGCGACCGTCCCCGAGCCGAGATCGGCCGCCACGGCGCTACCGAACTCGTCGTTCTTCTCGGCCGCTCCCGGCACGCCGCGGCTGTTCTGCGTGAAGACCTGCGCCTGCGTCAGGTGGTCGGTCGTCCGGTCGGTGCGCATCCGGTACACCGCACCGGCCCGGGTCTTCGTCCCCACCGACTCCTCGGGGACCCCGACGACGACACCGTTGGCCGCGGGCGCCAGATAGCGACCGAACTGGTCGTCCTGCTCGGCCGCGCCGGGCACGAGCGGACTGTCCTGGTCGATCGTGTCGGCCAGACTGGGCGTGGCGTCGGAGGTGACCGAGAACCGGTACAGCACACCGGCCTCCGGGTGGCCGGCGACGGTCAGGCCGGGGGCGCCGACCCACACGTCGTGCCCGACCGACCCGTACCGGGTGCCGACCGCCACGGACATCCCGAGCAGGTCACCGACCCGGTTCGGGCCCTCCAGCTTCACGACCCCGTCGGCGGTGAACCCGTCCGCACTGTTCAGCAGGATCCACGCCCGTCCCGAATCGCCTGGCGCCGCGTCGGTTCCCGGCGGCGTGATCCACGTGTCGGAGTTCTCGTCCTCACCGTCGCCCAACCCGTTGCCCTGCGCGCCGACGACCAGGTCGGTCAGGCCGTCGTTGTCGAGATCGGCTGTCGCGACCGAGCTTCCGAACCAGGTCTGGGTGCCGGCCGGGACCAGGCCCAGCTCGACCGGGCCGACCCGCTGCCGCCGCCCGTCGGCGAAGAACACGTCGACCGCGCCGGTGCCGTCGTCGACGTAGGGCACGCCGACCGCCGTCAGCCGGGGCAGACCGCTCGGCCCGCCACCGGGCAGGACCGCCGCCTGTGCGCCGGCGGCCACCGTCGCGACGGCGACCGTCGTCGCCAGTGTCGCGAGCGCGCACACGGTGCGGGGACGTCGTCCGCCGGGGTTCCTCATCGAATTCACCTCTGGTCGGGCTTCGGTCGGATGTCGTAGTGCAGCGCGAGAATCGGCAGCCCGTACAGCCAGAAGGCGTGCTCGGCGCGGAGCCTACCGGCGCCGTCCATGAAGACGTCGAGCTCCTCGGCGAACCCGGGCACGGCCAACGTGGTCAGCTCGCGGGTCGCCGGGTCCACGTAGGAGAGGTAGTGCCCGGCGTGCGGCACCGGGCTGCGGCTGGTCAGGACCAGCCCACCGCCGGGGCGGGCGCGCGGGGCGAGGGTGGCGGTGAAACTGCCCTGCGGGACGGGGAACCCGACACTGACGTAACCGCGTTCGGTGCCGCCGGTCGCGTCGCGGTACGTCGTGTAGACGCCGACGTAGATGGGTTCGTCGTCGTCGGCGTAGGAGCGGATCCAGCCCCGCACGGCGATCGTGGCCGGGTCGTCGGGCGCCGTGATCGTGTCGATCCGGCTGTGCACGCCCCGCTGGGCGTCGCGCTGGTTGACCGGCACGTTGGCCTGCCCGAGGGGGCGGGCCAGCAGGGCGCGGTAGAGCAGGTAGCCGGGCAGGACCCACGGCTGCCAGCGCGGTTCGATGTCCAGCACGTAGCGCGTCGTGTGCTCGTAGAAGTGCCGGATGCGCGGGTCGACGCCCGCCGGGTCGAGGTCGGGCCCGGCCAGCCCGTCGAGGTCGGCGACGATGCCGGCGTCGGGCGCGCCCCGGGTGTACTCGCCACCGAGCGTCGCGGCCAGCTCGCGTACGAAATCGACACCCACATGCCCGGTCCGGGCCTCGAACGGGACGACGAACGGCAGGTCGCCCGCGTCGACCTGCGCGGCCAGCAGGCTCACCTGCGGGTCGCGGAACAGCGCCGCCGACAGGGTGCGGAACCCGACCACGGCGGCCGTGGCGGTCAGCGCCGGTGACCAGGCCCGGCGTCGTCCGACCGCGCCGACGGCCGCCCCGACCAGGGGGCCGAGCGCGACCTTCTGCGGCCGCAGGCCGAGCGCCCCGGCGGCGGCCCCGGCTGCCGTTCCGGTCAGCAGGGCGTCGCCCCCGGCCCGACCCGCCAGCCGACCCACCGGTGCAGCCAACGCCCCGCTGGCCGCGATTCGCGACCACAGGGCGGGGATCTCGTGGGGGCGCTGGTTCCTCCGCGCCACCGTGTCGACGGCGGCCAGGGCCACGGCGCCCAGCGCAGCGTTCCGGAGCCCGGCGCGCCGGCCTTCGCCGAGCGCCGCCCCGGCCAGCGCGCCCATGACTGCGGCCGAGACCGCGGAGTCGACGCGGACCCGTCGTCCCCCGCCCGCCCTGGTCATGAATCGATCACGTGTACATCGGGGTGGCGAGTACCGATCCGTAGGCCAGGTTCTGCGTGTCGCCACCCGGGTAGCCGTACGACCTCGAGCCCTGCACCGCGCGACCGGTGTTCGAACCGGCGTCCCTCGTGCCGATGTCCTCGCCCGGAACCCCGACGAAAGGCTTTCCGGTGCCGAAGTTCTCGGGGTCCGAGGGGGACGGGTCCCGCGATCCGGCCGCGAGGGCGGTGCCGAACCGGTCGCCCTTCTCCGAGACCCCCGGGGCGCCGTGGCCCTGGGCGAAGGTCGTCGCCGGGCAATCCTCGGGGAACTTCTCGCTCGGGGCCGGGACGATCGTCACGGACCCCGCGCCGGTGGCCGCGCCGATGCCCTCGCCGGGGGCACCGATCGCGATCGAGCCGAAGTCGAGGCACGTCGAGACGCCGGTGAGGGAGGCGCCGAACTCGTCGCCGGCCTCCGCCGTGCCCGGGATGCCCTTGCTGTTCTGGGTGAGGGCCTGACCGATCGGGTGGTCCTCACCGAACATCAGCTGGACCAGCCCGGCGTCCTTCGCCTTCCCGACGTCCTCGCCCGGTACGCCGATGGCCGTGCCGCCGTAGGCCAGCGCCGCCCCGAACCGGTCGCCGGCCTCCGCGGTGCCGGGGACGCCGGGTGTGTCCTGGGTGTAGTCGAGGCTGGTGCCGGTCAGGGTGCCCGCGTCGTTCACGGTGAGGATCTGGACGCCGCCCGCGTCCTTCGCGGCCCCGACGTCCTCGTGCGGGACGCCGATCACCACGCCCAGCGAACTGGGCGCCAGCACCTCGCCGAAGCGGTCGTCCTGCTCCGCGGTGCCGCCGACGCCCGGCGTGTTCTGGGTGATCTTCGAGACCAGGGTCGCGGAACCCTCGGTGTCGACCGCGTAGTGGTAGACCGCCCCGGCGTCCGTGACGCCGTCCACGTCGGCGCCCGGCGCTCCGACCCACAGGTCGAGCGGCCCGTTCTCGATGTTCCGGCCGGTGACGGCCACGGCCGCGCCGAACCGGTCGCCCTTGTCGCCGGGGGAGTCGAGCCTCACGGCGCGGGCCGCGGTGAGGCCCGTGCTGGTGCCGAACGCGAGGTCGACGTGGCCGGCCAGGAAGCTCGCGTCGACACCGAAGGGGAGGATCGGCGCGCCGATGACCAGGTCGCTGTAGCCGTCGTGGTCGAGGTCGGTGATGGCCACGGCGCTGCCGAAGGACGCGGGGTCGGCGTCGTCCTCGTTCACCACACCGAGGTTCAACTCGTTCAGCAGCTGGTGGGTGCCGTCGCTCAGGTAGACGTCGACCGCACCGGCGTGGTTGGCGCCGAAGCGGTCCTTGTTCGGGATGCCGACGGCCGCCCTGATGTACACGTGGTCGACGGGGGGCGCGGCCGAGGCGCCGCCGGCGACGGCGGTCGAACCGGCCGCCATCGCGCTGAGAAGGACGAGCTTGCGCCAGTGCCCCTCGATCAAGGTGGTCCCCGTCCGTGGCAGGTGGTCGACCGTCGGACTCTACTCGGCGTCGGCGACGGGGCGCCCGCCGTCCAGCAATTCGCGCACGCACCCGGCCAGGCGCATCGCCGCCTCGATCTCGATCCTCCGGCTGGACACGCTCTCGACGTTGAACCCGTAGGGCAGGCCGAGCTGCCCGCAGAAGTCGCGCAGCTCCCGCGCGCCGGTGAGGCTCTGCGCGAACGACCGTTCGAGCGGGTCGGGCTCGAACCGCAGCGTGTTCTCGAACCAGCGGGGCACGTCGACGCCCAGCCACTTCAGGAAGTCCAGGGTGGTGAGCGAGCCGCAGACCGACAGCGTGAAGACGACCGGCCGGGGCGCCTCGCCCGCCTCGCGACACAGGTAGTGGTATTCGGACAGCAGGCTCTTGGTGGCGTCGGTGTCGTAGACGACCTGGGAGACGAAGAAGTCGCAGCCCTGTCGCTGCTTGGCCAGCATGCGCACGTGCTCGTCGCCGCGCCGCTTGTACCGCTCGGTGATCACCACGCTGCCGGTGAGCAGGCCGGGGGCCACGGCGCGGCGCAGCTCGTGGGCCCGGGCCAGCGTCGTGCGCACCTGCTTGTCCCCGGACGAGGCCCCGACGAACACCGTCGCCGTCCGCTCGACGTCGGCCTTGGCGAGCCACTCCTCGAGCTCACGTTCGTCATACTTGCCGACGCAGCGGTAGACGACCGACGGGTGGGGCAGCGCCGAGAAGTAGCGGTCCCGGAAGACGGCCGGGTCGAGCGTCGGCAGGTACGGGAACGGGCGCTCGGTGTCGATCCGGTCGCTCTCGTCGTCGATGTCGTAGAGCACGACGCCGTCGAGGTCGAGCGGCCTCAACCGGGCCATCGTCCGGTCCGCGATCTCCGCGACCTTCTCGGGGGCGGTGCTGCGCCGCGGCGGGGTGAGGCCCACAAGCAGCGCACCGCTGCGCCTTTCGCCCAGCAGCTCCAGCAGGGATCCCCGGTCGGCCACCGCCCCACCCTACGGCGTGCCGGCCCTACTCCCCGCCGTACACCGTCCGCCCGTCGGCCAGCTCGTCCTTGGCCAGCCGCCGGGTCAGGTGCAGGCCCTCGAGGGCGAACTCGATCGCGCTCGCCGCCTCGGCCGGGCCGGGGACCTCGCCCAGACCGGTCGCCTCGAGGATCGCGGAAAGCCCCGGCACGGAACCGAGCTGGGACAGCAGGTCGGCCGAGGTGACCCCCTCCCCGGTGGCCACCGCGCCCGCCTCCTCGACGGCGTCCACCAACCCCGACAGGTCCACCCCACCCAGTCGCGACCGCCACGTCTCGGCGATCGAGCGGCGCAGCAGGTGCTCGAGGATCTCGACCTCGCGCCCCTCGCCGTCCTGCTCGAACTCGACCTTGCCGCGCAGCGTGGCGGTGATCGCCTCGGTGTCGCCGACCCGCGCGACCACGGGGTCGTCGTCCCCGGCCAGCACTGCCCGGCGCACCGCCGCGGCCGACACGGTCTCGGCCGCGGCGATCGAGAACCGCGCCGACACACCGGACCGCTGGTCGACGGCCGTCGACTCGCGGACCGCGCGGGTGAACCGGGCCAACGCCTCCAGCAGGTGCTCGGGGACCGTGGCCACGGTCGCCGCCTCCTGCCGGACCAGGTCGACCTCGAGCTCCAGGTCGATCGGGTAGTGCGTGCGGATCTCGGCGCCGAACCGGTCCTTCAGCGGGGTGATGATCCGGCCGCGGTTCGTGTAGTCCTCGGGGTTGGCGCTGGCCAGCAGCAGGATGTCGAGGTCGAGCCGCAGCACGTAGCCGCGCACCTGGACGTCGCGCTCCTCCAGCACGTTCAGCAGGGCGACCTGGATGCGTTCGGCCAGGTCGGGCAGCTCGTTGACGGCCACGATGCCGCGGTGCATGCGCGGCACCAGCCCGAAGTGGATGGTCTCCGGATCGCCCAGCGTGCGACCCGCGGCCACCTTCATCGGGTCGACGTCGCCGATCAGGTCACCGACGCTGGTGTCGGGCGTGGCCAGCTTCTCGGCGTAGCGCTGCTCCCGGTGGACCCAGGCCACCGGCAGGTCGTCCCCGAGCTCGGCCGCCCGACGCTGCTGGCCCGGGGTGATCGGCGCGTACGGGTGCTCGTGCAGTTCGGCCCCGGAGATCACCGGCGTCCACTCGTCGAGCAGGCCGACCAGCGTGCGGATCAGCCGGGTCTTGCCCTGCCCGCGCTCGCCGAGCAGGACGACGTCGTGCCCGGCCAGCAGGGCCCGCTCCAGGTCGGGCAGCACGGTCTCGTCGAACCCGACGATGCCGGGGAAGCGCGGCTTGCCGGCCCGCATCAGCTCCAGCAGGTTCTCCCGGATCTCCGCCTTCACGCTGCGGTGCCGGTGACCGGAGGCGCGCAGGGCGCCGAGCGTCGTCGGGAGGTTCTCGGGCCAGGGATGGGTGAGGTTCGCGGAGGTGGGTTCGCTCACTGAACGACCGTACGTCGCGCGATCACGCCCGCGCACCTCGGGTGGCTCTTCAGGTGGCGATCGGGTCGAAGAAGCGCAGGCCGTCGAAGCGGGCCATACCCCGGTCACGGGTGGCCAGCCGGGCCCCGTGCGAGATCGCCAGGGCGGCCAGGAAGGCATCCGTGACCTGACTTCCACGGAGAGCTGCATCGGTTTCGCACAGGCCCCGTAGCCGGGCCCACGTGGCGTCGTCGGGAGCGAGGAAGTGCACCGTACGGGCGGCGCGAAGCACGTCCACGAAGTCGAAGACCCTGGCGGACTGCGGTTTCTGGAAGATCCGTGGGTTCGTCGCCACCCGGACCAGGCCGCTCAGAACCGTCTCGCAAACCGCCAGGGGCTCACGGTCGCGGATCGCTTGAGTCAGCCACGACCGGACCGCGGTGTGCTCAGGCATCTCGGCGCGGACCGCGTACACCAGCACGTTCACGTCGAGAAGGATCACTGCAGGTGCCGCTCGTCGCCCTCGCTGTAGGCGTAGTGCTTCAGCAGGTCCTGGTCTTCCAGGTCGACGAGTGGTCGGTCGCCGGGGTCGCCGGCGACCGGGAGATCGGCCAGACCCTCCGCTCGGGCCACGTACTCCTCCAGATAACTGCGCAGAGCCGCCTCGACCACGCTCGTGACGGTGCGCCCCTCAGAGCTGGCCCGCTGCTTGACCTGCGCCATCAGGCTGTCCGGCAGGTTCATCGTGGTGCGCATGCATACGAGCATACGAGGCGGTATGCCGGTATGACCAGTGATGACCGTGATGGGTTCAGGGTCGGGTCGGAGGGCCGGCGAACCATGCGGACGCCGGCTCGGGGGCCTTGCCGCACGAGCCCGGCCGCTCGGGCAGCGCCTCCCGGCGCACCGGGACGACCCAGGCCCCGGTGGACGACGTCCAGCGGGTGAGAACGGTTGCGTCGCCGAGCGTCTCGCTCGACTCCCAGGTCGTGGCCCGCAGTTCGCGCCCGGCGGTGCCGAGGAAGAGCCGCAGCGCGACGTCCGCCGCCTGCTCGGGCTCGCCCAGCCAGGACGAACCGCGCAGCAGCTCGGGCAGCACCTCGCCCGACGCCCGGGCCGCCGCCAGGCCCACGACGTGCCGGCCCTCGACCCGGCCGTAGACCTGTCCCTCGGGCAGCGCCAGCACCACCCCGGCCATCCGGTGCCCACCGGAATGACTTATCTCCCAGGTGTTCTCGGGATCGAGGTCGTTCAGGGTCGCGGCCACGGGGCGCCCCAGCCGGGCGCAGCACTGGTCGCGGACGCCGTGCGTGCAGACCCCCCACACGCCGGGGACGTCCGACCAGCCCACGGGCCGCCGTCCGGCCGCGACGTCGTCCAGCGGCAGCTTCTCCAGCTCGGGCAGCGGCACCCGCGCGCCCACGACCCAGCCCTGCGGGCCCACGTGGGCGAGGGTCACCCACGGCTCGGGCGGGACGCCGTCCGCCGGGCGCGTGCGGTGCCGGCGGGCGAGCAGCACCTTGACCCCCGAGCTGTCGGCGAGCGGCTCCAGCCGGGCGCCCTCGCCGTCCGGCCAGGGGGAGTCGAGGAGGGCGTCGCGACCCCACGGGCCCGGGTGCTCGACCAGCGCCCAGGCCCGGCGGACCGGCGCGCTGCCGGCCAGCGGCTCACCGGCTGCGGCCGACAGGGCGCTGCAGGTGGGCGCGGGTTCGGCGAAGGTCACGGGAGTAGTGCATCAGACCGATGGTGCGGGGGCGTGCGGGGGCGGCCTCACCGTCGGTCGAGCCGTTCGGTCAGGAGGTCTCCAGCCCGAGCACGGTGCCGTAGCGGGCGCCCGGCTCGTCGTCGCCCGTCCCGTCCGGCAGCCCGTACGCCGACGACGTTTCCAGGTACCACGTCATGACCCGGCCGGTGTCGACGACGCCCTTGGCCTCGATGTCCTCACCCGGGACGCCGACCGCGAGGAGGTCGTGCCGGTTCTCCTCGGCCTCCGGGTCACCGTTCATCGTGCCCAGCGTCGCGCCCGTGCGGTCGCCCGGCTCGGCCCGGCCGGTCAGGCCGTGCCCCTGCCACAGCATGCGGGTGGAGCACGGGGGGCCGCCGTCACCGGCCCGGAAGAGGGTTACGGCCCCGGCGTTGGTGCGTGAACCGAGGTCCTCGCCGGGGGCGCCCACGGCGGCCAGGGTGACCTCGTCGCAGTCGTAGATGCCGGTGGCCACCGCAGCCCCGAACTGGTCGCCCGCCTCGGCCTTGCCGGGCTGGTCCGGGCTGTCCTGGGTGCGGTAGTGCAGAGGCTTCAGCATGTTGCTCAGGCCGTTGTTCGCCGTGAAGGTCTGTACGGCGCCGGCGTTCTCGAGGGTGCTGCCGTCGGGAGCGGTCACGTCCTCGCCGGGGATGCCGACCAGCAGGCCGTCCTCCGAAACAGCCGCGCCGAACCGGTCACCCGCCTCGGCCTTACCGGGCACACCCTTGATGTCCTGGTTGAAGATCTGGCCGGTCAGCAGGTCCCCGGTGTCCGGGTCGATCCGGATGCGCTGCATCGCCCCCGCGTCGGTCGCGGTGCCGATGTCCTCGTCGGGCACGCCCACGACGACCCCGCTGGTGGCCGGGGCCAGCACGCTGCCGAACCGGTCGTCCGGCTCCAGCACGCCGCCGACCTCGGTCGTGTCCTGGGTCAGGGTCTGCGCGAGAACGACCGTCGGCTGGTCGTTCTCGACCTGCGTGACGATGTAGTGGTAGACCGCCCCGGCGTCCGGGACGCCGTCCACGTCGGTACCGGGGGCCCCGACCCAGAGGTCGGTGACCGGGCCGTACTCGTCACCGCGGCGACTGAGGGCGACGGCGGCGCCGAACCGGTCGTGGGCCGTGCCGTCCGGGCGGACCACCTGGAACGACGTGGCCGGGAACCGGGCGTTCTCCTGGAAGAAGAGGTCGACCTCGCCGTCCTGGCCCGAGGCGCTCGTGTTCGGGTCGCCGACCGCCACGTCCATCTCGCCGTTGCCGTCCAGGTCGCCGATCGCCACCGCGGCGCCGAAGGCGGTGTTGCTGCGCTGCTGGAGCCCGGGGAAGGCGGCGCGGGTCAGCGTCTGCCGGAACCCGCCCTGCTCACGGGTGTGCACCTCGCCGCCGCCGATCCCGGGCAGGCCGACCGCGGTGATCCGGTCGAACGCGACGGCCTGTCCCGCGGCGATCGTCGTCAGCCCGATGGTCGCGGCCGCGACCAGGCTGCCGCGCCGACAACGCTGTCGCACAAGGTGTCGCTGCATCTACCGAATGTAACCGGCCGGGTGAACATGCGGTGCCGGTTGAGCGGCGATACACCGGTGACCTGGTACGTCGTCGAGCCATGGAGGTTGGCCATGCCGAGTCGGAAGACGCCGGGGCCCAGCGTGAAGGACCCGGAGCTCTACGAGAAGCTGCGCGACGAGGGCAACAGCAAGCAGAAGTCCGCCCGCATCGCGAACGCCGCGGCGAACACGTCCCGCAAGGCGGTCGGCGCGAAGGGCGGCCACTCGCCGGCCTACGACGAGTGGACCGTGAAGGAGCTGCGCTCGCGGGCCGCCGAGATCGGGGTGTCCGGTCGGTCGTCGATGAGCAAGTCCGAGCTCGTGAAGGCCCTGCGCAACAGCTGACTCAGCACCCGCCGTATGTGCCGACGCGGCCGTGCGGGTGCCCGTTCCCGTCGACGGTGACGACGTGGCGCCGGGTCGGGTCGCTGGTCATGACCACGATGTGCCCGGCGTCCAGCCATTCGGCCGAGGTGAACGCGTTGTAGGCGTCGTCGCCGAGCAGGCAGCCGAACACCCATTCGCGGGAGGTCGGTCCGGACCCGCTGCGGATCGACAGCTGCCACACCTGGTCCAGCACGTAGTCGCCCTCGTAGACGCGCAGCGTGTACGGCCGGTGGGGGGCCGGCGACGTACGGGCCAGGTGGAAGTGCCCGCCGAGCCATGACAGGCACAGGGCGCCGTAGAGGCCGAACACCAGCGCGAGACCGGACAGGGTGAGCCCGACGACCTTGAGGGACGTCGTCCACCAGCGTGCCGTCTTCCGGAGCCCGACCGCGGGGATCGCCAGGACTCCCGCGAGGGCCAGGTCGGCGTATCCGTGTCCGAACGCCCACCGCCAGGCGATGTAGCCGCCCGGTGCGAGCTGCCCGAGCGCGGCCGCCAGCACGACGGTGCCGGTGGCGATCGCGAAAGGCCGTGGGCGCCGGTCGGACCGGACGGCCGGTTCCCCCAGGTCGGTCATCGGGGCAGCATGTCAGCGAGCGGTCGCGGGTGGGCCCGGATCGGGGTAGTTCTGAGTCGCTGGGAGGGCCCGGAAATGCCCCGTTAGCGGTGTCAGTCGCCCAGCCAGGCCAGGTCGGTGATCACGCCGGGGCCGTGCAGGTCGAGTGCGGGCTTCTCGGTGAAGTGGTCCACCCGCGGCGGCCTGGCGAGGAACGGCTGCGCCGGCGCCCAGCAACGGTCGAACCGGCCCGACTCGCCGTGCTCCAGCAGCTCGTCCGGGGTCTCCCACAGGACGTCGACCAGGTACACGTCCGGTCGCTCGACGCCCTGGCGCACCGTGAACCCACGGAAGCCGGGCGAGGAGAACACCCGCTGGCGGACCTCGATCAGCGCGGACTCGAGACCGGCCGCCTGCCCGGGGGAGGCCGCCAGTTCGATCCGCTGCAACAACACCTCGCCAGCCTAGGCCCGACCGTCCTCGGGGCTTGACCTTGACGCAGCGTCAGGGTCCGACAGTCTTCTCATGATGCTCACCATCGGCCAGCTGGCGTCCTACGCCGGAGTCACGGTGCGCGCCGTCCGGCACTACCACGCCAAGGGGCTGCTGCCCGAGCCGGAACGCGACCACTCCGGGTACCGCCGCTACGGCGCGGCGGCCGTCGTCGAGCTGATCCGGATCCGCACGCTGGCCGAGGCCGGCGTGCCGCTGTCGCGCGTGGAGGAGCTGCTGGACGCCGACCCAGCCGACTTCGCCGCCGCCGTCCACGACATCGACCGGCGCCTGCGGCAGGAGATCGACGACCGGCAGCAGCACCGCGAACGCATCGCCCAGCTGGCGGCCGGCGACAGCCTGGCGCTCGCCCCCGAGGCCGTCGCCTACTTCGAACGGCTGCGCGAGCTCGGTTTCCGGGAGCGGTTCGTCGATGTCGAGCGGGACAGCTGGATCCTCATCTCGGCGGCGGTCCCGGACCTGGTGCCCGAACTCATGGCCGTGAAGCGGCAGCAGATCGAGGACGAGGTGGTCCGGGCGTTCTTCCACGAACTGGAGGAGGCGGTCGACGTCGCCCCCGACGATCCGCGGATGGACGAGATCGCCGACCGGGTGGCCGCTTTCCTCGAGACGGCGAGCGCCGCGGCGGCCGACGTCGAGACCCACCGACCGCTCGACCCGGACCTGATCGACCTGCTCGACGCCGCGTTCCTCGAGTCGTTCCCGTGCGCCCCGCGACTCCTGGAACTCCTCGAGGATCGTGGCTGGACCGGCTGGACGATGATCGAACGTCGGCGGCCATGAGCGGGCGCAAGATGCCGTCCGCCCACCCGTCGCCGGCCGTGCTGGACGCCTTCGGTGCCGCCGGGCCCGCACGGCGACTACCTGGTGGCCAGGGCAGTTCCTGGGCTGCGGGTGACCTGGTCTTCAAGCCCGTCCAGGGCCCGACGCACGCATGGCTCGCCGAAGCGTTCGCGGACGTCGTGCCGGACGGCTTCCGACTCGCCGCGCCGGCTCGCACTCGCACCGGCGCCTGGACCTGTGCGGGATGGTCGGCCACGCATCGGGTCGAGGGCCACGAACCCGACTTCTCCGACGGGACGACCTGGTCCGCGATCCTGGCCGCGGCCCGCGCCTTTCACCGGGCCGTCGGACACGTCGAGCGTCCCGGGTTCCTCGCATCACGCGAGGATTCCTGGGCGCGTGCCGACCGGGTGGCGTGGGGTGAGGCCGACGCAGGCTTCCGCCCGGAGTTCGACGACTTGGTTCGGCGGTTGCGCCCGGCCCTGGCGCCCCTGGGACGATCGCAGCTCGTGCATGGCGACCTGACCGGGAACGTCCTCTTCGCCGTCGGGATGCCTCCGGCCATCATCGATATCTCGCCCTACTGGCGACCGCCCGCGTACGCCGAGGGCGTCGTCGTCGCGGACGCGCTGTGTTGGCACGCGGCTCCTGCGTCGCTGCTGGAAACCCTGGACGTACCGGTAGCGGCCGTTGCCCGTGCCCTGTTGTTCCGCATGGCCACCACGAACGATCGCGTCCTGTCCGGCACCCCTGGGCTGGACGTGGGGGACGAGGCTGAGCGCTACGGGCGCGCGGTGGCGCTCATCGGCCTCTAGTACCCCGTGTGATCCGAAGCGGTTCGACCCCACCAACAGGGGCCGAACCGCTTCGGATCGGATGTCGGGGACTACTCGGCCCGCACGCCCAGGCCGACCGGGCACGAGACGCCCGTGCCGTGGTCGGGGCAGTACCCGTTCGGCACCTTGTACAGGTACTGCTGGTGATAACCCTCGGCGTAGAAGAACTCTCCGGCCTCGGAGGCCGGGCGCCCCTCGGTCGTGATCGACCCGTACCGGTACCGGGTCAGCTCGTCCTGGAACGCGGCCCGGGTCGCCTCGTAGGCGGCCTTCTGCTCGTCCGTCGTCCAGAACACGGCCGAGCGGTACTGGGTGCCGAGGTCGTTGCCCTGCCGGAAGCCCTGGGTCGGGTCGTGGTGCTCCCAGAAGACCTTCATCAGGTCCGCCGCCGTCACCACGGACGGGTCGTAGGCCACGAGAACCGTCTCCGTGTGCCCGGTCAGACCGGTGCACGTCTCCTCGTACGTCGGGTTGGCGGTGAACCCGCCCTGGTACCCGACGGCCGTCGTCACGACGCCCGGCACCGACCAGAACGCCTTCTCGGCGCCCCAGAAACAGCCCATCGCGACGTACAGCACCTCGGTGCCCTCGGGCCACGGGCCGGCCAACGGGGTACCGAGCACCGCATGGGTCTGCGGCACCGCGTACTCCCGCGAAGAACGACCCCGCAGGGCCCTCTCCGGAGCCACCATCGTCGTCTTCATCGCACTGCCGAACAGCATTCTCACTACCTCCCTAACTGGTTACGCCCTCGTCAACCACGCAGGTGACCCGGACGTTCCCGGCGGGAATCAGACGGTGGTGAGCTCGTCGTCGTCCACCAGGTCCAGCCCGCCCGTCGAACCCCACGCCCGCGCGAGCAACCCGACCATCGGCAGCAGGTCCTCGACGGGCCGCGCGAACGGCAGCCGCAGCCGCGACTCGAACGCGCCGTCCAGCCCGAAGTGCGGGCCGGGAGCCAGCCGGACGCCGAGCGCGCGGGCCGACGCCGCGACCTGGGTCGAGCGGGGCTCGGGCAGGTGCGCCCACAGGGACATGCCGCCGTCGGGCAGGGGGACGTCCCACTCGGGCAGGGCCGAGGCCAGCGCGTCGCGCAGGGCCAGGCAGCGCCGGGCCAGCTCGAGGCGCCGGGCCGTCACCACCGGCTCCAGGTTGTCGATCAGGTGGGCACAGGCCAGCTGCTCGAGCACCGGCGACCCGAGGTCGGCGTTCGAGCGGGCCATGGCCAGGCGCCGGATCAACGGTTTCGACGCCCGGATCCAGCCGATCCGCAGGCCGCCCCACAGCGTCTTCGACGCCGAGCCGAGGCAGATCACCTGCTCGCTCGACACGTACGAGGCCATCGGCCGCGGCGTCTCGAACGGCCGCCCGTGCAGGGCTTCCCGCAGGTCGAGGTCGACCATCGTCTCGTCGACGATCGCCGTGCACCCGGTCTCGGCGAGCACGGCACCCAGCCGGCGCCGTCCGGCCGCGTCCAGCAACGCCCCGGTCGGGTTGTGGAAGTCGAGCATCAGGTAGGCGAGCTGGGCGCCGGTCTGGCGCAGCAGGGTGCGCGCGCGGTCGACGTCCCACCCGGTCTCGACCGGGAACGGCACCGGCCGCCCGCCGCGGGCCTTGATCGCCTCGGCGGCCGCCGGGTAGGTCGGGTGCTCCACGAGCACCCGGTCGCCGCGCTGGGCCACGACGTCGAGCACGAGGTGCAGGGCCTGCAGGGCGCCGTTGGTGATCAGGATCTGGTCGGCCGTGGTGGGCAGCCCGCGCTCGGTGTACCGCGCGGCGATGCGCTCGCGCAGCACCGGCAGGCCGCTGGTCACGTACCCGTTGCCGGGCAGGTAGCGCGGCATCTCGGCGAGCGCGGCCTGGTAGGCGACGTACAGCTGGGGCGGCGCCTCGGTGGCCGCCGACGAGAAGTCGCCGCGGCCCCCGCCCGGGCCGGGTTCGCCGTCCGAGTTGATCGGCCACGTCGGGGTGACGACGTCGGGGTCGGAGGCGGGCAGCGTCGTCCACGTGCCGGCGCCCTGCGAGCCGACCGCGAACCCCTCCTCGCGCAGCTGCCGGTAGGCCGAGGTCGTGGTGGTGCGGCTCGTGTCGAGGGCGGTGGCCAGGGTGCGCTCCGAGGGCAGCACCGTGCCGACGGGCAGCCGGCCCTCGAGGACCAGCAGGCGCAGGCGGTCGGCGAGGGCCCGGTAGCCCGGCACCCCGGAGCCGGCCGTGCGCCACTCGCCCAGCAAAGGGACCAATTCGCGGGTGCCAATGCGGCTCTGAGGGCGAATTGGCCTCTTGTTCGGGTCTTCGAAGGGTCCAATGAGGGCGGCCACCAGGCCAGTGTCCGCTAATTGGCTATGGATGGCAATGCCAAAGTCACTAGGATGGAGTCATGGCTATCGCATTGATCCTCTTCATCCTGGCAATCGCAGCGCTCGCGCCGTTCTTCGGCGCCGACTCCCGCAAGCTCAGCTCCGCTGAGCGGGACCACTGGTACCCGACGCTCCCGAACACCCGCGCGTGACTCTCGGAAGTCCCGGTACCGACGACCCTTACCGCTGAGCCCGGCCCGATCGACACCCGACGGGCCGGGCTCCTGATTTTTGTCCTCGCCCAGCGGGCATAGGCTCAGGAGCATGAGCACCGATCCAGTCGGCTTCTCCACCCGCGCCATCCACGCCGGCAGTGAACCCGACCCGGCGACCGGCGCGGTGATCACACCGATCTACCAGACCTCCACCTACGCCCAGGACGGCGTCGGCGGCCTGCGCACCGGCCTCGGCATCGGCTACGAGTACTCGCGTTCGGCGAACCCGACGCGCACCGCGCTGGAGGAGTGCCTGGCGGCCCTCGAGCAGAAGCAGGTGGACGGCGCCGGGCCCGCGGGTGCGACCCGCGCCTTCGCGTTCGCCTCGGGGCTGGCCGCGGAGGACACCCTGCTCCGGGCCCTGCTGCGGCCGGGGGACCACATCGTCGTGCCGGACGACGCCTACGGTGGCACGTTCCGCCTCATCGCCCGGGTCGCCGGGCCGTGGGGCGTCGAGCACAGCCCCGCCCACCTGACCGACCTCGACGCGGTGCGGGCCGCCGTCCGGCCGGGGGCCACGAAGTTGATCTGGGTCGAGACCCCGACCAACCCGCTGCTGTCCGTGGCCGACATCGCCGCCCTGGCCGACATCGCGCACTCCGCCGGTGCCCTCCTGGTCGTGGACAACACCTTCGCGACCCCGTACCTGCAGCAGCCGCTCGCGCTGGGGGCGGACGTCGTCGTCCACTCGACCACGAAGTACTGCGGAGGCCACTCCGACGTGGTCGGCGGCGCCCTCGTCGTCGCGCCCGGCGTCGAGGCGCCCTGGATGGACGGCGTGGGTGCGGTCGGCGCGTCCGTCGCCGAGCGGATCGGCTTCCACCAGAACGCGATGGGTGCCGTGGCCGGCCCGTTCGACGCCTGGCTCGTGCAGCGCGGGCTGAAGACCCTGGCCGTCCGGATGGAGCGGCACTGCGACAACGCCGAGCAGGTCGTGGCCATGCTGGCCGAGCATCCGCGGGTGGCGTCGGTGCTCTACCCGGGCCTGTCCTCGCACCCGGGCCACGCCGCGGCGGCCGCGCAGATGCGCCGGTTCGGCGGGATGGTCTCGTTCCGGGTGCGGGGTGGCATCGAGGAGGCGCTCGCCGTCTGCAAGCGGACCCGGCTGTTCACGCTGGCCGAGTCGCTGGGCGGGGTCGAGTCACTGATCGAGCACCCGGGCCAGATGACGCACGGGTCGGTCGCCGGTACGGCCCTCGAGGTGCCGGACGACCTGATCCGGCTGTCCGTGGGCCTGGAGGACGCGCCCGACCTGCTCGCCGACCTGGCCCAGGCGCTGGACTAGAACTCAGGCGAGGCTGACGCCGTTGAAGGTCAGGTGGGGGAGGGCCGGGACGATCAGCGCCAGGATGATCAGCATGAACAGGGCCGGGATCCCGCAGACGAGCCCCAGCACCAGCATCTGGGTGCGATCCGCACCGTTGCGGGCCGCAAGCCAGGCCAGCAACACGCCGATACCCCCGGTGAGCGGGACCGCCAGGACCTGGACCATCAGGAACAGCGCGGTCACGACGGTGGCCACCACGGCCGCGATCTTGTAGTTGCGCGCCTTCTTCCACGTGGCGGGGCGTGCGCTCAGCTGGGTCTCGGTGGACACCGGGGCCTCCTTGCTCCGTGGTGTGCTGCGTGGTCAGGGTGACCTGGCGTGGATCATACGGCTAGGCCGGGTCGTGAGCACATGCCCGGAATCGATAACCAGGGGAGCATGAGTCCGTGACGACCGGCAGTGAAGTCTCCGCGGAACGACCCGTCCGGGTGCCGTGGCTGCTGCGTGCGACCGCCGCCTGGTCGTGGCGGCTCCTGCTCGTGGGGATCATGCTCTACCTGTTCGGGCGCGGTTTCACGATCTTCCAGGTGCTCGTCGTCCCGGTGCTGATCGCTCTGTTGATCGTCGCCCTGGTCAAGCCGATCCACGAGCGGCTGGCCGGCGGCGACGACGCCCCGCAGTGGCGCAACACCACGGCGGCCGTGGGAACGATCGTGATCACCCTGGCCATCATCGCCGGCCTGATGACCCTCATCGGCCAGCAGATCGCCACCGGGTTCCCCAACCTGCAGAAACAGGCCGCGGCCGGCCTGACCGACCTGCAGCAGCGACTGGCGGACAGCCCCCTGCACCTGACGGCCGACCAGATCAGCGCCTACACGGACCAGTTCTCGAACGCCCTGCAGGGCAACAGCAGCACGCTGGTCAGCGGGGCCCTGCAGGTCACGTCGACCGCCGGGCACGTGGCCACCGGGTTCTTCCTGGTGCTCTTCTCCTCGTACTTCTTCCTCTCCGGCGGGCGCCAGATCTGGGAGTTCCTGGTCGGGATGTTCCCGCCGGCCAACCGGCCCCGGGTCACCGGTGCGGCGCTGCGCGCGTGGGCGACGCTCACCGCGTTCATCCGCGCGACCCTCGTGGTGGCGCTCGTGGACGGCGTCGGCGTGGGCGTCGGGGCCGCGATCATCGGAGTGCCGCTGGCCGTGCCGCTCGGGGTGCTGGTGTTCCTGGCCGCGTTCGTGCCGATCGTCGGGGCCCTGGTCAGCGGGGCCGTGGCCGTGCTGGTCGCCCTCGTCGCGGTCGGGGTCGTGAAGGCCGTCATCATGCTCGGCGTCGTCATCCTCGTGCAGCAGGTCGAGGCCCACCTGCTGCAGCCCTTCCTGCTCGGCCGGGCCGTGCAGCTGCACCCGCTGGCCGTGATCCTGGTGATCGGCGCGGGGGTCCTGCTCGCAGGCATCGTGGGTGCGCTGTTCGCCGTCCCGCTGCTGGCGGTCGTCAACTCGGTGACCCGCTACCTGCTCGGGGACGACGGCGAGGGGTCGGGCGAAGTCGAACCCGACGACGAGGAGGTCGGCCCGCTGGCCGACATCCCCGACGGTGAGGCCCCCGAGGCCGAGCCCGTCAGCAGTTCGTGATCATGGAAGAAATTGGCGGCCCGTACGAGTCGCCAATTTTCTTCCATGATCACGAACAATGTCAGTCGAGGCCTATGGGGCCGTCGCTGGGCCCCTCCTCCGTGGCCGGCTGGACGGCTAACGACGGGAAGTCGGCCAGCTCGCCCTCGGGTTCGGCGTCCCACTCGGGGAAGACCAGCTCGCTCTGCAGGTACAACGACACCAGCTGGGCCAGGTTGTGCAGGCCCGTCAGGTGGGTGCGCTCGTGCCCGTGGGTCGCGTCCACCCCGAACCCGAGCAGCGCCACGCGCGCGTGCACCCCGGCCTCCAGCGCGGCGGCCACGTCGGAGCGGTAGAAGTCGAACACGTCGCGCCGGACGTCGACCCCGTGCTCCGCGGCCAGGCCGGCCAGCTTGCGGGTCAGGTGGTAGTCGAACGGCCCGGTCCCGTCGCCCATCGCGACGGTCGCGGCCCGCTCGTCCGACTGCTGCCCGGGCGCGCAGACCGCCGCGTCGACGGAGACGATCTCGGCGACGTCCTGGTCGAGCCCGTGGCTGGCGCCGTGCCCGACCTCCTCGGTCGTCGTGACCAGCAGGTGCGCGGTGACGGGCGGGGTGATCCCGGCGTCGATCACCGCCTTGAACGCGGCCAGCACGGCGGCCACCCCGGCCTTGTCGTCCAGGTGCCGTGACTTCACGTACCCCGACGGCGTCACCTGGGGCGAGGGCAGCAGGGCCACGAAGTCGCCGACGTCGATGCCGAGCTTGCGCAGCCCCGCCGCGTCCGTGACGTCCTCGTCGACCCGGGCCTCGACCAGGCCCCAGCCGACGCCCTGCAGGTCGACGCCGTCGTTGTACCGGTGACCGCTGGCCTTCAGCGGCAGCACCTGACCGGTGATCACCCGGTCGAGCTCGTCGGTGAAGATCCACACGTGCGCGCCCTCGGAGAACCGGGCGCTGTGCGTTCCGACCGGCGTCAGCTCCAGCCGGCCGTTGGGCTTCAACGACTTCACCAGGCAACCGATCGTGTCCGTGTGGACGACGACCGCCCGGTCCGCGCCGTCGTCGCGCGGGCCGGCGAGGCGCGCGTTGATCGCTCCGCGCCGGGTCACGCTGAACGGCACCCCGAGCGCGTCGAGCCGCTCCCCGACGTACTGCTGCACGTGGTCCGTCCGCCCGGACGGGCTGGGGATCTCGAGCAGCTCGACCAGGACCTGCTGCAGGTACTCCATATCGATGGGCAGGAGACGGGGGGAGGCGACCATGTCCGGCACCGTACCGGCCGGGCCGGGCGGCGGCAGGGCGCGGTCAGCCGATGAGCGGTGCGTGTGTTTCGGTGACCCGGAACCGCCGGCCGCTGACCTCCAACGGCGTGATCCGGACGAACCGGTTCTTCTCCGTCGACGACCACGGGTAGAGCGGCAGGGTGGCCAGGTCCTCCAGCTCGTCGGGGTCGGTGACCTCGCTGGCCCGCCCGTGGACGACGACGCTCCAGGCCCGCCCGGACAGGTCGTCGTAGGCGTCGGTCTCCAGGGCCACCTCGTGGTCCAGCACGGTCGCGGCCAGCTTGGTGCCCTCCGCGGTGCGGAACAGCACCGACTCCCCGTCGATCGCGAAGTTGACCGGGAAGATCTCGATCCGGTCGCCGACCCCGAAGGCCAGCCGGCCGACCTCGACCGTGCACATCAGGTGCCAGCACGTGCTCACGCTCAGCTCTTCCATGACCTGAGCCTGTCGCGGTGGGGGCCCGGCGGTGTAGGGCCGATGGTCCCGACGCCCTCAGGCCGTGCGCCGCGCCGCCTGTCCGGCCTGCCAGGTGCGGTACCCGCCGTCGAGGTTGACCGCGTCGAAGCCGTGCTGGCGCAGGAGTCGCGCGGCCACGTGGCCCCGTTGCCCGACCGCGCAGTGCACCACGAGACGCCGGCGCGGCAGCTCGTCGAGCCGGCCGCGCAGTTCGTCCAGCGGCACGTTGCGCGCCCCCGGAATGCCCCCCGCGGCGTGCTCGGCCGCCGTCCGGACGTCGAGCAGCTCGGCCCCGGAGGCCAGTTCGGACTCGAGCTCGTGCCACTGCAGGGTGCACTCGCTGCCGGCCGCCAGGTTGTCGGCGATCATCCCGAGCATGTTGACCGGGTCCTTGGCCGAGCCGTACTGAGGGGCGTAGGCGAGCTCAAGATCGGCGAGCTGGGAGGCCCGCAGGCCGCCGCGCATCGCCGTGGCGATCACGTCGATGCGCTTGTCCACCCCGCGGCCGCCGACGGCCTGCGCGCCGAGGATGGCGTCATTGTCCGCGTCGACCAGCAGCTTCAGCGACATGGGTTCCGCGCCCGGGTAGTAGCCGGCGTGGTCGCTCGGGTGCGTGTGGATGGCGCGGTACGGCCGGCCGGCGGCCCGCAGGCGCTTCTCGTTCCACCCGGTCGAGGCCACCGTCATCCCGAACAGCCCGACCACGGCCGTGCCCAGGACGGGGGTCGCCGCCGTCGAGCGTCCGGTGATCACGTCCGCCACGAGGCGACCGTGCCGGTTGGCGGTCTGGGCCAGCGGGACGGACGTCGCCCCTCCCGTCACGACGTCCTGCTTGCAGGCGACGTCGCCGACGGCGTAGACGCGCGGCGCGCTGGTGCACTGCCGGGCGTCCACGAGCACGCACCCGTTCGGCCCCAGCGCCAGCCCCGCCGCCCGGGCGACACCCGAGTTCGGGCTCACCCCGACGGCCAGGATCACGACGTCGGCGCCGAGCGTGCTGCCGTCGCTCAGGACGACGTCGTCGTCGCCGATCTTGTCCAGGGCCGTCCCGACGCGCACCGCCACCCCGTGCGACTCCAGACGGGCCTGGACGGGCGCCGCCATCTCGGGGTCAAGCGGGGCCAGCAGCTGGGGAGCCGCCTCCACCACCGTTACGGAAAGCCCTCGCTGGTGAAGGTTCTCGGCCAACTCGAGGCCCACGAAACCCCCGCCGACGATGACGGCCGTGCGCGGCGCCGTCCCGTCGTGGCCCGGCGCGAGCGCCGCGACCAGGGCGTCCACGTCGTCCAGGTCGCGCAGGGTGTAGGCCCGCTCGGCGCCGGGCAGGGGCGGCCGGACCGGGTCCGCGCCGGTGGCCAGGATCAGGTCGTCGTACCGCTCGACCGCAGACGTGCCGTGCTCCAGGTCGCGCACCGTCACGGTCTGCCCGACCGGGTCGAGCGCCACCACTTCGTGCCGGACACGCACGTCGAGGGCGAACCGGGCGTGCAGGCTCTCCGGCGTCTGGAGCAGGAGAGCCTCGCGGTCGGAGATGACCTCGCCGACGTAGTAGGGCAGGCCGCAGTTGGCGAAGGAGACCGCGGGCCCGCGTTCCAGGACCACGATCCGCAGGGACTCGTCGTCCCGGCGCAGGCGGGTGGCGGCCGACATGCCGGCGGCCACGCCGCCCACGACGATCACGGTGCGCGGTTGCGAACTCATCGCCGGAACCACTTGAGCGGTGAGCGGTCTCGGGACGGCGACGGCGCGTTGCGCTCGCAGGTGCACCGCTGCGACGCCGGGACGTTGCGCATCACGGCGTCGACGTGCTGCCCGCACCCGGCCCAGGTGGTCTTCCCGCAGCGGCGGCAGGTGACGGCTCGACACATGGTTTGAACCTCCTTTCGGATACCCCCCTGGGTATCGCGGCACCTTGAGGATCACATACCCCAGGGGGTATCTTCAAGTCATGCAGCTGCCTGACGAAGCGACCCGCCCCGTGCTCGCCCGGCTGCGCCGTGCGCACGGGCAACTGGCCGGGGTCATCCGGATGGTCGAGGAGGGGCGCGACTGCGAGGACGTCGTCACGCAGCTCGCGGCGGTGAGCAAGGCGCTCGACCGGGCCGGGTTCGGTCTGGTCGCCGCCGGCATGAAGGAGTGCCTCACCCAGGAGGAGGGGGAGGCGGCGCTCGACGTGGGGAAGCTGGAGAAGCTCTTCCTGGCTCTGGCCTGAGGCGGCGACCGCGGCGACCGCGGCGACTCAGCCGCCGGTGGCGCCGCCCGGCGTCCAGAGCTTCGGCGGGGCACTGGTGCCCGGGAACAGCAGGTCGACGAAACGCTCGGCGGTGGGCTGCGGTTCGTGGTTGGCCAGCCCCGGCCGCTCGTTGGCCTCGATGAAGACGTAGTCGGGCCCGTCGGGCACGGGAACCATCAGGTCGAGCCCGGTGACCGGGATGTTCAGGGCCTCGCTGGCCCGGATGCAGGCGTCGGCCAGCACCGGGTGCAGGTGCGCCGTGACGTCGTGGATGGTGCCGCCCGTGTGCAGGTTGGCGGTGCGCCGCACGGCGAGCACCTCACCCTCGGGCAGCACCTCCTCGAGTTCGTGCCCGGCGTCGCGCACCACGTCCCGGGTGTTGGCGTCGAGCGGGATGCTGGACTCACCGCCGGTGGCGGCCTCGCGGCGCCGGCTCTGCCGTTCGATCAGCTCCTCGACCGTGTGCACGCCGTCGCCGGTGACGGACGCCGGGCGCCGCACCGCCGCGGCCACCACCTGGTGATCGATGACGATCACCCGCAGGTCGTCGCCCGGGGCCAGCTCCTCGATCAGGACCTCCGAGCTGTACCGGCGCGCCTCGGCCACCGCGTCGGACAACCGGACCGGGTCGCTGACGCCGACTGTGATGCCTTGCCCCTGTTCACCTCTCGTGGGTTTCACCACCACGGTGCCCACCTCGGCCAGGAACCGCGCGTCGTCCTCGTCGCCGCTCGCGTCGCGGGCCCGCGGCACCCGCAGCCCCGCCGCCGCGAGAATGCGTCGGGTGATCCGCTTGTCGTCGCAGCGGAACATGGCCACGGCCGTGGTCAACTCGGACAGGGACTCCACGGTGACGATCGAGCGGCCCGCGTGGGTCAGGCGTAGCTCGCCGTTGACCGGGTCGATCACCTCGACCCGGATGCCGCGCCGCATGGCCTCGTCGGCGATGATCGTGGCGTAGGGGTTCAGCGACTCGTAGCCCTCGGGCAGCGAGGCCACGAAAAGGCGCTCGTTGATGGGGTTCTTGCGCTTCACGCAGAGCGTCGGCGTACGTTCGAAGCCGAGCCGCTCGTACAGCCGGATGGCGCCGGTGTTGTCGGCCAGCACCGACAGGTCGAGCCACCGACGGCCCCGGTCGGCGAGGCGGTGCGCCAGATCGAGCAGCAGGGCCTGTCCGGTACCGGGCGGGGCCAGGTTCGGGTCGACGGTCAGGCACCACAGCGACGACCCGTCGTCGGCCTGCTCGACCGGGGCGCCGCCGGCCGCGAAGACCGCGACGTGGTCGACCCCGGTGATCGTGCCGACCAGTTGCCCGCCGGCGAGTTCGGCCACCAGGTGCACGAATTCGGGCGTCGCGGCGTTCTCGACCAGCACGTCCACGGGTGCGGTGACCATGCCGTTACGCGCGTAGATGCCGTTCACGACCTCGGCGTCGGCCTCGTCGCGCAGCAGCCGGATGGTCAGGCCCGGCACCTCGCCGTCGTCGGGGTCGGCGGCCAGGGGCAGCGCCAGCCGGTAGGTCAGCGAGGGGTCGATGAACAGCTCGTCGGGGCGGCGGGAGACGAGGACGTGCGGGTCCTCCAGGTACATGCAGATGTCCCGGGAGCCCTCCATCTCGTCCCGCAGGACGTCCGCCGCGTCGCTCGGGTCGGCGAACGTCTGGCCGAAGACCAGTCGCCCCCACCCGCAGTCGAGGACGACGCCCGCCCCCTCCGCCGGCCGTCCCCCGTCGTCGGTGGTCACCACCGGGTCGCCTCCCGGACCGACCCGCTCCCGGCGTCTCGGTACGCGACCGGCGCCGGCGGTCGGATTCTCTTCCGTATCAGTGGATTCCATGGGTCTGCAGCCACATCTCCAGGAGGCCGAGCTGCCACAGCTTGTTCCCCTGCAGCGGGGTCAGCTCGGCGTTCGGGTCGGCGAGCAGGGTGTCGACGTACTCACGCCGGTACAGGTCGCGGGCCCGGGCGGCCGGGTCGCTGAGCGCGTCCCGGACCCGGTCGAGCAGCTTGCCCTCGAGGTGGGTGAGGCCCGGCACCGGGAAGTACCCCTTGGGCCGGTCGATCACCTCCCAGGGCAGCACCCGGCGGCCGATCTCCTTCAGCACGCCCTTTCCACCCTGGGCCAGTTTCAGCTCGGCGGGGCAGCTCGCGGCCAGCTCGACGAACTCGTGGTCCAGGAACGGCACCCGGGCCTCCAGCCCGTGCGCCATCGTCATGTTGTCGACCCGCTTCACGGGGTCGTCGGTCAGCATCACCGTGGTGTCGATGCGCAGCGCCGCGTCGATCGCGGAACCCGCGCCGGGCCGGGCGAAGTGGGCGGTCACGAACTCGCGGGCCGGGTCGCCCGCCGCGACCCAGGCGGGGTTGAGCACCTCGGCCAGCCCGGCGGCGTCCCGGTCGAAGAACGCCCGACCGTACGTGTCGACGGCCGCGTCCGGCGCCGCCGAGGCCATCGGTGGGTACCAGTGGTAGCCGCCGAGGATCTCGTCGGCCCCCTGCCCCGACTGGACGACCTTCAGGTGCTTCGCGACGGCCTCGCTGAGCAGGTAGAACGCGACGCAGTCGTGGCTGACCATCGGCTCGGCCATCGCGTGTACGCACGACTCCAACGGCTCGACCAGGTCGCGGGCGTTGACCTTGATCTGGTGGTGGTCGGTGCCGAACCGCTGCGCGACCAGGTCGGAGTACGAGAACTCGTCGCCCGAGCGGCCACCGACGGCGTCGAACCCGATCGAGAACGTGGCCAGGCCGGTCTGGCCCTGGTTGGCCAGCAATGCCACGACCAGGCTGGAGTCGAGCCCGCCCGAGAGCAGGACGCCGACCGGCACGTCGGCCACCATCCGCCGCTGCACCGCGGTGGTGAGCGATTCGAGAAGTGCGTCCTGCCAGTCCTTCTCGGTCCAGCCGGCGTGGGCCGGGTTCCGCTCGAAGGAGGGCGACCAGTACGTCCGCTCGCGCACCTCGCCGCCGGGCTCGTAGACCCGGACCGTGGCCGGGGGCAGCTTGCGCACCCCGGTCAGGATCGTGCGCGGCGGCGGCACGATCGAGTGGAAGCTCAGGTAGTGGGCCAGCGCCACCCGGTCGATCGAGGTGTCGACGTCACCACCGGCCAGCAGCGCGGGCAGGGTGCTGGCGAACCGGACGGCGGTCGGCGTCTCGGCCAGGTAGAGCGGCTTGATGCCCAGCCGGTCGCGGGCCAGGACGACGCGACCCGAGTCGCGCTCGACCAGGGCGATCGCGAACATCCCGATCAGGTGGTCGACGAAGTCGTCCCCCCACTCGACGTAGGCCTTGACCACGACCTCGCTGTCACCGGTGGAGAAGAACCGGTGGCCCAGGGCGGCCAGCTCCGCCCGGACCTCCTGGTAGTTGTAGATGCAGCCGTTGAACACTCCGGTCACACCCGCGGCCGAGTCGACGATCGGCTGCCCGCTGGCCGCCGACAGATCGATGATCCTCAGCCGCCGGTGAGCGAGCGCCACCCGTCCCTGTGACCAGGCGCCCCCGTCGTCGGGGCCGCGGTCGTTCATCGTGTCCGCCATGCGTTCCACAGCGGCGACATCGGCGCGTGAACCGTCCAGACGGACCTCTCCAGCTAGTCCGCACATGACCATGAATCCTGCCAGAGGGGCCTGAGACCTGCCCGTCGGCGAGGCGCCGGCCGAAAATCGCGTGGCATTGTCGGACCCGGTCAGTAGCTTGTGACCGTGGCCACGACGACGTCCTCCATGACCATCCGAGCCAGCGCGCTGGTCCGCACGTACGGGTCGGTCAAGGCCCTGGACGGGCTCGACCTGGAGGTGGCCGAGGGCACCGTCCTCGGCCTGCTGGGCCCGAACGGCGCGGGCAAGACGACGACCGTGCGGGTGCTGACCACCCTCCTGAAGCCCGACTCGGGCTCCGCCGAGGTGGCCGGGGTCGACGTCCTGAGACAGCCCGGCCGGGTGCGCGAGCTGATCGGCGTCTCGGGCCAGTACGCCGCGGTCGACGAGTACCTGACGGGCCGCGAGAACCTCGAGCTGGTCGGCAACCTCTACCACCTCGGCCGGCGCCGGGCCCGGGAGCGGGCGGGCGAGCTGCTGGCCCAGTTCCGGCTGGAGGACGCGGGCGACCGGCCGGTGAAGACGTACTCGGGCGGCATGCGTCGCCGGCTCGACCTGGCCGGTGCCCTGGTGGCCCGCCCGAAGGTGCTGTTCCTCGATGAGCCGACCACGGGCCTCGACCCGCGCAGCCGCAACGACATGTGGCAGGTCATCGCCGAGCTGGTGGCCGACGGCGCGACCGTGCTGCTCACCACCCAGTACCTGGAGGAGGCCGACCGGCTGGCCGACCTGATCGTCGTCGTCGACCAGGGGCGGGTCATCGCCCGGGGCACGGCCGACGAGTTGAAGGCCCAGGTCGGCGGCGAGGTGATCGAGCTGGTCGTCGGGTCCGCGGACCAGGTGCCGGTGGCCACCGAGGTGCTCGAGCGGGTCGGCCGGGGCGCCGTCACCACCGACCCCCACACGCGCAAGCTGTCCGTCTCGGTGGAGGGGTCCTCGACCGGTGCCGCAGCGCTGGTCGAGGCCCTCACGGCCCTGGGCGAGCGGCAGGTCGACGTGCTCGACGTGGCGGTGCGGCGCCCGACGCTGGACGACGTCTTCCTCACCCTGACCGGGCACGTGGCCGAGGAGTCCCGAGCCGGCTCCCCGCAGAAGGAGGTGGTGGCGTGAACGCGCTGCGACTGGGCCTGGTCGACGGGGTCTCCGTCTTCCGCCGCAACCTGATCAAGATCCGCCGGGTGCCCGACATCCTGGTCTTCGCGACCCTGTCGCCGATCATGTTCATCCTGCTGTTCGGCTACATCTTCGGCAGTGCCATCGATGTGCCGGGGGTCGGCTACCGCGAGTTCCTGGTGCCCGGCATCTTCGTGCAGACGGTTATCTTCGGCGCCACGTTCACCGGGGTCAGCCTCGCAGAGGACCTGCAGAAGGGCATGATCGACCGGTTCCGCACGCTGCCGATGTCCCGTTCGGCGGTCGTCCTCGGGCGCACCGCGGCCGACGTCGGCATCAACGTCGTGACCGTGGTGATCATGGGCCTCACCGGCCTGGTGATCGGCTGGCGCATCCGCACCTCGGTGCTCGAGGCGCTCGGCGGGTTCGTGCTGCTGCTCGCGTTCGCCTACGCCATCTCGTGGGTCATGGCGTCGGTGGGGCTGGCCGCGCGCACGGTCGAGGTGGTGAACAACGCCAGCTTCATGGTGATCTTCCCGCTGACGTTCGTCGCCAACACCTTCGTGCCGCAGAACAACTTCCCGGCCGCGGTGAAGTGGGTCGCCAACTGGAACCCGGTCTCGGCGGTCACCCAGGCCGGGCGTGACCTGTTCGGCAACACCAGCCCGGCGCTACCCACGCCCGACGTCTGGTCGCTGCAGCACCCGGTGCTCTACTCGGCGCTGTGGATCGTCGCGATCCTCGCGGTGTTCGTGCCCCTGTCGATCGCCCAGTACCAGCGGGCGGCGACGCGCTGACGCCGCGCCCGGTCCGCGCTCAGCCCCGGTACGGCTCGGCCTTCAGGATCTTCACCGGTACCTGCTTGCCGTTCGGCGCGGTGAAGCTGACCTCGTCGCCGACCTTGTGGCCGAGGATGGCCGACCCCAGCGGGCTCTTCTCGCTGTAGACGTCGATCTCCGTGCCCTCGGCGGCCTCGCGGCTGCCCAGCAGGAACAGCATTTCGTCGCCGAACATGTCGACGGTGACGACGGACCCCGCAGCGACCGTCCCGTCGTCGGGGGCGGCCTCACCGACCTGGGCGTTCTCGAGCAGCTGCTTGAGCACGCGGATGCGCGCCTCGCGCTTGCCCTGCTCCTCCTTGGCGGCGTGGTACCCGCCGTTCTCGCGCAGGTCGCCTTCCTCGCGAGCGAGCTCGATCTTCTTGGCGATCTCGACCCGGCCCTCACCCGAGAGGTACTCCAACTCGTTCTTCAGCCGGTCGTAGGCCTCGTTGGTCAGCCAGGTGACGGCGTCGCTCGTGTCGGTCACGGCTCGCTCCAATCATTGTGTCGGCGGCCGGTGAACCACCACCGACCGCCGGGTGTTTCGCGTGCTCTGAGGGGATACCCCATGTGACATGCAGAAACGACAAGCCTAGCGGGATCACCGGAAAGGACAAGCCGTCACAACAGCGCACAGCCAGTGACGGTCACGGAGTTGGCCCGTTCGCTCGTCGGCAGCTGGGCGGTCACCTGGACCCGGCGCTCGCGGGCCGGGCCGACCGTCACGTCCTTGCGGCCGATCTCCGTGTGCAGCACGTTCTGCGCCTGCACGGTGCACGCCGCCCGGGTGGCGGCCGGCACTCGGCCGGCGAACCGGACCCGGAAGGTGATCTGGGCCTGGCCGTCGGAGATCACCGAGAACCCGACGTCCTGGTAGGAGATCTCGGGGTCACCGACCCGGACCGCGGTCCAGCCCAGCCAGGCCACCAGGGCCACGGCCAGGACGACGCCGCTCACCACGAGCCGCCGGTAGCCACCCGGGCGGCGGCCGTACCGGGCGCCCAGGTCGGTGGCGGGGGCGGCCGGGGAAGGGGCCGTCGGTGAGTCGGTCACGGGACCATCATCCCCGGCCCGCCGCTCCGCCGTCCCGGCCCCCCACCCCATCCCCGTTGATCATGCGCAAACGCAGCATGACGCCGTTGATCATGCGCAAACGCAGCATGACGCCGTCGATCATGCGCAAACGCAGCACAGGCTCGTCGGCGTCTGAGGAGGCCCGGTGTTTCCGGCCGTCGATCCATGTGGGCACGGTGTGACACCGCGCCCACCGGACGAGCACTGTGTGACACCGTGCCCATGGACGGTCGGACCGTCGAGCGCCCGGACCAGTGGCACCTCGATGAACGTCGCCGGCCCGGCATTTCGCGACCTGGACAGGTGGACCCTGCGTTTGTGCATGATCGACGGGGCGGTGCTGCGTTTGCGCATGATCGACGGGGCGGTGCTGCGTTTGCGCATGATCGACGGGGAATGGGGGCGGGGCACGGGTCGCTGAGTACCCGAGGACGGGGATCGGGAATGATGGTCGGCAGTGGGCGGCCCCGCGGCTGCCATCCGAAGGAGGACGAGCTGGTGGCCCAGCAACTGCGGCTGATGGCGGTGCACGCTCACCCGGACGACGAGTCCAGCAAGGGTGCGGCGACCCTGGCCCGGTACGTGGACGAGGGTGTCGAGGTGCTGGTGGTCAGCTGCACCGGCGGCGAGCGCGGTGACATCCTCAACCCCCGGCTGCAGGGGAACGCCGACATCGAGCGGGACATGGCCGAGGTGCGCCGCAAGGAGATGGCCGCCGCCGCCGAGGCCCTAGGCGTGCAGCACCGGTGGCTGGGCTTCGTGGACTCGGGGCTGCCCGAGGGTGACCCGCTGCCGCCGCTACCGGACGGCTGCTTCGCCCTGGAACCCCTGGAGACCGCCAGCGCCCCTCTGGTCAAGCTCGTCCGTCAGTTCCGCCCGCACGTGATGACCACATACGACGAGAACGGCGGTTACCCGCACCCCGACCACATCATGTGCCACAAGGTCTCGATGGAGGCGTTCGAGGCGGCCGGCGACCCGACCCGCTACCCGGGCCCCGACGAGCCGTGGCAGCCCCAGAAGCTCTACTACGACCGGGGTTTCAGCACCAAGAAGATGTTGACGTTCCACGAGGCGCTCCTGGCCCGGGGGCTGGAGTCGCCGTTCGCCGACTGGATGAAGCGCCGCGAGGAGTGGGCCGAGAAGATGGGCCCCGAGCCGGAGATCACCACCCAGGTGAACGTGGGGGCGTGGTTCGAACGGCGGGACAAGGCGCTGCTGGCCCACGCCACGCAGATCGACCCCGACGGCTGGTTCTTCTCGATCCCGCTGGAGATGCAGCGCGAGCTGTGGCCGACCGAGGACTACCAGCTGGCCCGCAGCCACGTGCAGACGACGCTGCCGGAGGACGACCTGTTCGCCGGCATCCGTGAGGAGGAGTCATGACCGTCGGGCTCAACGCCGCGCTCTGGCTGGCCGACGTCCAGCAGAAGACCCCGCCGGACGACAAGGTGACCCCCGGGCTGATCGGGTTCCTGGTCACGTTCGGGTTGGTGATCGCCGTGATCCTGCTGATCCGCAGCATGGTCACGCACGTGCGCCGGGTGCAGTACAGCCCCGACCCGACCCGGTCGCCCGAAGCCCCGAAGGGCCCGGACGAGCCTCAGTCCTGAGCAGTCTCCCCGGCTGAGGCCAGCGCTCCGTGCCCCTGGAACGAGGCGGGGGAGTCGTCGTCCCCCAGGTCGCCCGCGGCCGCCGCGGCCGACGACCCGCCGTGCGGGTGGGCCATCCCCTGGATCAGCCGGTCGCGCTGGGCGATGACCTCGGAGACGGCGGCCAGGAACCGCTCGGTGCTCTCACCGGGGGCCAGGTCGCCGAAGTAGAACTGGCGCAGCTCCTGCCGTGAACTCAGCCGCTGGTCGCTGTCCAGGCGGGCGGCCACCGTCGCGCCCAGGGTGGCGATCGTGCCCGCGTCGATCACATCGCAGGCCGCGCTGATCGGCGCGTCCACCGCGAGCAGGTCGCGGTCGTTGCGCCGGTCGGCGATGAACAGCGGCTTCTCGGTGCGCAGGTAGAGGAAGTCGAGACCGATGCTGGACACGTCGGTGACCATCGCGTCGGCGTGCCCGAAGAGGGCCAGCGTGTTGCCCTCCATGGACGACGTGTGCCCGGCGCCGGGGTCGCGGCGGTCGGCCGCCTCCAGCAGCCGGAGGATCTCCTGGTGCCCGGCCGCCACACCGGGGTCGGTGCTGGTCAGGACCCGCGGGTGCGGCCGGTAGACGAGCCGGACGTCGGGCAGGTCCAGCAGCTGGGACACGATCGCCGGCCCGTACACGTCGACGGACGTGTAGTTGTTGAAGTCGTTCTCGCCCTCCCACGTGGGCGCGTACATCACGGTGCGCCGGGTGGTCGGCGGCAGCTGCGGCGGGAAGGTCAGGTCGAGCTGGGGGCGCCCGACGCGCACGAGCTTGCGCTGGTCGAAGTCGATCAGTGCGGCCGCGTGCCGGCGCTCGGCGGCCTCACCGGCCACGAACACCCGGTCGTAGGACTTGGCCTGGTTGGAGACCATGCTGACCTTGTCGCTCTCGCCGTGGTTCACGTGCACGTGGAGCATGGTCGAGACGGCCAGCGACTGGAAGTTCGCGACGCCGTTGTTGACGTAGATGGCGACCTTGGGCTCCAGCTCGTCGTACAGCTCGAGCAGGTCGGCCAGCCGGCGCACGTAGACCGACGGGATGAAGGTGCGGGCGCGCAGGTCGAGCAGCGAGTCCATCTTGCGCAGCGCGATCAGCACCTGGTGCCGCTTGTGCAGCTCGGCCAGCACGGGCAGCCACTGGTCGAGCTGGTACAGCTTCCGCGGGTCGTCGGCGAAATAGACGATCACCTCGGCCGCGGGGGCCGGGCCGGGCGGCTCGCGGTCGACGCGGTTGGCCGCGCGGGCCAGCCGGCGCCGGGCCCGCTGCTTGTTCCGCACGGCGTTGGCCATCGCGGCCGCGGTACCCCGGTTGGGGGACCGGAGGAAGTTGGACACCGTCACCGGCACGTACATCGCGCTGTTGCCCTCGCCTGATTCTCGGACTGTCGGTCGGAGGCCCCCGGGTGGAGTTTGCCAGGTCAGCCGTGCAGCTGGTTGGCCCGGGCCAGATCGTCCTCGAAGTCGACCTCGACCACGAAGTGCTCGGAGATGTCGACGGGGAGGATCCTGACCCCGTCACGTTCGATCGCGAGCTCCAGGCCACGCTCGAAGTAGTCCTGGTCGTCGCACTCGGCCAGCCGCTCGACGAACGCGGCCTTGTCCCGTTCGGAGATGTAGTTGATGCCCACGGCCTCGCCCAGCCCGCCGACGACCTGCTTCGACAGGGCGTCGATGAAACCGTCGCCGCCGAGGGTGTACTTGACCTCCTCCTCGGCGACCGAGGCGGTGTTGACGCAGACGAAGCTCTGGTCGCCGCCGATCCGGTCCGCGATGCCCTCCAGGACACCCTTGTCGAACACGACGTCACCGTTCATCCACAGCACGCCGCCCTCCCACGTGCTGCGCAGGCCCTTCAGCAGGCTCTTGGAGGTGTTCGTCTCCGAGTAGACCTCGTTGTAGACGAACAGCGCGTCGGGGTGCGCCTCCATGATCAGGTCCATCTTGAACCCGACGATCACGGTGATCCGCACGTCCGGCCCGAACGCGTCCCGGACGCGCTGGAACTGCTGGGCCATGATCGTCTGGCCCGTCTCCAGCTTGGTGAGCGGCTTCGGGTGCGGCCGGCCGAGGCGCGTCCCCATCCCGGCAGCGAGGATGATCACCTGTGCGGTCACGCGTACTCCTTGAGATCTTTTCTTCGTGTTCACCGGCCCGTCGTCGGGGCCGTTGATGCCATCGTGCCAGCATTGGCACGAGTTATGCGGTGTGCCATGTCTCAGTGACATCAGCCCTCGACAGTATTCGCAGGTCGCGGCGGGCTCCTAACCGCGGTGCTAAATTCCCGTGCGTGGTGGCGGCAGACACACAGACGCGTCCGCTCGACGTGGCCCTGCTGCCGGCGGCGGGCCCGGACAGCTCGGCCGACCTGATGGCCGCGCTGCGCGCACAGGTCCCGCTGGTCGCGCTCACCCCCGAGGGCCCCCTGTCCCAGCGCATCGCCGCCCGTAGCGACCGGCCCCTGGCCCTGATCCCGGCCGACCTGGTGCTGTCCGCGGTCCCGCTCGGCGCCGTCCTGGACGACCCCCGCCTCGGCTCCGCGGCCCTCGCCGCCCCGGGTCCCGAGCCGGCGAGCTGGCAGTTCCTGGACGTGCTCAAGATCGACGGGCCGGACCGGGCCCGCGCCGCGCAGCTGGCGGAGGAGCTCGAGAACGGGGCGGACGACGTCCCCCTGCTCGAGCTGACCCGCGCCTTGGCCGCGGCCGGGGTCGGGGTCACCCCGGTGCCGCTCACCGGGTACGTCTGGGCGCACCCGCTGGACGCGGCCGAGACCCGTTCGGCCCGGGCCGGGGTGGCGGCGCTGGACGAGCGCTACGTGCGGCTGCGGGAGGCCGCCCGCGGCGGGGACGGCGTCTACTCGACCCTCGTCGTCCGGCGGCTGTCCTGGCGGCTGACCGACCTGGCCCTGCGGCTGGGGGTCACCCCGAACCAGGTGACGGTCGCCTCCCTGCTGATCGGCCTGGGCGCCGCGCTCTGCCTGGCCGCGAGCGGGACCGGCGGCCGGGGCTGGGCGGTGCTCGGCGCCGTCCTGCTGCAGCTGTCCCTGCTGGTCGACTGCGTGGACGGCGAACTGGCCCGGTTCCGCCGCCGGTTCTCCCGGTTCGGGGCCTGGCTCGACGCCAGCACCGACCGGGTCAAGGAGTTCGCCGTGATCGGCGCGCTGGCGTTCGCCTCCGACCGGGCCGGGCACCCGGTCTGGCTGCTGGCGGCCGTCGCCGTGGTGCTGCAGACGTTCCGCAACGAGTTCGAGGTCGGCTGGGGCCTGCAGCGCGGGTACCTGCGCGGCGCGACGCGGCCGAACACGTGGGTGCGCAACGCCGAGCCGCTGCGGTTCAACCGCATCGCCCGCCCCGACCCCGGCTTCTCGTGGGTCCGCCGGCTCGGGCACTTCCCGGTGGGGGAGCGGTTCCTGCTGATCAGCGTGGCCGCCGCCGTCTGGACGCCGCGCGGCACGCTGGCCCTGCTGGTCGCGGGCGGGGCCCTGGCCGCCGGGTACATGCTGGCCGCGTTCGCCGTGCGGCGGCGGTCCTCGTCCGTGGACGCCCCGAAGCTGGCCGCGCTGTTCGCGGGCGGTCCCGTCCTCGGCCCGGCGCTGCGCCGGGCCACGGTCGAGGCGACGGCCTTCGCGGCGCTGGCCCCTGCGGTGCTGGCGGTGGCCGAGCTGGTCGCCCTGTGGGTCCTGGTCGAGCGGGTCGACGTCGCCCCCGAGGCGGCCCTCGCGCTGGTGACGGCCACGGCCCTGGCCCACTACCTGCACGTCTACGGGGTCCGGGACGGCGCGGCCGCGGTTCGCCGTGGCACCGGTACTGATGGCAGGCTGCTGCTCGCCCTCGTGCTGGGGGTCGTCAGCACGCTCGCCCCGCGGGTCGCGACGCCCGGTACCTGGCTGCTGGCCGCGCTGGTGCTCGTCGAGGCGGTCGTGGGCAGCCTGCGGGACTGGACAGACGATGACTCACGAGTCACCGTCGAGACACGGACTGTCGAAGGAGCCTCGTGAACCCGGCCACCGAGCCCGCTCCCGGACCGGCCCTGGCGCAGCGGCCCGAGCACCCGACCATCGCGCAGATCCGCGAGATCGGGCAGCCGGAGCACGTGCGCAGCCGGGCCGCCGCCGAGCACTGGGTGGCGCACGCCTACCTGCGGCAGATCTCGCCCTACCTGACCCGGCCCCTGCTGGCCGCGGGGGCGTCGGCGAACGCGGTGACCTGGCTGATGATCGCGGCGGCCGCCGCGTCGGCGGTGGCCACCACGTGGGTCGGCATCGGCGGGGCGGTGCTGGCCGCCCTGCTCGTGCAGCTGCAGATGCTGCTCGACTGCTGCGACGGGGAGGTCGCCCGCTGGCGCCAGACGTCGTCCCCCCTGGGCATCTACCTCGACCGGGTCGGGCACTACGTGGCCGAGTGCGGCATCGCGCTGGCCCTCGGCGTCCGGGTCGCGACCGGTGGCGGGTTCGGCGCCGGGCCGCTCGTGACCGCTTCCGGGACGGGCGCTTTCGAGCGGTTGCTGGCCACGCTGGCCGACCCGGCGCTGTTCGCCGGGGCCGTGCTGGCCCTGCTGGTGGCGTTGAACAAGGTCGAGAACGACCTGGTGCACGTCTCGCGGGGGCAGTACGGGATGACCGCCATGAAGGACGCCGAGGCCGTGCGGGTGCCCACGGTGGGACTCGTCCGGCGGCTACGGGGTATGGCCAAGATCGTGCCGTTCCACCGCGTGTTCCACTCCGTCGAGCTGTCCCTGCTGGTCCTGGCCGCCGCCGTCGTCGACCTGGCGCTCGGCTCGCACACCGCGACCCAGGTGCTGCTCGGCGGCCTGCTGGTCGCCGCGCTGGTGACGGTCGCGGGGCACCTGGCCGCGGTGCTGAACTCGGCGCGGCTGCGGTGAGCGGGGTGGACGAGGCCGTGGATCCCACCGGCACCGCCGAGGCGGCGCCGCCGCAGGTCGCCCGGTTCGGCGTCGTCGTCCTGACCCAGGGCAAGCGCCCCGACGACCTGCACCGCGCGCTCGAGTCGCTCCTCGCCCAGCGCGGCGTCGAGATCGACGCGGTCGTGGTCGGCAACGGCTGGGAACCGACCGGGCTGCCGCCGGGCGTACGTGGGCTGGGCCTGCCCGAGAACCTGGGCATCCCCGCCGGCCGCAACGCCGGCGTCCCGCACGTGCGCGGTGAACTGCTGTTCTTCCTGGACGACGACGCCTCGCTCCCGACCCCTGACACCCTGGCCCGGCTGGCCGCCAAGTTCGCGGCCGACTCGTCGCTGGGGCTGATCCAGCCCCGGGTGGAGGCCGCCGACGGCACGCCGGCCCCGCGCCGCTGGACGCCGCGGTTGCGGGTGGGTGACCCGGCCCGCAGCTCCGACGTGGTGGCCGTCTGGGAGGGCGGCGTGGCCATGCGCCGCTCGGTGTTCGACGCGACCGACGGCTGGCCCGGCGAGTTCTGGTACGCCCACGAGGGCATCGAGCTGGCCTGGCGGGTCTGGGACGCCGGGTACCGGGTCTTCTACGACGGCGACATCGTGGTGAACCACCCGGTGATCGCGCCGACCCGGCACGGCGAGTACTACCGGCTCTCGGCCCGCAACCGGGTCTGGTTGGCCCGGCGGAACCTGCCGTTCCCCGTGGGCGTGCTCTACGTGAGTGTGTGGGCGCTGATCACGGCCGTGCGGCTGCGCAAGCGGGCCGACGCGCGCGAGGTGGCCAAGGGCTACTGGGAGGGCGTCCGCGACGAGGCGGGCGGGCGACGGCGGATCAGCTGGCGCACCGTCTGGCGGATGACGCGCGCGGGCCGTCCCCCCGTCATCTAGTTCGTGATCAAGGAAAGTTCCAGTCTGACCCGAAGTGTTCGTCGTGGGGCGGGTGCCGTATCAGACTGGAACTTTCCTTGATCACGAACAGAGGTTCGTAACACGGCTGACCTGTGCGTTCGGCCATGATGAGCGCGTGCCCGAGCCGCTCAAGGACCACGTCATCGTGTGCGGGCTGCACGAGGAGGGGCTGCGCACGATCGAGCAGATGCACGGGTCGGGCGTACCGGTCGTCGTGGTCGACGACCACCCCGACCGGCGGCTGGTCCGGATCGTTCAGGGCTGGGACGTCCCGTGGCTGGAGCTCGACGCCCGGCTGCCCGAGACCCTGCGCGCCGCCGGGATCGAGACCGCGGTCGCGCTGATCTCCGTCGACAGCGACGACCTGCACACCCTCGAGACGACCCTGCTGGCCCGGGAGCTGCGCCCGGACCTGCGGATCGTCGTCCAGATCCGCAACCCGGCCGTGGGCCGGGCGGTCGCCGCGACCGGGGCCGCCGTGCTCGACGTGGCCCGGCTGTCGGCGCCGTCGCTGGTCGAGGCCTGCGTGCGCGGCGGCGCGCACGAGCTGGAGCTGGCCGGGCAGAGGTTCGTCGTGGCCACCGTGCGGCCGCCGCGGCGCGCCACCCTGCGCGAGCTGTACGGCGACCTCGCCCCCGTGGCGGTCGAACCGCGGGACGACGGTCCGCCCGTCCTCTGCCCCGGGCGCGACGTGTCGGTCGGCCCCGGTGATTCCGTCACCGTCCTCGGTTCGCCGGCGCAGCTGCGGGCGGCCGGCGTACGGGTGGCCCGGTTCGCCGAACCGGAGGAGCCGGCGGTCGGGACGACGGGGGCCCGGTACGGCGGGGCCGCGGCGGCCGCGCGCCGGGCCGAGAGCGATTCGTCCTCAGCCGGTTTCGGGGCGGTCCGGCAGTGGTTCGCGCAGTTGCAGCGGTCGGCGGCGCAGGCCCTCGACGCCCGGCTGCGGTGGATCCTCGTCGGGTTGGTCGCGCTGATCGCCCTGTCGACGACCGTCCTGCACCTCGGGTACCGCGAACCCGAGGGGGAGGGCATGTCGGTGCTCGACGCGCTCTACTTCACCGTCGAGACGATCGGCACCGTCGGCTACGGCGACTTCTACTTCCGCGACGAGCCGACCTGGCTGCGGATCTACGCGATCTGCCTGATGCTGGTCGGCGCGATGCTGGCCACGGTGTTCTTCGCGCTGATCACGAACGTGCTGGTCAGCCGGCAGATCCAGGAGTCGCTGGGCCGGTTGCGGGTGACCCGGCTGTCCGGGCACGTGGTGGTCGTGGGGCTCGGGGCGATCGGCATCCGGGTGGTCGAGCTGCTCGTCCGGCAGGACCTGAAGGTCGTGGTGGTCGAGTCCGACGAGGGCAACCGGTACCTCGCGCACGCGAAGGCGCTCGGGGTCCCGGTGGTGGCCGGCGACGCGACGCAGCCCGACACGCTGGCCGCGGTGCACCTCACCCACGCCCGGGCGGTCGCGGTGGTGACCAGCAACGACCTGGTCAACATCGAGACCGGGCTCGCGGTGAACGACGTGCTCGGTGACCGGCGCAGCGACGTGCCGCTCGTGCTGCGGCTCTTCGACCGCAACCTGGCCCGCACGGTGGAGCGCAGCTTCGGCTTCGACTCGGTGCGCTCGACCGCGGCGCTGGCCGCCCCCTGGTTCGTCGGGGCCGCGCTCGGTCTCGATGTGCAGAACACCTTCTACGTCGCCGATACCCCGATGCTGGTCGCCGCGTTGACCGTGGCGCCCGGCAGCGGTCTCGACGGGCTGGCCATGCGCGAGCTGGCGGCCAGCACGCGGGTGGTCGCGCTGGCCCGGGCCCACGGGGCGCTGGAGTACCCGCCGCGGCGCGACACCCGGTTCGCCGCCGGAGACGTCGCCTACCTGGTCGGCCCCTACGACGAGCTGCTCGCCGTCCTGCGTACGGACCGCTCCCGCGAAGCCTCCGCGCGCGCTAACCCCCGAGACCCAGGCCGCCGGCGACCTTGATGTTCTGGCCGGTGACGTAGCTCGCGCCGTCCGAGGCGAGGAACGCCACCACCTCGGCGATCTCACGTGGGGTGCCCAGGCGGTCGAACTGCTCGGGCAGTACCCGCCGGCCGAGGCGCTGCGCCGCTGGAACCACGACTTCGTGGACTGGGCCCGGACCAAGCACGGGATGACCGAGACCCTGCGCAGCCTGATGGCCGCCGGCCGGCTCGAGGCGGGGCCGATGCGCGCCAACCCGGTCCGCGTCGTCGAGCGGTTCCTCAGGGCCGGCGCTGTCGCGGGCGATCTGCGCCCCGACGTCCGTGCCGACGACGTCGCGGCGCTGCTGGCCGGGGTGATGGCGGTGGCCGCACCCGAGCACCGGGCCCAGGCGATCCGGCTCTGCGACCTCGTGACCGACGGGCTCCGCAGCACCTGACGCCGAAGATCACCGGGCCGGTGCACCGAACTCGAGTCGTACTCGCGATCGGCGCACTCGAACGGTGATCTTGGAGTGGGGTGGCAGGGTGGAGGAGTGAATCGCCTCGGGCAGTCCACCTCGCCGTACCTGCAGCAGCACCGGGACAACCCGGTCGACTGGTGGGAGTGGTCCGACGCGGCGTTCGAGGCCGCCCGCGAGCGGGACGTACCCGTCCTGCTCAGCATCGGGTACGCCGCCTGTCACTGGTGCCACGTGATGGCCCACGAGTCGTTCGAGGACGAGGCGACCGCGGCCCAGATGAACGCGTCGTTCGTCAACGTCAAGGTGGACCGGGAGGAACGACCGGACGTCGACGCGGTCTACATGGCGGCCACCCAGGCGCTGACCGGCCAGGGCGGCTGGCCGATGACGGTCTTCCTCACCCCCGAGGGCCGGCCGTTCTACGCGGGCACCTACTTCCCGAACCGGCCGCACCCGCAGCTGCCCTCGTTCCGGCAGCTGCTCACGGCGATCGAGGAGACCTGGCGCGACCGGCGCCCCGAGGTCCTCCAGGCCAGTGCGGGGATTGCGGAAGCGCTCGCCGAGCGGACGATTCCGACCCTGGACGGCGTCCCCTCGCCCGGGTTGCTGGCCGAGGCGGTGCGCATCCTGGCCGGGCAGGAGGACGCCGCGCGCGGCGGGTTCGGCGGAGCGCCCAAGTTTCCGCCGTCCATGGTGCTGGAGTTCCTGCTCCGGCACGCCGCGACACCGTCCGAAACAGCCTCCACCGCAGGCGGTATCGCCGACCGGACGCTGACCGCGATGGCCCGCGGCGGCATCTACGACCAGGTCGCGGGTGGGTTCGCCCGCTACAGCGTCGACGCCGCCTGGGTGGTGCCCCACTTCGAGAAGATGCTCTACGACAACGCCCAGCTGGCTCGCGTCTACCTGCACCACTGGCGGCTCACCGGCAGCCCGCAGAGCGCCCGGATCGCGCTCGAGACATGCGATTTCATCGTCCGCGACCTCAGCACCGCGCAGGGCGGGTTCGCCTCCTCGCTGGACGCCGACACGGACGGCGAGGAGGGCCTGACCTACGTCTGGACCCCCGAGCAACTGGTCGAGGTGCTCGGCCCGGACGACGGGGCCTGGGCGGCCGAGCTGCTCGCCGTCACCGGCCGGGGCACGTTCGAGAAGGGCACCTCCACGCTGCAACTCACCCGCCTGGTGGACGGCACGCCCGACGCCGACCGCTGGACCGATGCCCGCGCCCGCCTCGCCGCGCACCGGGCCGGCCGCCCGCAGCCCGGTCTTGACGACAAGGTGGTGGCCGCCTGGAACGGGCTGGCCGTCGCCGCGCTGGCCGAGACCGGCGTCCTGCTCGAGCGACCCGACCTGCTCGAGGCGGCGACCCGCGCCGCCGACCTGCTGCTCGGCGTCCACCTGGTCGACGACCGCCTGCGCCGGGTCAGTCGCGACGGCACCGTCGGCGCGCCGGCCGGTGTCCTGGAGGACTACGCCGACCTGGCCGAGGGCCTGCTCACGCTGCACGCGACGACCACCAGCGAGACCGGCGCCGCCCGGTGGCTCGCGGCGGCCGGAAGCCTGCTCGACGTCGTCCTGGCCCAGTTCCTCGACGCCGACGGCCTGCACGACACCCCCGCCGACGGCACGGACGCGGCGCTGGCCGCCGTCCGCCGCCCGGCCGACCCGTCCGACAACGCCTACCCGTCCGGGACGTCCGCGGCGGCCGGCGCCCTGCTCGCCTACGGCGCGCTGACCGGCTCGGCCCGGCACACCGAGGCGGGAGAGCGGGCGCTCGGGGTGACGAAGGCGCTGGCCGCCCGCTCACCCCAGGCCGTCGGCTGGGGGCTGGCGGTCGCTCAGGCCCTCGTCGCGGGGCCGCGGGAGGTGGCCGTCGCGGGCCCCGCGGGCCCGGGACGCGACGCGCTGCAGGGCGCCGCGCTGGCCTCCACCCGCCCGGGGCTCGTGATCAGTGCCGGGACGCCGGACGCGGCCGGGGTGCCGCTGCTCGCCGACCGGGGTGGCTCGGACGCGCCCCGGGCCTTCGTCTGCGAGAACTTCGCCTGCCGGCTGCCCGTGGGCACGGTGGCGGAGCTGACCGCCCAGCTCAGTTCGTGATCATGCAGAAACGTTGACGCCGGAGCGCGCGAGACCGGCCGGGCGTGTCCCAGCGCGTCAACGTTTCTGCATGATCACGAACCGGGGGGCTAGAGGCGTCAGCTGGGGACCGACCCCACGGCGATGGCCGCGCCCACCCAGTGGGCCAGGAACGCGGCCACGGTGAAGGCGTGGAACAGCTCGTGGAAGCCGAACCACCGCGGGCTCGGGTTGGGCCGCTTGGTGCCGTAGATGATCGCCCCCACGGTGTAGAAGAGGCCGCCCACCAGGATCAACGTGACGATGGCGACGGCGTGCCCGGGCGCGGCCCAGAACTCGGGCAGGTAGACGACGGCCACCCAGCCGAGCGCGATGTACACGGGCACGTACAGCCAGCGCGGGGCGCCGACCCACAGCACCCGGAAGGCGACCCCGGCCAGGGCGCCCGACCAGACGATCCACAGCAGCGTGCGGGCCGGGCCCGGGGCCAGGAGCAGCACGCTGAACGGCGTGTAGGTGCCGGCGATGATCAGGAAGATGTTCGCGTGGTCCATCCGCTTCAGCAGGCGGGTGGTCCGGGGGCTCCAGTGGCCGCGGTGGTACAGCGCGCTCACCCCGAAGAGCAGGGACGCCGTCACCGCGAACACCGCCGAGGCCACCCGGACGCGGCCCTCGGGGGAGACCAGCACCAGGACGGCGCCCAGGGTCACCGCCAGCGGGAAGGTGCCCGCGTGCAGCCAGCCCCGCAGCTTGGGTTTGACCAGTTCGGCCTTCTCGCGGACGGTCTGCTGGGCCAGTTCGGCCTTCTCGCGGACCTGATCCTTGACCTCGCGGACGGTCTGATGGGCCTGACCGAGACGGTCCTCGAGGCGCCCCACCAGCCGTTCCGGCGGGTTCTCACCCGTCCGTTCGTTCTCGCGCTCGACCTCGCCCATCCGCCCACGGTAGCGAGGTCTGCTGTGAGTGACATCCGGCGGAGGCGCCCCATCACTCGTTCGTCTGCCGATACCGTGGCCGACATGGGCCTGCGCCAGCTGCTGTACCGCGCCTACGAGCGCCGGATCACCGCGGTCCTGACCCCGTCGGCGGTCCCCCGGCACATCGGGGTCATCCTCGACGGCAACCGCCGCTGGGCCAAGCAGCTGGGCGCCGCGACCGCCGAGGGGCACCGGGCGGGCGGCGACAAGATCCTCGAGTTCCTCGGCTGGTGCGACGAGCTCGGGGTCGAGGTCGTCACCCTGTTCATGCTGTCCACCGACAACCTGGTCGGCCGCTCGCCCCGCGAGCTGACCGACATCCTGGGCATCAGCGAGGACGTGGCGGCCCGCATCGCCGGCACCGGCCGCTGGCACGTCCACCCCGTCGGCGCGCTCGACCTGCTGCCTGCGGCCACCGCCAGCCGGTTGAAGGAGCTGGAGGCGGGCAGCCGGGCCAACACCGGCGGGCACGTGAACATCGCCATCGGCTACGGCGGCCGGCGCGAGATCGCCGACGCCGTGCGCTCCCTGCTGCAGTCGCACGCCGCGCAGGGCACCTCGATCGAGGAGCTCGCCGAGATCCTCGACGTCGAGCACATCGCCGAGCACCTCTACACGCGCGGCCAGCCCGACCCCGACCTGGTCATCCGCACCTCGGGCGAGCAGCGGCTGTCGGGGTTCCTGCTCTGGCAGAGCGCGCACAGCGAGTTCTCGTTCGTCGAGGCCCTGTGGCCCGACTTCCGCCGGGTCGACTTCCTGCGCGCGCTGCGCAACTACGCGGAACGCGAACGCCGCTACGGCGCCTGAGTTCCCGGCTCCTCGTGCGGGGTGGACTTGTCGCCCTCCGGATGGCCGGTCATGGCCACCGCGAGCTCGCCGGGCACGACGTCGGGCCCGATGTGCGGCAGCCGGACGCCGACCGGCGAGTGCTGGCGGTGCGCCTCGACGGCGGTGCGGTGGTACTCCTCCAGCTCCTCGCGGACGCCCTCGGCCCGGTAGGGACGGCCGTCCACCAGCGGGCCCTGGGTGCCTTCGAGAACGGCGACGACGTCCTCGCCGGTGAGGGTCTTGTGGAACTCCAGCGCGTGCGTGAGAGCCAGCACCTGCAGGCGGTTCTCGGTCAGGATGGCGGCGGCCTGCTCGAGGTGCTTGTGCAGGTTCCGCTCGATCCGGGCGCCCAGCGCGCCGCCGCCCGGCTCCTCCTTCTTCGCCGCCTCGGCGTCCGGCCCGTCGCCCTCGGGGCCGCCTGGACCGCGGCCCGGTTCGGGGCCGCCGCCCCCGCCGCCGATGCCCAGTCGCTGCAGCGCGGGCAGCGAGCTGATGCCCGCGCCCATGCCCCAGTGCGACTCCATCAGGGCGGTGAGGTGCGTGGCGCTCTCGAGGTCGCCCGACACCCCCGAAGAACTGTCGCCGCCGAAGAACATCCGCTCGCCCGCCAGCGACGCGACGCTCACGAGGATGTCGCTCTCGTACTCCGACCGCCACCGGGTGAACAGTTCTTCGGACGGGATCGACTTCACCATGCCGAGGTAGTCGCTGCCCTTCTCGATGGTGGCGAGGTCGATGTCCAGGTGCCGGCGCGTGGCCCAGGCGAGCACGGCGTGGCAGGCCTCGTGCAGGGCCGTGGCGTGGCGTTCCCGCTCCACGTACTCGACGTCCTCGCCGGGCCCCAGGTCCTTCAGGTGCTTGGCCCGGATCACGTCCTTCCAGACGATCGTCTCCCGGCCGTCGCGGATGGCGCTGATCAACGCCTCGTTGACGAGGTCCTTGATGGTCGCGCCCGTGGCGTAGGGGGTGATCGTGGCGAGCTTGTCGATCTGCTCGTCGGTGAGTTCGTGCGTGGTCTTGTCGAAGTACCCCTGGTACGTGCGGATGCGCCCGGCCTTGCTCGGGTAACCGACCCGGTAGATGCGGTCGATGCGGCCCGGACGCAGCAGCGCCGGGTCGAGCGAATCCGGCTGGTTGCTGGCCATCATCACGAGGATCCGGTACTTCGGCGGCGGTTTGGGACGCATGCCCAGCGTGCGCCGGACGACGCGGTTCACGAAACCGCGCGGCTTCTTCAGCCCCGACAGTTCGCTCAGCAGGGCCTGCAGGGTGCCCATGTCGCCGCCGAAGCCGCCGCGACCGCCACCGCCGGGGACGACGAACCGCGACGAGCCCGGGCCCGTCGCGTTCGGGCTCATCCCGGCGCGGGCCAGGACCTCCTGGGCGTGGCCCGACAGATGACCGAATCCGTTGCAGCCGGCCGCGTCCCACGCCGCCGACTGTGCGCCCGCGGGGGTGGCGGTCGCGACCGCGCCGCCCCGGTTGCCCAGCGAGTCGGCCTCGTCGAAGAAGACGATGACGCCGCCGTAGCGCAGCGCCAGCTTCCGCAGCTTCCGGAACAGCGCCTTGACCTTCAGGATGCCGACGCCGAAGAACATGGCCTGGAACGCGCCCGGGTCGACGGCCACGTACGGCTTGCCCGTCTCACCCGCGACGGCCTCGGCCATCAGCGTCTTGCCGGTGCCGGGCGGGCCCCACAGCAAGATGCCCGACGGCACGTGGCCGCCGCGGTCCTCGATCGACTCGGGGTTCTCCAGCAGCAGCATGTTCTCCTGCACGCGAGCCACCACGTGGTCCTGGCCCCACACGTCGCTGAACCGGGTCTCGATGTCGTCGGGGAAGTGGGTCTCGACGCCGCCCCGCGACATGAACCAGAAGATGGCGACGAACTGCATGATCCCGAAGACCATGATGAACACGATCTGCGCGATCATCGGCATCGCCTGCCAGATGAGCGCCGGGGCCTGGAAGAGCGCCCCCACCGGTGAGGTGCCCAGGACCTTGCCGAGCACGATCGCGATGACCACGATCCAGAACACCCAGGTGATCGCCCGGGTGAGACGGAACCGGGTCCACGCCGTGAACCGACGCTGGGTCCACCTCTCGAAACCGGCGAAGACGCGCTCGGTCCAGAGCCGGTTGTAGGCCGGGTTCCGCTCGCTGATCAGGAAGTGCAGCTGTCGCACGGCCTCGAGGCCGAGCAGCCACAGCAGCCACTGCTGGCTCGCCGTCTCCTGCGCGAAGGCGTCGCCCCACGACCCGAGTGGCTCGATCTGCAGGTACTCGTTCCAGACCAGGACGCCGAACAGCGCCGCGATCAGCAACAGGAACTTGAATCGGTCGAACGGCGTCATCGGCTTGCGGGTGCCGCGCCGCTTCCAGTCCGGCTCCGGGCGGGTCTTCACTTCCCGCTGCGAACCGCTCAGCTGACTGGGGGTGCTCATCGGTTCCTCCGGAGGTGGCTGATGCGCTTCGGGGTGCGGTCGGCTGTGCTCACAGCTTCACCCGCAACGAGGACACGACCTGGTCGATCTCCCGGCCGCGGTCGCTGAAACACGCCTGCGAGCAGTGCACCATGACGATGTGGACGCGGCTCAGGCCCGGGTCGGTGACCGCGATCTTGTCGTAGATCTCGGTATGGCCCAGCAGGGTGCGGCTGAATACGAGGTGGACGCCGCGCTCGGTCGGCGTGGTGATGGTCTTGTAGCGCAGCAGCAACGACGTGACGTACGTGTCTCCCGTCGTCCCGCTCGTGGCCTCGGTGCCGTCGGTCGTCGCGGCACCGGTACTGGCACCGGCACCGGCACCGGCACTGGGGGTGGCGCCCGGCGCGGCCGTCGGTGTGGGGCCGGGGGAGCCGCTCGGGCTGGTGGCGGGTGTGGTGGCGGGTGTGGCGCCGGGGCTCGCCCCCGGGCTCGCGCTCGCGGAGGCGCCGGCCGCGGCCTTCTCCTTGGCCTGCTCCTGCTCGATCTGCTGCACGAGTTGCTGCGCGGCCTGCTGCTCGGCCGCGTCGGGGACCACCGGCACGATGACGTCGCGCAGGAAGTCACCGGTGAGCGACGAGCGTGCGTCGTCGGGGACCTGCAACGTCTGGGCGACCAGCACGGGATCGTCGGCGTACTGCCGGGCCACGTTGTCGATCGACGGCTGCTTCGAGGCGTCGAAGAAGGTCAGCCAGCTGGTCTCCTCGGACGCGGAGTCGCCCGAGGACTTGAGGACGTCGTCCGCGTTCACCTCGGTCCAGCCGGCGGGTAGGCGCATCACGCTGTCGTGCTTGGAGTCGCCGACGAATTGGTAGGCGGGCCGGGAGCAGCCGGCCAGCGCGAGCACGCCGACGCCCACCAGGACGCCGACCCGAACGACGGTCCGCACCGTCACCTCCAGCCTGAGCACAAGCCTGTCCGACGGCAACGGCCGTGCTCGAGCATCGACCGTTGTCGCACGTGAACTTAAGGGTCACTCGCAGGAGTCGATTTCGCACCCCCTCGGAAGACCTTATTCACGTGGACGTAATCCACCCACGTGACCGGCTTGGTGCGGCTGTGAATTGTCTGTTGCTCCGGATGGGTTGACGTCGGCCTGTCGCAATGGCGACGGTTGTGCCACCGCGTAGCGTCGTCGTACCGCCAGGTAACAGCGTCGTCGCCCGGCAGTGCGCTCGTCATCCTCCACCGAGGGGAGTCACCGTGACAGGTTCCGAGCAGAGATCCACCACCCAGGCAGACGCCACGGCCCAGGAGCCGGGCAGCCGGAGAACCTTCGTGCTCGACACGTCGGTCCTGCTGTCCGATCCGCGGGCCGTGCTTCGTTTTGCCGAGCACGAGGTGGTGCTACCGGTTGTCGTGATCATGGAGTTGGAGGGCAAGAGGAACCACCCCGAACTGGGGTACTTCGCCCGGCAGGCCCTGCGCCTGCTGGACGACCTGCGGCTCAAGCACGGCCGGTTGGACGCCCCGATGCCGGTGGGGGAGGTCGGCGGCACGGTCCAGGTCGAGCTGAACCACATCGACGCGACCGTCCTGCCGGCGGGTTTCCGCACCGGTGACCACGACAGCCGGATCCTCGCCGTGGCGCGGAACCTGGCCGACGAGGGGCGTCGGGTCACGCTGGTCAGCAAAGACCTGCCGATGCGGATCAAGGCCTCGTCCGCCGGGGTCGCCGCCGAGGAGTACGAGGCCGGGCAGGCCGTCGAGGTCGGCTGGACCGGCCTCGAAGAGCTGGAGCTCGGGGCGGAGGAGGTCGCCGCTCTCTACGCGGGGGAGTCGCTCGACCTGGACGCCGCCCGCGACCTTCCCTGCCACACCGGCCTGGTCCTGGTCTCACCCAACGGGTCGGCCCTGGGCCGGGTCACCCCGGAGAAGCGGGTCAAGCTGGTCCGCGGCGACCGGGACGTGTTCGGTCTGCACGGGCGCAGCGCCGAGCAGCGGATCGCGATCGACCTGCTGCTCGACTCCGACATCGGGATCGTCTCGCTCGGCGGTCGGGCCGGCACGGGCAAGTCCGCGCTCGCGTTGTGCGCGGGCCTGGAGGCCGTGCTGGAGCGCCGGCAGCACCGCAAGGTCGTGGTGTTCCGCCCGCTGTACGCGGTCGGCGGCCAGGACCTCGGGTACCTGCCGGGCAACGAGGCCGAGAAGATGAACCCGTGGGCCCAGGCGGTCTTCGACACCCTGGGCGCGCTGGTCTCGGAGGAGGTCGTCGACGAGGTCATGGACCGCGGCATGCTCGAGGTCCTGCCGCTGACCCACATCCGCGGGCGGTCCCTGCACGACGCCTTCGTGATCGTCGACGAGGCGCAGAGTCTGGAACGCAACGTCCTCCTGACGGTGCTCTCCCGGATCGGGCAGAACAGCCGCGTCGTGCTCACCCACGACGTCGCCCAGCGGGACAACCTCCGGGTCGGCCGGCACGACGGGGTGGCCGCCGTGATCGAGGCGCTGAAGGGGCACCCGCTGTTCGCCCACGTCACGCTCAACCGCTCGGAGCGCTCGCCGGTGGCGGCGCTGGTCACCGAACTGCTGGAGGGCTTCGTCCCCTGACGGCTGTTCGTGATCATGGAAGAAAGCGGCCCCGGTGGGTCGGCGAGTTCCCCTCGCCGCTCGCTGGGGCCGCTTTCTTCCATGATCACGAACAGGGTGACTGGTGACGCTCAGTGTCCGGATGTGTGCCGGTTGTGGCACTCCGGTCAGGTGGATGTAAAGAGTTCGCTAATCGCGCAGATTCCGGCTGTTTTCTCCGCATAGGACTTGTGTCCGGGTCACGAATTGGCCACCTTAGAGCGCGTGCCGACCGCCCTTCGTGACCGTGACGTGATCACGGAGAGTTGGTTGGCCACTGATGCGCTGCGGCTGGCCCACCTCCACGGTGCGGCCGCGGAGGAGCTCCCGGAGCTGACCGAGACCCGCGTCCAGCGTCCCGTCGCCGTCTACCCGAAGCGCTCTGAGCTGCGACGGGCCGAGGGTCGCTCCGGCGCCCGACGGCCCCGCCGTGACCCGGAGACGCGGGCCATCGCCAAGCCGTCCCCGCATCGCGACGAGGCGCCGGAGACCCGGGCCATCGGCGGCCTGCTGGGCCACGCGGTCGAGGAGTCCCCCGAGACCCGCGCGATCGGCATCCTCGGCAACCCGTACGACGCGGCCCTCGAGACCCGGGCGCTGCGCCTGCCGGTCGAGGTGCCCGCCGAGTCGGTCGCCGAGGGGCAGCAGCCCTACGCGCTGCGCCCGAGCGCCGCCGTCCTGCCGCTGCCGGGCGGGGTGGAGACGCACCCGACCGGGCTGCGGATGGCCCCGCGGCACGGGCCCAACGCCTTCCGGCCGGCGCCGTCCGAGCAGACCGTGCCGATCGCCGTCCCGGCCCCCGCCCGCGAGGCGCACTACGACCTCGACGAGGCGCCCGAGACCCGGGCGCTGGACGTACCGGGCTGGGGCGAGGGTCTCGCCGCGGACGGCGTGCAGGCCCCCGCGCCCGCCCCCGCCGGCCTGGCCGCCCATGACTACGGCAACCCGTACTACGACCCCCAGGGCGACGTGCCCGGCGGGCTGGCCGCCCAGCCGATGCGGGCCCCGGGGCGGGCCCGTCAGTCGGGTCGCCCGCGCACCGCGCAGGACCGCAAGAAGATCGGCGCCGCCCGGTTGCTGGTGCTGGCCATGGTCGTCAGCGCCGAGGGGGTCGCGCTCACCTCGATGGGGGGCACCCCCCACTTCGGTGGCAAGACCTCGAGCGAGCTGACCGGGTCGCTGTCGGCCAGCGCCGTGCTCGCCGACTCCGCCCAGCGCGAGGATGCGCAGCTCGCCGCCCAGCAGCAGGCCAGCCAGGTGGCCAGCCTCCAGCTCGCCTCGGGCGACAGCAAGGTCAACGCCGCGCTGGCCCAGGCCGAGGCGGCCGCCGAGCGGATCCGGCTCGCCGAGGAGCGCCGCGAGCGCGCCCTGCGGGACGCGCAGCGCAACCCCAAGGGCATCGCCAAGCTGCTGGCCGCCGACCGGGGCTGGGGCACCTCGCAGTTCTCCTGCCTCGACAAGCTGTGGACGCGCGAGTCGCAGTGGAACTACCGGGCCTACAACCCCTCCTCGGGCGCCTACGGCATCCCGCAGGCCCTGCCCGGCAGCAAGATGGGCAGCGTGGCCTCGGACTGGAAGACGAACCCGGTCACGCAGATCAAGTGGGGCCTCAGCTACATCGCCGACCGCTACGGCACCCCCTGCGGCGCCTGGGCGCACAGCGAATCCGTCGGCTGGTACTGAGTTCTCCCGGCCCGACCCCGGGTCAGGGGTGGGTCATCGTCGAGACGTCCAGCGCGGCGTCCAGCTGCTCCTCGGTCATCGCCCCGTCGGCCACCACGCCGGCGCGCAGCGCGGCCTCCTTCACGGTGATGCGTTCCGCCACCGCTGTTTTCGCGATCTTCGCCGCCGCCTCGTAGCCGATGGTCCGGTTCAGAGGGGTCACGATCGAGGGTGACGACTCGGCCAGCGTGCGGGCCCGTTCGACGTTCGGCTCGATCCCGGAGACCGTCCGGTCGGCCAGCAGGCGGGTGGCGGAGGCCAGCAGCTCGATCTGCTCCAGAAGAGCCTTCGACAGCACCGGGACCATCACGTTCAGCTCGAAGTTGCCGCTCGCCCCGGCCCACGCGATCGTCGCGTCGTGGCCCACGACCACCGCGCAGACCTGCAGGACCGCTTCCGGCACAACGGGATTCACCTTGCCCGGCATGATCGACGAGCCGGGCTGCAGGTCAGGCAGGTGCAGCTCGCCGAGCCCCGCGTTCGGGCCTGAACCCATCCAGCGCAGGTCGTTGCAGATCTTGGTCAGGCTGACCGCGACCACCCGCAGCGCCCCGGAGAGTTCCACCAGCGCGTCCCGGGCGCCGTGCGCCTCGAAGTGGTCGCGGGCCTCGGTCACCGGCAGGCCCGTGAGCTGGCCGAGCTCCTCAATCACGGCCGCCGCGAACCCCGGCGGCGTGTTGATGCCCGTGCCGACCGCCGTCCCGCCCAACGGCACCTCGGCGACCCGTGGCAGCGCGGCCTGCACCCGCTCGACCCCGCGACGCACCTGCGCCGCATAGCCGCCGAACTCCTGGCCGAGGGTCACCGGCGTCGCGTCCATCAGGTGGGTGCGCCCCGACTTCACCACGTCGGCGGTGCGCCCGGCCTGGTCCTCGAAGGCCTCGGCCAGGTGCTCCAGCGCCGGGACCAGGGACTCGGTCACGGCCAGGGCCGCGGCCAGGTGGACGGCGGTGGGCACGGTGTCGTTGCTCGACTGGGAGGCGTTCACATGGTCGTTCGGGTGCACGTCGCGGCCCAGGCGTCGCCCGGCCAGCGTGGCCACGACCTCGTTGACGTTCATGTTGGTCGAGGTGCCCGAGCCGGTCTGGAAGACGTCGATCGGGAACTGGTCGGCGTAGGCGCCGTTCGCGACCTCCCGGGCGGCCGCGACCACGGCTTCGGCGACGTCCTCGTCGAGGACGCCGAGGCGGCTGTTCACGGTCGCGGCGGCCAGCTTGATCAGGGCCAGGGCCCGGATCACGGCGGGGGCGATGCGCGTGCCGCTGATCGGGAAGTTCTCCACCGCCCGCTGGGTCTGGGCGCCGTAGAGCGCATCGGCGGGTACCCGGACCTCGCCCATCGTGTCGTGCAGGACCCGGAACCGCTCCTCAGCCATGGCTACATCGTCGTACCCGGCGCCCGGCTGCGCGACGCGGGGTACCGGCTTGCAGGCTGCCGCTGCCGGCTCAGCGGTTGAGGGCGTCCATCAGAGTCTGCATGCCGGTCGTGCTGACCTCCGCGAGCCGCCCGGCGGCGAGCATGCCCGCGACCCCGATCGAGATCAGGAGAGCCTGCCCGACGGCCTCGTGCCCGGCGTCGCTACGCTCGAGGTTTGAGGTTCGGGCCCGCAGGGAACTGATGATCTTGCGGAACATGTGGTCCTCCCCGAGTGCCGGCGCCGATTCCCCCGAGGTCTCGGCGGCCCGAGCCGACGACCTGAGCCCAGGGCGGGTCTCCGCAGGTCGTCGTCGGTCACCACGGTATGGGCGGGTAGGCCCGCCCGCGCCTGCCCCACGCCGGGCGTCGACCGAACGCGTCCGTGCCCATGGGCCGTCCGCAGGAGGCCGAACGGGGACGAAGCGTCAGCCGGACCCTTCCCGAGGCCCCGCCCGCCGATATGCTCACGCACGTGACGCCCCCTGACGCTCCCACGGACACGTCGACGGGCACGGCGCGCGGTGGGCGCCGCTCGTTCGCCGAGGTCTTCGCCGCCCTCTCCGACGTCCAGGGCTGGATGACCCAGGCCCAGGCCGAGCGGCTCTGGGCCGCCGCCAGCCGCCTGGGCGCGGGCGCCCGGATCGTCGAGATCGGCAGCTATCACGGCCGCTCGGCGATCGTCCTGTCCAGCGCCTCGGTGCCGGGGGTCGAGGTCTACGCGATCGACCCGCACGGCGGCAACGACCGCGGCCCGCAGCAGATCCACGGCGAATTCGCCGAGGGCCAGGCCGACCACGAGACCTTCATGGCCAACCTGGCCCGGGAGGGCGTCCGGGAGCGGGTCACCCACATCCGCAAGCCGTCCCAGGACGCGACCGACGACGTCCCGGGCCTGCTCGAGGTCGTCTACATCGACGGTGCCCACCGGTACGAGCCCGCCCGCGCCGACATCGTGCGCTGGGGCAGGAAGGTGGCCCCGGGCGGGACGTTGCTGATCCACGACTCGTTCAGCTCGATCGGCGTCACGCTGGCCCTGCTGACCACCCTCGTGTTCGGCGCGAAGTTCCGCTACGTCGGGCGCTCCGGGACGATGACGGAGTACCGGCGCGAGGACGTGCGGGGCCCGGCCTACCTCTCCAGCGTGCTGCGTCAGCTGGCCCAGCTGCCGTACTTCGCCCGCAACGTGTTCTTCAAGGTGCTGATCGTCCTGGGCCTGCGCCGGGTGACGAGGCTGCTCGGCCACGGCGGCGAGTGGCCCTACTAGACCTGCGGGGCATCCGCGTCCGTTTCGGTCGCCATGAGCGCGCCGACGGCTCGCGTGGCGACAGAAACGGACGCACTTGTACGGTCAGGCCAAGGCGGGGGCCTCGAGGACGCGGACCTCGCCGTCCGCGAGCCGGTAGGCCATCGGGACGACGGCCAGCGTGCCGTTCGCGACGCGCTTGGCGAGGGCGGGGGACCGCTCGACGAGCAGGTGCGCGGTCTGGACGGCGTGCTCGGCCACGATCTCGTCGATCTCCTCGATCCCGCGCCGTCGGGCGCTGATCAGGCTGGGCGTGACCAGCTCGACGATCTTGCGCAGGTACCCGCCCGGCATCTCGCCGCTGCTGTAGGCGTCGGCGGTCGCCTTCACGGCGCCGCAGCTGTCGTGCCCGAGGACGACGATCAGCGGCACCTCGAGCACCTCGACACCGAACTCGATCGAGCCCAGCACGCCGTCGTCCACCACGTGCCCGGCGGTGCGGACCATGAAGAGGTCGCCCAGCCCGCGGTCGAAGATGATCTCGGCGGCCACCCGGGAGTCGGAGCAGCCGAAGATGAGCGCGAACGGCTTCTGCCCCGACGCCAGCTCGGTGCGGCGGTGCGCGTCCTGGTTCGGGTGCGCGGGGCTGCCCGACAGGTAGCGGGCGTTGCCCAGCAGCAGCGTGTCGAGGGCCGTGTGCGCGGTCGTGATGGGCCCGGTCGCCGGTTCGCTCATGGGACTGATGATTCCAGCGGTGCCGCGGCGCCTGACAGGCCCCCGGATGTGACGCGCGTCCAAGCCCGTCGCCGTCGCCCGAACGGTCGACTTCGGTCGAACACGCCCGGATCAATGGCGACTATAAGCAGTCAATCAATTACCTTCGGTCACCAATGGACTGAGCCCGCTGAAAGGGGACGTGGTGGTTCCGGACACCGCACTCGCGACCGTACCGAGCATCGATGGCCGAACCGGGCATCAGGTCGACCGCCTGCGCCGGCAGGTCGAGGTGATGCTTGCGCACGCGCTCGACAAGGGGCTCACCCCGGCGCCGCAGGCGTGGATGTTCGACGCGGTGCGCGACCCGAACGCCATCGTCGACCTGGCCGCCGAGGGCTGGAACCCGACCACCACCGACGACGACCGGCGGCAGAACGTGGAGGCCCTGGTCCGGGCCCACCGCGACCTGTCCCGCCTGGTCGCACCCGCGCGCCCCGCGACGCTGGAGCTGCTGGCCGACTACCGCGAGCGGCGTCGTCCGGCCCGGCGCCTGCCGATCCCCCGGCAGAAGGGGGCCGCCGCGCCGACGCCGCCCAAGCCCGGTGGACGACGTCCGCGCACCCTGGGCACGTCCGTGCCCCTCGTGCGCTGGTTGCTGTTCGCGACCCTGGTCGCCCTGGTCGTGTTCGTCGGCTTCAGCGCCGTGCCCCAGGCGCGGGCCGCCAGCGCGGGAGTGGGCCTGGGAGAGGGGATCTCGGGGATCAGTGAGCTGAGCTTCGGCACCCTGCTGCTCCGTGAGCTGTTCCTGCTGGTGGGGGCCGGGCTGGGCGCGTGCCTCATCTCGCTGTACCGGGCCGGCAAGGAGGTCGGGCGCGGGACGTACGACCCGGAGTTCGACCACACGTACCTGCAGCGGATCCTGCTCGGGATGGCGACCGGGCTGATCCTGGCCGAGCTGCTGCCGCTGGGCAGCGGGTCGGACACGCCCCTGTCGGGTCTCGCGCGACCGGCGGTCGCCCTGCTGGGCGGCTTCGCGGCCGAGGTCGTGCACAGCGTGCTGAACCGGGTGATCGGTGCCCTGGAGGCCCTGTTCAACGGCGACGCCGAGGAGCAGGAGGAGGCCCGGCGCGAGCTGGCCCAGAAGCGGGCCGACGAGGTGCTGGCCCAGGCCGAGCGGGCCACGCTGACCAAGCTGCTCGAGATCCGGCGGATCGCCTCGTCGGGGGCGCCGGCCCGGGCCGTGATCGACGAGATCGACCGCGTGATCAGCCTCGTCTCGCCGTCCTGACCGAGCGTCTGAAGGCGGTCTGACGGCGTTACCCGGACCCGCTCCCCGAGCCTGCGCCCGCCCCTACACTCACGGCCGTGGTGAGCCAGGGAACTGCGGTGCGCACGAGGCCCGCCGGGGTCGCGCTGCCGGGCCTGGTCGACCGGCCGCGCAGTGTCCCGTCCACCATCGCCTGGCTGGTCCGGTTCAGTGCCGTGCTGGCCTTCCTGACCGAGGCCGCGCCCGGCCACGGTGTGGAAGGCGGCCCGTTCGACATCATCTCGGACGGGGTCGGCTTCGCGACCGCGATGGCCTCGGCGGCCGCCATGCTGCTGCTGGCCGGTGGACTGCGCCGGCGCAACCGTCGCGCCTGGCGGTTCGCCCTCGGGGTGGTCGCCGCGGGGGTGCTGGCGCACCTGCAGACCCAGCGGTTCGCCGTCGCGGCGGTCTACCTGGTCGTGCTGGTGGTGCTCGTCCACGGGCGCGACGAGTTCACCGCTCGCTCCCAGCGCCGCAGCCGGCTGGCGGCCATCCGGGTGTTCCTGGTGATGGGGGGCGGCTCGATGGTGGCCGGTCTGCTGCTGGCCTCGCGCACCGCGCCACACAGCGCCTTCGGCGACCGCGTGGTCGAGGTGTTCTTCGGCCTGCTCGGGTTTGCTCCGCAGTTGCGCTTCCGCGACTCCGGCCTCTCCGAGCTGACCGGAATCGCTCTGGGTACCCTCGGCGCCTTCACCGCCCTGTTCACCCTGGCCGCCATGCTCGCCCCGGTGCGCAAGCCGCCGGTGCGTACCGCGGACGACGAGCAGCGGCTGCGTGACCTCCTGGCCCGGTTCGGCCAGCACGACTCCCTCGGCTACTTCTGCCTTCGTTCGGACAAGTCGGTGATCTTCTCGGCGTCCGGCAAGGCGGCCGTGGCCTACCGGGTGCTCGGCGGGGTCAGCCTCGCCTCGGGGGACCCGATCGGTGACTACGAGGCCTGGCCCGGGGCGATCGAGGCGTGGCTGGCCGAGGCCGAGCTCTACGGCTGGGTACCCGGTGTGGTCGGTACCTCGGAGGCCGGGGCGCTGGTGCTCAAGCGGTACGGCTTGGACGCACTCGAACTCGGCGACGAGGCGGTCGTCGACCTGGCCGGGTTCACCCTCGAAGGGCGCGCGATGCGTGGCGTCCGGCAGGCCGTCAACCGGTGTGTCCGGGCGGGGTACACCTGCCGGGTGGACCGGCAGAAGGACCTGGCCCCCGCCGTCCTGTCCGAACTGGGCGCGGCGGCCGAGGCGTTCCGCGGCGAGGAGGTCGAGCGGGGTTTCTCGATGGCGCTGAGCCGCCTCGGCGACGTGGCCGCCGACCCCGACCTGGCCCTGGCCCAGGTGCGCGACGCCGACGGTCGGCTGGTCGCCGTTCTCGGGTTCGTCCCGTGGGGGGCCACCGGGTTGTCGCTCGACCTGATGCGCCGGGCCCGCGGCAGCGAGAACGGCACCGTCGAGTTCGCCGTGGCGCAGGTGGCCGAGGCGACCCGCGGCTGGGGCGTGAAGCGGATCTCCCTGAACTTCGCGGTCTTCCGGGCCGTCTTCGCCCGTGGGGCACGGGTGGGGGCCGGGCCGGTGCTGCGGCTGTGGCACCGGGTCTTGTTGCTGGTCTCCCGCTGGTTCCAGGTCGAGTCCCTGTACCGGGCCAATGCGAAGTACCACCCCGACTGGGTGCCGCGTTTCGTCTCCTTCCGGCGCAGCCTGGACCTGCCCCGGATCGCGCTCGCCGCGCTGGAGGCGGAGGCCTTCGTGGCCCGCCCGCACCTACCGCGCTGGCTTCACCCGCAGCGTGGACGCTGAGCTACCCTTCCAGCCGTGCCAACTGCCGACTTCGCGTACACCGATCTGCTGCCCGCCGCCAAGTTGCCCACCGAGTACCGGCTGCTCGGCACCGACGGCGTGCAGGTGGTTGAGGCCGCCGGCCGCCAGTTCCTCGAGGTGGCGCCCGAGGCGTTGTCGCTGCTGACCGACACGGCGATGCACGACATCGCGCACTACCTGCGCCCGGCCCACCTGGCGCAGCTGCGGCGCATCCTCGACGACCCCGAGGCCAGCCCCAACGACCGGTTCGTGGCGCTCGACCTGCTGCGCAACGCCAACGTCGCCGCGGGCGGCGTGCTGCCGATGTGCCAGGACACGGGCACGGCGATCGTGATGGGCAAGCGCGGGTCGCAGGTGCTCACCACGGGCGCGGTCAGCGACGAGGAGGCGGTCTCGCGGGGGGTGTTCGACGCCTACACGCGGCTGAACCTGCGCTACTCGCAGATGGCGCCGTTGACCATGTGGGAGGAGAAGAACACCGGCTCCAACCTGCCCGCCCAGGTCGAGATCTACGCCGACACCACGCCGGGCCACGAGTCGGAGTACCACTTCCTCTTCATGGCCAAAGGCGGCGGCAGCGCTAACAAGTCGTTCCTCTACCAGGAGACGAAGGCGGTGCTGAACCCGGCCGGGATGATGAAGTTCCTGGACGAGAAGCTGCGTTCGCTGGGCACCGCGGCCTGCCCGCCGTACCACCTGGCCATCGTCGTCGGCGGCACCAGCGCCGAGTACGCGCTGAAGACCGCGAAGTACGCCTCGGCGAAGTACCTGGACGGGCTGCCCACGTCGGGATCGCCTGCGGGGCAGGGCTTCCGGGACCTCGACCTAGAGCTCGAGGTGCTGGAGCTGACCCGGCAGTTCGGCATCGGCGCCCAGTTCGGCGGTAAGTACTTCTGCCACGACGTGCGGGTGGTGAGGCTGCCGCGCCACGGTGCCTCCTGCCCCGTGGCGATCGCCGTCTCGTGCAGTGCCGACCGGCAGGCGGTCGGGAAGATCACCGCGTCGGGCATCTGGCTGGAACAGCTGGAGACCGACCCGGCGCAGTACCTGCCCGAGACCACCGACGAGCACCTCGACGACGAGGTGGTGCGCATCGACCTGAACCGGCCGATGGCCGAGATCCGGGCCGAGCTGACGAAATACCCCGTGAAGACCCGGCTCTCGCTGACCGGGCCGCTCGTCGTGGCCCGCGACATCGCGCATGCCAAGATCAAGGAACGGCTGGACGCGGGCGAGGAGATGCCTCAGTACCTGCGGGACCACGCCGTCTACTACGCGGGCCCGGCCAAGACCCCGGAGGGCTACGCGAGCGGCTCGTTCGGGCCGACCACCGCGGGCCGGATGGACTCCTACGTCAAGCAGTTCCAGGCCGCCGGGGGCTCACTGGTGATGCTGGCCAAGGGCAACCGGTCGGGCCAGGTGACCGAGGCCTGCGCGGAGTTCGGCGGGTTCTACCTCGGTTCGATCGGCGGCCCGGCGGCGCGGCTGGCCCAGGACTGCATCAAGCACGTCGAGGTCGTCGAGTACGCCGAGCTCGGCATGGAGGCGGTCTGGAAGATCGAGGTCGAGGACTTCCCGGCCTTCGTCGTGGTCGACGACAAGGGCAACGACTTCTTCGCCAAGGTCGCCCCGCCCGTCGCGATGAGCATCCCCCGCCGACCGGGGCTGTAGCCCGGTCGGTGGCTAGGCGACGGCCTCTGCAGCGTCCGCCTGCGTCCCGGCCACCGGGACCTCGTGCGGGCGGATCAGCAGGAAGCTGATCACCGAACCGGCGAGGAAGATCGCCGCCGAGGTCAGGAACGCGACCTTGTACCCGTGGACGGCACCGGCCGCCTGGGCCAGGGCGGTGGCCGCGCCGTGGTCGGCCAGGTAGCCGGTGGTGGCGTGCGCGGCCACGGTGCTCAGCAGCGCCGTCCCGATCGAACCGCCCACCTGCTGCGAGGTGTTGACCAGGGCCGAGGCCACTCCGGCGTCCTGCGGCGCGACGTGCGAGGTCGCGGTGTTGAACACCGTGGCGAAGATCGCGCCCATGCCGAGACCGATGATCGGCAACGCCGGCAGGACGTGGCTGACGTAGCTGGAGTCCACCTCGACCCGCGACAGCAGGGTGAGCCCGGCGGCGGCCAGCAGCATGCCCCCGCTGATCAGCCCGCGCGCGCCGACGATCGGCAGCAGCCGGACGTTGGTCAGGATCGAGGAGATCAGCACGCACAGGATCATCGGTACGAACGCGAAGCCCGCCTTCAGCGGCGAGAAGCCGAGGATGACCTGCACGTAGTAGGTCAGGAAGAGGAACAGCCCGAACAGGGCGATCGCGCCGGTGGCCATGGCCAGGTAGGCGCCGCCGCGGGCGCGGCTCAGGACGATGCGCAGCGGCAGGAGCGGGTGCGCGACGCGGGTCTCGGTGAACACGAAGGCGGCGATCAGCAGAACGCCGACCGCCAGGCTGACCAGCGTGCCGGTGGCGCCCCAACCGTCCTGCTCGGCCCGGGACAGCCCGTACACCAGCATGAAGGCGCCCGAGGCGGCCAGTGCCGAGCCGAGCAGGTCGACCTTCGGCTTGTTCGGGTGCGGCTCGTTGCGCAGCAGCACCAGGGCGCCGACGGTGGCCACACCCGCGAAGATCAGGTTCACGAAGAAGCACCAGCGCCAGGTCGTGTACTCGGTCAGCGCGCCGCCGAGCAGCAGGCCGACGGCGCCCCCGCCGCCGGCCATCGCCCCGAAGATCCCGAAGGCCCGACCGCGTTCGGAGGGGTCGGTGAAGGTGTTGGCCAGCGTCGAGAGGGCGGCCGGGGCGAGCAGCGCACCGAACACGCCCTGCAGCGCCCGGGCGGCGACCAGGGTCTCGAAATTGGTTGCGGCGCCGCCGATCGCGGAGGCGACCGCGAAGCCGACGAGGCCCGCGACGAACGCCCACTTGCGGCCGAACAGGTCGCCCACCTTGCCGCCGAGGAGGAGCAGGCTGCCGAAGGCCAGGGCGTAGGCGGTGATGACCCACTGCCGCTGGTCGTCGGCGAAGTCGAGCGCGCTCTGCGCCGTGGGCAGCGCGATGTTCACGATCGTCGCGTCGAGGACGACCATCAGCTGGGCGACGGCGATGACGGCGAGAATGGCCCAGCGGTGCTCGTGGTGATGCCGCTGGGTGTCGGTCATGGTGGACATGGTGGACATGGACATCCCTTGTCTCGGAAGGATTCTGAACCGGTCAGCCCTGGGCGGGCGGCGGTTGAGGGTTCGCGTCCAGGTGTTCGTTCACCCGGGTGAGGATGCGGATCAGGTTCTGGAGGTCCTCGTCGGGCAGGTCGCCGAAGACCTGGTCCATGACGGTGCTGCGGACATGCGCGGCCCGGTCGTGGGCCTCGCGGCCGTCGTCGGTCAGGGTCACCCGGCGCACGCGCCGGTCGTCCGGGTCGGGTTGGCGCTCGACGTAGCCGGCCCGCTCCAGGCCGTCGACCAGTTCGGTCACGGTGCGCGGGGCCAGGTCGAAGTGCGCGGCCAGGGCGGCCTGCGGGCACCCCTCGTCGCCGAGGGCGCCCAGCACCTTGGCCCGGGGGAGGGTCAGCCCGTGCTCGGTCAGCGCGTCGTCGACCCGTCGGCGCATCCGCTTCATCACGCGCAGCAGCAGTTCGGCCGCCTGCACGCCCTGCTCAACGGATGACATTCCCTCATCATGAGGGCCCTCACTAAATCCCGTCAAGCGGGGGACCGCCGTCCGGGTGAGCCGGAACGAACCCCGTCAGCGGACGAAGGAGGCCAGCTGTCTGCGCGTCGGCGGGTCGGCGCCGGGCCGCGTGCACGTGTAGGCGGCGACCTTCACGGCGTGCGTCAGGATCGGCGCGAGCGCGCCGGGAACCAAGCCGTGCAACGCTTCTCGGCCGGACGGCTCGAGCAGGCCCCGCTGGGCCAGGGCGTCCAGCAGGCCGGACATGAAGGCGTCGCCCGCGCCCACCGTGTCGGCCACGGTGATCGGTGGCGCCCCCACCTCCACCACTCCGGACGACAGGACGCCGCTCGCCCCGCGCCCCCCACGCGTGACCACCACCAGGGCCGGACCGTCGGTGCGCCACTGCTCGGCCACGGCCAGCGGGTCCTGCCCGGGCAGCAACCAGGCCAGGTCCTCGTCGCTGACCTTGACGACGTCCGCAGTGCGGATCAGGCGCTGCATCGTGGCGAGCGTGCTCACCGGGTCGCCGACCGGGTCACCCATCAAGGCGGGCCGCGCGTTCGGGTCGTAGGTGATCACCGCACGACCGGCCGCCTCCTCGACGATCCGGGCGACGGCCTCGGCGCCCGGGCCCACGGCCGCCGCGATCGACCCCGTGTGCACGGCGTCCACGTCCCCGGCCCGCGCGTCGGGCGGCAGGTCCCAGAGCAGGTCGAACTCGTAGCTGGCGACGCCGTCCGGGTCGAGTCGGGCGGTCGCGGTGGAGGTTCGAGCGTCGACCACGGAACCGGGGGCCAGCCGGACGCCCGACCGCTCGAGGTGGGCGGCGACGTCCCGCCCGCGCTCGTCCTTCCCGATCCGGGTGAGGAGGTCGACGGACCGGCCGAGCCGGGCCAGGCCGAGGGCGACGTTGGCCGGGCTGCCGCCGGGGTGTTCGGCCACCGCGCCGTCGGGTGGGACGACCACGTCCACCAGGGCCTCGCCGATGACAAGGATGTCTTTCACGGCTGCCTCCTTGCGCCTCGGCTTCGTCGCCCCCCGGGTGACCCGGGGCGAGCATGCTATCCGGCCCCTGTCGGCGGCGCCTGGCACCATGGGGCGGGTGAGCGCAACCGCGTCGGCCGAGGCGACGCCTGCTGTCGCCGGGGGGCGGCGTGCCCTGGGCCTGGCCGCGCTGACGCTCGTGGTGCTCCTGGTGAGCGGGGTGGCCCTTCTCCTTCTGCCGAGGCCCAACGGGGTGCCGGTCGAAGGGGTCGACGTCGCGGCGGCGGCCGCCCGCGACCGCGCCGAACTGGGTTTCGCCCCGACCGTGCCGGCCGGGTTGGGCGCGGGCTGGGTGGTTCGAGGGACCGACGTCCAACGCGGCACCGACGGCCGGCCCACCTGGCACCTGACGTACGTGACGCCCAGCGGTGAGGTCGCGGGCCTCCAGCAGACCGTGGAGGCGACACCCGCCTGGGAGTCGCGGCAGGTCACCGACGGGCGGGACGTCGGGACGCGGCTGGTCGCGGGCGTCGCCTGGGTCGTCCGCAGCCGCGAGGACCGGGGCATCATCAGCCTCGTCCGGCGCCCGGAGCCGGGGGACCGGGCCGGGGCGACGACGGTCGTCAGTACCAGCGGCAGCCAGGCCGAGGCCGACGAACTCGCGACCGCCGTGGTGAGAGCCCAGGGAGGCTAAGGCATCTCGACGGTCTCCGCGCGGGTCAGCTCGGCGACGGCGACGTCCAGGTCGCGGGCCGCCTGCTCGGGGCCGGCGCCCAGTTCGGCCAGCAGCAGTACCGCGTGGACGGCGATCTGCGCGGCGGGTAGTTCGGGCTCCTCATCCGGGTCCTGCATTCCGAGGGCGCCGGTGACGGCGAGGACGAGAGCCGGTACCTCGACGTCCGGCAGCCAGGCCAGCCCCGAGCGCACGCACCGTTCCAGCAGGTCGCGGGCCACCTCCGAGTCGAGGCCCGCGGGATGCGCGCGTTCCAGGGCGACGCGGACGGCCCCGGCCAGGAGGACCCGCTGGAGTTCCGGGTCGGTGCGCGCCAGCAGGTCAGAGGCTTCGTCGAGCGCCGCCCGGTCCTGCGCGGCGACGGCGCGCGCGGCCGCGTCGACCGCCTCCTGGACGCGGCGTACCGGCGCGGGAGTACTCACTCGGCCGCGCTGCCGGTGGCCTCGTCGATGCGCTGGCGGGCCCCGTCGAGCCACGTCTCGCACCGCTTGGCCAGGGCCTCGCCCCGCTCCCAGAGGGCCAGCGACCCCTCGAGGCTCTCGGTGCCCGACTCCAGCCGGCGGACGACGTCCAGCAGTTCGTCACGCGCGGCCTCGTAGCTGAGCTCCGCGACGTCGGCGTTCGGGTCGTTCTTCGCCGTCGACGACGCTGTCTTCTTGGCGGCCGGGGTCACGGTGCCCACCCTAGAACTCGACAACGGGTGGATTCCGTCAGGTCGGAGCCTGCGCGATTCCACCCGGTCACGAGTCGTCCCCGGTCACGGCGGCCGTCAGCTCGCCGTCGGCCACCCTGACCCGCAGCCGGTCTCCGGGGGAGACCTGGCCCGGCGAGCGCAGTACGGCACCGTCGGGGCCCTGCACCACCGCATACCCGCGGGCCATCGTCGCGGCCGGCGACAGGGCCCGGACCCGTTCGCGCAGGTGGACGACGTCGGCGCCGGCGTGCTCCAGGCGCGCCCGCAGCGCGCGCCGGGCCCGGTCGCGGGCCAGCGAGACCCGCTCGTGCGCCTCGACCAGGCCCCGCGCCGGATCAGCCAGCACCGGACGTTGCCGCAGCTGGGCGACCAGCGCCGCCTCCCGGGCCAACCGCCCCTCCAGGGCGCTCAAGGACCGCGCCCGCACCTGTCGGATGCCGGCCAGTTCGGCCTCCATGTCGGGCACGATCCGCTTCCCGGCGTCGGTCGGCGTCGAGGCCCGCAGGTCGGCGACCAGGTCGAGCAGCGGGTTGTCGACCTCGTGCCCGATGGCGCTGACGATCGGGGTGCGGCAGGCCGCGACGATCCGCAGCAGCGCCTCGTTGCTGAACGGCAGCAGGTCCTCCACGGAACCACCGCCCCGGGCGACGACGATCACCTCGACGCCCGGGTCGGCGTCCAGCTCGCGCAGCGCCTCGGTCACCTCGGTGACCGCGGAGGTGCCCTGCACCGCCACCTCCCGGATCGCGAACCGGACCCCGGGCCAGCGTCGGGTCGCGTTCTCCACCACGTCCTTCTCGGCCGCGCTGGCCCGACCGCAGATCAACCCGACCAGGCCGGGCAGGAACGGCAGCGGCTTCTTACGGGTCGGGTCGAACAGGCCCTCCGCGGCCAGTACCCGACGCAACTCGTCGAGCCGGGCCAGCAGCGCACCGACGCCGACCGGGCGCAGCTGGTCGGCCTGCAGCGTGAGCTGCCCGCGCCGCGGCCACAGGGCGGCCCGCACGTGGACGACGACCCGGGAGCCGTCCGCGAGCGGCGCCCCGAGCCGGTCGAGCAGCATCGTGCTGACCGTGACCTGGAACGACAGGTCGGCGTCGGGGTCGCGCAGGGTCAGGTAGCAGGTGTTCTGGCCGGGCCGCCGGACCAGCTGCACGACCTGCCCCTCGACCCAGACGGCCGGCGCCTTATCGATGTAGTCGGCGAGCTTGGACGACAGGAGCCGCAGCGGCCACGGCTGCTCGGCCGACGTCTCCCCGGCGGTGGCGGGGATCGGCCGGCGGGCCGGTGGGCCGCCCGGTCGGGAGGTGGTCTCGCTCACGGCCTCACCGTAGCCAGGCTCACCGACAACCGGGCGCCACCTACGATGGAGGGCGTGACGGACAACAAGCGTGTGCTCCTGGCCGCGCCCCGCGGCTACTGCGCCGGCGTCGACCGGGCCGTGGTGGCCGTGGAGAAGGCGCTGGAGCTGCACGGCCCGCCGATCTACGTGCGCAAGGAGATCGTGCACAACCGGCACGTGGTCAGCTCGCTGCAGGCCAAGGGCGCGATCTTCGTCGACGAGACCGACGCCGTCCCCGAGGGCGCGACGGTCATCTTCTCGGCCCACGGCGTCTCCCCGGCGGTGCACGCGGCCGCCGAGCGCCGCATGCTGAAGACGATCGACGCGACGTGCCCGCTGGTCACCAAGGTGCACAAGGAGGCCGTCCGGTTCGCCTCCGACGACTACGACATCCTCCTCATCGGCCACCAGGGCCACGAGGAGGTCGAGGGCACGGCGGGTGAGGCGCCCGAGCACATCCAGCTCGTGGACGGGCCGTCCGACGTCGCCAACGTGACGGTGCGCGACCCCGAGAAGGTGGTCTGGCTGTCGCAGACCACGCTCTCGGTGGACGAGACCATGGAGACCGTCCGGCTGCTGCGGGAGAAGTTCCCCAAGCTCTACGACCCGCCGTCCGACGACATCTGCTACGCCACCCAGAACCGGCAGGTGGCGGTCAAGAAGATCGCGGCCGACAGCGACCTGGTGATCGTCGTCGGCTCCCAGAACTCCTCCAACAGCGTGCGTCTCGTCGAGGTGGCCCTCCAGCACGGGGCGGGCGCCTCGTACCGGGTGGACTACGCCGCGGAGATCGACGAGAGCTGGCTGGACGGCGTGGTCACCGTGGGCGTGACCTCGGGCGCCTCGGTGCCCGACGTGCTCGTCAAGGACGTCGTGGCGTGGCTCGCCGAGCGCGGGTACGGCGAGGTCGAGGAGGTCGTCACGGCCGAGGAGGACCTGCTCTTCTCGCTGCCCAAGGAGCTGCGGCGCGACATGAAGGCCAAGGCCGCTTCGTCGTCCTGAGGTCGGCCTGGTGGTCTGCCGCTAGTCCGTCGAGCGCCGCAGGCGCTTGGTCTCCGACCGCTGCTTCTTGCCCGCGATCCGGCGCTCGACCGAGCCCCGGGTGGGGCGGGTCGGACGACGGGTGCGCGGGGGCGGCGCCAGGGCCTCCCGGACGGCGGCCGCGAGCCGGGTCGACGCGGCCTCCCGGTTGCGCTTCTGCGAGCGGTACTCCGCGGCGGTCACGGTCAGGACGCCGTCGACCAGGCGGTTCCCCAAGCGGGTCGACAGGCGCTCACGCTGGACGTCGGTCAGGGCGGGGCTGTTCGCGACGTCCCAGCTCAGCTGCACGCGGCTGTCCGTCGTGTTCACGCCCTGGCCGCCGGGGCCGCCCGCCCTGGAGAACCGCCACTGCAGCTCGTCGGGCGCGATGACGAGGCTGTTCGTCACCTCGATCGCGCCGGCCATGGGGCCAGTCTGACGGAACCGCGCGCTCGGGCCGACCGGCCGAGAGGTGCATCAACGATCGTTGATGTGTCCGGGACGCGGCCGCCGCAGCCGGGAGCCAGGGGCGAGTGAGTCGGCTGACTAGTCAACGCTTGACGTCCACTGGCGCCATCCTCGATAGTCAAGGCATGACTGGTCGCGCCGTGACTCCCACGCCGTTGTACCTGCTCATCCTCGGCTCGCTGGACGAGGCACCCATGCATCCGTACGAGATCCAGCGCCTGGCCGTGGAGCGGGGCAAGACCGGCATTCATGGCGTGAAGCGGGGGTCGCTGTACCACGCGGTGGCCCGGCTGGAGGGGGCCGGGCTGATCGAGGCCGCCGAGACCAACCGCGAGGGCCGCCGCCCCGAACGCACCGTCTACCGGCTCACCGGGGAGGGGAGCGAGGTGGTCCGCGACTGGCTGGTCGGCCTGCTGCGTGACCCCTCCACCCGCGGGAGCGACCTGGTCGCCGCGCTGGAGTACATGGCCCTGCTCGAACCCGCCCAGGTGCAGAACGCCTTCCAGTACCGGGTGCTCCTGCTGGACGGCGAACTGGGCGCCCTGCGCGCGGCGGCGGAGTCGATCGGCGACCAGCTGCCCCGCATCTTCACCATCGAGTCGGAGCTGCAGACCGTGCTCCGGCAGGCCGAACGTGACTGGGCCGCAGGGGTTCTCGAAGACCTCAAGTCGGGCGCCTTCGCCTGGAGTCGGGCCGGGCTGCACGCCTGGGCGCAGCAGTCGCCGTTCGCCAACGGACGACGCCGCGACAGCGTCGAGGACGGGAGGACGACGTGAGCTGAGCCGACCTCGCCGGCTCCCTCGGAGGCCGGGCGGCGTGCGCCAACACGCCGCCCGACCGGGCCCGGCGTCCGATCTGTGAGTAGCCACCCGCAGCACGAAACCCCGAACCGACAAGGAGTCTCCCATGTCCACGCCCACCACTCCGGCGGCCGCGACACCCACGTCACCGCCCGGCGCCCGGACCGGCCCCGTGATCGCCGTCCTGGCCCTCGGGCTCTTCATGACGCTGCTCGACCTGACGATCGTCAACATCGCCATCCCGGACCTGGTCGACAGCCTCGGCTCGTCGCTCGACCAGGTGCTGTGGGTGCTGAACGCCTACAGCCTCCTGTACGCGGTCCTGCTGATCACGACCGGCCGGCTCGGCGACCTGATCGGGCCCAAGGCGATGTACCTGACCGGGATGGCGGTCTTCGTGGCCGCCTCGGCGGGGAGCGGATTCGCGCGCACCACAGCCGTTCTCATCGCCTGCCGGGCCCTGCAGGGGGTCGGCGCGGCGATGCTCGCCCCGCAGACGCTGGTGTTCATCACCGCGCTGCTGCCCCCGGACAAGCGGGCCGCCGGGTTCGCCGCGATCGGCGGGACGTCGGGGCTGGCCGTGCTGGCCGGGCCCACCCTGGGCGGGTTCATCGTCACCCACCTCGGCTGGGAGTGGATCTTCTTCGTCAACCTGCCGATCGGCCTGCTCACCATGGCGCTGTGCGTCCGGCTGGTGCCCGACGTCCGGCCCGGAATCCGGCACCGGCTCGACCTTCTCGGCGTTCTGTTGCTGACGGCCGGGTTGTTCGGGGTCGTGTTCGGGCTGATCGAGGGGGAGCGCTACGACTGGGCCACGATCACCGGTGCCCTCACGATCCCCGAGGTGATCGCGGCCGGCGTCGCGGTGCTCGTGCTGTTCGGCGTGCGGGAGGCGCGCCGCCAGGGTGGCGAGCCGCTGCTGCCCTTCGAGGTGTTCCGCAACCGCAACTTCACGCTGATGGCCGGCGTCCTGGCGATCATGGGGTTCGCCATGGTCGGTCTCTACCTGCCGCTGACCATCTACTTCCAGTCGGTGCTGGGCCTCTCGGCCGTCGCGGCCGGGCTGGCCATCGCCCCACAGCCGCTGGCCATGATGTTCTCGTCGATGCTCGGCGGGGCGTTGTCGGACCGGATCTTCGGGAAGTACCTGCTGGTGCCCGGCCTCGTGCTGTTCGGCGCCGGGTCGGCGTGGGTCGCCCTGGCGGCTCATGCCGACAGTGGACGGCTGGTGTTCGTGCCGGGGCTGGTGATCGCGGGGCTCGGCATGGGCTGGGTGTGGGTGCCGGTGTTCAGCCTCGCCACCCGCGACCTGCCGCCGCGGCTGGCCGGGGTGTCGTCGGGAGTGCTCGACACCGTGCAGGAGCTGGGTTCGGTGCTGGCCACGGCGGTGATCGGAGCGCTGCTGTCCAGCCGGTTGGCCAGTTCGCTGCATGACGAGGCGGTTTCCCGCTCGGCCGGGTTGCCCGACGGGGTGCGGTCGCGGTTCGTGGCGGGATTCGACCAGGCCGGGTCGTCGGGGTTGCAGGTCGGGGCCGGTTCGGGCTCCGGTGGCGGGACCGGCCGGTTGGCGCAGCTGGGGCACGACGTGTTCGCGCACGGGTTCGTGACCGCGATGCGGCCCACGATGCTGGTGCCGGTCGCGCTCATGGCGCTGGCCGCCTTCCTCGCGCTCGCCGTCCGGCGCCCGGCCGATGTGGCCGATGTGGCCGAGGTCGTCGAGGGGCGGACGGACGCCGAGCGGCCGATGGCCTAGTGGACGACCGCCGGCCCGTGCTCGCGGTTGAACTGCTCGACCCACACCGGGATCGGCATGCCCGCGCCACCGTCCGCCCGGGCCGCCGCCTTCGACAGCGCCATGGGCGCCTCGAGGGCGGCCGGCTCGGGCAGCGGTCGGCCGGGGCAGGTGGTGTCCTTGGCCGGCAGCCTGCCCTGCAGCAGGAAGGTGTTGGCGTAGCCGTCGGCGCAGTCGTCGCCGTAGGCGTAGATCGTGTGGTCCGGCTGATCCTTGACGACGACCAGCCGCGCGTTCGGCGTGTGGGCCCGGGCCAGCACGGCGTTGGCCAGCGGCGTCGCCGGGTCGTCGGTGTTGTTCAGCATCAGCAGCGGCGGGAGCTTCGCGCTGTTGATCTGTGAACCGGTAGTGGGCAGCGTGAAGAACGGGCAGGGGTAGGCGTTCCAGTTCGCGCCCGCCAGCGGGTACGCGGTACGGAAACGGTTCGTGTCGTCGACCACCCGGGCGTAGCTCGGCGACGGGGTGTCCTGGCACTCGGTGGCCCAGAAGACGTCGTCCCCGTTGCCGCCGTCGCTGCCGCTGCCGAACCAGTCGGCTACGACCTGCTTCTCGTCGTCCGTGGCGGTCGCGTAGCGCTCCAGGATGCTCAGCGGGGTGGCCACGCTGTCGTAGTAGCCGGTGTAGTAGAGCGCGCCGATGATGCCGCTGTCGTAGCCCGAGGCGGTGAGCGTGGAGCCGTCGGCCAGGGGCAAGGCGTGCTTGGCCAACTGAGCCCGGCGCTTCTCCAGCGTGGCGTGCACCGCCTTGGCGGTCGCCCCGAGACCGTAGACGCCGTCGTACTTCGCGATCCACGGCTCGAGGAACCGCTGATAGCTGTTCTGGAAGCCCAGGGGCTGCCGGATCGCGCTCGAGTACGAGGTCGAGGACGAGAAGTCGATGTTGCCGTCGAGGACGAACCGGTCGGTGCGGTCGGGGAAGACGCTGGCGTAGGAGGCGCCGATCCAGGTGCCGAAGCTGAACCCGACGTAGCTGATCTTCTTCTCGCCCAGGACGGCGCGGACCAGGTCGAAGTCGCGGACCGTCTGCGCCGTCGTGATGTACCGGGCCAGCGGGGTCTTCGAGCACTGGTTCGCGTAGTCGACGTCGAGGGTCCGGAACGCCTTCTGGTTCGCTGCCGACGTGTCCCGGCCGTCGAGGTCGTACAGGGCCCCGAGGGTCGAGCCGGCCCCGCAGTCCAGATTCGGCGTCGAGGCACCGACGCCCCGGGGGTCCAGGCCGATGACGTCGTAGGCGGCCGCGACGTCCGGCTCGTAGTACTCGATCGACAGGGGCAGGGCGATGCCCGAGCCGCCGGGACCGCCGGGGTTGGTGAAGAGGACGCCCCGGCGCTTCGCCGGGTCGGATGCGACGATCCGGGAGATGGCGACCGTGATCGTGGGGCCGTTCGGGCGGGCCCAGTCCTGCGGGGTCTTCACGGCGGCGCACAGCAGTTCGGGATAGCCGGCGTCGGGGTAGCACTCCGACCACGTCAGCTTCTGCTTCACCAGCGCCGGCGGGTACCCGCCGGTGGACGGGCTCGGTGCCGGGCCCGCCGCGGACGCCGGACCCGGGGCCACGGTCAGGAAACCACCGGCCAGCGCCGCGAGTGAGAGCGCGATCGCGCTCGCTCTGCCGAGGCTCATGAGTCGTCCCCTTCGTCCGGTCCGGCACTGCCGCAGCCGGCCCGAGTCGGCCGGTCGAGGGGACTGTGGCAGATCGTTGTGGGCAGCGGTGAAGGATTCGCCTAATTCCCGGCCGACCGGGCGCAGTCGATGCAGGTACGCGACTGCGGCCGGGCCTCCAGCCGTTCCGGGGCGATCGGCCGGCCGCAGCGTTCGCAGACGCCGTAGCGGCCGTCGGCGAGTTCGGCCAGGGCGGTGCGCAGCTCGTCGCCGGTCCGCCGGGTGCGCTCCAGGGCGGCCGTGAGCTGCTCGCGTTCGAACGCGATGGTCGAGCCCTCCGGGTCGTGCTCGTCGTCGGCGTTCGAGCCCTCGGCGGCCTCGACCATCCGCTCGTGCTCGCGTTCCAGGCGGGCCAGCTGCGCCTCGTTCTCAGCCAGCAGCCGCCTCAGCTGCTTCTCCACCCGCTCATACTCCCCGGAGCCGCCGCGTAGGGCCGTCGCAACCGTCCCCGGAGGTCGCCTCGGGGAGTATGAGCGCGTTCGGGTCGCCCGAATGGGCCGGCGCGCCCCGCTCGGGCCTGCGTCAGGCCCAGGCCACCGCACCGGCGACTATCGCCCAACCCCGATGGGCACGGTGTGACACCGCGCTCACCAGGCGGGCGCGGTGTCACACCGTGCCCATGTGACACGCTCGAAGTCATGGGGTCTGACTGGTACGGGGGAACGATCGTGGGCGGGGACGACGAGGGTGGCGGACGGGAACGGCCGACGTGGTCGGCGCCGGAGAACGAGGTGCCGGTCCCCGTCGACGTCTCAGCAGTGATCGGTCGGGCCGATGATCTGGCCATCTTCGTCGGCGGGTTCCGGGTCTACAGCAACGGCGTCGAGTTCACCGTGTCGTTGCGGCGGCGCCGGACTCCGACCCGGCGGCACGACGTGATGGACCTGTTCATGGGTCACTACGGCGAACTGACCGACCCGGAGGACCAGTTCCTGCTCGGGTTCGAGTTCGCCGACGGGACCCGGGTGACGTCCGGGGGCTTCGGGCGCCCGGAGCGCGGGCCGCAGCTGAACTCCCACGGTGGTGGCGGCGGGGGGCGCGGCTACGACAAGACGATGTGGCTGACTCCGCTCCCACCGCCCGGGGAGCTGCTGCTGGTGTGCACCTGGCTGCGCCTCGGCATCGAGGAGACCCGCACCGTGCTCGACGCGACGGCGTTCGTCACCGCGGCGGCCGGGGTCGAGGAGTTGTGGCCCTGGGAGCCGGAACCCGACGAGCAACCCGAGCCGCTCGCCGACGTGCCCGTCCTGCCGGGGTGGTTCGGTGAGACCTCAGGCTGACTCGCGGTCGACCGGGTCCAGCAGTTCGGCGGCCGTGAGCGGACGGGGCACCGCCTCGATCGGCGCCGGTGACGGGACCTCGCCGTCGGTCAGGTCGAGCTGTTCCATCCGGCGGGCGGTGACCAGCACCCGGCGCTCGAGCGTGCCGACCCACGAGTTGTAGTCCTCGACGGCCCGGTGCAGGGACCGGCCGACGCGGGTGGTGGCCTCCGAGAGCGTGCCGAGCCGCCCGTGCAGCTCGCGGCCCAACTCGAACAGCGCTCGTGCGTTGCCGGCGAGCGCCTCGGACTGCCAGGTCAGGGCCACCGTGCGCAGCAGGGCCAGCAACGTCGTCGGCGTCGCCAGCACGACGCGGCGGCCCATCGCGTGCTCCAGCAGGCTCGGGTCGGCCGAGCAGGCCGAGGCCAGGAACGCCTCGCCGGGCACGAAGCAGACCACCAGTTGCGGGCTGGGCTGGAACGCGGCCCAGTACTCCTTGGCCGCCAGCGCGTCGACGTGGGCCCGCAACGCCTTCGCGTGCAGCGCGGCCGCGCGCGAACTCTCGGTGCCGGGCTGTTCGCTGGCCTCGAGGAACGCGGCCAGCGGCGCCTTGGCGTCGACCACCAGGTGCTTCCCGCCCGGCAGGTGCACCACGAGGTCGGGGCGCACCCCCACGCCCTCGGGCGTCACCCCGCCGACCTGCGTGCTGAAGTCGACCCGGGCGAGCATGCCGGCGTGCTCGACGACGCGCCGCAGCTGCACCTCGCCCCAGGCCCCGCGGGCGGTCGGTGAGCGCAGGGCGCCGGCCAGCGCCGCCGTCTGCTGCCGCAGGGCCTCGCCCGACACCCGGACGGCGTTGAGCTGCTCGTCGAGGCGTGAGAACTGTTCCACTCGATCACGTTCCAGGGCGGCGACCTGGCGCTCGACCCGCTGCAGGGTCGACGACAGCGGCGACAGGGTGGCCACCAGCTCCGTCTCGGTGCCGGCCGCCGCCTCCAGGTCGGTGACCCGCTCGCGCAGCAGGTCCCGCTCCGCCGCCAGACCCGCCGCGCGGGCACGCGCCACCGCGCCGCCGACCACCCACGTCAACGCGGCGGCGACCACCGCCCCGAACAGCACCCCGAGCGCGAATCCCGTCATGCGGGACACGGTGCCAGTGACCACCGACAATCAGGGGTCGGCAAGCCCACGAGGCATGGGAGGCAGCAGATGTTCCTGCGACGCATCGACGAGTCGGAGGCCGAGGGCGACGCGGCGGCCTGGTACGCGAGCCAACGCCAGGCCTGGGGATACCTGCCGAACTACGCGCCCGCCTTCGCGACCCGCGGCGAGGTGGGTCTCGCCTGGACGAACCTCAACCTGACCGTGCGGGGCGGCATGGACCGCCGCCGGTTCGAGCTGGTCACCACCGCCGCGGCCCGGGCCCGCCGCAACACCTACTGCCTGGCCGCGCACGCCTCGTTCCTGCGGGACGTGGTCGGCGACGAGGCGGCGATGCGCGCCGTGGCGCTGGGCGACCTGGAGCGGCTGGACGACGTCGACCGGGCCCTGATCGCCTTCGCGGCCCGCATCGCGACCGACCCCGCCGCCACGCGGCAGGAGGACGTCGACGACCTGCGCGCCCTCGGCCTGAGCGACGCCGAGATCGCCGACGTGGTCTTCGCCGTCGCCGCACGGCTCTTCTTCGCGACCGTGCTCGACGCGACGGGTGCGCTCACCGACGCGCAACTCGGACAGACCTTCCCGGACGACGTCCGCGCGGGCCTGACGGCCGGCCGCCCCTTCGCCGAGAACTCCTGAGAGCGAAGGGAACTCAGGGTGGTGGGTCACCGTCGAGAGCCCGGTTCAGGAGGGCGGCCGCCGACCAGCGCATGAGGTGAGCGGCGTCGTCCCGACTCAGCCCGGCGACGTCCACCAGCCAGACGAAGGTCTCCACCCCGGTGGCCGAGCGGATCGCGACGGCCAGGCGGTCGACGTCCACCTGCCCCCGTAGGGGCGAGAGCGCGTCGGCGATCCAACCGATCGCCCGCCCGCCGCGCAGCGTCGGCGGCTCGGAGCCGGGTTCGAGCGACGCCCGTAAAGCCGCGCGCAGCTGGGGTTCCCAGGTGAGGGTCAGCTCGGTGAAGGCCTGCATCACGAGATCGAGACGCGCTCCGGTGTCGGACGGTGCGTCGTCGGGCAGGAGTGAGGTCTGCAGCGTCTGCGGGTGGGCCGCCAGTACGAGGCTCTGCCGGGTCGGGAAGTAGCGGTAGGCGGTCGTGCGCGACACCTTCGCCTCGGCCGCGGCCTCCTCGACGGTCGGCTCGTGACCGGACGTCAGGATCCGCCGGGCCGCCTCGAGCAGGGCCTCCCGGGTGCGGGCCTTCTGGTGGGTCCGCCCGGTCTGCTCGTAGGGGGTTGCCATCCGTTCATGGTACCTGCGTACTCTTATGGGACTGCAATCCCATGAAGGAGCCAATCATGAGCAGCGATCCCGTGGTGTGCTGCCCCGACCTGTACTCGGTGGTGTTCGAGAACGAGCGGGTCCGGGTGCTGGAGTACCGCGACGTCCCGGGTGACCGGACGGCCCCGCACCGGCACCCTGACTCCGTGATGGTGTCGCTGGCCGCGTTCTCGCGGCAGGTGAGCGCGGGCGGGCGCTCGGTGGACGTCGAGCTGGCCCCGGGGGAGGTGCGCTGGGTCGCGGCGCAGGAGCACGTGGGCGAGAACACGGGGACGACGCCGAGCTGGTCGGTCTTCGTCGAGCTCAAGGAGGGGGCGGGTGGGCTGAGCGACGCCCTGGGTCCAGACCCCCGATAACCTGGCGGGGTGGCACTCACCATCGGCATCGTCGGCCTGCCCAACGTCGGCAAGTCCACCCTGTTCAACGCCCTGACCAAGGCGGAGGTGCTCGCGGCGAACTACCCGTTCGCGACGATCGAGCCCAACGTCGGCGTGGTCCCGCTGCCCGACCCGCGGCTCGGCGAGCTGGCGAAGATCTTCGGCAGCGAGCGATTGGTGCCCGCCACGGTCTCGTTCGTCGACATCGCGGGCATCGTCAAGGGGGCGTCGGAGGGCGAGGGGCTGGGCAACAAGTTCCTCGCGAACATCCGCGAGGCCGACGCCATCTGCCAGGTCGTGCGGGCCTTCGTGGACGACGACGTGGTGCACGTCGCGGGGCGGGTCGACCCGGCCGACGACATCGAGATCGTCCACACCGAGCTGATTCTCGCCGACCTCCAGACGCTGGAGAAGGCGATCCCGCGGTTGGAGAAGGAGGTCAAGGGCAAGAAGGCCGACAAGGCCGTGCTCGACGCCGCCGTCGCCGCCAACACCCTGCTGGAGGCCGGGACGACGCTGGCCGCCGGGGCGGCCCAGGCCGGTGTCGACCTCGAGCTCCTGCGCGAGCTGTCGCTGATGACGGCCAAGCCGTTCATCTACGTGTTCAACGTCGACGAGGACGGCCTCACCGACGAGGCGCTGCAGGACAAGATGCGCTCCCTGGTGGCCCCCGCCGACTGCGTGTTCCTCAACGCCAAGCTGGAGTCGGAGCTGATCGAGCTGTCCGACGAGGAGGCCGCCGAGCTGCTGGAGTCGGTCGGGCAGACCCGCTCCGGGCTCGACCAACTGGCCGAGATCGGTTTCCACACCCTGGGTCTCCAGACGTACCTGACCGCCGGGCCCAAGGAGTCGCGGGCCTGGACGATCCGGCAGGGCTGGACGGCGCCCCAGGCCGCCGGGGTCATCCACACCGACTTCCAGCGAGGATTCATCAAGGCCGAGGTCATCGGTTTCGACGACCTGGTCGCGGCGGGGTCGATGGCCGAGGCCAAGGCCCACGGCAAGGTGCGCATCGAGGGCAAGGACTACGTGATGCGCGACGGCGACGTCGTGGAGTTCCGCTTCAACGTGTAGGTGCACCCGTTTCGGTTGCCATGGGCGGCGGATCGGTCGTTGTGGCAACGAAAACGGGGACGGATGTCGCGGGCGCTGACCTACGATCGCAGGCGTGCCCAGCATCCGGCTCACGACCGACGTCCCGGCGTCGCCGAAGGCCTGTTTCGCGCTCAGCCTGTCGGTCGACGCGCACACCGCCTCGATGCGCGATTCGGGGGAGCGGGCGGTCGCCGGCGTCACGTCCGGGGTGATGGAACTCGGGGACACCGTGACCTGGCGCGCCCGGCACTTCGGTGTCCCGTTCACGATGACCTCGCGGATCAGCGCCTACGACGCCCCTTTCCGGTTCGTCGACGAGCAGGTCTCGGGACCGTTCGGCCACTGGTACCACGAGCACCTCTTCGAGACGTCCGTGCAAGGCACCCGGATGGTGGACGTCGTCGACTTCTCGTCGCCCCTGGGGATGGTGGGCCGCTTGGTCGACCGGCTCTTCCTGACCCGCTACATGACGGGCCTGCTGGAGCAGCGGAACCGGTGGCTGGTGGAGGAACTCGCCCGAACCGAGGGGCGCTGACGTGGACGAGGAGACCGCGAGGAGTCGTGCCGACGCCGAGGTGGCGACCTGGCACCCGCACCGCACGGACCCGGACGACGAGGTGGTGGTCTGGAAGTTGGAGGAGCACTCCCGGGCGTGGGTCGCCTACTTCGCGACTCGCCGGTGGCTGCGGTCCCGGGACCGGCGCGACCAGCTGGTGGGCAGCTGCCCGCTCGTGATCGACAAGGTCACCGCCCACGTACACCGTTACGGTTCAGCGCCGGCTCAGTACGCCTTGTACGAGGCGTGGCTGGACGCGACGGACGATTGAGAAGTCCGGTGTCTCAGTCGGTCCAGGGGCCGACGCCACCGACCCGCTCGATGCGGTACCGGATGATGAACCCCGGGCCCTTCGGCGCCGGGAACGTGGCGTCGGGCGACATGTAGACCTTGGTCAGGCGGTCGAGCAGATCCCAGGCGGCGGTCTCCTCCGGCTCGACCGTGGCCTGGGCATAGACGACCGCGTACGGGTTCAGGACCTGGCTGGCGTCGCGCGGTGCCTCGAACGTCAGCACCACCCGGGGGTCACGTTCGACGTTGCGGACCTTGGCGTAGCGGGCCAGGTGGCCGGAGACGATGTCGTCGCCGTCGAGGCCGATCCAGATGACGCTCGCCTGCGGCGACCCGTCGGCGTTGAGCGTGGTGAGGTGGGCGAGCGGGCCGGCCTCGATGAGGCTGCGTAGTTCTTCGTTCACCTGATCAACCCTAGGAGCGCGGGACGACGTGACGCACGTAGATGCTGGCTTCGACGTCCGTGCCGCTCTCGTCGGCAGCCGTTCCGTGCGTCAGGTCAGGAGCCCCGCGGCGACGCCGATCTCGCGGTAGGCCGCCGCCAGGTCGTCGAGCGACGAGTGCGCGTTGAGGCCGCTCGGGTTGGGCGCCACCCACAGCTGCGCGCCGGCCAGGGTCTCCGGCTGCCGCCCGACCTGCGCCGACCGTCGTCCGAACGCCACCCGGTAGGCCGTCACCCCGAGCACCGCGACCACCCGTGGCCGCACCGCCGTCACGAGCGATTCGAGCCGCGCCGACCCGGCCCGCAGCTCGTCGTCCGACAGCTCGTCCGCCCGGGCCGTGGCCCGCGGCACCAGATTGCTGATCCCCAGGCCACTCTCGAGCAGTAGGGCCCGGTCCTGCGGGGCGTACCCGCCGGAGGCGTCGATGAGCCGGTCGACCAGCCCGGCCCGGAAGAGCGCGGGGTAGAACCGGTTTCCGCGCCGGGCGAAGTGGGCCTGGGTGGCCGCCGTCCACAGGCCAGGGTTGATGCCGACGAACAGCAGCCGCGTCGACGGGCCCACGAGGTCGGGAACCTCCGCGTCCCGGAACGACTCCAGCTCGGCCCGCGTGAACCGCGCCATCTACTCCACCAGCTGCATGATCTGGATGAGGTTGCCGCACGTGTCGTCCAGCACCGCGGTGACCACCGGTCCCATCTCGGTGGGTTCCTGCGTGAAGACCACGCCGAGCGCGCTGAGCCGTTCGTGCTCGGCGCGCACGTCGTCCACCGTGAACGAGGTGAACGGGATGCCGTCGTCGACCAGCGCCGCCTTGAACGGCCCCACGGCCGGGTGGGCATCGGGCTCGAGGACCAGCTCGACGCCGCCCGGATCCTGCGGCGAGACCACAGTGATCCAGCTGTGCTCACCGAGCGCCACGTTGGTCTTCTCCACGAAACCCAGTACGTCCGTGTAGAACTGCAGCGCCCTGGCCTGGTCGTCGACGAGCACGCTCGACAGGGTGATCCTCATGTCGGCCCCTTCCCGGGCGTCAGCCACCGCTCGACGATCGGTTCGAGCGGTGACGTGTCGATGTGGTGCAGCTTGTAGCGACCCTCGCGCCGGACCGAGAGCAGGCCCGCCGCCTCCAGCACGTCGAGGTGCTGCGAGATGGCCTGCCGCGACGACCCCAGCCCGTGCCGGGAGGCCAGCCGCGCGCAGATCTCGAACAGCGTCTGACCGTCCCGCTCCGTCAGCTCGTCGAGGATCGTGCGGCGGGTGGGGTCGGCCAGAGCCTTGAAGACGTCACCCACCGCGGCGACATTAGGCAAGTGACTGCTTGCATGTCAAGACCGGATGGTCGCCGTCCACCGGGCGGAACCGGTGCGCACGTCGACCTCCAGGTCACCGGCCGCCCGGTCCCAGGTGACCCGGCCGTCGTCACCGACCGGGTACAGGGAGAACGTGAGCCGCCGCGCGTCCGGGGGCAGGGGCCAGTCCCCGCGCGACCCGTGCGTGCTCGCCCCGCCCGCCGGGGAGGCGATCGCCCCGCCGTCCGTCGGCTCCCACGGCAACGTCACGTCCGCCGCGTAGGCGACCCCCACGAGATACGGGAAGATCGGGTCGCGCGGGTCCAGTGGCGGGAGGCCGGGGACCAGCTCGTACTCCAGCGAGAAGCCCGGGTAGGACCCGCGGTCGACGAACGGCAGGATGCGCTCGTACTCCCCGTCCGTCCCATCCCAGTCGGGCGGGATCGGCAGCTCGTAGGGCCCGCCCAGTCCGCGCGCGACGAAGCGGTGGCCCGGCAGGAGTTCGCCGCAATCGATGTCGAACGAGGCGATCAGGGCGCGGCCCTGCAGTGCGGGCCCCCGGGCCGGCAGTCGCTTCATGCGCCCATGATCGAGGCCTGCGCCGTAGGCGGGCGAGGCATTTTCGGGTCTTCGAGCCGCCGCATCCGTGATTGGCTGAGCCCGTGAGGATCGTCATCGCGGGCGGGCACGGGAAGATCGCGCTGCTGCTGGAACGGCTGCTGGCCGACGCCGGGCACACGCCCGTGGGGATCGTGCGCAACCCCGAGCACGCAGCAGACGTCGAAGCCGCGGGGGCCGCGGTCGTCGTCCTGGACCTGGAGTCCACCGACCCCGAGACCCTGGCCACGCAGCTGGAGGGGGCCGACGCGGTGGTCTTCGCCGCCGGAGGCGGCCCGGGCAGCGGGGCGGCGCGCAAGGTGACCGTCGACCGGGACGCCGCGGTCCTGCTCGCCGACGCCGCCGAACGCGCGGGGGTGCGCCGGTACGTGATGGTCAGCGCGATGCGCGCCGACGACTTCGTCGAGGGTTCCGACGACGTCTTCCAGATCTACCTGAAGGCGAAGGCCGAGGCCGACGCGAACGTCCGCGCGCGCCGCGGGCTGGACTGGACGATCGTGCGGCCCGGTGGTCTGACCGACCACGACCCCACCGGCCTCGTGCAGATCGGGGAGTCGGTGCAGCGCGGGAAGATCCCGCGGGCCGACGTGGCCGCCGTGCTGGCCGACGTCCTGACCCGGAACCGGTTCGTGGGCAAGCAGTTCGAGCTGATCGAGGGCAGCACCTCGATCGCCGACCTCGAACTCACCTGATCTCTCAGGGGCACAGGCTCACCGGGGCCCGGGATGTCCGGTCGAGCGGTCGAAGGCCCAGTACCGGGTGCCGCGCAGGGTGAGCCGCCCCCGGTCGCCGACGGTGAGCCGCCGCCACACCGACTCGGCGACCAGGGTCTCCACCTCGTCGCCGGAGTCGAACCGGAAGGTCAGGTAGTACAGCGTGCCGAGCGGGCGGGGGTCGCTCCCCTCCTGATGCTTGGCCACCAGCGTGGCCGGCGAGGTGACGGGGGACGACCGGTTGTTGCGGTGCCACTGGACCAGCCCCTCGACGAGGACGCCGAACGAGCCGACCACGAGGATCAGGGAGCCGGCCACGACGGCGATCACCAGGCCGACCAGGGCCACCTCTCGCATGATCCGGACTCAGGTGCCGGCTCAGCGGCTGCGGTCGAGCCGGTCCCGGATCGAGCGGTGCCCGATGTGCCAGCCCTTCGACTCGGGGCAGGCGTAGTAGCTCATGGCGCCCGGTTCCAGGCCCTCACGCACCTCGACGTCGCGCGCCGCGGCCAGGGCCGCGCCCTGCGTCCGGTACACGGACTTGCCGTGCGCCGGACAACTGAGCAGACCCTGGTTGGGGGCCGGCCGCCAGCGTTTCGCCATGCCCACGATTGTGCTGTATGAAGCGCGGACCGGTTCGGGGCGATGTCGCTACCTTGGCCCCATGAGTGAACCCGGGGGTCAGGTGCCGCAGCAGCCGCCCTACGGGCAGCCCCAGCCCTACGGGCAGCCCCAGCCCTACGGGCAGCCCCAGCCCTACGGCCAGCCCCAGCCCTACGGCCAGCCCCAGCAAGGGCCGCAGCCGCAGTACGGGCCGCAGTACGGCGCGCCCGTGCCGGTCGTCGGCAATCCCGGCCGCACCGCGGTCGTGGTCGGGCTCGTGCTGCTCCTGATCTCGGTCGTGGCCGGCGTCACGGCCGGCGTCGTGGGCGTCCGGTCGTTCGTGGGGCCGCTCAAAGAGGCGTTGACCACTCCGGTGCTGACCACCCCGGTGGACCGGACGCTGACCCTGCGGGCGGGTGAATACACCGTCTACCAGGAGAGAGTCGGTGGCGACTTCTCCGATTCGACGTCCGGCGACCCGTTCGACGACCCCTCGTTCGACGACCCCTCGTTCGACGACACGGGCTTCGAGAACGTCGCGACCGGACCGGTGCTCGACGTGACGGTCGCGGGGGCGGGCGGCCGCGTCCTGAAGATCCGCGAGCCCGGATCGGGCACCGAGACGCTCGACCGCAACGGCACGCGCTTCGTGGGGGTGGCCCGGTTCACGGTGACGGCACCCGGTGCCTACTCGGTGTCCGCACAGTCCGTCGGGGAACCGGCGCGTTTCGTCGTCGCGCCTTCGTTGACCGGTCTGATGAAGGACTCGGCGGGGTCCATAGCCGCCGCGGTGGGCCTCGGGTTCCTGAGCTTCGTGCTCTTCTGGGCAGGGCTGATCACGCTGATCGTGGGGTTGGTCAAGCGCAGCAAGGCGAAGCAGGCGCGGACCGCCCTGCTCTCGGCGCCCGGCGGTCTGGCGCCGCCGAGCGGCCCGGTGGTCGGCTAGCGCCCTCAGCCCGTGGCGCCGCCCACGAGCGTACCGACGAAGTAGGTCACACCCATGGCCAGCAGGCCGACGGCCACATTGCGGACGACGGCGGGCCGCCGGTGCGCCGACCCGAGCCAGGCACTGGTCGCGCCGGTGATCGCCAGGGCCACGGCGACGGCGCCCACGCACAGCCAGGCCCGCACCGACGGCGGCGGCAGCAGGATGACGATCAGCGGCAGCAGCGCCCCGACGGTGAACGACACCAGCGAGGCCCACGCCGCCTGCCAGGGGCTGGTCAGCGCGTCGGGGTCGATGCCGAGCTCGACCTCGGCGTGCGCCGACAGCGCGTCCTTGTCGGTCAGCTGACGGGCCACCTCACGCGCCAGCTCGGGGGTGAGACCGCGCTCCTCGTAGAGCTCGGCCAGCTCCTCGAGCTCCTGCTCCGGGAGGTGCTTCAGCTCCCAGCGTTCCTTCTCCAGCAGGGCCTGCTCGGTGTCGCGCTGGGTGCTCACCGACACGTACTCGCCCCCGGCCATCGAGAGGGCGCCCGCCACGAGGCCGGCCGCTCCGGCCGTGAAGATGGTCGTCCGGTCGCTCGTCGCACCCGCCACGCCCATCACGAGGCCGGCGGTCGAGACGATGCCGTCGTTGGCGCCCAGCACCCCGGCGCGCAGCCAGTTCAGCCGGCCGCCGACGTCCCCGTGGTGCTGCTCGCCGCGGTGCTCGGCGTTCTCCCCGGCCTCGGGGGATCCGGTCGATGTGTCGCTCACGGGGCCCATGGTGTCAGGGCACGCAGACGCACAGCTCATTGCCCTCCGGATCGGCGAGAACCCACCACCGCGGGGCGAACTCGTCGGTCACGAGCCGTCCTCCGGCCGCCACGACGGCGGCCACCCGCCCGGGGGCCTCGTCGGCCGTCACGTGGACGTCGAGGTGGAACCGGCCGCGCTCCGTGCGCGGTGGGTCCATGGTCTGGAACCACAGGACCGGGCCCTGGCCGCTCGGATGGTGCAGTTCGACGTCCCCGTCGGTGAGCTCGGCCACCACGTACCCGAGCCCGACGCGCCAGAACTCCTGCACCGCAGCCTGCTCGACGACGTCCAGTGCGATCTCGACCCGCCCGGGCGGGGGGACGACGGTCGCCCCCGCCGCGCCCGCGGCGTCCACGATGCGGCGGGCCAGGTCCAGGTCGAGGGTCGTGACGCCGCCCGCCGAGTGGGTCGCGAGCGTGAACGTGACCGTGCGCCAGCGGATGTCGATGTCGGGATGGTGGTTCAGCCTCTCCGCCGTCGCCCCGACGGCGGCCACGAGCTCGAGGGCGGCCGGGAAGGACGGCGCCTCGACCTGGAGCCGGATCTCGTCCACCCCGCCCCGGTGGACGCCGGGGAGCCCGGTCAGCGCGGCCGTCACCTGTTCGCCGTTGAGCCGTTCGGGTGTCTGATCAGGCATGCGTCCACCGTGGCCCGGCGATGCGCCGCGGGCAAACGCGGGCGCGTGTGGCACGCTCGTGATCCGTGACCGAGCCCCAGCTCGTGGTCGGCGCCGCGATCGTCGACGACCTGACCTCCCCGAACACCCTGCTGGCCGCCCGCCGGACCGAACCGCCGCGGCTGGCCGGCGGCTGGGAGTTGCCCGGCGGCAAGGTCGAACCCGGCGAGGCCCCCGTGGACGCCCTGCACCGGGAGATCGCCGAGGAGCTGGGCGTGAAGATCGAGCTCGGCGAGGAACTGGTCGGGCCCGTGGACGCCATGTGGCCGATGGCCTCCGGCTACCGGATGCGGGTCTGGCTGGCCCGGGTGACCGACGGCGTCCCGGCGCCGATCGAGGACCACGACGACGTCCGCGTGCTCGGCCCGGGGGAGTGGCTGGACGTCTCCTGGCTGCCCGCGGACATCCCGATCGTCCGGGCACTGCTCAACCGCCACTAGACTGTAGGCGTTCCCACCCCTTCTTCCGGAAGATCAGCCATGCCTACCCGCACCCGCGACGACCTGCGCAACGTCGCGATCGTCGCCCACGTCGACCACGGCAAGACCACCCTCGTGGACGCCATGCTCTGGCAGACCGGCTCCTTCGGCGAGCACCAGCACGTCGACGAGCGCGCCATGGACAGCAACGACCTGGAGCGTGAGAAGGGCATCACCATCCTGGCCAAGAACACGGCCGTGCGGTGGCAGGGGGCGGGGGCGCCCGAGGGCGGGGTGACCTTCAACATCATCGACACCCCCGGCCACGCCGACTTCGGCGGTGAGGTGGAGCGCGGGCTGTCCATGGTCGACGGCATCGCCCTGCTGGTCGACGCCTCCGAGGGCCCGCTGCCGCAGACCCGGTTCGTGCTGCGCAAGGCGCTGCAGGCGCACCTGCCCGTCATCCTGGTGGTGAACAAGGTCGACCGGCCCGACGCCCGGATCGCCGAGGTCGTCGACGAGGCCTACGAGCTGTTCATGGACCTGGTCGACGGCACCGGGGTCGACCCGGACACCGTCCTCGACTTCCCGATCGTCTACGCCTCGGCGAAGGCGGGCCGGGCCTCCCTGACCCGTCCGGCCGACGGCGAGCTGCCTGACAGCGAGAACCTCGAGCCGCTATTCCAGACGATCATGGACGCCGTCCCGGCGCCGTCCTACGACGACAAGATGCCGCTGCAGGCGCACGTCACGAACCTCGACGCCTCGCCGTTCCTGGGCCGGCTCGCGCTGTGCCGCGTGCACTCCGGCACGATCACCAAGGGCCAGCAGGTCGCCTGGTGTCGCAGCGACGGGTCGATCCAGCGGGTGAAGATCACCGAGCTGCTGGTCACCAAGGCCCTCGAGCGGCTGCCCGCCGAGGAGGCCGGGCCGGGCGACATCATCGCCGTGGCCGGCATCCCGGACATCACCATCGGCGAGACCCTGGCCGACCCGGAGGACCCGCACCCGCTGCCGCTGATCACGGTCGACGAGCCGGCCATCTCCATGACGATCGGCGCGAACTCCTCGCCCCTGGCCGGCAAGACGGTCAAGGGCACCAAGGTCACCGCGCGCCTGATCAAGGACCGGCTCGACCGGGAGCTGATCGGTAACGTCTCGATCCGGGTGCTGCCCACCGAGCGTCCGGACACGTGGGAGGTCCAGGGCCGTGGCGAGCTGGCGCTGGCCATCCTCGTCGAGACCATGCGCCGCGAGCAGTTCGAGCTGACCGTCGGCAAGCCGCAGGTGGTCACCCGGCAGGTGGACGGCAAGCTGCACGAGCCGTTCGAGCGCCTCACCATCGACGCGCCCGAGGAGTACCTCGGCGCGGTCACCCAGCTGCTCGCCGTCCGCAAGGGCCGGATGGAGCAGATGGTGAACCACGGCACCGGCTGGGTGCGGATGGAGTTCCTGGTTCCGTCGCGCGGCCTGATCGGGTTCCGCACCGAGTTCCTCACCGACACCCGCGGTACCGGCATCGCGCACGCCACGTTCGAGGGCTACGAGCCGTGGGCCGGCGAGATCAAGACCCGCCCGTCGGGTTCGCTGGTCGCCGACCGGGCCGGCGCCGTGACGGCCTTCGCGATCACCAACCTGCAGGAGCGCGGCACGCTGTTCGTCGAGCCGACGCAGACCGTGTACGAGGGCATGATCGTCGGCGAGAACTCCCGCTCGGACGACATGGACGTGAACATCACCAAGGAGAAGAAGCTCACCAACATGCGCTCGTCCACCTCGGACGAGTTCGAGCGGCTCATCCCGCCGCGCAAGCTCTCGCTGGAGCAGTCGCTCGAGTTCTGCCGGGACGACGAGTGCGTGGAGGTCACGCCGGTCGCCGTCCGGATCCGGAAGGTCGAGCTCGCTCAGGTCGACCGGGCCAAGGCGGCCGCGCGGGCCAAGCGGGGCTGATCTCCCGCACCCGCCAAGCACCCACCTCGATGCGCCCCGCGGTTCCCGCGGGGCGCATTGCATCTCCGTAACACCACGGGAACCGGCTTGCGCCGAGAGGTGGCGCACCGCTTTGCTGTTTCCCGCTCGGGGCGACTGCGGTCGACGACGGAGTCGATGGGGACAGCCGGTTCAGCCACTCGGGTACCGGCAGTCTCGATCCCCAAGTCGATCCCCAGGAGGATGCAGCGTGAGGAGCCCCCGCACCGGCCTGAGTGTGCTCGTCGCGGCGGTGCTCGCGCTCAGCGCCTGCACCAGCAGCGAGTCCGGGGGTGAACCCGCCGCCAGCACCGCCCCGGTCACCGTCACGTACGCGCACGAGCAGGAGTTCCAGTCCTACAACAACAACACGTCGGAGCAGTCCTCCGTGGGCAACGCCGTCGTGCTGAACCAGGTGCTGCGCGGCTTCTACTACTACAGCCCGCAGGGTGAGGTCGCACCGGACGACGAGTTCGGCACCTTCACCAAGGTGTCGGACAACCCGCTGACCGTGAAGTACACGGTCGACCCGAAGGCCGTGTGGTCCGACGGGGCGCCGATCGAGTGCTCCGACTTCGTCCTGACCTGGGCCGCGCAGAGCGGGAAGTGGCCGGCGTTCCAGGCCAACGGCAACGCCGGGTACGACCTGGCCCGCATGCCGCAGTGCAACCCGGGGGACAAGTCGTTCACGGTCGTCTTCAACACCCCGTTCGCCGACTGGAACTCCCTGTTCGGCGACGGGGAGGTGCTGCCCGCGCACGTCGTGGAACGCGAGTCCGGCGTCCCCGACCTGATCGCGGCCCTGAAGGCCGACGACGAGGCGAAGATCAAGAAGGTGGCCTCGTTCTGGTTCTCCGGCTGGGTCTTCAAGCCCGGCCAGTACGACGCCGCGGTCTCGCCGTCGGCCGGCCCCTACGAGGTCTCGGCCTGGGAGGCCGGGCAGTCGATCACGTTGACCGCCAACCCGAAGTGGTGGGGCACGCCGCCCCAGGCCAAGAACATCGTGATCCGGTTCATCCAGCAGGACCAGCAGGCGCAGGCGTTGCAGAACGGCGAGATCCAGGTGATGGACCCGCAGCCGAACCCCGAACTGCTCGGCCAGCTCGACAAACTCGGCGCCTCGGCGACCGTCACGACGAACGACCGGCTCGACTGGGAACACCTGGACGTGAACTACACCCGGATGTTCAAGGACGCGGCGGTGCGCGAGGCGTTCGCGAAGTGCATTCCCCGGCAGACGATCGTCGACAACCTGATCAAGCCGTTGAACCCGCAGGCCCAGGTCCTGGAGTCCCGGCAGCTGCTGCCCTTCCAGAAGGGCTACGCCACGCTCGCGGCCACCGGTGGGCAGGCTTACGACACGGTCGATATCCCGGGGGCGAAGAAGCTGCTCGCCGACGCGGGCCGCACCGGCCTCAAGGTGACCATCGGCTACCAGACGCCCAACCCGCGCCGGGCCTCCGAGGTCGACCTGATCCGGGACTCCTGCGCCAAGGCCGGTTTCACCATCAAGGACGGCGGCGCGCCCGACTTCTTCGACCACATGACCAAGGGCGACTTCGACGTGGCGCTCTTCGCCTGGTCGGGCACGGCGCTGGTCAGCCAGAACCAGTCGATCTACGCCGCGGACGGCGGGACGAACTTCACCGGCTACGACAACGCCGAGGTCACGGCCTGGCTGAAGCAGCTCAACGGCACGCTGGACGAGAGGCAGCAGCTGGCCCTGCAGCAGAAGATCGAGACCCAGCTCTGGAAGGACCTGGCGACCATCCCGCTGTTCGCCTTCCCCGGCGTCCTCGCCGTGGCCAAGAACGTGCAGGGCGTGCAGTTCAACGCCAGTAACAACGGCCTGACCTGGAACGCCGACCGGTGGAGCCTGGCGGGCTGAGCCCACGCGCGGTGGGACGGTAGACGGGTGTACATGCTGGCGTTCGTCGCGCGCCGGTTCGTCGTATCCGTCTTCACCCTGCTCGCCTCGACCCTGCTCGTCTACTTCCTGGTGGCCCGCGCGGGCAACCCGTTGACCCCGCTCTACACCGACCGGTCCGCCCAGCGCGACGCGAAGATCGCCGAACGCATCCAGGTGATGCACCTCGACCAGCCGCTGCTGGAGCGCTGGGCCGGATGGCTGTGGCGGGCGAGCGGGTGTGTGCTGCCCGGCCGGGCGTGCGACCTGGGCCGCACCGCCGACGGGCAGGACGTGCTGGCCCTCCTGCGTCTGGCGCTGGGCTCGACCGTCCGGCTGGTGCTCGTCGCGGCCGTGCTCGCCGCGGTCCTGGGGGTCGCCGCCGGCGTGGTGTCGGCGTTGCGCCAGTACTCGGGGGTCGACCACGCGGTCACCTTCGCCGCGTTCCTGTTCTTCTCGTTGCCGGTGTTCTGGGTGGCGGTGCTGCTGAAGCAGTTCCTGGCCGTGGAGTTCAACGACTGGCTGGTCGAACCGCACATCGGGCTGCCGACCAGCCTCGTCCTGAGCGCGGTCTCGGCGCTCACCTGGAGCGCCCTGCTGGTGGGGCGCCGGGACGACGCCCGGCGCCGACGATGGGTCGTGCGCGGCGTCGCGTTCGGGTCGAGTCTGGCCGTGCTGCAGTACCTCTCGGCGGTGGAGTGGTTCCGTCGGCCCGGCCTCGGCGCCGGGGTGGTCCTGCTGCTGGCCCTGGCCTCCGCGGCCGGGGCGGCGGTGCTGTTCGACGGCTTGCGGCGCGGTCGCCTGCTGTACGCCTGCCTGGCCACGGCGGCGGTCGGGGGACTGGTGCAGTTCGGCCTGGGCCCGGTGCTGCGCGACCCGAGTTGGTTCACGCTCTTCCTGTTGCTGGTCGCAGCCTGGGCCGTGGGGGCCGCGATCGGGTGGGTGGCCGGTGCTGCGGATCGGGCCCGGGCGGTGCGGGCCTGCGTCCTGACCGCCTCGATGACCGCGCTGTGGGTCTTCACCGACCACGTGTTCGCGGCCGTACCCGCCTACTCCCGCCTGGTGAACGGCCGGCTCGTGGCCACGATCGGTTCCGGCACACCCAATTTCGCGGGCGACTTCTGGGAGACGTTCCTGGACGACGCCACGCACCTGCTGCTGCCGACGGTCGCGCTCATGCTGGTCTCGTTCGCCGGGTACAGCCGGTTCGCCCGCGCCGGGCTGCTCGACGTCCTGGACCAGGACTACGTGCGCACGGCCCGGGCGATCGGACTGAGCGAGCGGGCGGTCGTCGTCCGGCACGCGCTGCGCAGCGCGCTGATCCCGGTCACGACCGTGCTGGCGCTCGACCTGGGGACCCTGATCGGTGGGGCGGTCATCACCGAGACCGTCTTCGGGTGGCGGGGGATGGGGGCGTTCTTCGTCGAGGGGCTGGCGCTGCCCGACCCGAACCAGGTGATGGCCTTCTACCTGGTCACGGCGGTCGCCGTGGTGGCCTTCACCACGGTGGCCGACATCGCGTACGCCTACCTCGACCCGAGGGTGCGGCTGTGAGCGCGCTCGGGCCGGCCGGCGCCGTCCAGCCGGTGGCGTTGCGGGGGTCGGCATACCTGGTGCGGCGCAGGTTCTTCCGGCACCGCGCCGCCCTCGCCGGGCTGGTCGTGCTGGCCGGGGTGGTGCTGCTGGCCTTCAGTTCGATCGGCTTCGGACCGGTGCCCGGCTGGTGGGGGCTCGACTACTCCTCGACGGGGCTGGTGGTCGACCGCGGACGGATGTCCCTGGACGTGCTGCCCCCGTTCCTGGACGGTGACTGGTTCGCGTTCGGCCCGCACCCGTTCGGCCAGTCCAACACGGGCGCGGACTATTTCGCCCTGACCATGCGCGGCACCCAGCAGAGTCTGGTGATCGCCTTCACCGTCGGCGCCCTGTCCACCGCGCTGGGGGTGCTGGTCGGGGTCGTGGCCGGCTACTTCCGCGGCTGGGTGGAGACGGTCCTGATGCGCCTGACCGACGTCGTCCTGACCGTCCCCCTGTTCGTCATCGGTGCCGTGCTCGCCCGCAGCGTGGCCGGTCGGGGCGTCTTCGCCCTCGCCCTGGCCCTCGGCCTGCTGCAGTGGTACCAGCTGGCCCGGATGCTGCGGGCCGAGATCCTCTCCCTGCGGGAGCAGGAGTTCGTGCTGGCGGCCGTCGGGCTGGGCGCCTCGCCCGCCCGGATCATGACCCGTGAGCTGCTCCCGAACACGGTGGGTACCGTGGTGGTCAACGCGACCCTGATCACGGCGACGGCCATCCTCCTCGAAACCACGCTCAGCTTCCTGGGTCTCGGGGTCAGACCACCGGACACCTCGCTGGGCCAGCTGGTCAGCGTGTACCAGGACGCCTCGCAGACCCGGCCCTGGCTGTTCTGGTGGCCGGGCCTGTTCATCGTGGCGATCACGCTGTCCGTCAACTTCGTGGGCGACGGCCTGCGCGACGCGTTCGACCCGAGATCCGGCCGCGCGGGCGCGGCCCGGAAGGAGATCAGGTGAGTGGGTTGCTGGTGGTGCATGCGCACCCGGACGACGAGACCATCACCCAGGGTGCGACTCTCGCGCTGCACGCCGCGGCCGGCGCCGGCGTGACGGTGGTGACGTGCACGCGCGGTGAGCAGGGCGAGGTGATCCCGCCCGAGCTGGCCCACCTGTTCGGCTCGCCCGAGCTCGGCGCCTGGCGGGTGGGGGAGCTGCACGCAGCTCTGGCCGCCCTGGGGGTGCGCGACCACCGGTTCCTCGACGGTGACCGCCCGCCCCTGTACGTCGACTCCGGGATGGCCTACGCCGCGGACGGTTCCGTCGTCCCGGTGCCCTCGCCGCCCGACGGCGCCTTCGCACTGGCCGACCTCGAGGCGGCCGCCCTGCGGCTGGCCGCCGTGCTGCGCGACGCCGAGCCCGACGCCGTCGTCACGTACGACCCGGTCGGCGGGTACGGCCACCCCGACCACGTGCGCGCGCATCACGTGACCATGCGGGCGGTCGAGCTCGTACCGGTGCCCCGCGTGTACTGGATCGTCGACGAGGCCCGCGCCACGACGAGCGTCGACGGGACGGCGTTCGTGGCCGCCAAGGTCGCCGCGCTGCGGGCCCACGCCACCCAGGTCACCGTGGCCGACGACGAGCAGACCTTCGCGCTGAGCAACGCCGTCCCACACCCCCTGAGCGCCGTCGAGCACTACCGCCTGGTCCGGGGCACCCCCGTCCCCGGCCCCCTGCTGTGACCCGTGCCAGTCGTTTACGAGGCGGTTTCGGCTGGCTATGGCATTCGAGATTGCCTCGTCGATGCGCGCGCCGGTGCTTCAGGTGAGGGTCATGACGAGGGAAGACAAGTCGCATGTCGGTCCGCAGGGGGTGCCCCAACCGTTCCACCCGTGCGCCCGGAGGATCTGGCAGACCTGGAGAGCGCTCAGGCACGGTGTACCGACCACCTCGGGCCACCCGAGCCTGAGCGTCGTCTCGCGAGCGATGGTGGCCAGGTTGTCCCGCCGTCGGTCCCGTGCGCGGAACTCACCCGGATGAGCATCGCGGCCGTCCAGCTCGACCAGCGTGTTCCAGGGGCGATAGCGCACGTCCCGGTAGACCGAGCGACCGAGCGCGTCCTTCTCGGGCTCGTTGCGCTCGCCGACCGGGAGGCCGTGTCGACGTTCCACGTCGATGAGATAACGCCTTTCGAGCTCGGATACGACGCCTGCCTCGGCGTCGGCGAGCAGGCCGGCCATCACGACCCGCCACCTGATGCGCAGCCGTCGCTCGAGGGCGGCCCGCAACCGTGCGGGTGTCGTCAGCCGACGTTGGAGCGCGGCGAAGACCGTGGTGATCACGGCCTGAACGTCGTGACAGGCGTCGCACGCGTCCAGCACCGCCTCTTCGAACCGGGTGATCGGCAGGCCGCCGCGGGTGTGTACGAGCGGCTCCAGGCCGCGGCGCCGATGGACAGTCATCCAGGCTGGGGTTCGTAGCTGACGATCGTTGGGTATCGAGACGTGAACCGTCGGTGGAGGTTCCGCGTGCATTCCGGCCAACCAGAGGGCCGTCCCATGGCTGGCGGCGGCGCCGTTTCCGGAATACAGCACGGCCGCCCAGGTCCGGGTGATCGGTGGGATCGGCCCCGTGAACGTCACGTAGACGCCCCGCAGAAGAGCGCGCCATCGCTCGGTGACCACGTCGTTGCGGGCCTGAGTACCGGACATTCCGAGCCCGATGAGCTGGCGGCGTGTGACGACGCCGGCCTGCGCCTCGGCCAGCGCGGCGATTCGCGCCTGCAATTCGTCACTGCGCACGGGGAAATCCTTGCGCCATCCAGGGCGTCCCTCTGATGTGCCTGTGGATAACCCGCCTTCGTTCGTCGACGAGGCGATCTCAGCTGGAAATGGCACCTGAGATCGCCTCGTCGACGATCGAAAGGAAGCCCCGACGACTCAGAGTCACGACGTGCAACTCCTCGTCAGAGGCACGTCCAAGTGGGTGCCGCCGACGGGGTGGACGGAGCGTGACGGGGAAACACAGCTCAGCCGCGAGAGGTGTGCTGGTCGGGTGCAGCCAGACTTCCGCGTGGACGCCATGCTCAACGACGTCGCCCTGCCCACCGGCGCCGGTGGCCCGCTGAGGGTCCGCACCGTGGCGGAGGCCCGCGAGGTCCGCCGCCAGGCCCGGCTGCGCCGCATCGCGTTGTTCGGCCTGCTGGTCAACGCCTACCTCTGGTACCGGGTCGCCCAAGGGCTGCCGCTGCCGCGACCCCAGCTGCCGTACGTCGACCCGCTGTACCTGATGACCGGCATCTTCTTCGGCGTGATGCTGGTCGTGCTGCTCGGCACCAGCTGGTTCGCCGGCCGCTCGCCGCACCTGACGTTCCGCCCCGAGCAGCTCGACGTGACGCTCGACGACGTGAAGGGCCTCGGCCCGGTCACCGACGAGGTCCGCCGCACGATCGACCTGTTCCTGGCCGGTCGCACGTTCCGGCACGAGATGGGCGGCCGCCCCCGCCGCGGCCTGTTGTTCGAGGGCCCGCCCGGCACCGGCAAGACGTACATGGCCAAGGCGATGGCGGCGGAGGCGGGCGTCCCGTTCCTGTTCGTCAGCGCCACGTCGTTCCAGTCGATGTACTACGGCGCGACCGCGCGCAAGATCCGTTCGTACTTCAACGCCCTGCGCAAGGCGGCTCGTGCGGAGGGTGGTGCGATCGCCTTCATCGAGGAGATCGACGCGATCGCCACCACCCGCGGCGGGATGGGCGGTCCGGCGTTCGCCAGCACTCCGACGACCCTCGCCTGCGGCGGGCTCGAAGGGCTCAGTGCCGGGACGACGAGCGCGGCGTCCCGGCCGGTCGTCCAGAACGCGGTGAGCACCGAGGGCGTCGGTGGCGTGGTGAACGAGCTGCTCGTGCAGATGCAGTCGTTCGACACCCCCACCCTGGGCGAACGCCTGCGCGGCTGGGCGGTCGAGACCGTCAACACGGTGCTGCCCGCGAACCGGCGGATCCCGAAACCGCGCCCGGTGAGCCCCGACGTCCTGGTGATCGCCGCGACCAACCGCGCCGAAGCGCTCGACCCGGCCCTGCTGCGCCCCGGCCGGTTCGACCGGCGCCTCGGCTTCGAGCTGCCCGACAAGGCGGCCCGGCGCGAGCTGATCGACTTCTTCCTCGAGCGCAAGGCGCACGAGCGGGTGCTGGACGACGTCGAGCACCGCGACGCCCTCGCGGGCGTCACGCAGGGGTACTCGCCCGTGATGATCGAGCACCTGCTGGACGAGGCGCTGGTGAACGCCGTCCGGCGGCAGGCGCGGGGGATGTCGTGGGCCGACGTCGAGCAGGCGCGGCTCGTGGTCGAGGTCGGCCTGGGGCATCCCGTGGGCTACACGGCGCACGAGGAGCGGTTGATCGCCACCCACGAGGCCGGTCACGCGGTCACCGCCTGGCTGGTCGCCCCGCAGCGCCGGCTGGAGATCCTGACCATCGTGAAGCGGGCCGGGTCGCTCGGCCTGTTGGCGCACGGCGACCGGGAGGACGTCTACACCCGCTCGCGGTCCGAGCTGGAGGGCATGATCCAGATCGCCTTCGGCGGCCAGGTGGCCGAGGAGCTGTTCTTCGGCGACGTGTCGACCGGACCGGCCTCCGACCTGGCCTACGCGACCGGGGTGGCCGCGCAGATGGTCGGCTCGGCCGGGATGGACGACTCGCTCGTGTCGTTCGCGGCGGGGTCGGCCGGTGCGCTGGGCGGCGACATCGTGTCCCGGGTGCTCGGCGACCAGGACGCGCGGGCCCAGGTCGAGGCGTTGCTGGGCCGGCAGAAGGCCCAGGTGCGCACGCTGCTGGCGACCAACCGGCACCTCGTCGAAGCCCTGCGCGACGCGCTGCTGGAGCGGCACGAGCTGATCGGCCGCGAGATCGAGCGGGTCCTGCTCGACGCGGGCGGCCGCCCTGACGCGGCGGCGGACTCGGCCTCCGCTTAGTCTGGCGCCGTGCCTGAGGACGGAGTCGAGGTCGGGGCCGGTGCGGAGGTCGGTGTCGAGGTCGGTGCCTATCGCCGGGCCGTCGGCCGGTTCGCCACCGGTATCTGCGTGATCACCACCCGCGCCGGCGAGCAGGATCACGCGATGACCGTGAACACGTTCACGTCGGTCTCGCTCGAGCCCGTGCTCTGCCTGGTCAGCGTCGAGACCGAGGCCCGCTTCCACGACGCCGTGCTGGCCGCCGGGTTCTGGGGGGTCAGCGTGCTCGACGGCACGGCCCGGGCGACCGCCGCCTGGCTGGCCACCCGTGGACGGCCGCTGCACGGGCAGCTCGACCGGGTGCCGTTCCACCGCGGCCCGGTCACCGGCACCGCGCTGCTCGACGCCTCGCTGGCCACGCTCGAGTGCCGGACCTGGGCGGTGCACCCGGCGGGCGACCACAGCATCGTGGTGGGGGAGGTGGTCGGCGTGCACGAGTACGACCCGGCGCCCGGCGCGCTGGTCTATCACCGGGGCGACTACCTGCGCCTCGAGTAGAGCGGCCTCAGGCCCCTCTCATAACCACCTCTTAGGATTCGGCTCATGCCGAGCGTTTCTGTCCCCCGTCGGGTGTGGTTGATCGCGGGGGCGGTCGCCGGGACGGCGGTGGTCGCCTACGGGGCGGCCGCGCTCGCCGTCGCAGGCAAGGTGCCGAAGGGGACGACGGTCGCCGGGCTGGACGTCGGCGGCCTCAGCCGGGCGCAGGCCCAGACCAAGCTCGCCGCCGCCCACCGCGAACTGCGGGGAACCCTGCCGGTGAAGGTGGGGGAGTCAGCCGAGAGTCTCGACCTGGCCAGGTCCGGGCTGGGCCTGGACGCCGAGGCCACCACCGGGCAGTTCAGCGGCTTCTCGCTCAACCCGGCCCGGGTGGTCACGCACGTCACGGGGGGCCGCGCGCACGAGGCGCTGCCCCGGGCGCCGTTCGCCGCTCTCGACACCGCGCTGCGCCCGCTGGCCGCCGACGTGCTCGAACCGGCCACCGAGGCGGGGGTCGCGTTCAAGGCCGGGAAGGCCAAACTCGTCGAAGGGGCCCCGGGTCTGCGCCTGGCCCCGGACGCGACGTCGGTGCTGCGCTCCTCCTGGCTCGGCCCGGCCCACCCGGTCACGTTGCCGACCGCGCCGCTGGCCCCGAAGATCACCCGTGAGACCGCGGAGCAGGCGCTGGAAACCGTTGCGGAGAAAGCAGTCTCGGGCCCCCTGACGCTGGCCGTCGGCTCGCACGAGACGGTGCTGGCGCCGGCTGCCTTCACGAAGGCGCTGTCCATGACGCCCGACGCGCAGGGCGACCTGCAGCTCGCGGTCGACGGCGAGGTGCTGCGTGACGCGATCCTGAAGCAGGATCCCGAGATCGGTACCGCCCCGAAGGACGCGACCTTCAAGCTCCAGGGCGGCCGGCCCGTCGTCGTCCCCGGCGTGAACGGCGTGACGATCGACCCGAAGTCGCTGTCGGCGTCCGTCGTCCCGGCCCTGACCGGTCCGGAGCGGAAGGCGAGCGTCGAAACCGCCGTCGAGGAGCCGGAACTCAGCACCGCCGAGGCGCGCAAGCTGGGGGTCAAGGAACGCATCTCGACGTTCTCGACGATCCTGACGGCGGACAGCAAGCGCACCGAGAACCTGCGGATCGCCGCGCGCACGGTGAACGGCACGGTGGTCCTGCCCGGCGAGACCTTCAGCCTGAACGGGGTTCTCGGCAAGCGCACGCCGGAGAAGGGGTACAACGAGGCGCCGGCCATCCTCGGGGGCCGGTTGATCAAGGACTACGGCGGGGGCGTCTCGCAGATGGCCACCACGATCTTCAACAACGTCTTCTTCTCCGGCCTGCAGGACGTCTACCACAAGCCGCACTCGTTCTACATCTCCCGCTACCCCGAGGGGCGCGAGGCCACCGTGAACTACCCGACGGTGGACATGAAGTGGCGCAACGACTCCAAGTACGCGGTGCTGATCCAGGCGAACGTGACGGACACGGTCAACGTCAGCTTCTGGAGCACCAAGGTCTGGAAGGTCACGGCCACCAAGGGCGATCGCACGAACCAGCGGGCGCCCAAGACGATCTACGACGACAAGGACGGGTGCGTGGCGCAGGCCGCCAACCCGGGCTTCGACGTCACGGTGACCCGCACGATGCGCCGGGTGTCGAACCCCGGCGACGTGCGCAAGCAGACGTGGAAGACCACGTACATCGCCGAGGACAAGGTGGTCTGCGGCCCCCAACCCTGACAGTGATCATGCGCAAACGCAGCATGCGTACGACCAGGTGAGGGCCCTCACGAAGCCGGCCTGCTGCGTTCGCGCATGATCAACGGGGGAGGGGCTACCAGGCGGACTCGGCGACCTGGGTGCGCGTGGCCTCGTCGATCTTGGCCAGCAGGGCCGAGGCCACGAAGGGCTTGGTCAGGTACAAGGCGCCGAGGCTGTGACCCGCTTGGATGTCCTCGGGGGTGACCCGGGCCGAGAGGAAGATCACGGGAATGCTCTGGAGCGCCTCGGTCTGGCGCAGTCGCCGGGCGAGCTCGAGGCCGTCCATGTCGGGCATGGAGACGTCGGCCACGACCACGTCGGGGGCGCCCTTGGTCTGCATGATCTCCAGCGCCTCCGTGCCGGAACCGGCCCCGATCACGCGGTGCCCCCGCTCGCGCAGTCGGAATGTCACGATCCGCACCATGTCGGGATCGTCGTCCACGACCAGAACACGTGTCATGTCGCCTGACCCCCTTCGCCTCGTCGTCAACCGTCGGACCCTGGCTTCTCGGCAGGCTCCCCGCCCGACTTGAGTCCCGATGCGACGGGGGGCCCGGCTTCATCGGGGGCGATCGCGTGCCGATGGGGGGACGTGGCCCGCGTCCTTGCCCGGAACCCCACCCCGATCGGCCGGTGGAGCCGGCTCGTCGCCGCCCAGCTGCTGTTCACCGTCGCGGTGGGTGCGGCCGTGGGCGGGGTCTCGCTCGCCTACAACCAGATGGTCCGCCGTGAGGCGCACGAGCAAATGGTCGACACCGCCGAGCTGGCCTCCGTGTTCCTGCGTCAGGAGATCGCCCAGAACGGCGAGGTGTTGAGCCGGCTGGGGGAGGACCCGGCGCTGGTGCGGGCCCTGGAGCGCCCCGGTCGGGCCGGGGCGCAGGCCACCCTGGACCGCGCCGTCCGGGGCATGCTGCTGTCCGACACGGTGGTGAAATCGGCGGCGATCCTGGACGTCGACGGCACGGTCCGGGCGAGCAGCGACCACGTCTTGCCGATCGGCTTCGACGCCCACACCGTGAGCTGGTTCCAGGAGGCCGTCGCGCACCCTGCGACGGCCGGCCTCTCGCCGGTCTTCGAGAGCGTGACGGCCCCGGGCACCCCGGTGGTGGCCTTGTCGGTGGCGGTGCGCAGCGGGTACCGGACCGTCGGGGTGCTCAGCGTCGAGCAGGACCTCACCTGGTACGAGGGCCTGGTCTCCGGGTACGGCCACGCCCAGCGGGTCAACCTGGCCGTCGTCGACCAGACCGGTGGCGTGGTGGCCGACGGCGGTAACCGGGTGCTGGAGACGGCGAGCCTGCCGCGTCGGGCCCAGGTCGGGCGCCTCCTGCTCGGCGAGCCGGACGGCATGATCCGGGCCGTCTCGGCGGCCGACACGAACGGGTCGCCGGCCCAGCGGTGGCAGGTGGTCAGCGAGATCCCCGAAGCGATCGTGATGCGCCCGGCCCGGCTCTTCGACCTGGTGGCCGGGATCCTGGGGCTGGCGGTGGTCCTGGGCGTGAACCTGCTGCTGTGGCTGCGGCACCGGGAGCGGCGCGAGCGCGACCGCGCCACGCGGCGGATCGAGGAGAGCACCCGGCGGCTGCGCGAGATCGCCGACACCAGCGCGGACATGCTGTTCCGGATGGAGGTCGACGGCACGGTCCGACTGGCCTCGCGGGCCAGCGAGACCCTGCTCGGGGTGACTCCCGAGGCCCTTGCCGGTACCGATCTGGTCTCGCGGCTGGAGGTCCCCGGTGAGGTCGACCTGCGGCAGTTGCTGGCCGAGGTGGACCGCACGGACGAACCGCTATCGATCGAGGTGCGCTCCGGTGAGCTCGGCCGGCGACGCATCCTGGAGCTCGAGGTCCGCGCCGGGCTGCCCGGTCGAGGTGGCCGCCTGATCGGTCTGTTGCGCGACGTCACCGAACGGCGCAGCGCCCAGGACCAGGTCGAGCAGCTGTTCCAGCTGACCGAGCAGTTCATGGCCGTCATCGACTTCGAGGGCCGGTTGGTGCAGATCAACCCGGTCTGGGAGTCGCTGCTGCAGCGCAGCTCCCGTGAACTGATCGGCCGCTCGTGGTTCGAGTTCTTCCGGTTCGACGACCCGGGCCGGGTGGCGGCCGAGTTCGCCCGCAAGAGCCGGGACGGCACGGTCCTGGCGGTCGAGAACCGGTTCGTGCCGCTCGACGCCCCCGACAACGCCCGCTCGCTGTTGTGGACCATGGCCGCCGACCTCGACCGGCGCCTGGTCTACGCCGTCGGGCACGACATCACCCGGCACAAGGACCTCGAGGCGGCGCTGGCCGCCGCCCGCGACGAGGCCGTCGCCGCCTCGCGGATGAAGTCGGACTTCGTGGCCACCATGAGCCACGAGATCCGGACGCCGATGAACGGTGTCATCGGCCTCACCGATCTGCTGAACGGCACCCCGCTCGACTCGACGCAGAAGCGGTACGTCGCCGGCGTGCGGGCGGCCGGCGAGGCGCTGCTGTCGGTGATCAACGACATCCTCGACTTCTCCAAGATCGAGGCCGGGCGGATGCAGCTGGAGCAGGTCGACTTCGCGCCGCGCGAGGTCCTCGACGAGGTACTCACGCTCGTCTCCCAGTCGGCGTCCGAGAAGGGCCTGGAGCTGGAACTCCTCGTGGATCCGGGCGTCCCCCAGGTGGTCAACGGCGATCCCGGCCGGCTGCGGCAGCTGCTGCTGAACCTCGCGCACAACGCCGTGAAGTTCACCGCCGAGGGCGGCATCACGCTGCGGGCGATGCCCGGCCGGGCGGGCCCGGGCAACCGGTTCCCGATCACGTTAGACGTGATCGACTCCGGCATCGGGATCGACGCCGACCGTCTGGAGCACATCTTCGAACCGTTCGCCCAGGCGGACGCGGGCACCAACCGGGCCTTCGGGGGCACCGGGCTGGGCCTGTCGATCTGCCGCCGGCTGGCCGAGCTGATGTCCGGGGTCCTGACCGTGGCCAGTGCCCCGGGCGAGGGCACCACGTTCAGCGCCGCCCTGGTCTTCGACCCGCCGAGCGACGAGATCGTCACCGCGGGAACGGATTCCCGGAGCCTGACGGTTCTGATCGTCGACCCGTCGGCCGAGGGGCGCGACGCGACCTCCCGCCAGCTCGCCGACTGGAACATGCGCCCGATCGCGGTGTCCAGCGCCGACGAGGCCGTGATGGCGTTGGCCTGGGCCGGACCGGCGTTCGGCGCGATCGATCTGGCCATCGTGTTCCTGCCGTCGCCGCGCCGCGCGGCTCCCGGCGAGGCGCCCGACGAGTCCGGGCCGCTGCTGGTCCGGCAGTTGCGCACGGTCGAGGGGCTGGGTGCCGTGCCGTTCGTCGTGGTTGCCGAGCCCGACCGCCAGGAGTGGCTCGAGACCCACCGCGAGCGGCTCGGCATCACGGCCGTGTTGACCCGGCCGGTGCAGCCGTCGGCCGTCTTCGACGCGTTGACCCGGGTGACGGTCCCGGTCCCGGTCGACGTCCTGCCGCGGGTCGATCAGAAGCGGGAACTCGAGCCGCGCGACGACGTCCGGATCCTGCTGGTCGAGGACAACGAGATCAACCGGATGGTGGCCCTCGGCATGCTCGGCCGCCTCGGGTACCACGTGGACGTCGCCGAGGACGGTCTCGAGGCGTTGCACGAGGCGGCCCGGATGCAGTTCGACGTGATCCTGATGGACTGCCAGATGCCGCGTCTCGACGGCTACGCCACCACCCGGGCGCTGCGCAGCCAGTCGAAGAACCAGCCCAATCGGCACACCCCGATCGTGGCCATGACCGCCGCCACGATGGAGGAGGACCGCCGCCGGTGCGAGGAGGCCGGGATGAACGACTTCATCGCCAAACCGATCCGGTTCCAGGCGTTGCAGGAGGCCCTGACCCGGTGGCTGCCGGACGAGCGGCGGACCGATACCGACGGCGTGACCGATGTCGACGTACTGGAGGACGTGGTGGACGACTGGGGCCTGGACGACGAACCGCGGGCGACCGCCGTCCCCGCGCCGGCGCCGGTGCGCGAGGTACCGGGCCCGCGGCCCGCGGCCGAGATCGTCCCGGCCGCCCCGGCCGACGGTGCCGACGGTGCCGTGACGATCGAGGAGAACCTGCTCGGGGTGACCACGGACGAGCTGTTCGACGAGCTCCGCGAGCGGATGAGCGAGTTGCTCGGCGGGGCGTCGGCCGCGGAGCAGGACCTGGTCCGCGACATCGCCGACTCCTTCGTCGCCCGGGCGCCGCAGCTGGCGCTCGACGTGGCCGCGGCGGTGGCCGGCGGGGACGCCCCGACGGTGGCCCTGCACGCGCACGCCCTGGCCGGGGCCGCTCTCAACGTCGGGGCGCTGACCATCGCGCGGGCGGCCCGGGCGATCGAGAACCAGGCCCGGACCGGTGAGGTCGAACCGCTGCCCGCGTTGGTGCTGCACCTGGAGCCGGCCGTCATCCGGGACCTGCTGGCGCTCGCCGAGATCACCCAGGGCATGCTGACCACATAAAGTGGACCAGTTCAGTTGACAATTGGAACGCGCAGCGCTGCAATGACTCCTGTGTCCACCCCCGAGCGCCCCGGCCTGTTCGACAGGCTGTTCAGGTGGCGTCGCGGTCGTGACGAGCTGATGCTCTCCGACCTCGAGGACGACGCCGTCTACTACCAGGACCCCTGCTCGTGATCATGGACGAATGCGGCCACACCTTCTTCCATGATCACGGGGAGGTGGGGGTGAGGTAGGCGTAGGTGTGGTGGGTCTCGAAGCCCGCGGCGCCGTAGAGCGCGAAGCCCGCCTCGTTGCCCTCGCCGACCTGCACGTAGACCGCCGCCGCCCGGTGCTGCCAGGCCCACTCGCCGAGCCGGGCCACCAGCGCCGCACCCAGCCCGCGGCGTCGGTAGGCGGGGTCGACCTCGACGGCCGTGACCCCCGCCCAGCGCCGGGCGAGCGAGCCGCGGGCGACGGCGACCGTCGTCCCGCCGTCCCGGACCGCCGCGAACACCTGCTCCGGCGCCGAGGCCAGGAGCTCGCGCCCGACGGGCGGCACGGCCTCGCCGCGGTAGTGGTACCGGGCCAGCCAGGCGGCGTCCGGGGCCTCCAGCAGGTCCAGGGTCAGCCCGGCGGGCAGGTCGCGCGGCGCCCGGACCTCACCGGTCGGGGCGGTCAGCACGGTGGCGCCGGCCCCGGGCACCTCCTGCCAGCCCGCCGCCCGGAAGGCCTCGGCCGCGGCCAGCAGCTGCCCGGCGTCCTCCTCGTCGATCGTCGGGTGCGGGGTGGCGGCCAGCGGCGTCATGCCCCGGTCGGAGTACCAGTCGGTGACCTCCAGGACGGCCACGTCGAGCGGCATCCCGGGTTCGCCGACGGCCAGGGCCGAGTTGGCCCGGCGGGTGAAGCCGCCCGCGGCCCGCAGCAGCCAACCGCCCAGCCAGTCGGTCTCGGGGGCCCGCCAGTGGTCGGCCATCACCACCTCGAGGTCGCCCACGGACAGCGCCCGGTGCGGCGGGGCGGCCCGGGACGGCGCGGGCGGCACGGGGCCTCCGGCGATCACGTTGGCCCGTGGCACCTGGCGCTCGCCACGCTTCGTGACGATGCGCAACAGATCGTCATCGGCGCCGATCAGGTCGCCGAGCACGTCGTAGAGCCCGTTGGGGCTGCGCACCCGGGCCACGACCCGAGTGCCGACGAGGGCGTTCCAGTCGGTGCTCACGCCCGCCGATGGTAGGCCGTGTCCGGACCGGGGGGAGTATCAGGGATACTTGCCTCCGGGCAGCCCGAACCCCTGCTCGTGAGCGGATCTACGGAGGATCGTCGTGACGTACGTGATCGCGCAGCCGTGCGTGGACCTGAAGGACAAGGCCTGCATCGAGGAGTGCCCCGTCGACTGCATCTACGAAGGGGAGCGGATGCTGTACATCCACCCCGACGAATGCGTCGACTGCGGAGCCTGTGAGCCGGTCTGCCCGGTCGAGGCGATCTACTACGAGGACGACACTCCCGAGGAGTGGACGGACTACTACAAGGCGAACGTCGAGTTCTTCGAGGACCTCGGCTCGCCCGGTGGCGCGGCCAAGCTGGGCCTGATCCCCAAGGACCACCCGCTGATCAGCGCTCTGCCTCCGCAAGCCGCGGAGTGATACCCACGGGCGCGAACTCGGCCCGCCTCGCCGCCCTGCCCGACTTCCCCTGGAACCGGCTGGCTCCGTACGGCGAACGCGCCCGCGCCCATCCGGGCGGGATCGTCGACCTGTCGGTGGGGACGCCGGTCGACCCGACGCCCTCGGTGGTCGCCGACGCGTTGCGCGGTGCCGCGAACGCGCCGGGGTACCCGCAGACGTACGGGACGCCCGCCCTGCGTGAGGCCGTCTCGGGCTGGTTCGCGCGCCGCCGCGGCGTCCCGGCGCTCGACCCGGACGGCGTGCTGCCCACCGTCGGCTCCAAGGAGCTGGTCGCGTGGCTGCCGACGCTGCTCGGGCTGGGCCCGGGGGACGACGTGGTGTTCCCGACCGTCGCCTACCCGACCTACGACGTCGGGGCCCGGCTGGCCGGGGCGAACCCGGTCCCCGCCGACGGCACGGTGTCGGTCGGTCCGGCCGCGGGGCGGGTGAAGCTGGTGTGGGTGAACTCGCCGAGCAACCCGACCGGGCGGGTGCTCGGCGTCGACCACCTGCGCAAGGTCGTGTCGTGGGCGCGGTCGATCGGGGCCGTGGTCGCCTCCGACGAGTGCTACGCCGAGCTGTCGTGGACCGCCCAGCCGGTGCCCTCGATCCTCGACCCCGAGGTGTGCGGCGGTTCGCACGAGGGTTTGTTGGCGGTGTACTCGCTGAGCAAGCAGTCCAACCTGGCCGGTTACCGGGCCGCGTTCGTGGCCGGGGACGTGGCGCTGGTCCGCTCGCTGCTGGAGCTGCGCAAGCACGCCGGGATGATCGTCCCGTGGCCGGTGCAGGAGGCGCTGCGCGTCGCACTCTCGGACGACGAGCACGTCGCCGCCCAGCGCGAGCTGTACCGCGCACGGCGCGAGGTGGCGCGGAAGGCGTTGACCGGCGCGGGGTTCCGGATCGACCACTCGGACGCCGGGCTGTACCTGTGGTCGACCCGGGACGAGCCGGCCCTGGACACGGTGGCCTGGCTGGCCGAGCGGGGCGTGCTGGTGGCGCCGGGGGACTTCTACGGGACGGCGGGCGCCCGGCACGTGCGGGTGGCCCTGACGGCCACCGACGAACGGATCCACGCCCTGGCTTCCCGCCTGAGCTGACCCGCTCCGGCCGGAGTGCGGAACTCTCGTCGATCATGCGCAAACGCATGATGCGTTTGCGCATGATCGACGCGAGAGTCATGCATTTGTGCATGATCACGGCGGGGGTTAGCTGGGTTCGTGGGCGGGGGTGGCCTTGCCGCAGGTGACGCCCGTGGCGGCCACCACGTCGGTCGATGTCGGTTTGAGTGTCGTTCCGAGGGTGGTCTTCTCGCCGTTGGTCGCCTTGGCGCCGCCGGCGGTCAGGTCGACCGTCGTGCGGGTGACCCGGTAGCTGGCCCCGGTGTCCGTCTCCGCCAGGTAGCCCGCGAGACGCGGCGTGCCGCCCACACTCGGGCAACCCACCCCGGTGCCGTACCCGGTGAAACCGCGGTCGAACGTGTACTGCTCACCCTGTGCGTTGCGGCTCTCCACCAGCCGGCAGTCGACGACGGCGTACAGGGCGACCGAGCGGCCGGTGTCGAGCAGCACGACGGCGTCGGTGCCCGGCCCGGTACCCGTCCCGACCCGGGCGGCCAGGGCCGTCGCGGTCTGCGGGGCGGCGCTGGTGAACGTCCTGCTGAACCCGGCCCCGCTCGCCGTCCGGACCCCGAGGGTGCGCTTCCCGTCGATGTCGGCCAGCCAGACCCGGTCCGCGCGGCCGTCGCCGTCCAGGTCGGCGCTCTTCGCCGTCCCAGCGCCCGACGGTACGGCCGCACCGCCCGGCGGGCACCCGTCGTCCGAACCGGCCGCGGAGGTGACCACGGCGGCGGGTGTGGTCGCGGCGCTCGTCGCGGTCGTCGGCCCGGCGGTGACGGAGGGTGAGCCGCCGGAACAGCCGCCCAGGACGGCGGCGAGGGCCACCACGCTGATCGTCACCTCGGCGCGGGACCTGCTCCTCCTCATGCCACCGACGGTGGCACCGACCGGCGGCGGATGCATCCCGACCGCCTCTCTTGGATCACGAACAGAAGGACAGCGGAGCGAAAAAGTGATCTCCGTGGCAGGGGTGCCGGATGGCAGAGGGTAATCGCGGCGGGGTAGTTTCGTCGTGAGCCGAGAGCGACACACCCGTCGCCCGCGCGAACACGCATCCCATCACCAGCAGGAGCGTTCATGTCTGACGGAACGGACCGTTCGGAGCAGGTAACCCTCACGTACGCCGGTGGCGAGCCATTGCCGCTGAACGTGATCCCGGCCACTGACGGCAACTCGGGCCTGAACATCTCGCCGCTGCTGTCCAAGACCGGTTTCGTGACCCTCGACTCGGGTTTCGTGAACACGGCGTCGTGCACCTCCGCGGTCACCTACATCGACGGCGACGCGGGCATCCTGCGCTACCGCGGTTACCCGATCGAGCAGTTGGCGGCGAGCAGCACCTTCGTCGAGGTCTCGTACCTGCTGATCTACGGCGAGCTGCCCACGCCGGCCCAGCTGGCCGACTTCGAGGACCGGATCCGCCGGCACACGCTGCTGCACGAGGACCTGAAGCTGTTCTTCAACGGCTTCCCGCGCGACGCTCACCCGATGCCGGTGCTCTCCTCGGCGGTCTCGGCGCTGTCGACCTTCTACCAGGACAGCCTGAACCCGTTCGACGCCGAGCAGGTCGAGATCTCCACGGTCCGACTGCTGGCCAAGCTGCCGACGATCGCGGCCTACGCCTACAAGAAGTCGATCGGGCAGCCGTTCCTCTACCCGGACAACTCGCTCACCCTGGTGCAGAACTTCCTGCGGATGACGTTCGGGCTGCCGGCCGAGAACTACGAGCCCGACCCGGCGATGGTCAAGGCGCTCGACCTCCTGTTCATCCTGCACGCCGACCACGAGCAGAACTGTTCGACGTCGACCGTGCGCCTGGTCGGTTCGTCGCAGGCCAACCTGTTCGCGTCGGTCTCGGCCGGCATCAACGCGCTGTTCGGCCCGCTGCACGGCGGCGCCAACCAGGCGGTGCTGGAGATGCTGGAGAAGATCGCCCGCGGCGACGACACGGCCGACACCTTCATGGAGAAGGTGAAGAACAAGCAGGACGGCGTGCGCCTGATGGGCTTCGGCCACCGGGTCTACAAGAACTACGACCCGCGCGCGGCGATCATCAAGAAGACGGCCGACGAGATCCTGCGCGGGGTGGGTGGTACCGCCGGCGACGAGCTGCTGGAGATCGCGCTGCGGCTCGAGGAGATCGCGCTGTCCGACGACTACTTCATCGAGCGCAAGCTGTACCCGAACGTCGACTTCTACACGGGCCTCATCTACAAGGCGATGGGTTTCCCGACCAAGATGTTCACGGTGCTCTTCGCGCTGGGCCGCATCCCCGGCTGGATCGCCCAGTGGCGCGAGATGATCGAGGACAAGGACACCAAGATCGGTCGCCCGCGCCAGGTCTACATCGGCGCCACCGAGCGGGACTACGTCTCCATCGGCGACCGCTGAGGTATCCCCTTCCGGTCGTGATCATGCAGAAAGGCCCCCGGGCAACGGTTCTCGCGTGATGCGGGAGGTTCGCCCGGGGGCCTTCTGCATGCCGGCGCACACTGCGAGAGGTGGTCTGAGGCATGAACTCCCCGGTGCTGATCACGGTTTCCGAGCTGGCGGCGGAGCTGGTCGGGCCCGGCGCCCCGCTGGTGCTCGACGTCCGGTGGGCGCTGAACGGCCCGCCCGGGCGGGAGTCGTTCGCGGCCGGGCACATCGCCGGCGCGGTCTTCGCCGACCTCGACGAGGAGCTGTCCGCGCCCGCCGGGCCCGGCGTCGGCCGGCACCCGCTGCCCGACCTCGCCGACCTGCAGGCCGCCGCTCGTGCGTGGGGGCTGCGCTCCGGGCAGCCGGTCGTCGCCTACGACGCGACCGGAAACCTCGCGGCGGCCCGCGCCTGGTGGCTGCTGCGCTGGGCGGGGGTCTCCGACGTCCGGTTGCTGGACGGCGGGCTGCCGGCCTGGGAGGCGGCGGGTGGGCCGGTCGAGACGGGGGACGGCGCCCCGCCCGAACCGGGCGACGTCACCCTGGTCGGGGGGCGGCTGCCGGTGCTCGACCCGGACGGCGTGGAGCAGTTCGTGCGCTCCGGAGGCCTGCTGCTCGACGCTCGGGCCGCCGAGCGGTACCGCGGCGAGGAGAACCCGGTCGACCCGAAGTTCGGTCACGTACCGGGAGCCGTGTCGGCACCGACCACGCTCAACCTGGCGGCGGACAGCACTTTCCGGTCGGTCGACGAGTTGGTCGAGCAGTTCGGGACGCTCGGCGTGGGCGACGGGCGGCCGGTGGCCGTGTACTGCGGGTCGGGCGTGACGGCGGCCCACGAGATCGCCGCGCTGGCCCTGGCTGGTCACGACGCGGTGCTCTACCCGGGGTCCTGGTCGCAGTGGGCCACGCTGCCGGAGCGGCCGGTGGTCACCGGCACCGAGCCGGGCGAGTTCCCACCACGCGCTGTTGAGGCCCGAGCAGACCGTGAGGCCGGCGGTGGCGGCGGCCGAACTGCTCGACATCCGCGGCCGGCGTGGAAGGACGCCGGGTTGCCCGCCGAGGCGCCCGCGGCAGGATCAGCGTCATGAGCAGGCGCGTGGTGGCGGCCGCGTACGGCGGCCCGGAGAACCTCGAGGTGCAGACCTACGACCCCGGCGCGCCCGGCGCCGGGCAGGTGCTGCTGGACGTGCGGGCGGCCGGGGTGAACCCGATCGACGTGAAGCTCTACCAGGCGGTGGCCGACCGGCCCCAGCCGCCGCTGCCGGTGCCGCTGGGGTTCGAGGTGAGCGGCGTCGTCCGGGCGGTCGGTCCCGAGGTCGCCGGCGTCGCCGTGGGCGACGAGGTGATCGCCTACCGGGTCACCGGCGGGTACGCCGCCGCGTTGGTCGCGCCCGCCCCGGACGTCGTGCCCAAGCCCGCCACGCTCTCGTTCGAGCAGGCCGCCGGGCTGCTGCTGACCGGGGCGACCGCCGTCCACGGGCTGTCCGTGATCGGTATCGACGCGCTCGGGAAGAGCTCCGGCGCGGGCGATGTCGTGCTCGTCCATGCGGCGGCCGGCGGCGTCGGGCAGCTGGCCGTGCAGCTCGCCGTGCGCGCCGGGGCCCGGGTGATCGGGACGGCGAGCGAGCGCAACCACGACCTGCTGCGGCGCCTGGGCGCCGAGCCCGTGACCTACGGACCGGGGCTGGCCGACCGGGTGCGGGCCCTCGCGCCCGGTGGGGTGGACGCCGCGTTCGACGGCATCGGCGGCGACGAGCCGATCGACGTGTCGCTCGAACTGCTCGGCGACAAGGAGCGTTTCGTGACGATCGTCGTGGGCCCGCGGTCGACGGAGCTCGGCCTCAAGCGCATCGGCGGCGCGCCGGGCGCCGACCCGGGCACGGAGATCCGTAACGCCGCGCGGGCCCCGCTGGCCGAGCTGGCCGGGGCCGGCGAGCTGGAAGTCGTTCTGGCCGGTAGCTTCCCGCTGGACCGGGCGGACGAGGCCCACCGCCAGATCCTCACCCGGCACACGGTCGGGAAGCTGGTCCTCATCCCCTGACCGCACCTGGGATCAGAGGTTCCGGGCCAGCACGGCGTCCGTGATCCGCGGGTCGGTCGAGACGGTCGGCGTGCCGTTGCGCACCCACGGGTCGCCGCCGAAGTAGCGGGTCATGATGCGTTCCGCGGCGCGGGTCGCGAGGGCCTGGGTCGTCAGGGTCGGGTTCGCCCCGCCCAGGCTGTTGGGCAGAGCGGAGTTGTCCGCGACGAAGAGTCCGGTCACGAAACGCGACTCGGACCACTCGTCGAGCACGGAGTCCGACGGGTCGTGCCCCATCCGCATGCTGGAGTGGATGTGCAGCAGCAGTGGCGGCCAGTCGGCGCGGTACACCTTCCGCGCCCCCGCGGCCCGCAGCAGCTCGACCGCCTTGCGGGCCAGGAACTCCCGGTTGCGTCGCGTGCGGGCCGAACGCTGCCGGTGCTTCACCGTGATCCGTGGCGGCGTGCCCTTCGGGTCGTGCGGCATGGCCGGGGACAGCTGCACCCGGTTCTCGGCCTCCACGTCGTCGTCCGTGATGACGAGGCAGTTCAGCACCCGGTCGATGTTCGACACCGACTCCAGCAGCTGCGCGCCGACCAGCCGCCCGACCGCGTCGGCCCCGGCGTCGCCGGCCGGTGAGCCGTTGGTGTAGACGCCGTGCGTGCCGTGGTCGCTGTACGTCGCCGAGAAGGCCTCGAACGCCGGTGGTAGACCGGTGTTCTCGATCCCGCCGTAGCCGGGGAAGTCGATCCGGGCGCTCGAGCTGGCCCCTTTCGAGGAGCCGGTGTAGTCGTCGAAGATGCCGTGCACCCAGTCCAGGTGGTGGTCGGTGAGCCCACGGCCCACCCAGCCGTTCGGGTTCGGCAGACCGGAATCCAGCCACAGCCGCGGAGTCTCGACCGCGCCCGCGGCCAGCACCACGACCTTGGCATCCACCCGGTGCCGCGCGCCGCCCGCGTCCTCGTACGTCACCCCGGTGGCCCGCGTCGCCGCGTCGCGGCCCTCGGTGTGCACCCTGACGACGGTCGCCCCGGTGACCAGCTCGGCGGGTCGGCCGCCGGGTGCCCAGACGTCGGCGGTGAGCATCATGGGCACGTACGAGTTGTCCGTCGACCGCTTGGCGGTCAGATTGCGGGGCGCGCCGCGTGGCGCGGAACAACCCTGCAGACAGTGACCGCAGAACGTGCAGCCGCTCGCCTGCGGGAAGCTCGGGTCGGGCGCGAGACCCGCGGTGCCGCCCGGTTGGAGGATGCAGTTCTCCTGCGGCCGGAACGACGCCTCGGTCGGCTCCTTGGTGTCACAGACCGGCAGCCCCGTGGCGGCCGCGGCCCGCAGGAAGCGTTCCTCCTTGGTGCCCATCGCCGCGGTCTGGACGGGCAGCGTGGCCTCCACCCACCGGTAGTAGGGGCGCAACTGCGCCATCGTGAACGGGAACCGGTGGGTGGTGTCGTACTCGCCGGCGTCCGGGCCGTCGTAGCCCGCGAACACGCCCCGCGCGGCCCGGGGGCAGTTGCCGTAGTAGTGCAGGGTCGTGCCGCCCACCCCGGCCACCTGCCAGACGAACATGTCTTCCGGAAGGTCCCGGCTCCAGGCCGGTTTCGACCGGTCGCCCGGCCCGGCCCGGAAGTACCCGGTCAACGGGTTGTTCGCGTCGTTCTCCAGCCGGCTCCAGTCCCGGCGTGGGTCGGCGAAGCGCGGCCCCGCCTCCAGCACCAGGACGTCGAGTCCCCAGCGGGCCAGCTCCGTCGCCACCACAGGCCCCCCGCCGCCGCAGCCGACGATCACCACGTCCCGCATCAGGCCTCCTCACCCACGTCGCGCACGGCTCGCCGGCCCGCCCAGTAGCCCCGCAGTTCGGGGTGACCGTCGCTGACTCCCGCGTAGCCGGTCAGCTGCCATCCGAGCGGCCGGGCCGTGAGCCGGCCGTCGCGGTAGACCGCCCGCTCACCGAAGGCGCCGAAGGCGGCCAGCGTGATGATCGTGTTGAAGCCGAAACCGAGCGGGAGGGCCTGCAGCGCGGCGTCCGTGTCGATGTCGGCCAGCACCCGGGCCTTGGCGGCGTGCGCGAGGTTGGCGAAGGGATGCGCGAACGGCCCGACCGACTTCAGCGGATACCGCTTGCGCGAGTACAGGTCCAGCAACGCCGCGATCCCGCCGGCGCCGGGAGCGTGCACGCCGAGGTGGGGGGCCACGGAGATCTGCACAGCGTGGTCGTAGGTCTCCTTCAGCATGCCCGCCGTCCCGGCCGCCACGCCGCCGGCCCGTGGTGCGGTGACGGCCTGTCGTCGGGAGTAGGCGTCGTCGCCGGGCAGCACGTAGGCCGCGAGGGCGTGGAAGCCCTGGTCGACGTAGTCGTCGGCGACCGCCGGTCGGGCGGTCAGCACGACGGCGGCGGAGGCGGGCAGGCCGGCCAGCAGGGCACGGCGGGACAGGGATGGCATCGCGGCTCCCGTCAGGGTGGGATTCGAGGCGACGCCACTTTCGGGGCGTTTGTCCGGTTCCGCGAGTCCAGACGACCCCCGACGGCCTCGCCCTAGCCGACCTGGACCCGGACGCGGCCCGTGGGCAGGGCCTCGTCGGAGTCGACCTTCTGCCAGCCCTTGGTGGACTCGTCCCGTGACCAGTACTGGTCGGCCACGGCGACCCGCACGACGTCCAGCCCGTCGGCGCGCCCGACGGCCCAGGCGGCGACCGCCCACGCCTGCCGCGTCGTCCCGGTGTCGTAGCGCAGTGTCTTGCCGCTCGCGCTGACCCCGGCGTGCCGTTGGCCGAGCTCCTTGGAGGAGGCCTCGTCCACCGCGCTCGCGCGCTCGGTGAGGCCGCTGTCGTCCGGCTTCTGTTCGCTCAGATCGGTGAGAGTGCGCAGCTCGCAGGTGAATCCGGCGGGGGAGTAGCCGCTCAGCCCCGACGCGATGATGCGGGCCTCCGGCTCGTGGTCGGCGTACGCGCTGGGGAACGCGGAGCGCTGGACCTTCTGCGCGACGTCGGTGATCGGCATGGTCGCGAAGCCGTCGATCTTCGAGAGCACGTCGTAGAAGGCGTTCGTGGCGTAGACCGGGTCCTGCAACTGCTTCTTCGTGCCCCAGCCCTGCGAGGGCCGCTGCTGGAACAGGCCCACCGAGTCGCGGTCGCCGTAGTCGATGTTGCGCAGTTTCGACTCCTGCATGGCCGTCGCGATGCCGATCGAGGCGGCCCGGGCCGGCAGCCCCCGCTTGCTCGCGATGCCCGCGATGATCGCCGCGTTGCCCGCCTGCTCGGGGTCGAGTTCCGCGCTGCCGCCGTCGGCCGTGCCGGTGCAGTGCGGGCGGATCGTCACCGAACCCACGCTGCCCTGCCACCAGGCCCAGGCGCCGACGCCGATCGTGACGACCAGCAGCCCGACGAACAGGGTGGCCCCCGAACCGCGCCCGGCCCGGCCGGAGCCGCGCCGGGGCGTGCCCGGACGGGTCGGCAGGGGCAGGGTCGACGCGGGCACTGCGGGACTCCTCAGCTGTTGGCGTGCAGTTCCGGGTTCAGCGCGAAGCTGCGCCCCGGGCGGGGCAGGGCCTCGACCGCCCCCGTGGTCGAGTTGCGCCGGAACAGCAGGCCGTTCGCGCCCGACAGCTCCAGCGCCTTGCGACTAGTCGTACCGGACTCCTCGATCAACTGCACCTTCGTGCCGGCCGTGACGTAGCAGCCGGCCTCCACGATGCAGTCGTCGCCGAGGCTGATCCCGATGCCCGCGTTCGCGCCCAGCAGGGTGCGCTCACCGATCGAGATCTGCTGCGTCCCACCGCCGGACAGCGTGCCCATGATCGAGGCGCCGCCGCCGATGTCCGACCCGTCGCCGACGACGACACCCGCGCTGATCCGGCCCTCGACCATCGAGTGCCCGAGGGTGCCGGCGTTGAAGTTCACGAAACCCTCGTGCATGACGGTGGTTCCGGTCGCGAGGTGGGCACCGAGGCGCACCCGGTCGGCGTCGGCGATGCGCACTCCGTCCGGCACGACGTAGTCGGTCATCCGCGGGAACTTGTCGACGCCGAACACCTCGACCCGCGCACCCCGGTTCGCCGCGCGCAGCCGCAGTCGGGTCTCCTCGAAGTCGTCCACCGCGCACGGCCCGAAGTTCGTCCACACCACGTTGGCCAGCAGGCCGAACTGGCCGGTCAGGTTGACCTCGCGCGGCTTGACCAGGCGGTGCGACAACAGGTGCAGGCGCAGGTAGACGTCGCTGGCGTCGGCGGGGTCGGCGTCCAGGTCGACGACCGTGCGGACGACGGTCGTGCGCACCCGGCGGGCCGGGTCGGCCCCTTCCAGGGCGGCCAGGTCGGCCGGGACGGCGTGCGGCCCGGCGTCCGGACCCGGCTCGCCGAGCGTCGGGCTCGGGTACCAGGTGTCCAGGACGACGCCCGCCTCGGTCACCGTGGCCAAACCGAAGCCCCACGCCGGACGGACCCGGGGGTTCGCGGTGGTGGTGTCGGGCTGCGCATCCGTGGCCTGGGTCATGGGTCGGATTCTATGGGGCCTGCCTGTGCTGGCTACTGTCGCGGCATGACCGCTGGGCCCGTGGCACTGGATCTGGAGTCGGACGTCGTCGAGCTGACCCGGACGATCTGTGACATTCCGTCCGTCAGCGGCTCCGAGGCGCCGCTGGCGGACGCCGTCGAGTCGGCGTTGCGCGGCTACGGGCACCTGGACGTGCTGCGGGACGGCGACGCCGTGGTGGCCCGGACGTCGCTCGGGCGTGCCTCGCGGGTCGTGATCGCCGGACACCTGGACACGGTGCCCATCGCGTCGAACCTGCCGGTGCGGGTCGTCGGCTCGGGGGCGGACGCCGTGCTGCACGGCCGTGGGACCGTCGACATGAAGGGCGGAGTGGCCGTGCAACTGCACCTCGCGGCCACGGTGCCTGCGCCCGTGCACGACGTGACGTGGGTGTTCTACGACAACGAAGAGGTCGAGGCCGTGCGCAACGGACTCGGCCGGCTCGCCCGCGAACGGCCCGAGCTGCTGGCGGGCGACTTCGCCGTGCTCTGCGAGCCGTCGAACGCCGCGGTCGAGGGCGGGTGCCAGGGGACGCTGCGGGTCGAGGTGTCCGTGCCCGGCGTCGCGGCGCACTCGGCGCGCTCGTGGAAGGGGGTCAACGCGATCCACGGCGCCGCCGAGGTACTGCAGCGACTGGTGGCTTACGAGGCGGCGGAGGTGCCGGTCGACGGGCTCGTGTACCGGGAGGGCCTGAACGCCGTGGGTGTTCGCGGCGGGATCGCGGGCAACGTGATCCCCGATTCCTGCGTGGTGACGGTCAACTACCGGTTCGCGCCCGACAAGAGCCTGGCGGACGCCGAAGCGCACGTCCGGTCGGTGTTCTCGGGTTTCGCTCTCGAGGTGGTCGACGCCTCGCCGGCCGCGCGCCCCGGCCTGGACCGGCCCGCTGCCGCCGCCTTCGTGCGCGCCGTCGGGGGCGAGCCGAAGCCCAAGTTCGGCTGGACGGACGTCGCACGGTTCGCCGAGATCGGCGTCCCGGCAGTGAATTTCGGGCCCGGTGACCCCGAGCTGGCCCACACCGACGACGAACACTGCCCGGCGTCGTCCATCACGGCCTGCGAGCGCGCCCTGCGCGCCTGGCTCACCGGACGGGCCGGGTGAACCAGGCGCGCCGGTGAACCGTCAGACCCGGGCCACGCGCCGCTCGGGGTAGAACATCAGCACAATGGCGGCGATGGTCCCGACGACGGTGAGCCCCGCGTCGATGCGCATCCAGGTCGCGACGTCGGCCACGAACAGGCCGGGCGCCGCCAGCAGGGCGTTGAGGGCCAGCAGCACGGTCGCGATCCGCCTGGGCCGCCGGCGGCCGGTGACCCACGACCGGGCCAGCAGCCCCACGATGGACAGCGCCATCACCGCGATGACGACGAGCACCGGCCAGGGCGTGGGTTCGTCGGCGTTCGCCTCGGTGACCAGGGTGGTGAACATGTCGAGGCCGACGAGCGCGCCGATCACGTGACCGGCCTTCTGCCGCGCCGTCAGCTGCGTCTCGCCGTCCGCCGTGTCGCCCGTCGTGCCGTCCGTCGGGGTGTCCGCCCGAGTCACCATCTGGATCTCCTCCATCAGCGGTCGCCCGGTGCGGCCGACACCACGACCCTGTGGTGAGCGGTTGTCCCGCCACAATGCCCGGCCTACCCGCAGGTCGAGGCGACCCGCCGGATCCGGGTCGCGTTGCCCGGGACGGCGGTGCTCATGCTCACCATGTTCGACGACGATGCGACCGTCTTCGCGGCGATGCGGGCCGGTGCGCAGGGGTACCTGCTCAAGGACGCGGAACCCGAGGACGTCGCGGGTGGCATCCGCGCGGTGACCGCCGGGCAGGCCATCTTCGGGCCCGGGATCGCGCAACGGATGCTGACGTTCCTCTCCACGTCGCAGCCGGCCGTGGACTACCCGTTCCCCGAGCTGACCGATCGGGAACGGCTGATCCTCGAACGGCTGGCGGCCGGTCGACGCACCGGGGACATCGCGACCGAGCTGTTCCTCGCCCCCAAGACCGTGAGCAACCAGCTGACGTCGGTGTTCGCGAAGCTGGGGGTCGCCGACCGGGCCGAGGCGGTGTTAAAGGCGCGCGAGAGCGGCCTCGGCGGGTGACGACCCTCGCCGCGTCGGCCTTCGTCGGAGGCGGCCTCGTCACGCTGCTGGGAACGTTGCTCGCCCTGCGCACGCCCGCCCGCGCGTCGGGTGTCCTGTTCGCCCCGGCCGGCGTCGTGATGGGCGCGACCGGGGCGTGGACGGCCCACGGGGTCTCCGGCACCCAGGTGGCGATCGCGACGATGCAAGTCGCCGCCCTGGCCGCGATGGCCTACCCCCGGCTCGACTTCCCCGACCCCGCCACGTGGGCGGCGGCGCTGGTGGTGGTGGCCGTGCCCCCCGTCGCGCTCGCCGTCGGGGGCGCCTCGGCCACGACCGCCTGGCTGTGCGTGGTGCTCCTGCCCGCGACGCAGGTCTGGTGGCGGCTGGAGGCCGGGCAGCAGACTCGGCCCCTGCTGTGGTTGCTGACCCCCATGGTCGTGCTGACGCTGGCCGGCGGGCTCGTGGTCCTGCTCGGCTCGGACCGGGCCCTGGCGGTCTTCCTCCCCGCCGTCGCCCTCCTCCCGTTGGCCGCGTGGGTCGGCCTGGCTCAACCGCAGGTCGTCGACCTGCGCGGCGTCGCGTCGATGCTCGCCGTCAACATCACGGCCGCGCTCGGCTTCTTCGCCGCCCTCAGCCTCGTCTCGACCCTCTGGGCGGCGACCACCGGCTCGGCGATGACCCTGGTGGAGCTGGCCGTCGTGGCTGTGGGCGGGTCGTTCCTGCTCGAGCCCCTGCGCCGGCAGCTGCGCCTGGTCGGCGACGACCTGCTGTTCGGCACCCGGCCCGACCCGTTGTCGGCGGCCGGTTCCCTGGCCGGCGACATCGGCGCGGACCCGGTCGACGCGGTCGAGGCGGTGCGCTCCTCCCTCGTCCTGCCCTACGTGGCGCTGACCGTCGAGGGCGCGCCGGTGACCGAGTCGGGGCAGCTCACCGACCACCTCACCTCGCTGCCGCTGAGCCTCGACGGCCAGCCGGTGGGGGAACTCGTCGTCGGACTGCGCGCCGGCGACCTGCGCCTGCCGGCCGCCGACGTGAAGGTCCTGCAGCTGACCGGGCCGCTGCTCGCCCAGACGGCCCGGGCCCACGCCCTCGCGCGGCACCTGCAGGAGGCCCGCGAAGCCGCCGCCACCGCCCGCGAGGACGAGCGGTTCCGGCTGCGGCGCGACCTGCACGACGGGCTCGGACCGCGGCTGGCGGCCATCGCGTTCCGGGTCGGGGCCGCGCAGCTGAAACTGGCCCCCGAGGAGTCGCGGGTGGCCGAGCACCTCGCCCGGGTCCGGGCCGAGGCGGTGGCCGCCATCCGCGAGATCCGGGAACTGGTCTACGGCATGCGGCCGCCGGCCCTCGACGAGGTCGGCCTGCTGGAGGCGATCCGGCTGCGGGCCGACGAGTTGCGCACTCCCGGCGGTGACCCGCTGCGGGTGGAGCTGGTGGCCGCCGACCTCGGCGACCTGCCCGCCGCGGTCGAGGTGGCGGCCTACCGGATCGTCGTCGAGGCCCTCACCAACGCGGCCCGGCACAGCGGGTGCGACCACGCGTCGGCGAGGCTGGTGCGCCACGCCGCCGCGCTCGTCCTCGAGGTGCGCGACGGCGGTACCGAGGCCGGGGAGGTCGGCGAGTGGCGGCCCGGGGTCGGGATCGCCTCCATGCGGGAGCGGGCGCAGGAGCTGGGTGGCACGTTCAGTGCCGCGGACGGCGTGGTGCGCGCCGAACTCCCGCTCGCCTCCTGAGGCTCGTACTCCCGGAAACCACTGCTGGCGAGGATATTTGGACGCCACGACGGTGGACTTCGGGAGTACGAGCACGTGGCGGGCCCTAAATGGGATGACACCGACCCGGTGGTGCCACCACCCTCGGCCTCATGCGTAGCCGGCGGCAGACGATGGCGGAGATGCTCGAAGAGCTCCGAGCGCAGCCGCCGGCCCCGGTCGTCGAGCGCTCGATCGAGCCGTTCGACCTGCGGTACGGCGTCGACCTGCTCGGACCCGACGGGACCTGGTTCGACCGGGTGGAGAACGAGATCTCGCCAGGACGGGCCGTGGAACTGCTGACGTCCGGTGCCCAGGTCGCGTGGGACGCCTGCGGGTGCGGCGGGTTCTGCGGGTTCATCTGGCTGGACGACGACAGCCGGGCCCGGTTGCGGAAGGCCGGTCGCCCGCAGATCGGGGGCCGGGTCAAGAGAGGGCAGTGGGGCGTCATGTCGCACTGGCGATCGGCGGCGGGGGCCGACCTGATCGTGGCCGAGGCCTACGTGCGCTGGGGCGCCGAACTCGCCTGATCCCTGAGCCGAACGGGGACAACGGGTGGATCCGCGCGGCCCAGGGCATGCGCAGATCCACCCGTTGAGGGACGTCGCATGGCGGAGGTTCCGGCCAGTCTGCGTCAGCGGTTGGTGCGCTTGCGAGCGCTCAGGTCGATGATCGCCTGGCGCATGGTGGGCGGACCGAAGGGGTCGCGGCGGGGGCGGGTGGCGGCCTCGGCGGGCTCACCGCGCACGTCGACGGCCTCCTGCTCCGCCGTGGGGGTGCCGTCCTTCGGCGTCTCGGCCGCGGCCTGCTGGGCCCACGGCGTCGACCACGAGCGGGCCGGCGTCACGGGGGCGGGCTCCAACGGGGTGCGCTCGTGGCCGGGTTCGTAGCTGGACTCGTACGACGACTCGAACGTGGGGGACGGCTCGAACCGGGCGACCGGCTCGGGCTCCGGCAACGGCGCGGGCACGCCGAGCGGGTCGTCGCCGTAGTCGGGCGTGTAGCCCTGGTCGGGCTGGTAGTTGCTGGACGGGAAGTCGGGCTGACCGTAGCCACCGGGATAGCCGTACCCGGGCTCGCCGTACCCCTGTTCGTAGCTGCGGTCGTACTCGGGCTCGGGCGCCCGGTCCGACAGCAGGTCGGGCAGGTCGATGGCCCGCGTCTCGGGAGCGCGTTCCGCGGCGTAGGCCGCGGCAGCGTACTCGGCGGGCGTCTCCGCGACTTCCCCGGCGGTCGGCTCCAGCGGCGTCTCCGCCGCGGGGGGCGGGACGGCGGGCAGCACCGTCTCGGCCCGCCGCGCGCGCCGCCCGTGACCGCCGTACACCTGCTCGGCGTCCTGCGCCGGGATCGTCGACATCTCGCCCGTGTACGGGTCGGGGTTGAACACGGTGCGCGGGCGGGGCCGGCCCGGGTGGTCGCCGGCGGACAGCAACGTCCCCGCGGGCAGCGACTCCCCGGCGTCGGCGGCGGCCACCGGCTCGACCACGGGCGGCGGGGCGTCGTCCACCGGCTCGGGCCGGACCGGCTCCGGCGAACCGGCCGGCTCCAGCGACGGCGTCGAGAAACCCTGCCCGCGACGTTCGACGATCGGCTCCTGCGGGAGCACCGCCCGCGCGGGCGGTTCGCTGACCGTGCCCCGGCCGCGCCCGTCGTCCCCCCGCCGGCGCTTGCCGTCGAGCAGCCGCTCGTCGGCCCGCCGGAAGAGCTTCTCGGCGTCAGCGTCGGGCCGGCGGCCCGACAGCGACCACACGGCCGCGCAGCCCATCGTCACGGTGACCACGAGCCCGTCGGCGAGCTCCTGCCACGGGCGGGACGCGACGGCCGCGGCCATGCGCTCGGCGACCGCGTTCGCCTCCTCGTCGCCGGTGGCGGGCAGCAGGACGACGAACTCGTCACCGCCGTAGCGCAGCAGCTGGTCGTCGGCGCGCAGCTGCGAGGCCAGGGAGGCGGCGACCCGGCGCAGCACCTCGTCGCCGACGACGTGGGTGAACCGGTCGTTCACCTCCTTGAAGTGGTCGATGTCGACGAGGATCAGCGCGAGCGGCAGCGGCCCGAACCGCAGCAGCTGCCGCATCTCCTCGTCGAGCGCGCGGCGGTTCCCGACCCCGGTCAGGGCGTCGGTGCGGCTCTCGGTGCGCAGCGCCTGGTGCTCCAGGGCCTGGCGGGCCGTGTCGGCGACCAGGTCCATGCCGCGCCAGCCGAGCCGGACGAGCAGTTCGGTCATCCGGTGCAGCACCGGGATCACGTCGCCGCCGGCGTACGTCTCCAACCAGAGCCGTTCGCGGGTCCGGCAGACCTCCAGCACCAGGTTCGGCAACGTCGCGGGCGGGGCCGCGGCGGCGTCGTCCAGCGAGCGCGCGGTGGCCAGCGACCCGACCAGCGCGTGCGCGCGCATGGCGGCCAGCGAGACGATCTGCCGTTCGACGAGCGGGAGGTCACCGACGGTGCCGAAGGCGTCGGGGCCGAGCAGCCGCAGGGCCTCCGACGGGCGGCCGCGGTAGGCGGCGGCCAGCGCGCGCACGCCGCGCGCCCCCCGGCGCAGCGTGGCCGGCACCTCGGCCTCAGGCAGGTCGTCGAGCCGCGCGGCCACCTCGACCGCCCGGCCCATCAGGTCGTGCTGCGGTTCGGGGGCGCCGCCGGCCAGCGGTTCCATCGCGCGGGCGGCCAGTTCGCCGGCCCAGCCGGACCACTGCTGCGCCTGCTCCAACACCGGGCGGGAGCCGATGGTCCGTTCGATCCGCTGGCGCATGCCGTCGGCGCGGTCGTGCAACCGCAGCCCGGCGTAGACCAGGGCCAGGCCGTCCAGCAGCCGGTACTCGGCCTCGGTCTTCGGGTCCTCCTCCATGACCTGCGCCTCGGCGCGGGCCAGGTCGGCGGTCGCCCCGCCGATGTCGCCGGCGTCGACCCGGAACCGGGCCCGCAGGGCGCAGCCGACGGCCACCCAGACCTCGGCCTGCCGCTCGTGCGCGGCGCGTTCCAGCACGTCGCAGGCCGCGATCGCGTTCTGGGTGCCGGCGCCGAGCTGGCGCAGGATGAGGGCCCGGCCGTGCAGGGCCAGCATCAGGGTCTCGGCGTCGCCGGCCCCGGCCAGCCCCGGGATGATCGCCTCGAGTCGGCGCAGCGCGAGGTCGGCGCGCCCGTAGCGGCCCTCGACGACCAGTCTCTCGACGTCCGCTAGCGGGGACACGCCGTCTCGAGTCACCTCGTCCGGCAGACCACGCACCCCCGTGACTGTACTGGTGATCGCCCGAAGTGTTCAGTCCCGAACGATGGGCAACCTGTCCGGCTCACGCGCGTTGCGGATGGATGCTTCCGCTGAGCTGGCATACCGTCGCTCGACGTGACAACGAACACTGACGATCCGGGCGATCGCGGCGAGTACCAGCGCGGCCCGACGACCCTGCGCGGGGACATGGTGCCGGGGTCGACCACCGACCAGCGGCTGCTCGACAGCCGCGGCCCCAGCGACTGGGTGCACACCGACCCGTGGCGGGTCATGCGGATCCAGGCCGAGTTCGTCGAGGGGTTCGGCTCGCTCGCCGAACTCGGCCCGGCGATCAGCGTCTTCGGCTCGGCCCGCACCCGGCCCGAGCACCCCGACTATCAGCTGGCCTGCGACCTGGGCCGGGCGCTGGTCGAGGCCGGGTTCGCGGTGATCACCGGCGGTGGTCCCGGGGCGATGGCCGGCGCCAACCAGGGCGCCCACGAAGCCGGCGGGGTGAGCGTCGGGCTGGGCATCGAGCTGCCGTTCGAGCAGGGCATGAACGAGTGGGTCGACCTGGGCATCAACTTCCGCTACTTCTTCGCGCGCAAGACCATGTTCGTGAAGTACGCGCAAGGGTTCGCGGTGCTGCCCGGCGGGTTCGGCACCTTCGACGAGCTCTTCGAGGCGCTGGTCCTGGTGCAGACCCGCAAGGTCACGTCGTTCCCGATCGCCCTGCTGGGACGCGACTACTGGCAGGGCATGCTCGACTGGATCGCCGGGCCGGTGCTCGAGCGCGGCATGATCAAGCGTGAGGACGTCGACCTGCTGCACGTCACCGACGACGTCGAGGAGGTCGTGGAACTCATGGTGGCCGCCCGTCGCGGTCACGCCCTCCGGCCGACCCCGCACGCGGCCGAATAGACGGGGAGTAGGCCAGAATCGCGCCATGGCCCGGGTCTGCGTCTTCTGCTCGTCGTCCACCGTGATCGCGCCGCACTACGTCGACCTGGCCGCCGAGGTCGGCGCGGCGCTCGCGGCGCGCGGTCACGACCTCGTCTCCGGCGGCGGCCGGGTGTCGATGATGGGGGCGGTCGCGCAGGCGGTGCGGGACGGCGGGGGCCACACCCTCGGGGTGATCCCACAGGCGCTGGTCGACCTGGAGGTCGCCGACCACGACGCCGACGAACTGGTCGTCACGACCGACATGCGCGCGCGCAAGGGCGCGATGGACGCGGCGGCCGACGCCTTCCTGACCCTGCCGGGCGGGCTCGGCACGCTCGAGGAGCTCACCGAGGTGTGGGTCGCGGCGAGCCTCGGGATGCACGACAAACCGGTGGTCGTGCTCGACCCCGACGGGTTGTTCGCGCCGCTGCGGGACCTCGTGGACGGCCTGGCGACGACCGGGTTCGTGCGGGCCGAGGCGGTGGCGACCATCCGGTGGACGGCGACGGTCGCCGAGGCGCTCGAAGCCCTCGGTGAGCTTCCAGCCGGGCGTCCCGTCGTCCCACCGGCCACCGACGCGCTGGAGGCGGCGCCGTGACCGTGCCCCCCGCCGCCCCCGACCTGCGCCTGGGGGCCACGACGTTCCCGGCCGGACGGGCGGTCGTGATGGCCGTGCTGAACCGCACCACCGACTCGTTCTACGCCCCCGCCCGTCTCCTGGACGACGGGGCCGCCGACGCCGCGGTCGCGCGGGCGGTCGAGGAGGGCGCCGACATCCTCGACGTCGGCGGGGTGCGGGCCGGACCCGGTGCGGAGGTGAGCGTCGAGGAGGAGATCGCGCGCGTCGTCCCGGTGATCGAACGGGTCCGTTCGGCCCACCCCGGGCTGGTGATCAGCGTCGACACGTGGCGCGGCGCCGTGGCCCGCGAGGCCTGCCGGGCCGGGGCGGCGCTGGTGAACGACACCTGGGCCGGGCACGACCCGACCCTCGTGGAGGTCGCGGCCGAGCACGGCGCCGGGGTGGTCTGCTCGCACACCGGCGGCGCGCAGCCGCGCACGCTGCCGCGCCGGGTGGCGTACGGGACGACGACGGACGGGGTGGTCGACGCGGTGCTCGCGTCGTTGCTGGCCGCCGCCCGGCACGCGGAGGGCTGCGGGGTGCCGAAGGAGTCGATCCTGATCGACCCGACGATCGACTTCGGCAAGAACACCTGGCACGGGCTGGCGTTGCTGCGCCGGTTGGAGATGTTCACCGGCTTCGGGTACCCGGTGCTGATGGCGCTGTCGCGCAAGGACCTGATCGGCGAGAGCCTCGGGCTGGACGTCGATCAGCGGCTGGAGGGGACGCTCGCCGCCACCGCGGTGTCGGCCTGGCAGGGCGTGCGGGTCTTCCGGGTGCACGACGTGCGCGCCACCCGGCGGGTGCTGGACCTGGTGTCGATGATCCGTGGGGAGCTGCCGCCGCGGGCGCCGTTGCGTGGGCTCACGTAGTCCTCGTGCCGGTCCTCCGTGCTGGTTGCGTGCTGGTCCTGGCGTCCACAGGTGGTTCCGTCCACAGGGTGGCGGCGGGCGCCGCGGACTGTCGGTGCGGCGTGACAGCATCGGGGACGTGCCGAATCTGCTGCTGCTCCTGCTGACCCTGGGTGTCGTCGCCGCCGTGGTCGCGCTGGCCACGGGCTTCCTGTCCGGCGGCTCGCTCGAGGAGGTGCCGGGCACGGTGCCCGAGCGCGCCCTGCCGCCGCGCCCGCTCACCGGGCAGGACGTGGAGGCCGTGCGCTTCGTGCCCGCGCTGCGCGGCTACCGGATGGACCAGGTCGACGCCGCGATGGACCGGCTGGGCGCCGAGATCGACGGGCTGCGGGCCCGGCTGCAGGCGGCGGGGCTCGACCCGGACGACGGGGCGCCCGGCGCGCCGGTGGCCGCCGGGCGCGTACTGCCCGCGGTCCCACCCGGGCCCGACGTCGACCTGGATGCCGGCGGCGGCCCCGACGCCGGGGCGTAGAGCGATGGTCGCCCGTTTCACCGCCACGGTGACGACCCGCGTACCCGCCGAGGCGGTCTGGGCCCGGGTCACCGACTGGCCGGCCCACGGTCGCTGGGTGCCGCTGACGGAGGTCGTCGTCCTCACCCCGCAGTCGACGGGAGTGGGGGCGCGGTTCGTCGGGCGTACCCGATTGCCTCTGCTGGGCCTGGGTTTCGACGACCCGATGGAGATCACGCGGTGGGGGCCGCCGCGCGCGGGGGAGCCGGGCCGGTGCTCGGTGGTCAAGCAGGGCCGGGTGCTCCACGGCACCGCGGACATCGTGGTCGAGCAGGTGCCGGGCGGCGGCTGCACGGTCAGCTGGCGGGAGGATGTCGAGCTGTCGCCGCTACGGCTGACCCGGGCGGTGGCGCCGGTCTTCGACCCCGTGCTCGCCGCCTTCATGCGCGCCGGGTTCGCCCGCACGCTGCGGCTCATGGTCGGCGAACTGGAGAGGGAGACGCAGGGATGACGGAGGCACGGGTATGACCACGGGGATGACGGAGACCCTGGCCGAGGCGACGCCGGGGCTGACCCGGGGGGACGACGGCCTGCTGCGCTGCGCCTGGGGGACGTCGGCGCCCGACTACGTCGCCTACCACGACGAGGAGTGGGGGCGGCCGGTGCACGGCGAGACCGCGCTCTACGAACGGTTCACGCTCGAGGCCTTCCAGTCGGGGCTGTCGTGGCTGACCATCCTGCGCAAACGCGAGGGCTTCCGGGCGGCGTTCGCGGGCTTCGACGCCGAGCAGGTCGCCCGGTTCTCCGAGGCCGACGTCGAGCGGCTCCTGCTGGACGCGTCGATCGTCCGGAACCGGAAGAAGATCGAGGTGGCCATCTCGAACGCCCGGGCCGTGCTCGAGCTCCGGGAGTCGGTCGAGGGCGGTCTCGACGGGCTGGTCTGGTCGTTCGCCCCGCCCGCGAAGCCGGCGCCGCGTCCCGGGGAGGTGCCCGCCACCACGCCGGAGTCGAAGGCGCTGGCCAAGGCGCTGAAGGCCCACGGCTTCCGGTTCGTCGGCCCGACCACCGCCTACGCGGCGATGCAGGCCTGCGGTCTCGTCGACGATCACGTGATGGGCTGTCACGTTCGGTCATGAATTAGCCCGGCCGATGGACCGTGGAACCTCCCGGCTACCCCCACCGGACGCGCCGTTTCCCGGACCACGTTTCGTGGTGGCGGTGGGACGCGGGATAATGCTCGGGATCACTCTCCGTGCCGGACGCGGGAAGGGTGATGGGCAGTGGGCCCGAACGGCACGGACGGTTCGACCGGACGGGCGCACGAAACTCAGGAAGGGGATGCCACATGGCGGCCATGAAGCCGAGGACCGGCGACGGCCCGCTGGAGGTCACCAAGGAGGGTCGCGGCATCGTGATGCGCGTTCCCCTGGAAGGTGGCGGCCGGCTGGTCGTCGAGATGTCGGCTCCGGAGGCCAGCGAGCTCGGAGACGCGCTGAAGGCCGTCGGCGGCTGATCCCCCTCCTGTGAGTGGCCCCACCACGCTGGTCGCCGCGGCCCGGACCCGCGTCCGCGCGCACCCGTCGTCCCTTCCCGATGCCCTGGGCGACTCTGCTCTGACGCGTCCGGCCGCGGCCGTCGCGGTACCGGTGGCGCCCGCCGTGGCCCGCGCCGAGGCGTCGGTGCCGCGGGAGGTGGCGGCCGTCGCCCGGGCCTACGGCGTCGACCTGGGCCGCGTGTTCGAGGCCGAGCGGTTCCGTGGCGGGGCCGGTGAGGTGCTGCGGGTCCCCGTGCAGGCCCCCGACGGGCTGCCGAACCGGCTGCTCCTCGTCGGGGTGGGGGGCGCCGCTCCGGCCGACCTGCGCCGGTCGGGCGCCGCGCTGGCCCGGGCCGTGCGCGGGTCGTCGTCGGTGCTCACCAGTCTGGGCGCCGGCGCCGGTCGGGACGGCGTGGCGGCGGCCGTCGAGGGGCTGGTGCTCGGCGGATACGAACCGCCGAGCGCCGGGCAGCGCAACCGGAAGGACGCGGCCGCCGTGGGCGAGGTGGTGCTGGCCAGCGGGCGCGCCACCGGCTACCCGGCGGCGGCCGTGGAGGCCGGGTTGACGGCCGCGCAGGCGGCGGTGACCGCCCGCGACCTGGCCCAGACCCCGTCGTCCGTGAAGTCTCCGCAGTGGCTGGCCACGCAGGCCCGGCGACTGGCCGAGAAGGCGGGGCTCGACGTCGAGGTGTGGGACGAGAAGCGCCTCGCCGCCGAGGGTTTCGGTGGCGTGCTTGCGGTCGGCGCGGGTTCGGCCACGCCGCCGCGCTTCGTCCGGATCGACTACCGGCCGCGTGGCACCGCCCGGCAGCAGCCGGTGGTCCTGGTCGGCAAGGGCATCACGTACGACACCGGGGGGCTGTCGATCAAACCGCGTGAGTCGATGGTCCCGATGAAGACCGACATGTCGGGGGCCGCCGCGGTGCTGGCCGCCGTCGTCGGGGCGCCGGCCGCCGGGGTCACCCGCCCGGTCACCGCGCTGCTGCCCATGGCCGAGAACGCCTTCGGCGGGTCGTCGTACCGGCCGGCCGACGTCGTCACGGTCCGCGGCGGGACGACCGTCGAGATCCTGAACACCGACGCCGAGGGGCGGATGGTGCTGGCCGACGCGCTCGCCTACGCCGACGACTCGCTCGACCCGGACACGGTGCTCGACCTGGCCACCCTGACCGGGGCCGCGTCCCTCGGTCTGGGCAAGCGGCACGCCGCTCTGTATGCGACCGACGCCCGGCTGGCCGCGTCGCTGGTGGCCGCGGGAACCGCTGCGGGGGAGGGGGTCTGGGAGTTACCGCTGGCCGAGGACTACCGCTCGGCGCTCGACTCCCCGATCGCCGACCTCCGGCACGTGCCCGGCCCCGGACAGTCCGTGGGCGGCGGCTCCATCACCGCCGCGCTGTTCCTGCGCGAGTTCACCGGGGGCCGGCGCTGGGCCCACCTGGACATCGCCGGGCCGGCCCGCAGCGACCGCGACGAGTATGAGATCTGCCGGGGCGGAACCGGTTTCGGTGCCCGCCTGGTGCTGCGCTGGCTCCAGCGCTGAGGTAGGCGCCGAGGTCTCAGCCCGACAGGCGTGACAGCTGGCCCGCGTGCAGGCCGGCCACCCACTCCCAGCCGGCCCGGGCCCGGGCGTCGATCCGCGGGTCGTCGAACGGGCCGCCGCCGCGCAGGGCGTCGACGTAGGCCCGGTCCCGGTCGAGCCGGACCCGCAGCTCGGCGGCGTCGCCGACCGTCCCGTGCCCGGGGACGAACACGTCGACGTCGTCCGCCACGGCGTCGAGGGCCGCCAGCCCGGTGAGGTAGTCGCCGACCGGGTCGGTGGCGGCCGCGTCGAGCATCGGGACCAGGACGTCGGAGAGCAGGTCGCCGACGACGAGCGCCCCGGCGTCCGGGATCAGCAGTGCGGCGTGGCCCGCGGCGTGGGCCTGGTGCTCGATGATCCGGACCTCGGGCCCGTCCCACGGGATGCGCGTCGCGTCCGCGGGCAGGCCGGTGACGGCGCCGAGCAGGTCGTCGAGCGGTACCCGGCCGACGAGCTCGGGCGGCAGCATGCCGGTGACGCGGGCGCGCGCCGCGGCATCCGGCAGCTTGGCCCGGACGGTGGCGGCGCAGTGGGCCGTGCCGTAACGCGGTGCGGTGCCGAGCCTCTCGTGCCAGAGCAGGTGGTCCCAGTGCGGGTGTGTGGAGAAGCCCGCCGCCACGACGTGTCCCGCACCGGCGAGGTCGTCGGCCAGGTGGGCCAGTTCGTCGCCGGTCACCCCGGCGTCGATCAGCAGCACGCCGTCCCGCCCCTGCACGACCACGGCGTTGCTCAGCATGAACTCGCTGACGTGCACGGACACGCCGTCCGCGACCTGCTTCAGCACGGTTTCACCTCTCGAACGGCGTAGTGGTGCATGGTCACTCCCGAGGCGAACGTCCGCTGCGCCAGCAGGTCGAGGTCGACCGGCCGGTCGTAGTCGTCGAACAGCGGCCGGCCGAAACCGAGGACCGTCGGGTGGGTGGCGAGCAGCAACTCGTCGAGCAGCCCGGCGCGCAGCAGCTGGGTGGCGAGGTTCGCGCCGCCCACACCGATGGCGCCGTCGGTGGACGCGCGCAGGGCGGCGAGCTGCTCGATCACCCCGTCCCCGCTCAGGATGCGGGTGTTGAAGTCGGCGCTCGTGCGGGTGTTGGAGACCAGGACCTTCGGCGCGGCCGTCCAGATCTCGGCGTACTCGCGCATGTAGCCGGGTAGCTCCTCGTCGGTGCGGCCGCGTGGCCAGTACGTCTCCATGATCTCGTGCATCACCCGGCCCGTGACCGTCAGCGCGAGGGATCGGGCGTGCTCGTTGAACGCGCGGTGCAGTTCCTCGTCGATGCGCAGCCACTCGCCGGCGCCGTCGTCCCCGGGGACCTGCTCGATGCGCAGGTCGAGCGAGACGTTCATCGAGTACACGAAGCGGCCCATGGACTTCTCACCCCTAGTGGTTGCGATCTGCAACCACTATTCTGGAGCGACGGAAGCACTGTCAAGGAGGGTTCGTGGAGCCACGGTCGGGGTGCCCGATCAACGCCGCCGTCGAGGTGCTCGGCGACCGCTGGTCGATGCTCGTGCTGCGCGACGTCGTCTTCGGCGACCGCCGGTACTTCCGGGCCCTGCTGACCAACTCCATCGAGGGGATCGCGTCGAACATCCTGGCCGACCGCCTGGTGAAGCTGGTCGAGGCCGGGCTGCTGACGCGGGGCACCGCCGCGCGCGGGCAACGGGCCCGGTACAGCCTGACCGAGGCCGGCATCCGGACGCTGCCGGTCATGGTGGCCCTCGGCAACTGGGGTCTCGACCACCGCCCGGGCACGGAGGAGCTGCGGGTCCGGCAGCAGCTGATGCGCGACGAGGGTCCGGACTTCGTCGAGGAACTCATGGCCGAGCTACGGGTCCGGCACCTCGGTGAGCCACCCGTCGAACGTGACGGTCCTGGCCCGTTCGAACGGCTGGCGGCTGCCTACGAGGGGGCCCGGGCGCATGCTGCGTTTGCGCATGATCACGACTGAAATGCTGCGTTTGCGCATGATCACGGCGGAAGGTCAGGTGGCGACGACGCGCCAGGTGGTGACGAAGTCGGGGTCGACGACGACCTCACCCGAACCGGACAACGTGTACGAGCCCGGTTTGGCGACCTCGTAGGCGTCGGCGTCCGCAGGCAGCACGGCCGGCTCCCCGTCGCCCGGCCGCTCGACGACCACCACGCCGTCCCCGACGTCCAGCACCCGACCGCAGAACTGCTGCCGGGACAGCGTCTCGCCCGCGGTGTCGACGTAGGTGATGCCGACCAGCAGCCGCCGCCCGACCAGGTCGGCCAGCCGCTCGGCGCCGCGCACCAGCCGCCGCGGCGGCACCGGCCGGCTGGGGTCGACGACGTGGTCGGGCGCGTGCTCGCTCAGCGGGTCACCGCTTCACGGCGACCAGCAGCCCGTCACCGCAGGGGAGCATCGCGGGGACCAGGCGCTCGTCGTCGCGGACCAGCTTGCCCAGCTCGCGCACGGCCGTCGTCCGCGGGTCACGCTGCGCCGGGTCCGCGACCCGGTCGTGCCACAGCGCGTTGTCGACCGCGAGCAGGCCACCGGGGCGCAACAGGCGCAGCGCCTGGTCGAGGTAGGCCTGGTACTCCTCCTTGTCGGCATCCAGCAGCACCAGGTCGTAGGCGCCGTCGGTGAGCCGGGGCAGGACGTCGAGCGCGCGGCCGGGAATCAGCCGGGTGCGGTTCGTGCGGATGCCCGCCTCGCCGAACGCCTCCCGTGCGGCCCGCTGGTTCTCCACCTCGATGTCGATGGTGGTCAGGACGCCGTCGTCGGGCATGCCGCGCAACAGGTGCAGACCGGACACCCCCGCCCCGGTGCCGATCTCCACGACGGCGCGCGCGCCGATCGCCGCGGCCAGCACCTCCAGGGCCGCGCCGGCGCCGGGCAGGACCGGGGTGCACCCCAGCTCGTCGGCCCGCGCCCGGGCCCGCTCGAGGATGTCGTCCTCGGGCACGAAGGTCTCCGCGTACGCCCAGGTGGCCGGGCTCGGCGCTCTGATCGTCAGTCACCTCTTCCGAAGTGCCGCCAGCTCCCCGATGCAGGGAATTCCCAGCAGAGCCTAGTGGGATGCACCGCATGAGCGGCAGCGCGCACGACGACGGTCGAGGTGACGGTTCGGGAACCCCCGGGCCGATTCCTCCGTTGGCGCCTGTAGGTGGACCGATACGACCCACACGGCCGCTCCTCGCCCCGCCGCACTGGCGGGCGGGTCAGGTCCTGGGTCAGGATGGAGTCAGGGTGTCGACATACGCGGTACCCGCGGGGGGCTTTCCGTTCCGGCTGGGCGGGCGTACGACGCCTGCACCGAAGGTCGAGCAGCCCGTCGCCCGGTTCGCCACGTCGAATGAGGTGGACGCTTCTGTGAGCGAGGCGGCCTGGACGCCCCCCACGTGGGAGGAGATCGTCCGGGACCACTCTGCCCGCGTCTACCGCCTGGCCTACCGCCTGACCGGCAACCCGCACGACGCCGAGGACCTCACGCAGGAGGTCTTCGTGCGGGTGTTCCGCTCGCTCTCGTCCTACACGCCGGGCACGTTCGAGGGCTGGCTGCACCGCATCACCACGAACCTCTTCCTCGACCAGGCGCGCCGCAAGCAGCGCATCCGGTTCGACGCCCTGCCGGAGGACGCCGGGGAGCGGCTGCCCGGGCGCGAGCCCGGCCCCGAGGGGGCCTGGGAGCACAACAACCTCGACTACGACGTCCAGGCGGCCCTGGCGACCCTGCCCGCGGAGTTCCGCGCGGCCGTCGTGCTGTGCGACATCGAGGGCCTCTCCTACGAGGAGATCGCCGCGACGCTGGACGTGAAGCTGGGCACCGTCCGCTCGCGCATCCACCGGGGGCGGGCGCTGCTGCGCGAGCAGCTGGCCCACCGCCGTCCGAACCGGGTCGAGCTGGGCGAGGCGCGCGCCGGTGAAGAGGTCGTGCGGTGAGCCTGAGCCATTTGGGTGAACGCGCCACCGAACTCGTCGACGGCCGGTTGTCGGCCGCCGAGGCGGAGCGCGCCACGATCCACCTGGCCTCCTGCCGGGAGTGCCGGGACGCGGTCGAGCTGGAGCGGCTGACCAAGCAGAGCCTGTCCCGGCTCGCCGACCCGGCCCGCGAGCCGGTGCCCAGCGCGGCGTTCATGCTGCAGCTGGTCGCCATGGGCGGTCCGGGTGAGGCGGTCAAGGAACAGGCCTTGCCCGCCCCGGCCGCCGACACCTTCGTCTTCGACGCGGGGATGGCCCCGCCGATGGCGCCCGTCCCGGTCGCCGCCTACGACCTGCCTGTCCAGCGTCAGCGGGTCCGTCCGCGGCCGCGCCTGGTCGCCGCGATGGTCGCCGCGGCCTGCGTGGTGGGCGCCGGTGCGGCGGTCGGGGGCGTGGCCTCGGGGTCGAGCGCGGCCCGGCCGAACGTCGTCCCGCCCGTCGACACGTTCGTCGCCGAGCACGGCGCCACCGCGGCGACCCTGCCGTTCACCGACCAGAGCGTGGTCTGGGGCGCGCCCACGAACAAGCGGCGATGAGCCGGGCACGGCCGACCACCGCGGTCGCCGTGCTGGTCGGGCTGGCCGGCCTGGTCGCGCTCGTCCTGCTGCTGCCCAGCGGCTGGTCACCCGTCGACCGGGCCTCGGCCGACGTGGACGTCGACACGGTCGACGCCGTCGGACCGTCCGGGGCCGCCGTGGTCGCGGCCGGGTCCAGCGCCGCCGCCGTGACCCTGCTGCGCCGGGCCGCCGACGCGGAGGACGGCGTCGAGTACCAGGGCGACCAGGAGATCACCACGTGGCACGACGGCCGCGCCGCCACCCGCACCGTCACGGTCACCGAGGCGGGGGAGAGTACGGCCACCGCGAACGGCGTCCGCGCGCTCACCGACCGGACCGTGGAGGCGCTGCTGGCGGCCTACGTCGTCAGGGTCGAGGGCGCGGGGACGGTGCTCGACCGGCCCGCCCACGTGGTCACCGCGACGCAGGACGGCGTGCTCGCCGCCCGGATGTGGCTGGACGACGGCACGGGGCTGATGCTCCGGCAGGACGTCGTCGGCGCGGCCGGGGAGCCCCGCCGCTCCGCGGCGTTCGTGTCGCTCACGCTGGGCGGGAAGGCGACGACGTCCGCCGGCTCCCCGTCGTCCGGGCCCTCTTTCGCCCCGTCGTCCCCCTCGAGTGCCGGCCCCAGCGGGTGGACGGTGCTCCCGCTGACCGACCTGGCCCGGTGGGGCGCCGAGGGCTGGCCGGTACGCCAGAGCCTGCCCGGCGGGATGCGCCTGCTCGACGCGCGCCGCGGCACCCTGCCCGGGGACGCGCCCGTCCTGCAGCTCACCTACGGCGACGGCATCTGCGCCATCTCGGTGTTCGCCCAGCGCGGCGAGCTGGCCGACGAGCTGTCCGGCTGGCAGCGCCAGGACTGGGACGACGGGACCGCCCTGGTGCGGGACAGCTGGCCGGAGACCATGACCTGGCAGGGCGGTGACCTGGTGATCACGGCCGTGGGGGACCTCGAGCTGGACGAGCTGCAGGACCGCCTCGCCGACCTGCCGCACGACGACCGGCCCGGCGTGATGACCCGGTTCGCCCGGTCGGCGCTCAGTTGGCTGCCGGGCTAGGCCCCTCGCAGGCCCCGGCATAAGGTGACGGGGTGTTCGGTATCAGCGCGCCCGAGTTGCTGGTCCTGGTGGTGGTCGCGGCCATCTTCCTGGGCCCGGAGCGGCTGCCCGACTACGCCCAGAGCCTGGCCCGCCTGATCAAGGAGCTGCGGCGCATGGCGGCCGGTGCGACCGAGCAGGTCAAGGCCGAGATGGGCCCCGAGTTCGACGACATCGACTGGCGCAAGCTCGACCCGCGCCAGTACGACCCGCGGCGCATCGTCCGGGAGGCGCTCAGCGACGCCTTCGACCCCGACGACCCGCTGGGCATGAAGCAGACCACGCAGGACGTGCGCGACACCCTGACCGGCGCGGCCCGGCCGGCGGCGCAGGGGCCGACCGACGTCCAACGCGAGGCGGAGCAGGCCGCCAACCTGGCCGCCGTCCAGCAGGCGCAGCGGGTGGCCGAGGCCAAGGCCCGCGCGGCCCGCACCGGCGAGGCGCCGGAGGCCGCCGCCGGGCCCGACTACGACCCCGACGCCACCTAGATCAACTGAACTGGCGGCCGACCACCGCGAGAAGCTCCAGCCGACGGTAGCTCTCGCTGCCCGGGGTGGCGGTGAAGACCAGCAGCGACTGCGCCCGGTTCTCGGTCAGCAGGACCTGGCAGTCCACCTCGATCTCGCCCAGCTCCGGGTGCACGATCGTCTTGCGCGCATCGGTCAGCTCGCCGACCTCGTGCAACTCCCACAGGGCACGGAACTCGCTGCTGGCGGCCAGGAGTCGGCTCACGAGTTCGCGGGCGCGCGGGTCGCCACCGGCCCGGGTGGACGCCGCCCGCAGCCGGGCCACCTGCACGTGGGCCTGGTGGTCGTGGTCCCGTTCCGGATAGATCGCCCGCGAGGCCGGATCGGTGAACCACCGGTAGGTCTGGCTGCGCTCGATGCCCTCCCCACCGGTCTGCGGCCCGAGCAGGGCGACCGCCATCGGGTTCTGCACGAGCGTCTCGCCGAGGTCGGAGACCACCTGGGCCGGGGTGTCGTGCAGCCGGTCGAGGACCCGCAGCAGGGCCGGCGCCACGTGGTCGGACCGGTTCACCCGCGCCGGTGCCTGGTGCCCGGCCAGCCGGAACAGGTGCTCCCGCTCGTCGAGCCGCAACCGCAGGGCCCGGGCCAGCGAGGCCACGATCTGCTCCGACGGCTGCGGGCCCCGCTCCTGCTCCAGGCGGGCGTAGTAGTCCGTGGACATCTCGGCCAGCGCGGCGACCTCCTCGCGTCGCAGCCCCGGGGCGCGGCGGCGCACCCCCGGCGGCAGGCCGACGTCCGCGGGCTGCATGGCCTCCCGGCGGGTGCGGAGGAAGTCGGCCAGTCCGGGACGGTCCATGACCTCAGTGTCACCCCCTCGTGGCCTCGCATCCACGGACCGACGATCCCTGGTTGAGCCGTCCCTTCACCCGCCCCGTGGGTCGCCGCAGCCTGGAAGCCCCATCACCCCAGCGCTATTCAGGAGGAACCACGATGAGCAGCACCGTCCTGATCACCGGCGTCGGCCGCGGACTGGGCCGCAGCGCCGCCCTGCACCTGGCCCGGGCCGGGTTCGACGTGATCGGCACCTACCGCAGCAGCAAGGCCGAGGCTGAGGCGCTCGCCGAGGCGGTCCGAGCCCTGGGGCGCCGGGCCGCGCTGCTGCCCCTGGACGTCGCCGACGCGAGCGCCTTCGGCGACTTCGTGGACGACGTCCGCCGGGTCCTCGAGGCCGAGTTCGGCGGGGCGCGGCTGCAGGCCTTGGTGAACAACGCCGGGTTCGGGGTGCACGCGCCGTACGCCACGACCTCCGAGGCGGACTTCGACGAGCTGGTCCGGGTGCAGTTCAAGGCCCCGTACTTCCTGACCCAGGCGCTGCTGCCGCTGATCGCGGACGGCGGCCGGGTGCTGAACGTCTCGACCGGGCTGGCCCGGTTCACGCTGCCCGGCTACAGCGCGTACGCCGCGGCCAAGGGGGCCGTCGAGGTGTTGACCCGTTACCAGGCGCTGGAACTCGGCGAGCGGGGGATCCGGGTCAACGTGGTCGCCCCCGGCGCGGTCGCGACCGACTTCGGGGGCGGCGTGGTGCGCGACGTCGCCGCGGTGAACACCCACGTGGCCGCCTCGACGGCGCTGGGCCGCGTCGGGCAGCCCGACGACATCGGCGCGGGGATCGCGGCCATCCTGTCGGACGGTTTCGGCTGGGCGAACGGCACCCGGATCGAGTTGTCCGGCGGCCAGAGCCTCTAACCCCCCAAATGCTCGTGATCAAGGAAACTTCTACTCTTCTCGGCCCGGTCGGCCCACCCGGCGGCCAGAGCCGAGAGTAGAAGTTTCCTTGATCACGAACCGCCGCGGGGTCAGCGACCCGCGGGGGTGAGGCCCAGGGAGCGGCCGGCCAGGCCGCGGGCCCGCTTGGTCAGCTGGCGGGCCACCGAACGCAGCGCGACCGACGCGGCGCTGTCGGGCCGGGCCAGGACGACGGGGAGCCCGGCGTCCCCACCCGCGCGCAGGTCGACGTCCAGCGGGACCTGACCCAGCAGCGGCACGGGCGCGCCGATCGAACGGCCCAGCGAGTCGGCGACCGCCTGGCCGCCGCCGGCCCCGAACAGCTCCAGCTTCGACCCGTCGGGCTGCTCCAGCCACGACATGTTCTCGACGACGCCGACGATCTGCTGTTTGGTCTGCAGGGCGATCGACCCGGCCCGCTCGGCCACCTCGGCGGCGGCCTGCTGCGGCGTCGTGACGACCAGGATCTCCGCGGTCGGCAGCAGCTGCGCGGTGGAGATCGCGATGTCGCCCGTGCCCGGGGGCAGGTCGAGCAGCAGGACGTCGAGGTCGCCCCAGAACACGTCGGACAGGAACTGCTCGAGCGCTCGGTGCAGCATGGGCCCGCGCCACACGACGGGCTGGTTGCCGGGCACGAACATGCCGATCGAGATGACCTTCACGTCGTGCGCGACCGGCGGCAGGATCATGTCGTCGACCCGGGTCGGCGCGTTGTCGACGCCGAGCATGCGGGGCACGGAGAAGCCGTAGACGTCGGCGTCGACGACACCGACCGACAGGCCCTCGGCGGCCATCGCGGCGGCCAGGTTGACCGTGATGCTCGACTTGCCGACGCCGCCCTTGCCGGAGGCGACCGCGTAGATGCGGGTCAGCGAACCGGGCTTGCCGAACGGGATCTCCTTCGACGAGCCGCCGCCGCGCAGCTTGTCCTTCAGGCCCGCGCGCTGCTCGTCGGACATGACGCCGAGCGTGACCTCGACGACCTCGACCCCCTCGACCGCGCCGACGGCCGCCTTCACGTCGCCGGTGAGCTTGTCCTTCATCGGGCAGCCGGCGACGGTGAGCGACACCTCCACGGCGACGGTGCTGCCGGTGATGTCCACCGACTTGACCATGTCGAGGTCGGTGATGGGCCGCCGGATCTCGGGGTCGTTCACCGTGGCCAGGGCGGCCTGGACGGCTTCCAGGGTAGGTGCTGCGGACATGGGACGATCCTAAGCCCGCGTCCGGGCCGCTCCGGACCGCCGGGGTGTGTGCGGGGCCACTCGGGCCCCGGACGGCCGGTGCGCGGGCGAGATGCCCCGTCGCGCGCCGTCCGGACGGCGCATCCAGGGCGGAAATCAGCCGACATCCTGTGATCCAGTCGGCTTCGACATGCGCCGATCAAGAAAATGGTTGAAGGTGTCAGCACGTCCCTGGCGGGCCGTCGGGCCGCCGTGGGTGGCTCGGACCATGGGCAGGAGGCTGCGTGAGCGACACGATCGTCCCCGCGACGACCGCCTCGACACGTCCGTCGAACCCGTTGCCGCTGGTCATGCCCCTGCCCCAGGCGCCCGTCGACTCCCTCGACGCCTTCGCCCGCCGGGTGGCCACCGAGCTCGAGTCGCCCGTGGCGCTGGTGTCGCTGGTGGACGCCGAGGGCCAGTTCTTCCCGGGGGCCGTGGGCCTGCCCGAACCGATGGCCACCGAACGCTGGACGCCGCTGTCGCACTCGTTCTGCCAGCACGTCGTCACGTCGCAGGCGCCGCTCGTCGTGGGCAACGCGCACGACGACCCGCTCGTGCGGCACAACGGGGCCGTGCAGGACCTCGGGGTGATCGCCTACGCCGGGGCCCCGGTCGTGCTGGACGGGATGGTCGTCGGAGCGGTGTGCGCCATCGACCACCGGCCGCGCACGTGGAGCGCCGAGCAGGTCGCCCGGCTCGGGGAGCTGGCCCGCGAGTGCTCCCTCGCCCTGGGGCAGCTCGCCTCCTAGCGTCGAACGCGATCGCGCCCGGAAACCGACACGAACCTGTCGGTTTCCGGGCGCAATCGCGTCAGGACTGCCGGCGGAACTCCTGCTCGGGGTACCGCTCGGGCTGGGGCGGGTTGGCCGGGGGCGGTGCCTGGACCGGTGCCTGGACCGGTGCCTGGACCGGTGCCGGCCGGCGCGGGGGCGCCTGCTGAGGCGCCTGGACGGGAGCCGGTGCCTGGGCGGGCGCCGGCGGACGCGGCGGCGCCTGGGCGGGAGCGGGGGCCGCCGTCGGAGCGGGCGCCTGGACGGCGGGAGCCGCGGCAGGCGCGGCAGGTGCGCCCGGCGCCGTCCCGGCGTTCGGCCCACCCGCCGTCCCGGCGTTCGGCCCACCCGCCGTCCGGGTCGTGACCGGCGCCGCCGGGCGCCGGGGGTCCGCCGCGACCGGCGTCCGGCAGTACGGGCAGACGTGCCAGGCCGGGTCGAGGCCGCGGTTGCAGGACAGGCAGCTGCCCTCGTCGAGCCGCGTGCCGCACCACGGGCAGGCGCTCATGGCCTCCTCGACCTGGCCCTTGCAGCTCGGGCAGGAGTGGTCGCCACCGGAGTCGGTGTAGGTGACCCGGATCGCCTCTTCGTACGTGGTCTCGCCGCGCCGGGCCTTGTTCAGGGCCGACGCACGCAGGGTCTGCATGCCGCTCTTGCGGGCCTGGGCCGCGACCGAGGTCTCGGTCGGGTCCTTCATCAGCACCTGGCGCAGCGCGGAGTCGACGGTGAGCAGCTCGTAGACGGCGGTCCGGCCCTTGTATCCGGTGCCACCGCACTCGGGGCAGCCGGTGCCCCGCATCGGGGTCGCCCCCTGCAGGTCGTCGCGGGTCAGGCCCAGCTTGGCGAGGGTGTCGTCGTCCGGGACGTACGGGGCCACGCAGTTCGAGCACGGCTTGCGGACCAGCCGCTGGGCGATCGCCGCGGTCAGCGACGAGGCGACCAGGAACGGTTCGGCGCCCATGTCGACCAGCCGGGTCAGGGCGGCCACGGCCGAGTTGGTGTGCAGCGTGGTCAGCACCAGGTGGCCCGTGAGCGACGCGGTGAGCGCCAGCTCGGCGGTCTCGGCGTCGCGGACCTCACCGACGAGGACGATGTCGGGGTCCTGGCGCAGGATCGAGCGCAGGCCGGCCGAGAACGTCATCCCGGTCTTCACGTTCACGCCGACCTGGGTGATGCCGGGCAGCTGGACCTCGACCGGGTCCTCGAGCGTGACGATGTTCTTGTCGGGCGTGCGGATCGACGCGATCGCCGAGTACAGCGTGTTCGTCTTACCGGAACCCGTCGGACCGGTGATCAGGATCAGCCCCTGGGGCACCGCCAGGGAACCCTCGAACTCGGACAGCTGCCGGGACTCGAACCCGAGCGCGGACAGCGGCGGGATGTCGTCGCCGCGGGTCAGCAGCCGGATGACGACCTTCTCGCCGTGCAGTGCGGGGAGGGTGCTGATCCGGCAGTCGATCGCGGTGTTGTCGACCATGATCCGGGTCCGGCCGTCCTGCGGGATGCGCCGCTCGGCGATGTCCAGACCGGAAATGATCTTGATGCGGCTGATCACCGCGGTCGAGATGCGCTTGGGCGCGGTCATCACGTCGCGCAGCAGGCCGTCGACGCGGAACCGGACGCGCAGCACCTCGCGCTCCACCTCGACGTGGATGTCGGAGGCCCGCAGCCGGACGGCGTCCGACAGCACCCGGTTGACCAGCTTGACGATCGGGGCGTCCTCCTCGCCCGTCCCGCCGAGGTCGGCGGGGTCGATCGCCTCCTCTTCGGTGTTCTCGATGATCTCCGAGACCTGCGTGTTGTCCTGGCCGAGCGACCAGGCCCGGGCCAGCTGGTCCCGGATCTGGCTGTCCGTGGCGACGAAGATCTGCAGCTCGGGGGAGCGGGTGTAGAGCTTGACGTCGTCCAGCGCGAGCACGTTGGTGGGGTCGGCGGTGGCGATCACCAGGCCGCGGGCGTTGCGGTCCAGGATCAGCACCCGGGTGCGTTCGGCGACCGCGCGGGGCAGCAGGCGGACGACGTCCGGCGCCGGCAGCTGCTTCGACAGGTCGATCAGTTGCAGGCCGAGCAGGTTGGCCAGGGCCTCGGCGACGTCCTTCTCGGTGGCGAAGCCCAGGTCGGACACGACCTGCCCGAGCCGGCGACGCGGCCCGTCGCCCCGGCGCTGCTCGGCCAGGGCCTGCTCCAGCTGCGGCTGGTTGATCAGTCCCGATTCGACCAGGACGTCCCCCAGGCGCTTGCGCGACGCCCCCCGCATCGACGCGGTCGTACGGGTCGGAGCGGCGGGCCCGGCGGGCGCGCCCGGAGCCTGGCGCGGGAGGGCGGGCCGCTTCTGGTCGGAGGACGTCACCTACTCACGGTCGGAACGCGGGGCCCTCAGCTTGACCCGGACGAGGTGTCCCGCTGCTGCGACTTGTCCTCGGACTGCTGCTGGGCCATCTCCTCCAGCAGCGAGCGCAGCTCCGACCGGACGAAGTCGCGGGTCGCGACGTCCCCCATCGCGATCCGCAGAGCCGCGATCTCCCGGGTCAGGTACTCCGTGTCGGCCAGCCCCCGTTCGGCCTGCCCGCGGTCGTGCTCGAAGGCCACCCGGTCGCGGTCGTCCTGCCGGTTCTGGGCCAGCAGGATGAGCGGGGCCGCGTAGGAGGCCTGCAGGCTCAGGATGAGCGTGAGCAGGGTGAAGTTCAGGGTCTTCGGGTCGAACTGCCACGCCGGCGGCGCCATCGTGTTCCAGAGCAGCCAGCCGACCACGAACACGGTCATCCCGACGATGAACCAGGCCGTGCCCATGAACCGGGCGAACCGCTCCGACCAGCGGCCGAACGTCTCGGGGTCGACGCTGGGGCCGCGCAGGCCGCGGCCCCGTCCGAGCGGGCTGTCCAGGCGGTCGGAGCGGGTGCCGATGCGGTCCCGGCGGCCGCCCCGCCGGTCGGGCTTCCGGTCGGTCCTCCGGTCGGTCTTCCGGTCCGGACGACGGTCAGCGGGCACGGGGGATCTCGCCGGTGACGTCGCCCAGCCCGCCGAGACCGTCGAGCCCGCCCAGGTCGTCGCCCAGGTCGTCGTCCATCTCGCGCCAGTGGTCGGGCAGCAGGTGGTCGAGCACGTCGTCGACGGTGACGGCGCCGACCAGCCGCCCGACGTCGTCCACCACGGGGACCGAGACCAGGTTGTACGTGGCCAGGTGCCGCGCCACCCGGGGCAGCCCGGTGGACGTGTGCAGCGGCTCGACGTCCTTGTCGGCGACCGCGCCGACCGCGCGGTGCGGCGGTTCGCGCAGCATCCGCTGGATGTGGGCCATGCCGAGGTATCGGCCGGTCGGGGCCTCGAGCGGAGGGCGGCAGACGAACACGGCCGCGGCCAGGGACGGCGACAGCTCGGCCCGCCGGACCCGGGCCAGGGCCTCGGCGATGGTGTCTTCGGGGGAGAGGATCACCGGCTCGGGGGTCATCAGCCCGCCGGCGGTGTCGTCGCCGTAGGCCAGCAGGCGCCGGACGTCGGCCGCCTCGCCCGGGTCCATCAGCGCCAGGAGGCGCTCGGCCTGCTCGGGCGGCAGTTCCGAGAGGAGGTCGGCGGCGTCGTCGGGCTGCATGGCCTCGAGGACGTCGGCCGCGCGTTCCCCACCCAGCTCGGTGAGGATCTCGACCTGGTCCTCCTCCGGGAGCTCCTCGAGGACGTCGGCGAGCTTCTCGTCGTCCAGTGCCGAAGCCACCTCGAGCCGCCGCTTAGGAGCCAGCTCGTTGATCACCTCGGCCAGGTCGGGCGCCTTCATCTCCTCGATCGCGGCCAGCAGGTTCGCGGCCCCCTGCCGCTGCTCCACGACCCCGAGGTCGCCGAGCTGCTCGATGCCGACGACGAACGCCTGGCCGCGCCGCCCGAGCCGCCCGGGCAGCCGGCTGGGGTGCCCGCGGTGCACGTAGGCCTTGGCCAGGTACCACTCGCGCTTGGCGTTCATCTCGATCGCGACGTCGACGATGGTCACGTCGCCGGTGCCGTCGACCAGCGGGACGACGCGGTCCAGCAGCTCGCCCAGCACCCGGGTCTCGGTGGGCCGCTGCTCGAAGCGGCGCATGTTGACCAGCCCGGTGGTGATCACCTGACCGGCGTCGATGCTCGTCACCCGGGTCATCGGCACGAACACCCGGCGCCGGCCCGGTACCTCGACGACCATGCCGACCGCGCGGTCGGGCGCGCGGCCCGGGCGGATCGTGACGACGACGTCGCGGACCTTGCCGACCTGGTCGCCGAGCGGATCGAAGACGGCCAGTCCGGCCATCCGCGCCACGAAGACCCGGCTCGCGCTCACGAGGTCAGATTAGGCCAGCGACCGGCCGCGGCCCGCCGGAAGGGACCCGGACGCCCCGGGAGATCGGTCTCACTCCGGCTTTTCGTGATCCCGGCGGCGGGTGCCGACGAGCAGCAGCGCGGTGACCAGCAGGGAGGCGGCCAGGGCCAGGGCGAGGCCGAGCCGGTAGTCGCGGTTCAGGAGCCCCGGGACGGCGCCCGCGGCCGGGCTGAGCAGCGGCGGCAGGGCGAGCAGCAGGGCGGTGGCGGCGCAGACGAGACCCACGACGGCCGGCCCCCAGGCGCGGCGGGGCAGCACCCGCCGTCCCAGCCAGGCCAGTGCGAGCGTGGCGGGCACGAGCACGGCGTCGTGCAGAACCAGGGGAACGCCCGCCCACAGCAGCACGAGCGGCACCCGGCCGGGCACCGAGAACAGGGACACCACGCCGAAGACCATCGCGGCGCCGCCGAGTGCGCCCAGCGCGATCCGGGCCCGCACGTCAGATCACCTCGATCCGGGACAACCACTTGGTCTGCAGGACCCCCGGGCGGCTCGGGGCGATCAACCGGGCCGGGTAGCCGTGGTCGAGCGCCAGCGGTTCTCCGCCCACCCGCAGCGCCACGAGCGATTCGGCGGCGCGCACGTGCCGGGCGGGCAGCTCGCTGACCCGGTAGCCGCCCGACGCCTGCAGCGAGGTGAAGCGCAGGCTCGCGTCGGGCCCGGCGCCCACGGCGTCGGCCAGGTCGCGGACCCGGACGCCGGTCCAGGTCGCGACCGCGCTCCACCCCTCGACGCAGGCGATCGGGAGGTCGACGTCGTGCTGCGGAAGGGCCGTCAGGTCGGCCAGCGACAGGCTCCGGGTGCCGCCCGGCCCGGTCACCGTGAGCCGCCAGCCCGGGTCGGTCGCGGCCGTGAGAACCCCTGCGCCCCGGGCCGTCTTGTTCACCGGGACGCCTTGAGGTCCCTCGCCGGTGCGGACCGCCAGCACTGACACCCACCGCAGCCAGGACACCGTCTGGCCGGCGGTGGCCAGCACGGCTCCGGCCGCCCCGGCCAGCGCGGCGCCGAGCAGCCAGCGTCGCGACGGGCCCTCCGGTGGGGGACCTTCTGCATGATCACCAAGGGGTTGGAGCGGGCGGGACAGGCCGAGCCGGATGGCCGGCAGCTGCACCGCCACGTGCACCGCGATCGCCCCGATCGAGACCCAGGCCAGCGCGTAGTGCACCGGCGGGAACGAGAATCCCCACGGGTACCAGTGCGCGATGTTCTGCAGGCCGGTCAGCAGTTGGAACAGGGCCGAGGCCACGAGCGCCGCGACGGAGGCGCGTTCCAGCATCCGCACCGGGCCACCGAGGCGCGGCACCCCGAACAGTCGCGGGTAGACCGTCCACAGCTTGACCAACAGCAGCGGGACGGCGGCGATGCCGGTCAGCACGTGCAGGCCCTGCGTGTACCGGTACAGGGACGCCGGGTGCGCCGGCCAGACGAACCACGGCTGCGGGTGCTGGACGAAGTGGCTCAGCAGCCCGGTGACGAAGCAGACGGTGAAGCACGTCCCGAGCGCCGCCCCGATCCGCGCGGCCACCCGTTCGTCGTGCCAGCGACTGGTGAAATCCGTTGTCCGGGGGCCGGTCTCGTCGATCTTCGTGCGGAGCCGGTCGAGGAGGCCGTCGAGGGCGTTCACGGCCGACCCCAGGTCGCGACCCACCGGCGGGTGCGGGCCCCGGGCACCGGTCGCAGGTCGCTCAGCGCGAGACCGCAGGCCGCCCCCAGCTCCGCCGCCGCGTCGGCCCCCACCCACGCCCACGGCACCGCGCCGCCGATGGGATCACCGGCGACGTCGACGGACTCGATCCAGGCGGGCCCCCGCGCGATGCCTCCGCCCGCTCGTACGTCCGCGACGATCCGCCCGCCGGGGGCCAGCAGGGGGACCAGCCGGTTCAGCAGGCGGGCGGGGTCCCCGCCGATGCCGAGGTTGCCGTCGGCCAGCAGCACGCGGTCCCACCCGTGGCGCCAGGCGTCCGGGAGGGGGCCCAGGACGTCGGCCCGGTGCACGCGGGCGCCCCGGGACCGGGCCAGCCGGACGGCGGTGGGTGAGGAGTCCACCCCCAGGGCCTGGGCCCCCCGGCCCAGCAACGCGACCGTGAGCCGGCCTGCGCCACAACCGATGTCGAGGACCCGGGGTCGCGCTCCGGTGCCCGACAGGACGGCCGTGAGCAGCCCGTCGTCCCGGGCGTCGACCTCGCCCGCCCAGCGGTGCACGGGCAGCGCGCGACGACCGTCCCCGGAGCGCACCCAGACCGGCGCCCCACCCAGCCCCGCCTCGTAGGCGGCCAGCGCGGTCATCGCGCACCGACCTCGGAGGCGGGTCGGACCGCCTCGGCCCGGCCCGGGCCGGCGAGGGCCACCGCGAACCGGGTCATCGGCGCGAGATCGGCCACCGCCCAGGCATCCTCGGCCGTGTCGACGTCCCGCAGCGGGGGAGCCTCCGCCACGCTCAGACCGCCGCGGCGCAGCGCCGCGGCGGTGGCCGCGCCGGTCTCGGGCGTCGACATCGGCACCCCGACCAGTCGCATCGCCTCCCGTGCGTCCCGCAGCGCGAGCATCCACCAGCCGCCGTCCTCGGCCGCTCCGAGCGCCGCGTCGGCCCGCGTGAGCGCGTCGGCGCACTCCATCAGCAGCTCGGCCGTCACCTGCGGGGTGTCCATCCCGATCTGCACGACGGGACCGGCTCCCGCAGCGTCGACGTGGGCGTGGGCCAGGCGCTCGTCGAAGCCGTCACCGCGCTGGGGGACGACGGTGCACCGGGCCAGCGCCGCCCGCACGTGATCGGCCCGGGCGGCAGCTGTCAGGTCGCCGGTCAGGGCGACCACCGGTCGGACACCGAGCGCCCGACCGGCGGCCGTCGCGGCGTCCAGAGTGTCGAGCAGGGCGGCGGCGGCCACCTCGGCGGCGCCCCGCGGGCCCAGGGCGGGTACCAGCCGGGTCTTGGCCAGTCCCGGCACCGGCGCCTTGGCCACCACCAACACGGTGGCCCTCACGGCCGTCGTCCCGTCGCCTCGGCCAGCACCCGGCGGAAATCCATTCCGGCGGTGAGGGTTCCGCGCAGCGATCCGCTCACTTTGGACCGGGTGCCGGCCGCGCGCGGCCGGTAGGCCACGTCCTGCTCGACGATGCGCCAGCCGGCCGACGCGGCTCGCAGCAGCAGCTCCAGCGGATACCCGGAGCGGCGGTCCGCGATGCCGAGGTCGAGCAGGGCGTCGCGGTCGAACACGCGCATCGGGGCGATGTCGTGCACCGGGATGCCGCGTCGTCTCAACCGGGCCGCGACCAGGGCGTTCCCGGCCCGCGCGTGCAGCGGCCACGTGCCGCGCCCGACCGGGCGGCGCCGGCCCACCGCCAGGTCGGCCCGGCCCTCGGCCACCAGGTCGACCAGCGGTGCGAGGTCGAGCGGGTCGAGCGAGTCGTCGCCGTCCAGCACGGCGACCAGGCCCGGCCGGGCGGCCTCGATGCCCGCCTGCACCGCGCTGCCGTAGCCGGGCGCGGGCTGCTGGACGACGAGCGCGCCGAGCGCGCGGGCAACGGCGGCGGTCGCGTCGCGAGAACCGTTGTCGACGACGACCGCCCGGTAGTGCGTGGGCATCCGGGGGAGCAGGAGGGCCAGCGCCGCGGCCTCGTCGCGGCACGGCAGGACGACGTCCACCTGGGCTGTCATGCCTCGAGCCTTCTGCGCGGGGCCGGTCCGCGACGAGAACGAGCGCCTTACGACCGGATGACCGCGCCGGCCGAATGCCGACCGACTGCTTACGAGCCGATGACGTCGCGGTGTGCGGCGGCGGGTCGCCGCGCACGGGGTGCCAGGCTCGGCCCGTGAGCGCGCCGAGGAGACCGCCGTCGAACGGGCGCCGCCCGGACGGCACCGGCGCGGACGTCGCCGCGGCCGCAGCGGCGGTCGCCCTGGTGACCGTGGCCGCCGTGGTCGGCGGCCTCCTCGTCGGCCGGGGCGTTCCGGTGCTGGCGGGCGCGGCACCGCTGTTCGCCCGCATCGAGCCCGTGCTCGGCCCAGGGGTGCTCCTGCCGGTGGCGGTGGGGGCCCTGCTGGTCGTCGTCCTGCCCCCGCTCGCGGAACGGGTCGTCTGGCGGGCGGTTGCGCCGCTCGCCTTCGCCGGCGCCCTCGCCTGGACCGTGGCCCTCGCGCTGAGCCGCGGCGTCGGCGGCGTGCGCGACCCGCTGACCACACGGCACGAGTACCTGGTCGACGTGCCCCGCATCCGGGCCGGGTCGTGGCACGACTTCCTCACCGGCTTCGCGGTGAGCATCCCGGCCGGTGCGCCGCAGCCGTGGGCGACGCACGTGTCCGGGCACCCGCCGGGCATGACCGCGATCTTCGTCGCCCTGGACGCCGCCGGGCTGACCGGCCCCTGGCCGGCGTCCCTCGCCTGCCTCCTGGGGTGGGCCGTCGCGGTGGTCGCGGTCACGGCGACGCTGCGCCGGGTCGTGGGCGAAGCGCTCGCCCGGCAGGCGCTGCCGTACCTGGTGCTGTCGCCCGCCGTGGTCTGGGCCGGTGTGAGTGCCGACGCGCTGCTGGCCGGGTTCGGGGCCCTCGGGGTGTACCTGCTGGCCCGGGCTGCGACCGGGGCCCTCGCCTGGGCGGTGCCCGCGGGACTCGTGCTCGGCTGGTGCTGCTTCCTCTCCTACGGCGCACCGCTGGTGGCCGTGCCCGCGCTGGCCGTCCTGGTGGTCGGTGCCCGGCGGGTCGGACCGTCGACGCGGTCGTCGCGGCGGGTCGCGGCGGCGGTCGTCCTCGCGGCGGGGGCGGCCGTGGTCGTCGTCGGTGCGTTCGCGCTGGCCGGGTTCGCCTGGTGGGACGGGTACTCCGCAGTCCGGGGGCGCTACCTGGCCGGCTTCGGCGGGCTGCGGCCCTACGGGTACTGGGTCTGGGCGGACTTCGGCGCGCTCGCGGTGGCGGCCGGGCCGGCGGTGGCCGCGGGGTTGGCGCGCGCCGGGCGGCTCGTGGCATCGCGCGGCCCGGGCGAGCCGGGACGACGGGCGCTGGCCCTGGTCGCCGTCGCGGCCTTCGGGGCGGTGCTGCTGGCCGCGCTCAGCGGGATGAGCAAGGCCGAAGTGGAACGCATCTGGCTGCCCTGGACCGTGTGGCTGACCGCGGTGGGCGCTCTCCTGCCGCCCCGACGGGTGCGGTGGTGGCTGCTCGCGCAGTGGGTGCTCGCCCTGGCGGTGGAGCAACTCCTCCACACCCCCTGGTAGCTCCCGCGGTGATCATGCACAAACGCATCCTCCAAGCGCTGATCATGCGCAAACGCATCATGCGTTTGCGCATGATCACCGCAGGAGGGGGAGGGTGGCGCTGAACTCGGCGGCGAGTTCGGCGAGCCCGTCGGCGAACTCGACCCGCGGCCGCCAGCCGAGCTCCCGGGTGATCCGCTCCGTCCCCGCGGTCACGTGCCGGACGTCGCCGGCCCGGTACCGCCCGCTGACCACCGGCTGCGGCCCGCCCACGACGCGGGCCAGCCCGGCGGCCAGGTCGAGGACGGTGCGCGGCGTCCCGGACGCGACGTTGTACGCCCGAGCCCCGGTTCCGGCCGCCAGCACCGACTCGAGAGCGGCGACGTTGGCGGCCGCGACGTCGTCCACGTGCACGAAGTCTCGACGCTGGCCGCCGTCCTCGAACACCTCGGGCGCCCGCCCGGCCAGCAGGGCCGACAGGAAGATCGCGGCCACGCCCGCGTAGGGGGTGTCGCGCGGCAGGCCCGGCCCGTACACGTTGTGGTACCTCAGCAGGGCGGCTCGCCCGCCGGACTCGCGGGCCCAGACCGTGGTCAGCAGTTCCTGGGCCAGCTTGGTCACCGCGTACACCGAGCGGGGGTCGGCGGGGGCGTCCTCCTGCACCAGGCCCGGCGCGAGCTGCGCCCCGCACACCGGGCAGGGTGGCTCGAAAAGACCCGCGGCCAGCTCGTTCTCGCGGCGCGGAGCGGGTGCGACCGGGCCGTGTGCGGCGCAGGCGTACGCCCCCTCGCCGTACACCACCATGGACGAGGCCAGCACCAACGCCCGGACGCCGGCCGCGTGCATCCCGGCCAGCAGCACGGCCGTCCCGAGGTCGTTGTGCCCGGCGTAGCGGGGCAGGTCGGACAGGTCGAGGCCCATGCCCACGGTGGCGGCGTGATGGTCGACGGCGTCGACCCCCACCAGGGCCGCGCGCACGTCGTCCGGGTCGCGCACGTCGCCCAGCACCAGTTCCACCCCGGGCGCCGGTGACGACGGGGGCACCAGGTCCAGGACCCGTACCTCGTGCCCGGCCGCCGTCAGGGCCCGCACCACCCGGCTACCGATGAAACCCGACCCGCCCGTCACCAGAACCCTCGCCATGCACCCACACTGGCCGATCCGGCCCACCCGGCGGCAGGGGTGCGGACGCGATGTCACGGTCTCGTCAGATCTCGGGCGCCCCGTGCCGCCCGGCCCCGACCTATCGTGGTGGGGTGGTGTCCGTGCTGGTGGTGGACGACGACCCGACCGTCTCCGAGGTGGTGCGGGGGTATCTGGAGCGGGCCGGGTTCGACGTCCGGCACGCGGAGGACGGCAACCAGGCGCTGGAGCTGGCCGATCACGAGGCTCCCGACCTCGTCGTCCTCGACGTGATGCTGCCCGGCCTCGACGGCATCGAGGTCTGCCGGCGCCTGCGCAGCCGTGGGGACGTGCCGATCGTCATGCTCACCGCACTCGGCTCGGAGGTCGACCGGGTCCTCGGCCTCGAAGTCGGGGCCGACGACTACCTGACCAAACCGTTCAGCCCGCGTGAGCTCGTGCTGCGGGTGCAGTCGGTGCTCCGGCGGGCGGGTCGGGTCGGCTCGGCACCCGCGGGGGGGCCTCCGGGCACGCCGGCCGGGGTGGGGGTGCCCGACGCGGAGGGGGCACCGGGCGCGGAGGGGCGGCCCGAGCGCGTGGTGGTCGACGGTGACCTGCGGGTCGACCTCGCCGCGCACCGGGTCACCATGGCCGGCCGCGACCTCACCCTGACGGTGCGGGAGTTCGACCTGCTCGCCCACCTGGTGACCCATCCGGGCGTCGCGTTCACCCGGGAGCAGCTCATGAACGCCGTGTGGGGGTGGGAGTTCGGCGACCTGTCGACCGTGACCGTGCACGTCCGGCGGGTCCGCGCCAAGGTCGAGGTCGACCCGGCCCGGCCCGCCCGGCTGAGCACGGTCTGGGGCGTCGGCTACCGCTGGGACCCGACGACGGTGGCCGTCCCGTGAGCCCCCTCCTGGCGGTGCTCGTGGTGGTCGGGGTGGCGGCCGGCTTCGCGGCGTTGGTCGCCGTCGCCGTGCTCGCCCTGATGAGCCGGGGGTCGCTGCGCCGGGCCGTGCTCGTGCCGCCGGTGACCGTCGTCCTGGCGATGCTGCTGGGCACGGTGGTCGCGGTCCGGCTGATGGTGTTCACCGCCCGCGACGCCGGGGTGATGGTCGCCACCTCCCTGGCCGCGGGTGTGGTCGCGGCGGCGGTCGGCACCTGGTTGGCCGCGCGGGTGGCCGAGCTGGAGGTCACGGCCACCCGGTCCCGGGCCGAGCAGGACGTCCGGGAGCAGGCCGAGGTGGCCCGGCGGGAGCTGGTCGCCGGCTTGTCCCACGACCTGCGCACGCCGCTGGCCGGACTGCGGGCGATGGCTGAGGCGTTGGAGGACGGGATCGCCGAGGACCCGCAGCGCTACCTGAAGCAGATGCGGGCCGAGGTCGACCGGCTGAGCGACATGGTCACCGACCTGTTCGAGATCTCCCGGCTGAACGCGGGCGGCATCGGACTGAGCCCGGAGCGCCTGGCCCTGTCCGACGTCCTGGCCGAGGCCGTGGCCGTGGTCGAGCCCCTGGCCCGGGAGCGGGGCGTTCGCGTGCAGGCCGACGTCGGGACCGACGCACCGGTCGAGGTCGACGCCCGAGCCATGACCCGGGCCGTGGCGAATGTCCTGGTCAACGCCGTCCGGCACACCGCGGACGGCGGCGCCGTGCGGGTCCGGACCGGCGCCGCCCACGACGAGGCGGTGGTCTCCGTGGTCGACGGGTGCGGGGGGATCGCCGAGGTCGACCTGCCGCGCGTCTTCGATCTCGGCTGGCAGGCCGAGGCGGCCCGGACGCCGGGCGCGGGTTCGGGGGCCGGGCTCGGCCTGGCCATCGTGCGGGGAATCATGCTGGCGCACCGGGGCACGGCGAGCGTGTCCAACGTGCCCGGTGGCTGCCGGTTCGAACTGCGCCTGCCGGTCGCCGACCCGCGCTGACCGCCGCTGACCCGGGGCGGGCGCGACGCCAACATGGGGATCCGCTCCCGATGCCCGGGGGGTGCCCGCCGACGGAACCTGATGTCACCGCCGGGGGCACAGGGTTCCCGGCGCGACACCGAAGGAGCAACACCATGAAGCGGTTCCTGATCGAGCGCGAGATCGAGGGTGCCTCGCAGCTCTCCGTCGACCAGCTCGTCGCCATCGCCCAGACCTCGAACGCGGCCGTCGACTCGCTCGGCGTCCCCTACACCTGGGTGACCAGCTACGTCGCGGGCAACAAGATCTACTGCATCCACGAGGCCGAGGACGCCGAGACGATCCTCGAGCACGCCCGGCGCGGCGGCTTCCCCGCCGACCTGGTCAACGTGGTGGCCGCGGAGTTCGGCCCGCACACCGCCGACCGCAACCCCGTGGTCGCGACCGCGGGCTGACCCGTTCATGACGGTTCAGTCCCGAGCCGTGCGCTCCTATCCTGATCAAGTGGATCTCGTGGAGCGCGAGCACGAGCTCGGGGTTCTTCACTCGGCGGTCGCCGCAGCAGCCGCCGGCGAGGGCGGCGTGGTCGCCCTCGCCGGCGATGCCGGCACGGGCAAGACCGCCCTCCTGCGGGCCGTCGTCCGCTCGAGCACCGGCCGGACGGCTGCGCCGGACGGGCCGCAAGGTGGCCCGCACGTGCTGCTCGGCAGTTGCGACCCGCTCAGCACCCCGCGCCCGCTCGGCCCGTTGCGGGACATGGCGGCCCGGGCCGGTTCCGCCTGGCCCGACCTCGAAGGGGACCTGACCCCGGCCGGGGTCTGCGACCGGCTGTACGCCGCGTTGCGGGAACGGCCCACGGTGCTGGTGGTCGAGGACCTGCACTGGGTCGACGAGGCGACCGCCGACGTCCTGCGCTTCCTGGTCCGCCGGATCGACACGCTGCCGCTCACGGTGCTGCTCAGCTACCGCGACGTCGAGATCGGGCCCGACCACACGGCCCGCCTGCTGCTCGGCGACCTGGCCCGCACCGAGCAGGCGAGAACGCTCACGTTGCAGCCCCTCTCGGCCGACGGCGTGGCCGCGCTGCTGGGTGGGACGCGGCTCGACCCGGCCCGCGTGCACGGTGTCACGGGCGGCAACCCGTTCTTCGTCACCGAGATCGCCAAGGAGCCCGAGCGGCCGCTGCCCACCTCGGTGCGCGACGCCGTCCTGGCCCGGGCGGCCGCCGTGTCCGTCGACGACCTGCAGGTGCTGCAGCTGGTGGCCACGGCCCCCGACCGGCTCGACGACCGCGTCCTGCCGCACCTGGGTGTCGACCTGCCGACCCTGCGCCGGCTCGACGCCACCGGGCTGCTGGTCCGCGAGCGCGGCGGCCTGGTGTTCCGGCACGAACTGGCCCGCCGCGCGCTGGAGAGCACGGTGCCGCCGGGTGGCGCGCACGGGCTGCACCGGGCCCTGCTCGACGCGCTCGAGCAGGTCGACCCGACCGGCCACGCCGTCCTCACCCACCACGCGGTGGCCGCTCGTGACTCCGCCCGCGCCGCCCGGCACGCCCGGGCCGCCGCCGACGAGGCGACGCTGGCCGGGTCGCACTCGGAGGCCGCCGCCTTCCTGGAGATCGCGCTGAAGCACCTGGACGACGTCCCGCTCGCCGAACGCGCGGAACTGCTGCGCCGGCTCAGCGTCGAGCAGTACATGACGAGCCGGCTGGGCCGGGCGATCGACACGGTGAAGGCGACGTTCCCTCTGTGGCAGCGGGCCGGGGACCCGGTCGGGCTGGCCACGGCGTACGACTCGTGCGCCGTCTTCGAGTACTACAACGCCCGCCGGGCCGAGGCCGAGGAACACGTCGAGCGGGCCACCGCGGCGGTCGCGCCCCCCGACGCCCCGGACGGGACGGACGGCGAGGCCGCCTACGCCGGGGCCCGCACCACCCGCGCCTACCTGGCCCTGATGGGCAGCGAGCTCGACCTGGCCGCCGCGTACCTCGACGAGGCGACCGGCATCGCCGACCGGCGCGGCGACGACCGGCTGGCCCTGCGAGCCGGGCTGTTCGCGGCCACCGCCCGGCTCGGGCGCGGCGAGTTGGCGGCCCGCGCCGACCTGGTCGACCACCTCGAGCGGGCCCGCGGGATCGCCTGGGACGAGCTGGCCTCCACCGCCTACTCGCAGCTGGCCCACCTCGACGTGGAGCAGCGCCGGCTGCGCGACGCGGAGGCCGTGCTCGAGGAGGGGCTGCCGTTCTCGACGTCGCGCGACATCCCGATCTGCAGCCACTGGCAGACGGCGATGCGCTCGAGGCTGCGGCTGACCGAGGGGCGCTGGCAGGCCGCGCTCGAGGACGCGGGGGACGTGCTGGGCCGCGACGGCATGCCCCTGGCCCGGCTCTGGCCGCACCTGGTGGTCGCCCTGGTCGGGCTGCGCACCGGCGAGGCGTCGGCGCCGCACCCGGACCTCGACGCGGGGTGGGAGCTGGCCGGGCGGGTCGACGAGCCGTTGCGCTGGACCGCCGTGACGGCCGCGCTCGCCGAACAGGAGTGGTTGTCCGGTCGCGAGGACCCGCGGGTGCGCGACGGGGTTGCGTTGCTGCACCGGGTCGCCGGCACGCCGGGCGCCGAGTGGGGGGTCGGCGAGCTGGCCACCTGGCTGGTCCGGCTCGGGCTGCTGAAGCCCGACGAGGTGCCCGAGCCGGTCGCGCCGCCGTTCGCCGCCGCGCTGGCCGGGCGGTACGCCGAGGCCGTCGACGCCTGGCGCCGGATCGGTGACCCCTTCACGGCCGCGCTGGTGGCCGCCGACTCCGACGAGGTGGACCGGCAGGTGGCCGCCGTCGAGGCGCTCGATGCGGCCGGCGCCTGGGCGAGCGCCGACCGGGTACGGGTCGACCTGCGCCGCGGTGGTGCGCTGAAGGTCCCGGGCCGGGCCCGCGCGGCCACCCGGGCCAACCCCGGCGGCCTGACCAACCGGCAGCTCGACGTCGCCCGCCTGGTCGCCCGCGGCCACACCAACGCCGAGATCGCCGCCCGGCTGTACATCTCGACGAAGACCGCCGACCACCACGTGTCGGCCGTGCTCGCGAAACTGGGCGTCGAGAACCGCCGGGCGCTCGTCGTCCGGGCCGAGGACCTCGGGCTGGCCTGAGCCCGACGAACCTCCGCGTCGATCATGCGCAAACGCAGGATTCAGGCGCCCGCGGCGACGGTGTCCATCGTCCAGCGGGCCTGCGGGGCCAGGGCGTCGACCGCCCGCCGCAACTGCTTGCCGCGCCGGGCCTCGACGACGACCTCCAGCACGGAGACCGCGCCCGCCGCCGCGCGTCCCTCGTAGGCGATCACCGGCCAGCCCTGCGCCCGCAGCCGGGCCTCGAGCGTCGCGTCGACGGTGACCAGGTTGAGCCGCACGTCCTGGGTGGTGAACCGGGCCGCGACCACGACCCCCATCAGCACGCCGCCCCCGACCCCCGCCGCGTAGGCGGCCACGGTCAGCGGGTCGTTCAGGTTGTCGACCACCTGCGCGATGGCCGTCACCTGCAGGACGGCGCCGAGCACCCCGAGCAGCGCGGGCGCGGCCCGGCGGCCGCGGGCGGTCAGCAGGACCCGCCACTGCCACAGGCCGACCTCGGTCAGCACGAGCAGCAGGATGACGACGGGCCGGGCGGCGGGATGGTCGGCGTACACGATGTTCTCCGGGATGAGGGGTCTGCGGTGCGAACCCCTTCAGCACACCGCTTCGGCGTCCCCCACGGATCGGGAGCGAATACCCATCTTTCGGGTCAGGCCGTCGTGCGGGTCAGGCGGCCGACGATTCGTCGTTCAGTGCCGATGCGGGACGGCCGAGCTGGGCCAGCTGACCGAAGAAGCCGTCGATGGCCTGCAGGGCGCTCTCCAACTGCGAGAACTCGACCGGCTTGGCGACGTAGGCGTTCGCGTACCGGCTCAGGCAGGCGTCGACGTCACTGTCCGCGGTCGACGTGGAGAAGACGACGACCGGGATGGTGCGCAGCGCCGGGGCGGCCTTGATGGCGGTCAGCGTCTCGCGCCCGTCCATCCGGGGCATGTTGAGGTCGAGCAGGATGACGTCGGGGCGGGGGGCGTCGGCGTAACGGCCCACCCGGCGCAGGAAGTCGAGCGCCTCCCGGCCGTCACCGACGGAATGCACCACGCGGGAGCCGGCCAGGGACTCGAGGATGTCGGCGATCATCATGATGTCGCCCGGGTCGTCGTCGACGATCAGGTAGGTCAGGGCGGCGGGTCGTCCGGGAGGCAGCGACACGTCGCGCTCGCAATCCACCGAGGCGGTGCCGAAACGCGACGGAATGTCTGATGAGCCCCACCCTGAGCTGGTCTGTCTGTGCACTCCGGGGGTTCGGGGCCGGCCCCCTGAGCATGACACGTCCGGCCGCCCCTGCCTACGGGCTCAGCCGTTCGACATCCGCCGGGCGCGTCGCCGGCGTCGGCCCAGGTGGAACGGGCGTCGGGTGAGCGTCGTCCCCGGGCCTCCCGGCGGGGGGAGGCGCCCGTCGTCCTCGTCCTCCTCGCCGAACACGGCGGTGGTCAGCGCGACCGGGCGGAACGAGTGGATCAGCGACTGCGACACCCAGCGCTCGACCTGGTCGGCGGCGACGGCCCCGGCCGCATTCAGCCGGGCCGCGGCCAGCTTGTCCGCCACCTCGTGCCAGCGCTTCGACCCGTTCGGCAGCGTCTCGGTCTGGGCCAGGAAGGTGAGCAGCCGGGCCCGCGTCTCCTTGCTCGGCACGATCACCTCGACCACCCCGCCCAGCCCGGGGCGGACGACGGCCGACAGGTCCTGCTCGCCACCGCGGTCGACGACGTGCACGGCGTCGCCGTCCCACACGTGCCAGGCGGCCACCGCGCGGGCGTCCTCGACGGGGCGCAGCCAGACGACGTCGCTCTTGCTGCAGGCCTCGACGACCAGGGCCGCCTCGATCGGGGTGAGCGGGCGGTGCACCAGGCGGTCGGTCGGCGGGGGGGCCGCGGGCTGGGTCACGCGTCGAAGTCTGTCAGACGTGTGCCACAGTGCAGGACGATGACCACGACCGGCGGTTCCGTGACCTGGGCGATGCTCACGCTGGCCGTGTTCGGCATCTCCACCTCCGCGCCCCTCTCCGTGGTGACGGCCGCCCCGGTGGTGGCGATCTCCTTCTGGCGCAACGTGTTCGGCGCCCTGGTCAGCGGCGTGTGGTTGCTGGTGCGGCGCGAGCCGGTCGGGTTCCGCTGGACGTCGGTGTTCGCCGGCCTGCTGCTGGCCGTGCACTTCACCACGTGGCTGACCGGGCTCCGGATGACCAGCGTCACGGCCGCGACCGCGCTCGTGTGCACCACCCCGGTCTGGACCGTGGCCCTCGACCTGGTGCGCCGGGTGCCCGTGCCGCGGGCCGTCCTGCTCGGCGTCGGGGTGGCGATCGTGGGGGTGTTCGCGATCACCGGGGTGGACGCCGCCGCCTCGGGCCGGGCGCTGACCGGCGACCTGCTGTCGGTGGTCGGTGCGATCACCGCCGCCGGGTACGTCGCGCTGGGCGCCGTCGCGCTCGGCGCGGGAGAGCGGGAGGGGACGACGACCGCCGGGCACACGTTCGTCGCCTACGGCACGTGCGCCGCGGCCCTGCTCCCGGTCGCGTTCCTCGGGGACGTGCAACTGGTCGGGTTCTCCGCCGTCACCTGGTTCCAGCTCGGGGTGGTGACGGTGGGCGCCCAGCTGTTCGGGCACACCATGCTGAACGCCCTGCTGCCCCGGGTCGGCGTGACCACCGTCGCGCTGGCCACGCTGCTCGAGGTGCCCGGCGCCACGCTGGTGGCCTGGGCGATCACCGGCGACGCGCCGCCGTTCGCCGTCCTGCCCGGCACCGCGCTGATGCTGCTCGGCCTGGTGCTCGTCGTCCGGGCCGCCCCCGAGGCCCAACCCGAGTACGCCGCCCCCGACTAGATCCTGCGTTTGCGCATGATCAACGCCATCTCGCGTCGATCATGCGCAAACGCAGGATCGCGGGGTTCAGCCGAGCTGGGCGATGGCCTCACTGACGGCGATGATCCGCTTCGCGTTCTCGACGTGCAGGTTCTCGATCATGCGGCCGTTGACCGTCGCGACGCCCTTGCCCTCGGCCAGCGCCTCGTCCCAGGCGGCCAGGATCGCGCGGCTCTCCTCGACCTGCGCCTCGGTCGGCGCGAACACCGCGTTGCACGGGTCGACCTGGCCGGGGTGGATCAGCGTCTTGCCGTCGAAACCCATCTGCCGGCCCTGGACGCACTCGGCCTCGAAGCCCTCGAGGTTCTTCACGTCGTTGTAGACGCCGTCGAGGATGACCTTGCCCGCGGCCCGGGCGGCCAGCAGCGCCAGGCCCAGCCCGGTCAGCAGCGGCGCGCGCCCCGGGACGTGCTCGGCGTGCAGTTCCTTGGCCAGGTCGTTCGTGCCCATCACGAGCACGTTCAGCCGCTCCGACGCGGACGCGATCTCCTGCGCCCGGAAGAACGCGTCCGGCGTCTCGACCATCGCCCAGATCTTCGTGTGGTCGGGGGCGCCGCCCGCCTCGAGAGCCTTCTCCACGGCGTGCACGTCGGAGGCGGAGCCGATCTTCGGGACCACGACGGCGGCCGGGCCGGCCGCGGCGGCCGCGCGGACGTCGTCCGCGTGCCACTGCGTGTCGAGCCCGTTCACCCGGATGGTGACCTCCCGCAGTCCGTACTCCCCGGACGACGCGGCCGCGCAGACGCGCTCGCGGGCGGCGGGTTTCGCGTCGGGGGCGACGGCGTCCTCGAGGTCGAGGATGAGCGCGTCGGCGGGGATGGTCTTGGCCTTCTCCAGCGCGCGCTCGTTGGCGCCCGGCATGTAGAGGACCGAGCGGCGCGGTCGCAGCGTCACGTCGAGGGCGGAGTCGGTCATCAGTCCTCCTTCGAGAAGCCGTACAGGTCGGCCAGTTCCGGGTCGCGCTCGGCCAGTGCCTTCGCCGTCTCCAGCATCACGCGGCACTGCTTGACGGAGGCGTCGTCCTCCATCTTGCCGTCGAGCATGATGGCGCCGGTGCCGTCGCCCATCGCCTCGATGACTCGCTGCGCGTGCGCGACGTCCTTCGGGTCGGGGCTGAAGACCTTCTTGGCGATGCCGATCTGGACCGGGTGCAGGCTCCACGCGCCGACGCAGCCGAGCAGGAAGGCGTTGCGGAACTGGTCCTCGCAGGCCTGCACGTCCTTGATGTCACCGAACGGCCCGTAGTACGGGAAGATCCCGTTGCTGACGCAGGCGTCGACCATGCGGGCGATCGTGTAGTGCCACAGATCCTGCTGGTACGTGGCCCGAGGCGCCTCGAGGTCGCCACCCTCCGGGTCGGCCCGCACCAGGTAGCCGGGGTGACCGCCGCCGACGCGGGTGGTCTTCATCCGGCGGTTGGCGGCCAGGTCGGCCGGGCCGAGCGACAGGCCCTGCATGCGGGGGCTGGCCGCGCAGATCTCCTCGACCCGGGCCACCCCGGCCGCGGTCTCGAGGATCGCGTGCACCAGGATCGGCCTGTCCAGGCCGGCCTTCGCCTCCAGCTGGGCCAGCAGCCGGTCCACGTAGTGGATGTCCTCGGGGCCCTCGACCTTGGGGACCATGACGACGTCGAGCACGTCACCGATCTCCAGCACGGCGGCCTGCAGGTCGTCCAGCGCCCACGGCGAGTCGAGCGAGTTGATCCGGGTCCAGAACTGGGTGTCCGGCGTCGACCACTTCTTGCCGACCTCGATCAGGCCCGCCCGCGCGGCCTCCTTGTCGGTGGCGGGGACGCCGTCCTCCAGGTTGCCCAGCAGCACGTCGACCGTCGGCGCGATGTCGGGGACCTTGGCCACCATCTTCGCGTTGCTCGGCGGGAAGAAGTGGATCATCCGGGACGGGTTGGCCGGGACCTCCCGCAGCGGTGCGGGGGCGCCCACGGCCAGGGGGCGGAAGAAGTCCTTCGGGCTGCGCATACGCGCGAGCCTAGAAGGTTCACCGGCGCTGGGGGCGCGGTGGAGCATGGCGCAGGCCACACCCGCGCTCAGCCGGGCTCAGCCGAGGAAGGACTCCAGCGCCGGCAGCAGGAGGTCCACCCGGCGCGGGACGCCCATATGGGTCGTTCCGGGCAGGATGAGCAGCTGTGACCCGGGGATCAGGGTCTTCATCAGGGCGGCGTGCTCGTTGGTCGCGAAGTCGTTGTCGCCCTGCACGATCAGGGTCGAGGCGGTGACCCCGGCCAACTGCTCGTCGGTCCAGCCCGCGAATCCGGCGTCCGAGGTCGACATGTAGGCGAAGAACTCGTCGAACCGTTCCGGGTGCGGCGAGAGGCGCTCGTAGCCCTCCCGCATGGCCGCCAGGTCGGCCTCGGTCGGGAGCTTGTCGGCGTACCGCTCGAAGGCGCCCGGTTCGCTGAAGTCGACCATGCCGTCGGCTCGGACGCTGCCGCTCAACGGGACGGCCCTCAGTACCCGGTCGCCGTGGGCGGTGATCAGCTCCAGCACGGTGCCGGCGCCCGTGCTGTGCCCCATCACGTGGGCCGCGTCGATGCCGAGGTGGTCGAGCAGGGCGACGACGTCGGCCGCCAGGTTGACGTAGGTGATCGGCCGGTCGATGTTCGCCGTCCGCCCGTGCCCCTGGGCCTCGACTCCGATGACGCGGAACCGCTGCGCCAGGGCCGGGATCAGCGGAGCGAAGCTGGCCTCGATCGTCATCATCCCGGCGTGCAGCAGCACCAGCGGCGGGCCCTCGCCGTACGTCTCGTAGTAGAGGTGCAACCCGTTGACGTCGGCGTACCCCGTGGTGTCCGGCTCCATGTCAGATGCCTACCGGTACTTCGCGGCCTGCGCGAGTACGGCGTCGAGCATGGGCTCGGTCAGGCGCCGGGTGAAGGTGTTCTGCTGGCTCACGTGGTAGCAGCCGACCAGGTGGACGGCGCCCGCCCCCGGTCGCTCGAACGTCGCCTCCGCGCCGTGCCCGAACCTCGGTCGCGGGCGCGCGACGGCCCAGCGCTGGCGGGTCGCGAGGGCGAGGGCGGCGTCCCAGGCGAAGGCGCCGAGCGCGACGATCGCCTTCAGCGAGGCGCCGGTGAGTTCGAGCTCGCGGTCGGCCCAGGGTGCGCAGGCGTCGCGTTCGGCCGGCGTCGGTTTGTTGGCCGGGGGAGCGCACTTCACCGGGGCGATGATCCGGGTGCCGATCAGCCCCTGCCCGTCGCCCGCGTGCCCGCTCGTGGCCTGGGTGGCCAGGCCGGCGCGGTGCAGGGCGGCGAAGATCCAGTCGCCGGACCGGTCACCGGTGAAGACACGCCCGGTCCGGTTGCCGCCGTGCGCCGCCGGGGCGAGCCCGAGGACGAGCAGCCAGGCGTCGTCGTCCACGGGCCCCAGGCTCGGCACCGGCCGGCCCCAGTAGGGCTGGCCCGCGTAGGCGCGACGGCCGGTGGCCGCGACCTCCTCGCGCCACTCCACGAGGCGCGGGCAGGCCCGGCAGACGGACGCGCGGGCCTGGAGCTCGCGCTCGGACGACGCCCCGCGGGCCAGTCTCCGGACGCTCGCCGGGGTCTTCGCGACGGGAGTGTCCGAGGCGGCCGGGTCCTCGGGCCAGCCGGTACCGGGCGGCACCGGCGACGCGAAGGGCTGCCCGGTCAGCGGGTGCGGGAGCGGTTCCACCCGCCGAGTGTGACGCTCATGCGCAGGAATCGCGGTCCAGGGGTCGAGTGCTGTGCCTGCGCCTCACACTCGGCGCGCGTTCAGATGGCGACCGTGCCCCGGACGACCGTCACGGCGCGGCCCCCGACCCGGATCGCGTCGGCGTCCACGGAGACGGCCAGGTGCCCGTCCCGACCTCGGTGCGAGCCCTGGCGGGAGGCGTACGCGCCGGTGAACCCGGCGGTGGCCCGGCGGTGCGCCGCGACGGCCACGTTGCCCGACCCGCACACCGGGTCCTCCACGAGGGCGTCGGTCGGGAAGAACGAGCGCACGTGGACGACGTCGTCGGCATCCACCGCGTACAGCGTCAGGTCCCAGCCGTGCTCGGCGAAAAGCCTTAGCAGCAGGCCGGAATCGATGGTCAGCGAGTCGAGCTCGGCCGGCGTCACGCGGGCGGTCAACCAGGGCGGGCCGGCGTTGACCAGCGTCGGGGCGTGCGGTCGGACCCCGCTCAACGCCTCGGCCAGTTCGTCGAGACCGCCCGGCTCGGGCCGGATCTCGGCCACGGGCGCGGTGAACGTCACCACCCCGTCGGTCACCGTGAGGGGAACCAGGCCCGCCGCGCACTCCTGCGTCACGGCGCCGTCGGTCGGCTTGACCAGCCCGGCGTCGAGCACCGCCCAGCAGGTGCCGATCGTCGGATGCCCGGCGAACGGCAGCTCGGAGGTCGGGGTGAAGATGCGGACGCGGTAGTCGGCCTCACCCGAAGGTGGCAGCACGAACGTCGTCTCGGACAGGTTGGTCCAGGCGGCGAACCGCTGCATGGCCTCCGTCGACAACCCCGAACCGTCGAGCACGACGGCCACCGGATTGCCCAGGCCGGGCTCGGTGGTGAAGACGTCTACCTGCGCAAAGGACCTCATGCGCTCAAGGGTGGGGCCGGGTGCAACCCGCGTCGACGGCCAATCCGACGCAAGTGGTCGTGATCAAGGACTTGGGACGCGCCTCCTCCCAAGTCCTCGATCACGACCAGCTTGCTCAGATGGCGTAGTGGATCCCGCACTCGGTCTTGGCCCGGCCCGCCCAGCGCCCGGCCCGCGCGTCCTCACCGGGCTGCACGGCCCGGGTGCAGGGCGCGCAGCCGACCGACGTGTAGCCGACCTGCAGCAGCGGGTTGGTCAGCATGTCGGGGTGGGCATCGGCGTAGGCCGCGACGTCGTCGTCCGTCCAGGTGGCGATCGGCGCGAGCTTCAGCATGCCGCGCTTCTCGACCCACTGGACGGTCGGGGTGTCGGCGCGCTCGGGGGAGTCGTCGCGGCGCAGCCCGGTGGCCCAGGCCCGGTAGCCGGCCAGCGCCCGGTTCAGCGGCTCGACCTTGCGCAGCGCGCAGCACCGGTCGGGGTCGGTCTCGTGCAGCTTGCCCCACTCGGCCTCGTGGTCGGCGACCGACTGCTTGGGCGTGATCGAGAGCATCCGCACCGGGTACGAGGCCTCGACGGCCTTCACGGTGCCGATGGTCTCGGCGAAGTGGTAGCCGGTGTCGACGAACAGGACGTCGGTGCCCGGGACGGCGCGCGAGGTGAGGTGCGCGAGCACCGTGTCACCCATCGCGGCGGTGACGACGAAGCTCTTGCCGAACGCACGCCCGGCCCAGCCGAGGACGGTCAGCGGGTCGGCGCCCTCGAGCACCTGGTTGGCGTGGGCGGCGAAGGCGACGGGGTCGGCATCCAGTGCGGCGGCGACGTCCTCGGGGCGACTGATCAGCGAACCGATCATGATCTTTCACTCTCCAAAGTCTTTATTCCGTAAAAGGTCAGGCTGAAGGCGCGCAGACAGCTGCGACAGTGCCAGCCACCCTCTTCGCGGGGCCGCAGGTCCTCCTCCGCGCAGAACGGGCAGAAGTACGGGACCGCCCGCTGCGTCGTACCGGCCGGCTGCGCGGCGCCCTCAGCCGCGCTCACCGGATGGCCTCGTCGTCCGCCCGCAGCACCCACGACGCGAAGGTCTCCTCGCCGTCGCGCTCCTTCAGCCAGCGCCGCACGACCCGCTCGACGTAGTCGGGCAGGTCGGCCGAGCTCGTCTTCAACCCGCGCAGCTTGCGGCCGAATCCGGCGTGCACGCCGAGCCCGCCGCCCAGGTGGATCTGGAAGCCCTCGACCGTCGGGCCCTGCGGGTCGTCCGGGTTCGGGACCTGGATGCCCTTCAGACCGATGTCCGCGATCTGCGCGCGGGCGCACGAGTTCGGGCAGCCGTTCATGTTGATGGTCAGCGAGGGGCCGTCGAGCGTGAACAGCTCGGGGACGTCGGCCAGCCGGGTCTCCAGCTCGTTCACCAGGGTCGTGGCGGTCGACTTGGTGGCCGTGATGGCCAGCTTGCAGAACTCGATGCCGGTGCAGGCCATCGTCCCGCGGCGGAAGATCGACGGGCGGGCCGTGAGGCCGATCGTGTCCAGGTCGTCGAGCAGGTCGGCGACCCGCTTGGCGGTCACGTCGAGCACCACGAGCTTCTGCTGCGGGGTGAACCGCAGCCGGTTCGAACCGGCCTTCTCCATCGCGTCCGCGAGCCCCTCGAGGACCGAGCCGCTGATCCGCCCGACGACGGGCGTGGCCCCGACGTAGAACTTGCCGTTCTTCTGCCGGTGCACGCCGACGTGGTCGTGCTTGGTGGTCGGCAGCACCGGCGCCGGGCCGTCGAGGAGCGGACGCTTCAGGTACTCGTCCTCCAGCACCTGGCGGAACTTCTCCGGCCCCCAGTCGGCCATCAGGAACTTCAGCCGGGCCCGGGTCCGCAGCCGCCGGTAGCCGTAGTCGCGGAAGATCTGGATGACGCCGTGCCACACCTCGGGCACCTCGTCGAGCGGCACCCAGGTGCCCAGCCGCTGCGCGAGCATCGGGTTGGTCGACAGGCCACCGCCCACCCAGAGGTCGAAGCCCGGGCCGTGCTCGGGGTGGTTCACGCCGACGAAGGCGATGTCGTGGATCTCGTGCGCGACGTCCTGGTGCGGGCTGCCGCTGACGGCCGTCTTGAACTTCCGGGGCAGGTTGGCCAGCGTCGGGTCGCCCACCCACTGCTTCACGATGGCCTTGATCGCGGGTGTGCCGTCGATGATCTCGTCGGCGGCGATGCCGGCCAGGGGCGAGCCGAGGACGACGCGCGGGGTGTCCCCGCAGGCCTCGGTGGTCGACAGCCGGGCGGCGGCCAGCAGGTCCCAGATCTCGGGCATGTCCTCGACCCGGATCCAGTGGTACTGGATGTTCTGCCGGTCGGTGATGTCGGCCGTGCCGCGGGCGAACCGCTGCGAGATCTCGGCCAAGGTGCGCAGCTGGGCCACGGTCACGGCGCCACCGTCGATGCGGACGCGGAGCATGAAGTACTCGTCGTCCAGCTCGTGCGGCTCCAGCGAGGCGGTGCGGCCGCCGTCGATCCCGGGCTTGCGCTGCGTGTACAGGCCCCACCAGCGCATCCGGCCGCGCAGGTCCTCGCCGGGGATGCTGGCGAAGCCCTGCTCGGCGTACGTGGACAGGATGCGCTCGCGGACGGCGAGCCCGCCCTCCCGGGCCTTCCAGGCCTCGTTCTCGTTCAGCGGCTCGCGCTCACCCAGCGCCCACTGCCCCTCGGGCCGCTTCGGGCGCGCGGCGGCGCCCTTCGCGGCGGGGGTCTTGGCCGGGGTCTCGGTGCTCACGGAACTGCTCACGGATCCTTTGCGGGTTCGGACGACGGGTGCGTGCGCGCGCTCGAACCGCGCCCGGGCGGGCGCGGTGCAGTGGTGCGGGTTCGGCTGGGCTCAGCCGGCGCAGACGCCGGCCAGACACGCCGCGCTGGCGGTCCGCAGAAGATCCACGTAGGCACGCTTGGTCAGCGGCGGGGTCTTCGGTGCCGGGGTCATGTCTGCTCCCATCGTTCCTGGCGGAAGCACCTGCCCCAGTCGGGGTGGTTGCTGCGACGTCTACGAGCCAGGTCTCTCGGTCGCTCTGGATGGCTTCAACGAAGGTACGGCGCGCTCTCTTTCAGCGTCAAAGTGATGTCCATCATGTGGACTCCTCTGCCCGGTTTTGGGGCCGGACCTCACCTGACCAGCGCATTGCCGATAAATCCGATCGACTTCGGTGCCTTTGCGAGCCAGTAGCGGTTCGTGTGGACGCCGTCCCCGAAGTCGGTCTCGGGCGCCGTCCCGGTGGCCTTCCCCAGGTCCTGCGCGTACGTGCGGGCGGCCCACCAGAACGGGTCGGCGCGACCGCAGTCGATCTTGACCCGCACGCCCGTCAGCGCCCGCAGCCGGGCGCGGGTGAAGACGTCGTTGCGCTCGAAGTCCTCGCGGTCGTCGAAGGCCCCGGCCGCGCTGTCTCCCGGCTCCAGCCACAGGGCGGGGGACTCGGCGACTACCCCGGCCACCCGTTCGGACCCCAGCCGGGCGGCCAGCAGCAGCGCGCCGTACCCGCCCATCGACCAGCCGAGCACCCCGATCCGGTCGTTCTCCGACGCCTGCAGCCCCCGCCGGGCCAGCAGCGGCAGGAACTCCTCCAGCAGCATCCCTTGGGCGTCGCCGTCCCGCCGCGGGTGCCAGTACGTCTCCCCGCCGTCGACGGCGGCCAGCGCGAACGGGGGCACCCCGGCCGCCACGGCCGCCGAGAGCACCTGGGGGTAGCCGATCTCCTGCATCCCCGCGGCACTGGCCCCCCGCCCGTGGAGCACCAGACAGACCGGCAGGCGGGCGTCGTCCTCGAACCCCCGGGGGTAGGAGACGGCCCAGTTCACGTCCACCCCGCGCCGGTGGGAACGGAACCGGCCGGAGGCCGACGGCCCGGTCGGGACGGCGGGGACGGCGCCGGCCGGGCCGGTCAGGCCCAGCCACTTCAGGGCGGCCACGCGGCCGGGCAGGACGTCCTCGTAGACCAGGGCGCCCGCCGTCCCGATCAGGCCCAGCCCGCCCAGCACGCCGGCGGCCAGGATCGCGCGGCGGGCGGGTCCCCCGGTGGTGACGGTCACACCGAGCCAGGGTGCTTTGCCTCTGGCAGGCTGTCCATACTCCGAACACCACCACTGAACTGATGCAACTGATGCAAAGGAGCGCGACGGCTCATGGGTCGCCTGCAGAACACTGAAGGTCTCACCGACGACCAGCGGGAGATCCTCAAGGCCGTCAAGACCTTCGTGGATGAGCAGATCATCCCGGTCGCCAACGAGCTGGAGCACAAGGACGAGTACCCGACGGCGATCGTCGAGGGCATGAAGGAGATGGGGATCTTCGGCCTGATGATCCCCGAGGAGTACGGCGGCCTGGGCGAGTCCCTGCTGACCTACGCCCTCTGCGTCGAGGAGATCGCCCGGGGCTGGATGAGCGTCTCGGGCATCATCAACACCCACTTCATCGTCGCCCACATGCTGATCCACCACGGCACCGAGGAGCAGAAGCAGAAGTACCTGCCCCGGATGGCCGCCGGCGAGCTGCGCGGCGCCTTCTCGATGAGCGAGCCGCACACCGGCTCCGACGTCTCCGCCATCAAGGTCAAGGCGACCAAGGGTGAGCCGACGGCCGACGGGGTGGACACCTGGACCATCAACGGCGAGAAGATGTGGCTGACCAACGGCGGTTCCTCGTCGCTGGTCGCGGTCCTCACGAAGACCGAGCTGGGCGAGAAGTCGGTCTACAAGAACATGACCACCTTCCTGGTCGAGAAGGAACCGGGCATTGGCAAGGTCGGCAAGGGCCTCGAGGTCCCGGCCAAGATCGAGAAGATGGGCTACAAGGGCGTCGACACCACGCCGCTGGTCTTCGACGGCTACGAGACCACGAGCGCCGAGATCCTCGGTGGTGAGCCCGGCAAGGGCTTCTACCAGATGATGGACGGCGTCGAGGTCGGCCGTGTGAACGTCGCCGCCCGCGCGTGCGGCCTGGCGATGCGCGCCTTCGAGGTCGGCATCGAGTACGCCCAGCAGCGCGAGACCTTCGGCAAGCCGATCGCCGAGCACCAGGCCGTGCAGTTCCGCCTGGCGGAGATGGCCACCAAGGTCGAGGCCGCCCATCAGATGATGATCATGGCCGCCCGCAAGAAGGACTCGGGTGAGCGCAACGACCTCGAGGCCGGCATGGCCAAGTACCTGGCCTCGGAGTACTGCGCGCAGGTCGTGGAGGACTCGTTCCGCATCCACGGCGGCTACGGCTACTCGAAGGAGTACGAGATCGAGCGGCTCTACCGCGAGGCGCCGATGCTGCTGATCGGGGAGGGCACCGCCGACATCCAGCGCATGATCGTCGGGCGTCGCCTGCTGGAGCTGTACAAGAGCAAGAGCTGAGCGGCTAGCACGTGATCGAGGGCCGCGCACACGCAAAGGGTGCGCGGCCCTTGACATCTCAAGGTGCGGTCAGTACAAGGCGCTCCTATCGTCGGGGGTATGACCACCACGACTGACGCACCCAGCAGCAAGGCCCCCTCGTTCGACAAGCCGTCGTACACCGTGCCCGGTCTGAGCCTCGACACGGGCCGGAAGGTGGCCGAGATTCTCCAGCAGCGCCTCAACGCGCTGAACGACCTGCACCTGACCCTGAAGCACGCCCACTGGAACGTGGTGGGCCCGCACTTCATCTCGGTGCACCAGATGATCGACCCGCAGGTGGACGTCGTGCGCGAGTTCGCCGACGCCGTTGCCGAGCGCATCGCGACCCTCGGCGCCTCGCCGGACGGGACGCCGGGCGCGATCGTCAAGCAGCGCACCTGGGACGACTACTCGGTCGGCCGGGCGGGCGCGATCCAGCACCTGGCCGCGCTCGACATCGTCTACACCGGGGTCATCACCGACCACCGCAAGGCGGCCCAGGAGACCGAGGACCTCGACGACGTCACCAACGACCTGCTCGTGGGTCAGCTGCACCAGCTGGAGCTGTTCCACTGGTTCGTGCGCGCCCACCTGGAGAACGCGGGCGGGGAACTGAGCACCTCGGGCCTCTCGTCCGAGGGTGAGGCCGCGGCCAACGCCGACCGGGCCGGCACCCAGTAATCTCCCAGTCGATTCGCAGGCGGCTCCGGTTGCGGGGCCGCCTGCGGTGCGGGGGAGAATGATCACATGTCGAACCTCGGTCCCACCGGCGCCGCCCGTCCCGGCCTGCCCACCCCGCCCCGCGGCGACACGATCGCGTCGTACCGCACCTACGTGGAGGCGCAGCGGGCCGTCGACTACCTGTCGGACCAGCACTTCCCGGTGCAGTCGGTGACCATCGTCGGCGTCGACCTGCAGATGGTCGAGCGGGTCACCGGCCGGCTCACCTACCCGCGGGTGGCGATGTCGGGTCTCTTCTCGGGCGCCTACTTCGGCGCGATGATCGGGTTCCTGCTGCTGATCATCGGGGCGGGCAAGGACGGCTCGTGGCTGGCGGCGATCCCGCTCGGCGCCGCCTTCGGCCTGGCCTACGCGCTGCTGGCCTACTCGCTGACCGGCGGCCGGCGTGACTTCAGCTCGACCTCGCAGATCGTGGCCACCGAGTACCGGGTGCTGTGCCTGCCCGAACAGGCGGGCCGGGCGATGAACCTGCTCCGCCAGCTGGAGGGCGGCACCGGGCTCGGGGCGAGCACGCCGCAGCCGTACCCGCCGCCCCCGCCCACCCAGGTGCCGGCCGGGGGCTGGGGCACCCCGCCGTCCGCGCCGGCTCCGCAGTCGCCCGCCGACGAGACGCCGGCCCCCGCTCCGACGGGCCCGACGTACGGCGAGATGATCGAGAAGAAGCGGCGCGAGGAGCGGGAGGCGGCCGAACGCGCGGCCCGCGGCGAGGGCTGACGCTTCATGATCACCGGTACGGTGCGCCGATCGGTAGTGCAGCTACCGATCGGTGCATGCACGCGGTGATCTTGGTCAGCTGAGCGCGAGCGCCCGCCGGACGCCGGCCACGAACGCCTCCGGCCGCTCCCAGGCCGCGAAGTGCCCGCCCGACGCCTCGATCTCCCAGGACCGCACGGCGTACCAGCGCTCGGCGAACTCCCGGGGCGCCTTCACCAGGTCGTGCTCGAACTGGGTCACCGCCAGCGGCGTCGCCAGTCTCTCGAGCACCGCGGGCGGGCGCTCGACGTAGGCCGCGAACGACGAGCCGATGGTGCCGGTGACCCAGTAGAGCGTCAGCCAGGTGAGCAGGTCCTCGCGGCCGAAGGCGGTCTCGACGTCGCCGCCGCAGTCGCTCCAGCTGCGCAGCTTCTCGAGGATCCACGCGGCCAGCCCGGCCGGTGAGTCACCGAGCCCGACCGCCAGGGTGTGCGGCTTGGTGGCCTGCTGCTGGAGGTACGCGCCCTCGGTGCGGGACCACTCCTGCGCCCCCGCGACGTATCGCCGTTCGGCCTCGGTCAGCTCCGCCGGTGGCACGCTGGCCAGCCGGTTCAGCGGTATGTCGGTCAGGTGCAGCGCGGCCACCGTTGTGGGCGCCTCCCGGGCCATCGCCTCCGCGACCCCGGTGCCGATGTCGCCGCCGGCCACCACGCAACGCTCGTGGCCGAGCTCGGCCAGCAGGGCCAGCACCCGGGTGCCCATCGCCGGGCGCGCGCCGGACCCCGGCTCGGTCGTCGCGGGCCCGAACGGGTAGCCGGGCAGGGCGGGGACGACGACGTTGACGTCGGGCAGCAACGGCAGCACCCGCTCGAACCGCAGGAACGAGTCGGGCCAGCCGTGCAGCAGGACGACGGTCGGCGCCCCGGCGTGCTCGGCCCGCTGGTGGATGGCGAACCCGTCGTCGAACGGCACCCACGGCAGGCTCAGGATGCGCTGCTCGTGCGGTCGCCAGTCGTAGTCCTCGGCCCAGTAGGTGAGCAGGCCCGACAGGTAGTCGGGGTCGGTGCCGCGGTCCCACCCCGTGCCGCGCGTGAGCGCGACCCGCCGGGTGGCGCGCAACCGGCTACGCAGGTCGTCGAGCACCGCGTCGTCGACGGCTTCGGGAAGTCTCATGCGAGGGACGCTAGTCCCGGCCCCCGACGGTCAGGTACCGCCGCCCATCGTCGACGCGGCGATCTCGGGTGCTATTTCCATCCGAGATCGCCGCGTCGACGATTAGGCGCTCTCCAGGACGGCGTCGAGGACGGCCAGCAGGACGGCGTCCGCGGCGGCCGCCTGCAGCATCAGCAGTTCCAGCCCCTGCACGTCGACCTCGCCGGTGGCCAGCCCGAACACGGTGTCGCCGTCGACCAGCAGGTGGGCGGGGTTCACCCCGCGGGCGATGCCGTCCTGGGCACCCGCGGCCAGCCGCGTCACCTGGGCCGGGTCGAGCCGGGCGTTGGTGGCGACGACGGCGAGCGTGGTGTTGGTCGCGGGCGGCACGAAGATCCCGGCGTCGCCGGAGGGCACGCGCGGGCGTCGGTGCGCCAGCAGTTCGTCCCGGTCGACGTCGGCGGGGACGAACGCCGTCCCGAGCAGCGCGTCCGTGGCCGGGTCGTACGGGCTGCCCGCGGCGTTGAGCACCACGAACGCCCCGACCTCGACGCCCTCCGGGCCGCCGACGGGCACGTGCCGGGACGACGTCCCCACCCCACCCGGCCGCCTCGCACCGTCGATCCGGGCTCCGGTCCCGGCGCCGACGGCCCCGCGCGGGGGTGGTGTGGCCCCCGACGCGCGGGCGGCGTCCAGGCCCATCCCGGCGTCGGGCCGGGCGGCGAGGTCCCCGCCCCGGCCCAGGTCGAAGATCGCGGCCGCCGGCACGATCGGCACCCGGATCGAGGTCGGGTCCTCCGGCGGCCCGGCCGGGAAGCCGAGGCCCTGCTCCTCGCACCAGCGTTGCACGCCACCCGCCGCTGCGAGCCCGAAAGCGCTTCCGCCGCAAAGGGTCACGGCGTCCACGGTGGGTACGAGGGTGGTCGGGTGGAGGGCGTCCGTCTCGTGCGTGCCGGGGCCGCCGCCGCGCACGTCGACCCCGCCGACCGTGCCCGGGGGCGGGACGACGACGCTCACCCCGGTGAGCCAGCCGCCACCCGTGCGCTGCACCTGCCCGACGCGCACGCCCGGCACGTCGGTGATCGAACCGAACCGGGTCATGGCGCCGACCCTAGTTGCGGTTACGCGCTGGTACGACCGGAAGAGCGCGCGGACCAGCGCGTAACCGCAGGGGTCAGAGCCAGCCGTTGCGCTTGAAGCCGCGCCACAGGAACAGGCAGACGCCGGCCATGGCCACCATCAGCGACGGGTAGCCCCACGGCGAGCTCTGGCCGGGCATGTGCTGGAAGTTCATCCCGTAGATGCCGGCGATCATCGTCGGCACCGCGGCGATCGCGACCCACGCCGAGATCTTGCGCATGTCCTCGTTCTCGGCGACGGCCACCCGGGCCAGGCCGGCCTGCAGCATCGAGGTCAGCAGCTCGTCGAACGCGGCGATCTGCTCGTGCACGCGGGCCAGGTGGTCGTCGACGTCGCGGAAGTACTCGCGGATGTCGGGGTGGATCATCCGGCGCGGGCGCTCGGCCAGTTCGCGCAGCGGGGCCGCGAGCGGCCAGACCGTCCGCTTGGCCTCGATGATGTCCCGCTTCAGCTGGTAGATCCGCTCGATGTCGGTGCCGCCGCGGGGCGCGAAGACCTGGCGCTCCAGCTCCTCGATGTCCTCCTGGATCGCGTCGACCACGGCCAGGTAGTCGTCGACAACCTTGTCGGTGACGGCGTGCAGGACGGCCGAGGGGCCCAGCGCCAGCTGGTCCTCGTTCTGCTCCAGCCGGCGGCGCAGCCCCGACATCGAGGCGTGCCGGCCGTGCCGGATGGTGACCACGAACCAGTCGCCGACGAACACCATGATCGTGCCGGTCTCGACCAGGTCACCGCCGTCGTGCCGCTCGACGCTGTCGACGTAGGCGAGCGTGCGGATGGCCACGAAGATGTCGCTCTCGTGCCGCTCGACCTTGGGCCGCTGGTTGGGCGAGGCGGCGTCCTCCAGAGCCAGCGGGTGCAGGTTGAACACCGCGCCGAGCTCGTCGAGCTGCTCGGTGGACGGCTCGTGCAGGCCCAGCCAGACGAAGCCCTCGCCCTCGCGGGCGACCTTCACGGCCTGCTCGAAGTCGTCGGGGTACTCGCGCAGGCCGTCGCGGTAGAGCGCCCAGTCGACGGCGGCGTCGAGCAGGGCGTCGGTCTTGGGCACCTCGACGACGGCCTTCGAGCTGACGGCGGCCTTGCGGGCCTGCGCGGCGGGGCGGAGGACCGCCAGCGGCATGGGCAGCGAGGGACGGGTCGAGGGGTACAGCGGGTTCAGCGGGTTCCGGGCCATGGCGGCTCACCTCCAGGGAGGGTGGCCGCGAGCGGGCGCTCGGCCTCAGCTGCGCGTCAGTGCGTCACCGGGTCGAGCGTTCGTCGCGGAGGGACGTCGGGACTGTGAGAGGTGCTATTTGAGGGCACCCGAGTCACCTCCTCCGGTAGGCAGACGCTCAACCGTCGCCAGCCTACGCCTGGATGATCAAGCACCCCGGCCCAAGCGGACGACCCTCACCCAATCGGCAGAACATCCGCGGGTGTTACACCTGTCACCGGATGTGACGCCGGACACCGTGGCTCGCCGGCGCCGCCCGGTCCGTGAGGGGCCCGTGATGGGCACGGTGTCACACAGTGCTCACCCGGTGGGCGCGGTGTCACACCGTGCTCAGGGCTCAGCGGGTCTCGTTGGCGAGTTGTCGGTGCCGGGCGGCAGGATGCGTCCCAGGGGTTCGGAGCGAGCAGGGACGGCGGGTGGCGGCGACGTGCTGACGGTGCACCGGTCGCGCACGGGGGAGGCGCTCGTGGCGGGCCTGGCGGGCGTGCTCTCCGCGGCTCCGGCCGACCCGTTCACCCCCGACGTCGTGGCGGTGCCCGCCAAGGGGGTCGAGCGCTGGATCGCGCAGCGCCTGTCGCTGCACCTGGGCGCCGGCCGGGCGGGGGACGGGGTCTGCGCGAACGTCGAGTTCCCCTGGCCGCGGGTGCTGCTCGACGACGCCGTGAAGGCGGTCTCGGCCGAGCACGCCACGTCGGTCGAACGCTGGGCCCCGGCCGCCGCCCGCTGGCCGCTGCTCGAGCTGCTCGACGAGAACCTCGACGCCGGGTGGGCCGCGACCCTGGCCCGGTACCTGGGCGAGGCGGCCGGTGAGCACGGCCGGCGGATGGGCATCGCGACCCGGCTGGCCTCCTTCTACGACGCCTACGGGCGGGCCCGGCCGCAGATGCTGAGGTCGTGGGCCGAGGGCCGGTTCGAGACGGGGGCCGGCGAGCGGGTTCCCGAGGACCTGCTCTGGCAGCCCGAGCTGTGGCGGCTGCTGCGCGAACGGCTCGGCCCGGCGCCCGCCGAACTGCTCGGCGACGCGTGCGCACGGCTGCGGGTCGAACCGGAGCGGGTGGCGCTGCCCGACCGCTTCTCGGTGTTCGGGGCCAGCCGCCTGGCCCCCGGCCACCTGGCGGTACTGGCCGCGCTGGCCGAGCAGCGCGACGTCCACCTGTGGCTGCACCATCCGTCACCCGCGCTGTGGGACGGCGTGGCCGCCTCACCGCTGCTCGCCGCGGGTGGGGTGCGCCGTCGGGTCGAACCGCCGGCCCGCAACGCCTTCCTGGCCTCGATGGCCCGCGACCTGATCGAGCTGCAGCGGTTGCTGGCGGTACACGCGCCCGCGGCTCACCAGGTACTGCACACCGGGCCCGAGCCGCCGCCCACCCTGCTGGGGCGGTTGCAGGGGGCGCTGGCCGCCGACGAGCCGGACGCCGGGGCCCCCGAGGCCGTGTTCACGGTGCCGCCGGGCGACCGCAGCGTGCAGGTGCACGCCTGCCACGGCCGCAGCCGGCAGGTCGAGGTGCTGCGCGAGGTGGTGCTCGGGCTGCTGGCGGCCGACCCCACGCTGGAGCCGCGCGACGTCCTCGTGATGTGCCCCGACGTCGAGACGTTCGCCCCGCTCGTGGCGGCCGCGTTCTCGCTCGGCCCGGAGAGCCCGCAGGCCCACCCGGCCACCCGGCTGCGGGTCCGGGTGGCCGACCGGGCGCCCGCGCAGCTCAACCCGCTGCTCGAGGTACTGGCCCGGGTGTTGGAGCTCGGCACCGCGCGGGTCACGTCGGCCGAGGTGCTCGACCTGTGCGGGGCGGACGCCGTGAGCCGCCGGTTCGGCTTCGACGACGACGGCCTCGAACGGCTGCGCGGCTGGGTCGCCGACTCGGGGGTCCGGTGGGGCATGGACGACGCCCACCGGTCGCGCTGGCAGCTCGACCGGATCGCGCAGGGCACCTGGCGGGCGGGCCTCGACCGCCTGCTGCTCGGCGTGGCCACCGGTGGCGGCCCGTTCGGCGACGTGCTGCCGCTGGACGAGGTCGACAGCTCCGACATCGACCTGGCCGGCCGGTTCGCCGAACTGCTCGACCGGCTGGGCGAGGCCGTCGAACTGATGTCCGCCACCCACCCGGCCGCCGACTGGCGGGCCGGGTTGGAGCGGGCCGTGCTGGCCCTGGCGGACGTCGACGACCGGTCCGCCTGGCAACGGGTGCAGTTGCGCGACCTCCTGGAGGAGGCGTTCGCGGGCGGGGGCGAGGCGCCGCTCGGGCTGGCCGACGTGCGGAACCTGTTGTCCGACGAGCTGTCCGGGCGGCCCACCCGCGCCGGGTTCCGCACCGGCACCCTGACCGTGTGCACCCTGGTGCCCATGCGCTCGGTGCCGCACCGGGTGATCTGCCTGATCGGACTGGACGACGGCAGCTTCCCCCGCCAGTCGGTGCGCGACGGTGACGACCTCCTGGCCCGGGATCCGTGGATCGGGGAGCGCGACCCGCGCAGCGAGGACCGCCAGCTGCTGCTCGATGCGGTCTGCGCCGCCCAGCAGCACCTCGTCGTCACCTACGCGGGGATGGACGAGCGCACCGGGGCCCGGGTGCCACCGGCCGTCCCGCTGGGCGAACTGCTCGACGAGATCGACCGGGTGGCGACGACCTCCGATGGTCGCCCCGTGCGCGACCTGGTCACGACCCGGCACCCGCTGCAGCCGTTCGACCCGCGCAACTTCGGGGCGGACGGCGGGGCGCCGGTCAGCTTCGACGTCGCCGCGCTGGAGGCGGCCCGGGCCCTGGAGGCCGAGCGGGAGGGGGTGCGGCCCTTCCTGCCCGGGCCGCTCGCGACCGTCGGCCCCCTCGGCGAGGTCGAGCTGAAGGACCTGCGCGACCTGCTGCTCCATCCGGCCCGGGGCTTCCTCGCCCAGCGGCTGCAGGTGCGGGTCACGCGCCCCGAGGACGAGCCGTCCGAGGTGCTGCCCGTGGCGCCGGACGCGTTGGAGAAGTGGGCGCTGGGGGAGCGGCTGCTGACCGCCCGGCTGGCGGGCGTCGACGTCCAGGAGTGCCTGACCGTCGAGCTGCTGCGCGGGGCGGTGCCGCCCGGCCCGCTCGGGGTGGAGCTGGTGCGTGAGGTCGGGCGGCTCGCGGAACCGATCGTCCGGGCCTCGGCACCGGAGCGGTCGCAGCCGGCCGAGTCGCGGGACGTCGACGTGGCGCTGCCGGGCGGTATCCGGCTGACGGGCACCGTGCGCGGCCTGCGCGGTGACGTGCTGCTGTCCACCACGTACTCCAGACTCGGCCCCCGGCAACGGCTCTCGGCCTGGGTCGACCTGCTGGCCCTGACCGCGTCGGAACCCGGGCGGCCTTGGCGCGCCGTCGCGGTCGGTCGCGGTGAGCGGGGCGCGGCCGCCCGCAGCGAGCTCGGCCCGGTGGCCCCCGACGACGCGCGGGCCGCGGTGGCGGAACTGCTCGAGGTGTACCGGGCCGGGCTGCGGGCTCCGCTGCCCCTGCCGCTGAAGACCGCCAGCGTCTACGCGGCGTCCCGGCACCGGGACCGGCGGCGTGCGTCGGCGCTCTACCAGGCGGGCGGGTTCTGGAAGGACACCCGCGACTTCCCCGGCGAGCGCTCGGACGACGAGCACGTGCTCGTGCACGGTCGCGGGGCGCCGCTGGAGGTGCTGCTCGACGAGGCGCCCTGGCCCGGGGAGGGAACCGGGCCCGGGTGGGCGACCGACGAGGAGGACCGGTTCGGCCTGCTCGCGCGGCGGGTCTGGGGCCGGTTGCTCGATGCGGAGCGGACCGTATGAGCGCACCGACGTCCGCCCGGCAGACCGCGCTGTCCATCGTCCCGGCGCCGCCCGCACGCTTCGACCTGATCGGCCCGCTGCCCGAGGGCACGGCCGTGCTCGAGGCCAGCGCCGGCACCGGCAAGACCTTCACCATCGCCGCCCTCGTGGCCCGCTACGTCGCCGAGGGCGTGGCCGAGATGGACCAGCTGCTGGTCGTCAGCTTCAGTCGCGAGTCCACCCGCGAGCTGCGCGAACGGGTCCGGGAACGGCTGGTCCAGGCCCGCGACGCACTCCTCGACCCGGGCGCGGAACCCGCGGACGACGTCCTGCGGCACCTGCTCGACGCCGACGGGACGGAGGTCGAACGGCGGGCCCGCCGGCTCACGGTCGCGTTGGCGTCGTTCGACGCCGCCACCGTCACCACGACGCACGGGTTCTGCCAGCAGGTGCTGCTCGCGCTGGGCACGGCCGGCGACTACGACCTGGGCGACGAACTGGTCGAGGACATCGGCGACCTGGCCCGCGAGGTCGCCGACGACCTCTACCTGCGCAAGTGGGGGACGCCGGGGGCGCCCGCACCCGACCTGACCCGCGAACAGTTCCACGCACTCGCGCTGGCCGTCGCGCGCGACCCGGCCACCGCGCTGCTGCCCGACCCGGCGACCCCCGACCTGCCGGGCCTGCGGGCCCGGGTGGCGACCGCCGTCCGGCGCGAGCTCGACGTCCGCAAGCGGCGCCTCGGCATCGTCGACTACGACGACATGCTGCTGCGGCTGGCCCGGTTGCTGCGGGACCCGGACCGCGGCCGGCACGCCTGCGCGCGGCTGCGCGACCGGTACCGGGTCGTGCTGGTCGACGAGTTCCAGGACACCGACCCGGTGCAGTGGGACATCCTGCGCTCGGCGTTCCACGGGGTCCGCACGATGGTGCTGATCGGTGACCCCAAGCAGTCGATCTATGCGTTCCGCGGCGCCGACGTGCACGCCTACCTCGACGCCGTGTCGGTCGCCGCGTCCCGGCACACGCTGCCGACCAGCTACCGCAGCGACGCCGCGCTGCTGGCCGGGTTGGGGGCGGTGTTCCGCGGGGCGGCCCTGGGTGACCCGGCGATCCGGGTGGTCCCCGTCGACGCCACCCACACCGGCCGGATGGTCGCGACCGGGGGAGCGCCCGTGCGGCTGCGTGTCGTCGGCCGCGACGGGCTGCGCGCCAGCAACCAGGGGCTGGTCTACGCGTCCGAGGGCCGTGAGTCGGTGGCCCGCGACGTGGCGGGCGAGATCGTGGCTCTGCTGTCCGACCCGGCGGCCCGGGTGCATCCGCGCGACGGCGGCCCGGACCGGCCCGTGCAGCCCGGGGACGTCGCGGTCCTGGTGCGGACCAACGAGCAGGCCCGGCTGATCGCCGAGGAACTCGTCGCCGCGCGCGTGCCGATGGTGCTGACCGGGCGGCGCAGCGTCTTCACCACCACGGCCGCCCAGGAGTGGCAGCTGCTGCTGGAGGCGCTCGAGCAGCCGCACCGGCCCACCCGGGTCAATCGGCTCGCGCTGGGCTGTTTCGTCGGGGCGAGCGCCGCCGATCTGGCCGCGGCCGGCGGTGACCGGTTGACCTCGCAGCTCGGGCTCGACCTGCGGGCGTGGGCCCGGGTCCTGGCCGAACGCGGGGTGGCCGCGCTGTTCGAGACCCTGAGCCAGGAGCGGGCGGTGCAGCAGCGGTTGCTGCGGGCCGAGGGCGGCGAACGGCTGCTCACCGACCTGCGGCACATCGCGCAGACCCTGCACGAGGCCGGGCAACGCGACCGGCTCGGCCTGACCGCGTTGCTCACCTGGCTGCGCCGCCGCCGGGTGGAGGCGGCTCGCGACGGCGGCCTGGAGCGCAGCCGGCGGCTGGAGTCCGACGCGGCGGCCGTGCAGGTGATGACCGTGCACGCCAGCAAGGGCCTGGAGTTCCCGGTCACGATGGTCCCGTTCGGCTGGGACCTGTGGGTGCAGGACCGGCCCAGCACCGCCGTCTTCCACGAGAACGGGCGCCGTCTCCGGGACGTCGGCGGGCCGGGCGGCCCCGACTGGGCGGCCCACGCCGCAGCGCACGTCGTCGAGGAGACCGACGACGAGTTGCGGCTGGCCTACGTCGCCCTGACCCGCGCGCAGTCGCAGTTGGTGCTCTGGTGGCTGCCGGGCACCACCACGTCGCGTGCCCCGCTGCACCGCCTGCTGATGCACGAGAACCCGGACGGCCTGGCCCCGCAGAACGTCCCGGTGCCGTCGGACGCCGAGGCGCTGGCCGTGCTGCGCGCGCGGGCCGAGGCCGCATCGGGTGCCCTGGCCGTCGAACCGGTCGTGCACCGGTCCCCGACCCGCTGGACCCCGCCCGCCGTGCCCGCCGCGGCCCTGTCGGCCGCCGTGTTCGACCGCGAGCTCGACCTGGAGTGGCGCCGCACCTCGTACAGCTCGTGGACGGCGGCCGCGCACGAGCAGCCGCCCGGTGCCTCGATGGCGGCCTCGATCGGCAGCGAGCCGGAGGCCGGGCAGCGCGACGACGAGTCCGACGAGGTGGAACCCGACGCGGTGCATCCCGGCGACCCCGACGCGGGGTTGGACGACGTCGCCTCGGCCTGGGACGACCTGCCGGGTGGGCCGCGGTTCGGCACCGTCGTGCACGGGGTCCTCGAGCTGCTGCGCGACCCGGGCGACGACGAGCAGCTGCACGCCGCGGTGCGCGCGGAGACCGGCCGGTCCGCGCCCTGGCTGGACGCCGAACGCCTCACCGACGCGCTGCGGGCGTCGCTGGCCACCCCCCTCGGGCCGCTGGCCGGTGGCGTGACGCTGGCCGGGATCGACGCTCGGAACCGGTTGCCGGAGCTGGAGTTCGAGTTCGCCCTCGGCGGCGGCGACACCCCGGTCCCGGCCGCGGGCGTGCTGCACGACCTGGCCCCCCTGTGGCGGCGGCTCTGCCCCGACGGGCCGCTGGCGGGCTACGCCGACGTGCTCGAACAGCTCGACCCGGCGCCCCTGCGCGGCTTCCTGACCGGCAGCGTCGACGCCGTCCTGCGCCTGCCCGTGGACGGCCAGAATCGTTATCTGGTGGTCGATTACAAGACGAACCGGTTGGGTGGGGTCGACCGACCGCTGACCGCGTGGAACTACCGGCCGGCGGCCATGGCCGAGGCCATGATCGAGGCGCACTACCCGCTGCAGGCCCTGCTGTACGACGTCGCGCTGCACCGGTACCTGCGCTGGCGGCTGCCCGGCTACGACCCGGCCCGCCACCTCGGTGGCGTGTTGTACCTGTTCCTGCGCGGGATGACCGGCCCGCAGCCCCGGTGCGCCGACGGGTCGGTGCCCGGCGTGTTCAGCTGGCACCCTCCGCACGAACTGGTGCTCGCGACGTCCGACCTGCTGGCGGGGGTGACGGGCCCGTGACCGGGCCGGCCACCCGGGCCCGGGACGGGCTCGGCGCCGAGGTCGCGGCCCGGGCGAGCGGCCTGCTGGCCGCGTTCAACGACGCCGGGCTGATCACCGCCGCGGACGTGCAGGTCGCCACCCGGCTGGGAGCGATCGCGGGGGAGACCGACGAGACGGTCCAACTGGCCGTGGCGCTGGTCGTCCGGTCGACCCGTCACGGGTCCGTCGTCCTCGACCTGCGTACCGCCCAGCAGACGGTCACGGCGGACGACGTCGAGGCGCTCGCCGACCTGTCGAGCGCGGAGCCGGCGGCGGAGACGCTCGAGTGGCCGGAGCCCGAGGCGTGGGTGGCCCGGTGTGCGGCGTCGTCCCTGGTCGGGCCCGAGGCGCCGCTGCGTATGGAGGGCGGCCGGCTGTGGCTGGCCCGCTACCGGGAGCAGGAGGAGTTGGTGGCCCGGGAGCTGCTGGCCCGGGTCGCCGAAGCCCCGACCGACCTGGACCTCGCGGTGCTCGAGACGGGTTTGGACCGGCTCTTCGCCCCCGCGGACGCCGACCAGCGCGAGGCCGCGAGAATCGTCGCCACGCACCGGGTCAGCGTGCTGGCCGGTGGTCCCGGCACCGGGAAGACCACGACGGTTTCGCGGCTACTGGCCCTGCTGCGCGAACAGCGGCCCGACGCCCGCATCGCGCTGGCCGCGCCCACCGGCAAGGCCGCGGCCCGGCTCGAGGAGGCGGTGCGCTCGTCGTCCGCGCGCCTGGCGGCCGCCGACCGCGATCGGCTCGGCGAGCTGCCCGCCGTCACGTTGCACCGGTTGCTGGGCTGGCGCCCCGGCGGCGGCCGCCCCCGGCACGACGCTGCGAACCGGCTGCCGCGTGAGGTGGTCGTCGTGGACGAGGCCTCGATGGTGTCGCTGACCCAGATGGCCCGGCTGCTCGAGGCGCTGCGGCCGAGCACCCGGCTGGTGCTGGTCGGCGACCCGGAGCAGCTGGCGTCCGTCGAGGCCGGCGCCGTCCTGGGTGACCTGGTCGCGGCCGAGGGGGGTCCGGCCGTCGCCCGGCTCACGACGAACCGCCGGTTCGGGGGCGTCGGCGTGCTGCCCGACCTGGCCGCCGCCATCACCACGGGCGACGCCGACCGGGCCCTCGCCCTGCTGCGGTCCGGCGCCCCCGAGGTCGAGTTCGTCGAGGTCGAGGAGGGGGTCGTCGCGCAGGAGGCGGCCCTGGCCGGGGTGCGCGGCGACGTCGAGACGACGGGCGCCCGGTTGCACGCGGCGGCCGAGACCGGTGACGCCGCAAGGGCGCTCGAGGCCCTCGAGGAGCACCGGGTGCTGTGCGCGCACCGGCTCGGCCCGCGGGGCGTGCAGTACTGGGGTCAGCTGGCGGCCGGCTGGGTCGCCGCGACCCACCCGCTTCGCCCCGGCGGCCCCCTCATGGGTGGCCACTACCCCGGACAACCCCTACTGGTCACCGAGAACGACTACGAGGCCGGGCTGTACAACGGCGACACGGGGGTCGTGGTCCGCGTCGGGGGCGAGTTGGTCGCCATGTTCGGCCGCGGCGCCGACCCGATCCCGGTGCCCCTCGGCCGCCTCGGCGCGGTGCGCGACGTGCACGCGATGACCGTGCACCGCAGCCAGGGCAGCCAGTTCGACCGGGTCACCGTCGTCCTGCCGCCCGCCGACTCACCGCTCGGCACCCGGCAGACCCTCTACACCGCGGTCACCCGGGCCCGGCGCTTCGTCCGGGTGATCGGGTCGGCCGACTCGTTCGCGGCCGCGGTCGAGCGCCTGGCCTCCCGCGCCACGGGCCTGCGCGAACACCTCCAAAGTTGATCATGCAGAAACCTCGCGGTTGCACAGGGTCTGGTGGGCGGCCCGCCTGACCGGATCGCGAGGTTTCTGCATGATCAACTTCTAGAGGGAGCGCATCCAGGCCTCGACGGCGTCCGGGTCGCGGGGGAGCGCGGCCGAGAGGTTCTCGACGCCGTCCTCCGTCACGAGCACGTCGTCCTCGATCCGCACCCCGATCCCCCGCAGCTCCGCAGGCGCCAGCAGGTCGGTCGGGCCGAAGTACAGACCGGGTTCGATCGTGAACACCATCCCGGGCCGCAGGGGGGCGTCCAGGTACATCTCCCGCCGGGCCTGTGAGCAGTCGTGCACGTCGAGGCCCAGGTGGTGGCTCGTGCCGTGCACCATCCAGCGCCGGTGGAACTGCCCGTCGCTCGACAGGGACTCCTCGACCGTCCCCGGCAGCAGCCCCCACTCGTGCAGCCGCTCGGCGATCACCTGCATCGCCGCCGCGTGCACGTCGCGGAACAGCACCCCCGGCTTCGCCACGGCGAACGCGGCGTCGGCGGCGTCCAGCACCGCCTGGTACACCCGGCGCTGCGGCTCGGTGAACGAACCCGTGACCGGCAGCGTGCGGGTGATGTCGGCCGTGTAGAGGCTGTCCACCTCGACGCCCGCGTCGACCAGCACGAGATCACCCGACGAGACGGGCCCGTCGTTGCGGATCCAGTGCAGCGTGCAGGCGTGCGGCCCCGACGCGGCGATCGTGTCGTAGCCGACGGCGTTGCCCTCACGCCGGGCCCGCGACTCGAAAACCGTTTCCACGACCCGCTCCCCGCGCACCGCGGCCACCGCCTCGGGCAGCGCGCGGACGATGTCGGCGAACCCGTCCGCGGTCACGGCGATCGCCAGCCGCATCTGCTCGACCTCGTACTCGTCCTTCACCAGCCGCAGCTCGGAGAGCACCCGCGCCAGCTCGGCGTCCCCCTCGCGCCCCGCCTCGGTGCCCTGACCCGCGGCCGCGCGGGCGTCGTCCACCAGCGCGTCGACCGCCGGGTCCGCGTCGCGGACGACCCGCACGGGCACGGTGCCGACGTCCTTGGCGACGGCCTCGGCCAGCTCGTCCAGGTGCCGGACGTCGAGGCCGGTCTCGGCCGCCACCTCCTCCAGGCTCGGCCGCACCCCGACCCACAGCTCGCCGTAGCGCGGGTTGGCGTAGAACTCCTCGGAGTCGCGTTCCGCGCGGGGGCGGAAGAACAGGACCGCCGAGCCGTCGGGCTCGAGCACGAGGACGGCGTCCGGCTCGCGGTCCGTGCCCAGCCCGGTGAGGTGGGCGAAGGCCGAGTGCGGCCGGAAGCGGTAGTCGGTGTCGTTGCTGCGGGTGCGCAGCACCCCGGCCGGGACGACCAGCCGGTCGCCCGGCAGTGCGGAGCTGACCTGCTCGCGCCGGGCCCGGGCCCAGGCGGACGACGGCAGCGGTGCCGGGAGCGCGTCGGGCCGGGGGCCCCAGCCGGAGGCGATGAACTTCCGGAACGCGGGGGACGACGGGCGCTGCCGGTGCTCGACCTCCGGCTCGGCGGTGGGTTCCTCGGCTTCGGCGGGAAGGTCGGTCATCCCTCCATTGTGCCTCGGGTGAGGAAGGCCACGCCGTGTCGGCTGCCCGCGGGTGGGCCCGGGGGGCAGCATGGCGGGCGGTTCACCCGTGACTAGAGAGGCCAGGGCACATGCAGTTCGGACGCAGCTACGAGGAGTTCGAGGTCGGCGCGACCTACAAGCACTGGCCCGGCAAGACGGTCACCGAGTACGACGACCACCTGTTCTGCCTGCTCACGATGAACCACCACCCGCTCCACATGGACGTGAACTACGCGGAGAACACCACGCAGTTCAAGAAGAACGTGGTGGTCGGCAACTACATCTACTCGCTGCTGCTGGGCATGTCGGTTCCGGACGTTTCGGGCAAGGCGATCGCCAACCTGGAGATCGAGTCGCTGCGCCACGTGGCGCCGACCTTCCACGGCGACACCATCTACGGCGAGACGAAGGTCCTGGACAAGTGGGAGTCCAAGTCCAAGGACGACCGCGGCGTGGTCTACGTCGAGACCATCGGCTACAACCAGGACGGCAAGATCGTCTGCATCTTCCGGCGCAAGGTCATGGTGCCGAAGGAGAACTACCTGGCCGAGCGCGGCGGGGAGCAGCCGGGCCGTCCCACCCCGGTGCCGGACAAGAACTGGGAGGGCTGAGCAGGCTGGGCGTGCCCGCTTGACTGCTCTGCGTACCGAGGCCACGGTTTCCGGGTGAGCACGCTGCGAACCTGCCCGCGCTGCGGTCGGGTCGTGCGCCCGCCGTCCCTGGCCACCGGTGTCTGGACCTGCTCCGAGCACGGTGGCGTGGTGCCGGTGACGCCGGCCCAGGCCGCCAGCGCCGCCCTCATCACCCGGGTGGGTGAGCAGTCGCGGGTGCCGATCTGGCTGCCGCGGCCGCTGGCCGCCGACTGGGTGGTCAGCGGCCTGGCCTGGGCCGGGGACGACCCCGGCGGCGTGGTGGCGACCGTGCTGGCCGTGTCGGGGCCGCACCCCATCCCCGAGGCCGCGGACGGTGACCCGGCCGCCGACCTGTTGCTGATCGCCGAGACCCCGGGTGTCGGGCTGGGTGCGCACCTGGCCGGTCTGTCCTCGGTGGACGCCGGGCCGATGCTGCGCGACAAGGTCGAACACGAGCGGGCCGAGGCGCACGTCGTGGTCGAGGGCGCCGAGGGCGGGCACGAGGTCCCGCTCTGGTCGGTGCTGCTGGACGACGGGCTCGGCTACGTCGGGGAGGCCGCCGGGGTGTGGCTGTGGCTGCTGGCCTGGCCGGCCACGACGGCCGCGGTCCTGCTGGACGGGTTCACCCTGGTCGACGCCCGCGACCCGGAGCAGCTGTTCGACGTCCCGATGGGAGCGCTCACGCCCCGGCTGCGGTGACGGCCCGCAGGGCGGTGCCGAGCCAGCGCGAGTGTCCGCGGCGGGGCAGCGCGGACAACCGTCCGGCGAGCGCGGGGAGCCGGTGGGTGGCGCGCGCGACGGCCGCGGCGGCGATGTCCAGGGCGGCCAGCTGGTGACCGTCGAGGGCGCTGTGCCCGGTGTCGCGCAGGGGGACCAGCACGGCGTCGGGGGCGAGCCCGGCGGCCCGCTCGGCCACCGCGCGCGGGGTGCGCAGGTCGCGCTCGCCGGACACCACGACGAGCGGGACGGCGAGCGCGCGCAGGTGTGCGGGCAGGTCGTAGGGCTCGCCCCGGAAGGCCGGCCGGTCCGGTGCCGGGGCCCGCAGCTGCGGGTCGAGCGGGGAGCCGTCGGGGGGCAGGCCGAAACCCAGCTGCCCGCAAGCGATCCCGGCGACCAGATCGGGTTCCACGAGGTACGGGACGCCGCTCGACGAGTCGGCGTCGAACCGGTCGAGCAGGCGCCAGGTCCGGCGCAGGCGCCCGGCGCGGCGGGCGCGCAGGAGGCGGAGCAGCACCTCGGGGCCGGCGAACTCGTAGGCCACCTCGACGACGTGGGCCAGTTCGGGCGGCGGGACGACGTCGGCCAGGTCGCGTACGGCGGCCGCCATCGGGGCGAGGGCCGGCTCGGCGCCGTCCCAGAACAGGCGACGTCGGTTCGCGCGGATGACGGCCAGGTCGTCGACCACGGACAGCACCGGCGAGTCGAGCACCAGGGCGGCCAGCCGGTGCGGGTGCCGGACGGCGAAGACCTGGGCCAGGTAGCTGCCGTACGAGCTGCCGTAGACCACGGCCCGCTCGGTGCCGGTGGCGTCGAGGACGGCGGCCAGGTCGTCGGCCGCCGCCTCCACGGTGACGGCCTCCAGGGGCAGGTCGCGGCCGTGCCCGTCCCGGCGGGACAGGCCGACGCCCCGGTGCTCGACCATGATCAGGTCCAGCCCGCGCCGGGTCGCCGCGGCCCGCAGGCCGCGGAACGGCAGGACGGACGCGAGACCGGGCCCGCCGGGCACCACGAGCACCGGGACCCGGCCGGCCGGGCCGGTGCGGACGGCGGTCAGCGGGAACGTCCCGCCGCCCGGCAGCGGTCGGGGCACGACGAGGCCGGGCCTGCGGGCCACCAGGCGCGCTGCTGCACCCGTCACCCGTGCGGGGAGGTTCACCCGTCGGCGCCCTGGCGCTGCCGGTGTTCCGCGCTCGGGCGTGGCCGTGGAATACCCGGTGCGGCAGCGGTTTCCGGTGACCATGGGGTGGACGGCGTCGCGATCGGCGCGGGCGTGGCCGCCGGGCGCGACCGGCTCAACGGCGCGTGCAGGGCCGGCACCAGCCCCCGGAAACCGCCCGCCACCAGCGCCGCCACGTCGATCATCATGACCGGGAAGGCGGGCCCGGCGTGCGAGGCCACGTAGCGCGGCTCCCACTGCGGGTCGAACCGGTCCTTGAACCGGCGCAGCCCGCGGAAGTTGTAGAAGTGCTCCCCGTAGGTCCAGACCAGGTTCCCGACCCGCTCCCAGAACGGCCCGTCGGTGCGCAGCCCGGACAGCGGCGTCATGCCGATGTTGAAGGTGTCGAAACCGCGTTCCTGCGCCCAGAGCATGGCCTCGACGAACAGGTGGGTCATCACCGTGCGCGGCGCCTCGGACCGGCGGCGCATCAGGTCGACCTTGATCTCGTGCTTGGCCCCGCTGGCCCACAGCGTGGCGAAGGCGACCACCTGGCCGTCGATGCGGGCCACGGCCACCGGGTAGCGGGCCACGAACTCGTCGTCGAAATGTCCCAGGGAGAAAGACTTCTCGCGCGTCTTGCGATCGTCCAGCCAGAGGTCCGAGACCTCGCGCAGGGCGGGCAGGACGGCGCGTACGGCGTCCCCCTCGAGCACCTCGACCTCGACCCCGGCCTTGGTGCTGGCCCGGCACTCGCTGCGCAGCTTGGCCCGCTTCGACCCCGTCATGGTGAAGTCGGTCAGCGGGATCATCGCCTCCTCGCCGAGTTTCACCATGACCAGCCCGCGCCGCTCGTAGAGCGCGGCGAGGTCGTCGCGCACGCAGTAGAGCACCGGGCGGCCGCACCGGCTGCGGCACAGGTCGAGGAAGTCGTCGATCAGGCCCTCGAACTCGCGCTCGTCGCCCACCGGGTCGCCCATCACCACCCAGCTGCGGCCCGCCACCTGGTACATCAGCAGCGCCTGGCCCCCGGCCGAGAACAGGACCCGCTTGTCGCCGCTCCACAGCAGCGAGGCGTTGCCCTGCGTCGCCCGGGCCATCACCGGCCCGGCCCGGTCTAGCTCGGCGTCGCTCGCCAGGTGCGGTCCGCTGACCGGTAGCTGCAACCGGGTGCCGACCACCACCAGCGCGGCCACCAGCAGGACCGGGCCGATGCGCCCGGGCCACGACCCGGCGCCGGTGAGCGCGGCCCACCACGTCCGGTCACCGTGGGCGGGGACCAGCCAGGTCTCGTTCCACCAGACCAGCGCGGCGGCCAGCGCGACGGCGAGCGCCGTCCACACGGCGGCCCAGCGGGTCCGCAGGACGGACGTCGTCCGGTAGAAGCCCGGCCGGGCCAGGCCGAGCAGGACCACGAGCACCACTGCCGGGAGGACGGGCTCCGGCCCGGCGGCGGAGAGCAGGGCCACGGTGAGCACGGTCAGCGCCCAGGCGCCGTGCAGCCGCCGGTAGATGCCCCGGGCCAGGACAAGCAGCGCCGTCCCGGCCAGCCCGCCGACGAACGGGCCGTGGCCCAGGGACTGCCCGTCGGGCAGTTCCCCGGTGAAGATCAGCCGCAGGCCGGTCACGATCAGCGGCACCGCGAGTAGGGAGGGGACCAGCGAGCGGCCGAGCCGGGCCGCGCCGGCCGCCCGGTCGGGGGAACGCCGGGCCTCCAGCACGGCCAGCACGACCGCGGCGAGGGCGAGCGGGACGAGGTAGTAGACCAGCCGGTACGCCACCAGCGCGGTGACCAGCCCGGTGGACGGCACGGTGTCGGCCAGGGCCACGACCAGCACGGCCTCCACCACCCCGAGGCCGCCCGGCACGTTGCTGAGCAGGCCGAGCGTGGTGGCCAGCACGAACAGGACGGCGAACGGGACGAAGGCCAGGCCGTGCCCGGCCGGCAGCAGCACGTAGAGCACCACGGCCATGGTCAGCCACTCGACCACGGAGACAGTCACCTGCGTGACGGCCATGGTCCTCGTCGGCCGGTCGACCCGGTGCCCGCGCACGGTGACCGGAGGTCTCGTCCGGCCGCACCAGCGCACGTACCCGCCGACCCCGGCCAGCAGGACCGCCGCCGCCAGCACCGAGACGGGCCGGTTCACCGGCAGCCAGGCCAGCACCGCGGGGGGCGCCCAGGCCAGCCCGGCGGCCACCAGTACGGAACTGCCCAGGCTCAGGGTGACCAGGTTGAACGCCGCCACCCGGGCGATCGCCGCGCCGGGCAACCCCCAGGCGGAGTAGAGCCGGGCCCGCAGGGCGGCCCCGACGAACGCCGAGGCGCCCAGGCTGTTGCCGAACGCGGTGGCCACGAACGAGGCGGCCGCGTACCGGCGGTGCGGCATGGAGTGGTCGACGTAGGACAGGGCCAGGGCGTCGTAGCCGACCATGATCGCGTAGGACGCGGCGGTGGCCAGCAGGGCCAGGGCGAGCGGTCCGGGGCCGATGGCGCTCAGGTCGTCGCCGAGCCGGTGCCAGGGGTACCCGGACAGACGGTGCTTCAGCACCCAGCCGGCGGCCCCGATCGCGCCCAGGACGGCGGCGTGGGCGAGCAGCTGGCGGTAGGCCCGGGCCCGAGGGGCGCCGGCCGGCCGGTCCCCGGAATCAGACATGGTCCCACCGTCATCGGCGTCCGGGCGCCGCTCTTGAGGGCACTGTCGGGGGACATGCCTAGGGTGGGGACGTGCGCATCGACCTCCACGCCCACTCGACGGCCTCCGACGGCACGGAGTCGCCGGCCCGGGTGGTGGAGGTGGCGCATGCGGCCGGGCTCGACGTCCTGGCCCTCACCGACCACGACACCACCGAGGGCTGGGCCGAGGCCTCGCGGGCGGCGTGCCGGGTCGGGGTCACGCTCGTCCCGGGGGCCGAGATCTCCACGCAGGTGAGGGGAATCGGCGTCCACCTGCTGTCCTACCTGCACGACCCGCTGGCCCCCGGGCTGCGCGCCGAACTGGAGGGCACCCGGGCCGACCGGGTGGACCGGGCCCGGCGGATGGTCCGGGCGATGAGCGCCGACCTGGGCATCACCTGGTCGGACGTGCTGGCTCAGGTGCACGGCGACGCCACGGTCGGGCGGCCGCACATCGCCGACGCCCTGGTCGCGGCCCGGGTGGTCGCCGACCGGGACGAGGCCTTCGCGACCGTGCTGCACGCCGGGTCGCCCTACTACCTGCCGCACTACGCGCCGCCGGCCGCGACGATCGTCGGGCTGGTCCGGGAGGCCGGGGGCGTGCCGGTCCTCGCACACCCGCGGGCCGGCAAGCGGGGCCGGGTGCTGTCGGACGACGAGATCGCGCGGCTGGCCGAGGCCGGCCTCGGTGGGCTCGAGATCGACCATCGCGACCACGACGCGCGCGAGCGGGCGCACCTCGCCGGGCTGGCCGCCGAGCTGGGGTTGCTGCGCACCGGGTCGAGCGACTACCACGGCACCGGCAAGCTCAATGCGATCGGTGAGAACGTCACGGCCCCGGAGGTTCTCGAGGCCATCCTGGAGCAGGGGAACCGCGACCGGCTGGTCGTGCCGTGAGCGTCGTGCCGTGACCCGGTCATGAACGAGCAGTTCGAGCTGCCGGGCATGCCGGCCCGCCTCTACCCCTGTACCCCGACCCGGTTGACGACGTGGCGGGCCTGCCCGCGCCGCTACCGATTCACGTACCTCGACCGCCCGCCACCGCCCAAGGGCCCGCCCTGGGCGCACAACAGCGTCGGTGCCGCGGTGCATTCGGCGCTGGCCGACTGGTGGCAGCTGGCGCCGGCCCGCCGCCGCGATCCGGCGCTGCCCGAACGGCTGGTCCGGCGGCGCTGGTTGACCGAGGGGTTCCGGGACGAGCTGCAGGCGGTCCGGGCCGCCGACCGGGCGGTGCACTGGGTGCGCGACTACCTCGCCACACAGGCCCCGGACGACGTCCCCGCCGGGGTCGAGCGCACCGTCTCGGCGCGCACGGCCTCGCTCGTGCTGTCGGGGCGGGCCGACCGGATCGACGCGCGCCTTCGGGTCAGCCCCGATGGGGCGGGGGACCGGGCGGAGCTGGTCATCGTCGACTACAAGACCGGGCGCTGGGTGCCGGACGAGGCCGACGCCGCGGCCAGCCTCGCGCTCGCCACGTACGCGGTCGCGGCCGAACGCACGCTGCGCCGTCCGTGTGTCCGGGTCGAGCTGCACCACCTGCCGACGAACAGCGTCGCCGCGCACGAGCACACCCCCGCGAGCCTGGCCACGGCGGTCGCCGAGGCGGAGGCGCTGGCCGCGGGGGCGTCGTCCGCCGACGAGGCGCACGCCCGGGGCCGGGACGGGGACGACGTCTTCCCGCCGAGCCCGGGCGACCAGTGCTCCTGGTGCGACTTCCGCCGGCACTGCCCCGAAGGGCGGTCCGCCGCCCCCGACCGCGACCCCTGGTCCGGCCTCGCCAGTTTGTGCATGATCACGAACGGTCCTCGACCAAGGCCAGGGCCTGGGTGACGGCGTCGGCCGGGGTGTCGACGTAGTGCAGGCCGTCCACGGCGGACCCGTCGGGTTGGACCACGCGCCAGCCGTCGAGCACGACCACCGGCACGTTCCCGCGCCGCTGCGCGAGGGCGACCTCCGAGAGCGTGCCCCACGAGCCGCCGATCGCGATCACGGCGTCGGCGCTCCAGACGATGACGGCGTTACGGGCCTCGCCGAGATTGGTCACGATGGTCACCGACAGGTCGGGCGAGGCGCCTTCCTTGTCGTCACCGGGCCGGATGCCGACCACCAGCCCGCCCGCCGACCGGGCGCCGGCCGCCACCGCCGCCATCACGCCGGTCCCGCCGCCGCAGATCACGACCGCGCCCGCCTTGGCGAGCAGGACGCCCACCTGCCGGGCGTAGTCGGCCTGGTCCGGCGTGCACACGCGGGGCCCACATACGGCTACCTGCAGTGATGACTCGCTCGGACGGCGGGCCGAGGGGACCGGTCCCGCCGCTGCTGCCACCTCGTCTACCCCCGCGCCGGCCAGGCGGGTACCACCGGCCGGCCCGGGATCGGACCGGCTCGACACGGGGGCGCCGCTTCGCCGGATCAGTCTGACTCCTCCGGAAAATCGCGCTGAGCAGGATAAGCCCGAAATAGGGCGATCTCATCCCTGAGACTCGTCGCCAGACCCGAATGGGCGAACCGGTCAGCTTTGAGTGACGCCCCGGCACTCTTCACGCGCCCGACTATGGGTTGGGTGCGGCTCTCCACGGGCAGGGTCAGGACGGTCCGCAGCTGCTCCTCGGCGCCGTCCAGGTCGTCCAGTGCGAGCCGGGCGTTGGCCAGGTCGAGTTGGGCCGCGGCCACGAACTCGGGGGAGCGTTGCGCCTCGGGTGCCTCGCCGAACAGCCGCAGCGACTCCTCGGCCGCCTCGACCGCGCGCTCGGCGTTCGAGCGCCCGCCCAGTGCCAGGCGCACCTCGCTCGCGTAGTAGGCCGCCTTGCCCGGGTCGAACCGGAAGACGCCGGCCGAGTCGTCGGGAGTGGCGGCGTCGCGGGTGGTCATGGTCACCGACAGGGCCCGCTCCACCTCGGCGGTCTGGCCGCAGGCGGCCCACGCCCGGGCCTCCTGGCTGGCCAGCCGCAACATGTTGCTGCTGCCCTGGGCCGCGAACTGCTGGCCGCTCTGGGCGATGGTCGCCGCCTGGCGGTAGTCGCCCTCCCAGAACGCGACGTTCGACTGCACCCACCGGATGTAGGAGCGCAGACCGTCGTCGTCGGCGAGGTCGGCGCACAGCCATGCGGTGCGGGTGTGGGTGTCCGCGGCGTACGTCTGGCCGAGGTCGGCGCTCGCGTGCGCGAGCAGGGCACACAGCCGTCCGGCCACGGAGTACAGCGGCGGCAGCACCGCCGGCCGCTGCCGGCGTTCCAGCATCTCGAACACCTCGGCGCGCAACCGCGACAGCGGGCGGAAGATCACCAGCGGCGGTTTCACCAGGTAGTCGGTCGCGAGCTGACGCACGTCGGCGGTCAGCTGGTCCAGGACGTCACTGTCGACGCCCCCGCGAGCAGCGCGCACGAACTGCGCGGATTGCTCGGTGGTCATGGCCATCTCCTCGGGGAGTGAGGTGTTTGCCGGGTGATGAGGGGCCGGGTTCTTCAGCCCGGAAAGCCCGCCCGTGGGGCGGTCGAGGAGGCCGGTGGGCACCTCGCCGGTCAGGTCGATGTACGTGGACGGCGGCTGCGCGCCGGCGTCGTCGTCCGTCCGTCCGGTGGGGGTCTCCACGCTGGTCTCGGGACGGCGCAGGCTGAGGCCCAGCGACGAGGTGAGCGATGGGCGACGGGCGGTCGGTACGAGCGAGGGTGTCATCCGTGCGTTCGCCGCCGTCGCGTCGGGGGCGGTGAACAGTTCGTCCACGGTCAGGCCGGGAAACATCGTCTCCAGCACCCGGCAGTGGTCGGGATGCGGCAGGCCCTTGATGTCCCCGCTCAGCCAGCGGGCGAACTGGCCCCGGCTGGGCCAGTGGCCGATCAAGGTGGGGTCGACCTGCTGAGCCGCTGCGTCGTACTGCCGGCAGAACGTCGCATAGGTCTGCCAATGCCGTTGTCGCAGCAGCTTTTTGAGCATCGTCGAACGTTTCGGCATGCCGTCCGCCTTGTCGTAGCTCGCTGGGGAAGGGAGCGCTACGCACATAACGTAGCGGTCTGATCACGCTTAAACATCCTTCTTTTGGACGGAGGGTGAACGCATGAGTACGTCATGCGACACAGACGCGACACAGAAGCTTTGGACGAGTGTCCAAAGCTGGTGTGGCGAACGTGAGCGCTCCCCCAGACTCGGGTAGGAGCAGCCCCAGGGGGCGAGACGTACCTCGTCCCTCCCGCTCGGGCGCCTAGCGACGAATGCATTCCGTGCCTAGGAGGTCACCCAATGCCATCATCTGCGGTCGGTCGAGGCGTTCCTGCCCTGCGTTACCGGCGGGCCCTGGCCCGCGCGGCGGTGCGGGCCGCGGCGGCGGGGCTGCCCGTCGTCCCGGGGGCCTGGTGGTCGACCGCGGAACGGCGCTTCGAGTGCGACGTCGCCGGCTGCACCCGCACCGGGCCGCACCCCGTCGTGCCCGCGGCCTACGGCGGCCTCGGCGCGATCGCCGGTGAGGGGCTCGCCGCTCACGCCATCCGGCACCCCGCCGCCGTGACCGCGCGCTGGCGCCGCGCGCCCTACGCGGTGCTCGTACCGACGGGGGAGACGTGCGACGTCGTCGACGTCCCGGCCTCGACCGGACGCACGCTGGCCCTGCGGCTCGACGCCCGCTCCGAGCTCGGCCCGGTGATCGCCGCGGGGGCGCGCTGGTTCTTCCTGACCGCACCCGGCGGCCGGCTCCCCGCGTGGGGCGGCGACACCCTGGTGCACGGTCTGGGCTCGTGGATCATGCTGCCGCCCAGCCTCGGTCCCGGTGGAGAACCCGCGGGCTGGCTGGTCCGCCCGGGGCGCACCGGGTGGTACCTGCCGACCCGTGACGCGGTCCTGCGCGAACTCGACGGTCCCGCGGTCCCGAGCCAGCGCCGCTACGACGAGGCCCTCCGCCCCGCCTAACCCCCGCGTTGATCATGCGCAAACGCACCCTCTAGATGTCGATCATGCGCAAACGCAGCATGCGTTTGCGCATGATCGACGGGGGAGTCATGCGTTTGCGCATGATCAACGCGGGGTTAGAGGGTGCGGAGGCTGTCGCGCAGGGTGTGCAGCGCGATGGTCGCCGCAGACGGGCTGAGGGCCGCGGGGCTGCCCTCGGGGGGCGGCCCGTACAACGAGCGGGCCCAGTGCGGCAACGTCGGGAACACCAATCCCGCGATGGGCGCCCAGCTCGGCCGGTTCCGCTGGGCGGCCAGCATGGCGGCGGGCAGCGCGGGAGACACGATCTCCTGCATGAACTCCCGGGCCTCACGAGTCACCCGCAGCTGCGAGCGGTCCGCCTTCAGGGCCCGCAGCAGCTCGGCCCGGCTCCTCGGCACCTCCTCGGGCTCCAGCCCGGTCACCGCGGCAGCCCGCGCCTGTTCGCGCAGGTACTGATTGCAGGAGGCGTCGCTGAGCTCGAGGCCGCACCGGGCCGTCACCTCCAGGGCCGAGTCCACCTGGCAGGCGTGCAGCCAGCGCAGCACGTCGACGTCGTCCCCGCGGAAGTGACGCCCGTCGGGCAGTGATCCCGTGACCTGCATCCGCACGGAACGCTCGCGGGCCCCCATGATCGCCGCCTCGGCCGCATCGCCGAAGGTCATCGTGCCCAGCACCTGGACGCTGTGGTGCAGCCGCTCCCACGGGTCGTCCAGTCGGCGGGCGGTGGCGAACACGACCGACATCGCGGGCACGTGCAGGACCTGCATCATCAGCGCTCGCAGGACCGCCAGCGGATAGGTCGGGTCCGAATGCACCCGCCAGGTCACGCTGCCCGGGCCGAACAGGCCGTCGCGCGCCGTCGTCCCGGCCAGGTCGCCCGGTGCGGGTCTGACCTCGCCCGCGGCTCCACCGTGGCTGGGGGTCACCCTCAGCAGGGTGGCGGCAAACGCCGCTGATCGCAGGTCGAAACCTCTGATCGGGACCGGCCCGACCGGCCGGTAGGGTGATTTCACTCCAGGAGAGAAGGTGCAATGGGTCGCATCGTCTGCGTGGCCAACCAGAAGGGTGGCGTCGCCAAGACCACCAGCGTGGTCTCCCTCGGGGCGGCCCTCGCCGAGACCGGGCTCAAGGTCCTCCTGGTCGACCTCGACCCGCAGTCGTCCCTGACCTTCGCGCTCGGCATCGACCCGGACGACGTCGAGATCTCGGTCACGGACGTCCTCACCGTGGGGGCCGAGGTCGAGTCCGCCGTGCTGCCCGCCCCCGAGAAGCTCGAGGTGCTGCCCGCGACCCTCGACCTGGCCGGCGCCGAGTCGATGCTGTTGCCGGTGGAGAACCGCGAGTTCGTGCTGCGCCAGGCGCTGGAACAGGTCGGGTCCCGCTACGACGTCGTCATCCTCGACTGCTCGCCGTCGTTGGGGCTGCTCACGATCAACGCGCTCGCGGCCGCCGACGAACTGGTCGTGCCGCTGCAGGCCGAGATGCTCAGCCACCGCGGCGTCGGCCAGCTGCTCGACACCGTGGCCGACGTGAACCGGCTGCTCAACCCCCGGCTGATCGTCCGGGGCCTGCTGCCCACGATGTACGACGGGCGCTCCACGCACGCCCGGGCCGTGCTGGCCGACATCGGTGAACGCTACGAGCTGCCGGTGCTGGGGCCCGTCCCGCGGTCCGTCCGGTTCGCCGAGGCGCCGGGTCTGGGCGGCTCGATCCTGGTCACGTCGCCGCGCTCGGCCGGGGCGAAGGCCTACCGGGACGTCGCCGCGGCCCTGATGAAGGCCTGGCGGGTCGCGGCGCCGGCCGTGAAGAAGGCGACGCGCAAGGCGCCGGTCACGAAGAAGGCGGCCGAGAAGTCAGCGGCCGAGAAGTCAGCGGCCGAGAAGGCAGCGGCAGAGAAGACAGTGGCAGAGAAGACAGTGGCCGAGAAGGCAGCGCGCAAGGCGCCGGTCACGAAGAAGACGGCGGCCAAGAAGACGGCGGCCAAGACCGCGGCCAAGACCGCGGCCAAGACCGCGGCCAAGACCGCGGCCAAGACCGCGGCCAAGCCTGTCGAGGCGAAAGCCGTTCCGGCGTCGAAGAAGTCGACGGCCACGAGAGCGACGAAGAGGGCCGCGGCGCCGAAGTAGCACCGGCCGGGCCTCCTGGTGAAGGCAGGCCTGGTGACAGCTTGTGTGCCGGTTCCGGCGACGAACGCTGCCACCACGGCTGTCACCAGGTGGGCGGTCGGCCGAGCCGACTCGGCGGAGCCGTACGCGGAGCTGACTGAAGGATCAGGCCGTCAGGACTGCACGCCCACCGCAGTCAGCTCCGCACCTCGAAAGATGTCAGCCCTCGGACGACTCGCTCGCGGCGACCGGCGTCTGGCTCTCGCCGCCACCTCCGCCGGAACCACCGCGCCGACGACGCCGCCGCCGCGGCCGGCCTGCACCGTCACCGGCCGGCGCGGAACCGGAATCGCTCGAAACCTCGCTGGAGACGGTGTTCTCGCTGCCCGCACCCTCGATCGGCTGGCCACCGCGCGTGCGGCGCCGGTTGCGGGACCGGCGCGGGCGGTCCTCGGAACCCGACCCGGCGTCGTCCGACCGGTTCTCCGAACGCGACCCGCCGCGCCCGCCGTCCCGCGAACCGCCGTCCCGCGAACCCGAGCGCCCGTCCCGCGAACCCGAGCGCCCGCCGCGCGAACCCCCGCGCCCGCCGTCCCGGCCGGCCGGCTTGCGACCGGTCTCGCCGAGGTCCTCGATCTCCTCGGCCCCCAGCCCGGCGCGGGTCTGCGCCGCCTTGGGCAGCCGGCCCTTCGTGCCCGCCGGGATGTGCAGGTCGGTGAAGAAGTGCTCGGAGCTCGAGTAGGTCTCGGCCGGTTCCGGGTAGCCCAGGTCGAGCGCCTTGTTGATCAGCGCCCATCGGTGCAGGTCGTCCCAGTCGACGAACGTGACTGCGGTACCGGTGTTCCCGGCCCGGCCGGTACGCCCGATGCGGTGCAGGTACGTCTTCTCGTCCTCGGGGCACTGGTAGTTGACGACGTGCGTGACGTCGTCGACGTCGATGCCGCGCGCGGCGACGTCGGTGGCCACCAGCACGTCGACCTTGCCGGAACGGAACGCCCGCAGCGCCTGCTCGCGGGCGCCCTGGCCCAGGTCGCCGTGGATCGAGGCGGCCGCGAAGCCGCGCTCGACCAGTTCGTCGGCGACCTTGGCGGCGGTGCGCTTGGTCCGGCTGAAGATGATGCACAGCCCGCGGCCCTCGGCCTGCAGGAGCCGGGCGATCATCTCGACCTTGTCGAGCGCGTGGGCACGGTAGACGAACTGGGCGATCGCCTTGACGGTCGTGCCGGTGTCGTCGGGGTCGGCGGCGCGGATGTGCGTCGGCTGCGTCATGTACCGCCGGGCCAGGGCCACGACCGCGGCCGGCATGGTGGCCGAGAACAGCATGGTCTGGCGGCCGTCGGGGGTCTGCGAGATCAGCTTCTCGACGTCGGGCAGGAAGCCCAGGTCGAGCATCTCGTCGGCCTCGTCGAGCACCAGGGCCCGGCAGTGGCCGAGGGTCAGGTGGCCCTGCTGGGCCAGGTCGAGCAGGCGGCCGGGGGTACCGACCACGACCTCGACGCCCTTCTTCAGGGCCTCGACCTGCGGCTCGTAGGCCCGCCCGCCGTACACCGTGAGCACGCGCGCGCTGATCAGCTTGCCGGCCACGGTGAGGTCGCCGGCCACCTGGACGGCCAGCTCACGGGTGGGGACGACGATCAGCGCCTGGGGCTTGCCCGGCGCCTCCAGCTCGTCGAAGCCGGGGTCGGCGGGGCCGACCACCCGGTGCATGACCGGGATGCCGAAGCCGAGGGTCTTCCCGGTGCCGGTCTTGGCCTGGCCGATGATGTCGTGCCCGTCGAGCGCGACCGGCAGGGTCATCGCCTGGATCGGGAACGGAGCGGTGATGCCGTCGTTCTTCAGTGCCTCGACGATGCGGGAGTCGACTCCCAGCTCGGCGAAGTCGGCGTGCGGTGCTGACAAGCGATGCCTACCCAGGGGGTGATGGTGAGCCTCCAGGCCTGGCCTCCAGCCCGGGACATTCCGGGCGGCCGGCCGGCCGCAGAGACGGCCACGCGCGGTCGGAGCCGACCGTGAGTGAGCGACCGGGCATCCGTGAACAGGGCCACTCTACCCTGCCGGCCTGCCCGGCTACCCTCTCGCGCATGGACGCGCCGGAAGCAGAGCCGCAGGAAGCCGCCCCTCAGGACGTCCCGAGCCTGGACGACCCGGACTACCGGGCGGGCGTCGTCGACCTCCTGGGCACCCTGGCCTACGGCGAGCTGAGCGCGTTCCTGCGCCTGGCGGCCGACGCCGAGCTGGCCCCGACCCTGCAGGCCAAGGGTCGGGTGGCGGCGCTGGCGGCGATCGAGTTCCACCATCACCGGCAACTGGTCGAGCGGCTGGTCGAGCTCGGCCAGGACCCCGAGACCGCGATGGCTCCGTTCGTCGCGGCCCTCGACGACTTCCACACCCGGACCAGCCCGTCGGACTGGCTCGAGGGCCTGGTGAAGTACCACGTCGGCGACGGCATCGCCGGGGACTTCTACCGCGAGATCAGCACCTACCTCGACCCGGAGACCCGCGAGCTGGTGCTCTCCTCGCTGGACACGCAGAAGCACGCCGCGTTCGTCGTCCAGGAGGTGCGCACCGCGATCGCCGAGGACCCGAAGCTGGGTAGCCGGCTGGCCCTGTGGGGGCGTCGCCTGGTGGGCGAGGCCCTCAGCCAGGGCCAGCGGGTGGCGGCCGACCGGGAGGCGTTCTCGGTGCTGCTGGTCGGGGCGGGCGGGACGACGGGGATGGGCCTGGTCGGGATCGTCGAGATGTTCGGCCGCATCACCGAACGGCACACCCAGCGGATGGCCGAACTCGGGCTCTCGAGCTGAGGGCCCGAGAACTCAGAGCGTCCCGAAGCCGACCCGCCGGGTCTCGGCGGCCCCGATCTCGACGTAGGCGATCAGCCCGCCCGGCACGACGGTGAGCTTGCCCTTCTCGTCGGTCAGCCGCAGCAGCGTGCCGGACGCGACCGCCGACTCCACCGCGGCCACGACGTTGTCGGGCGTCGAGTCGGACTCCAGCACGATCTCCCGGGGAACGTCCCGGACGCCGATCTTGACCTCCACGGTCACGACCTTCCTGTCGGTTCTGCTGCTGCGATCAGACTGCAATCGCAGGCTAACTCACCGCACAGGGGTAGATCGCGTTCAGGGCGCCGCGTCCGCCACGGGCGAAACCGCCTCGGCGAGCCGGATGTCCACCGAGTGCCCGTCCCTCACGTTTCCGGGTCGGACCTGGAGGACGTCGGCTCCGTTCTCGTCGACACGGGGAAACCCGGCGATCCCGCGCCAGACCAGGGTCGCCACCAGGCGGATCGCCTCCTCGCGGGGCATCGTCCGGAGGCTGCGCAGCCAGAACCGGGCCGACGTGTGGGCCATCCCGACCAGCGCCATGCCCAGCAGGAAGGCCTCGTCCGTGGGCAGGCTGGTCTCCTCGATGATCAGCTCGGCGACCATCTGCGCGCACTGCTCGTGCACGGCCTCGACGCGGCTGCGGACCTCCGGGTCGTTCAGGTCGGACTCGAAGATCAGCCGGAACGACTCGTCCTCGCTGTCGACCAGGTCGAAGAACGCGCTGATCGCGCCGAGGCCGCGCAGCCGGTTGTCGCGGCTGGCCGACAGGCCCTGGCGGACGTCGTCGATGACCTCGACCGCGTAGTGGTCCAGCAGGGCCATGTACAGCTCGTGCTTGCCTGGGAAGTGTTGGTACAGAACGGGTTTGCTGACGCCGGCCCGTTCGGCGATCTCATCCATGGCTGCGGCGTGGTAGCCCTGGGCGACGAAGACTTCGCGAGCGGCCTGGAGCAGCTGGCTGCGTCGAGCGGTGCGCGGCAATCGCGTTCCGCGACGTCTGATGTCTGTCACGGTCGCTGTCCTTCCTCGAGGGCGGATAGTCGTAGCCTCGCCGCGTGGCAGGACCCTTGGCGCCCCCACCAGCACTCAGTAAGTCTACCGCTACGACCAGTTACAGCTAGCTCGCCTTGCACCTGATCAACTTCTAGTCCGGAGCCCCGCAACCCCGAAGGGATACGTTCTGGCGTGATTGTCACCACGTTTGATCGAACCGTACCGGAAAAGGGGTACTCGCGCGTACCTCTCCGGGGGAACTGAGTGAGGACGAAAGTTTTTCGGGCTGAGCGCCGATTCTACCGCAGATCGTACGGGGACGCTTACTCTGGGCAACGCCTTTTGATCATGCTGTGCGCGGGCCTCGGGTTCGCCGCGGCACTCGGTGCCTGCTCGTCCTCGTCCTCCGGTGGGTCGTCCGCCCCGCCGGCCGTCGCCGCGCCGTCCGCGGGCCCGACCGTGAGCCCGACGATGAGCCCGACGATGAGCCCGACGGCGTCCCCCAGCCTGTCCGCGCGGGAGAAGGCCGACCGACGGGCCGGCCTCCGGTCGCGCACGGTCGTCTGGCAGGCCAAGGGCACGCTGCGCACGGTGGCCGGCGACACGAGACCGCCGAAGGGCTCGAGCGGGCGGCTCTACCGGGTGCGGGTCGAGGTGGAGCGCGGGCTGGACGTCGACGGGCGGGCGTTCGCGGACTTCGTGCTCGACACGCTCAACGACGACCGGTCGTGGTCGCACGACGGTGCCAAGCGGTTCGCGCGCACCGACGGCGCCTACGACGTCCGCGTGGTGCTGGCCAGCCCCGCCACCTCGGCGCGCCTGTGCCGGCCGCTGGTCACCTACGGGAAGCTCTCCTGCGGCAGCGGCACGACCGCCGTGCTCACGATGTACCGCTGGGTGAAGGGGATCCCGGAGTATTCGAAAGACCTGACCGGTTACCGTCACTACGTGGTCAACCACGAGGTCGGCCACACCCTCGGGCACGGGCACGAGTACTGCGCCGGGAAGGGCAAGGTGGCTCCCGTGATGATGCAGCAGACCAAGGGCCTGAAGGGGTGCCGGCCGAGCCCCTGGCCGTACCCGTGAAGCCGCTCGTCGAACCCGGTCCGCCGCTGACACCCGCGCAGTTGCAGCGGTATGCGCGGCATCTCGTGCTGCCGGACCTCGGGGGTGACGGTCAGCGCCGGCTGCTCGCGGCCCGCGTCCTGGTGGTGGGTGCGGGTGGGCTCGGCTCGCCGGTGCTGCAGTACCTGGCCGCCGCCGGGGTGGGCACCCTCGGTGTGGTGGACGCCGACACGGTCGACGTCACCAACCTGCAGCGGCAGGTGGTGCACGGGGTGGACGACGTCGGCCGGCTCAAGGTCGACAGTGCGGCCTCCGCTCTGGCCCGGGTGAATCCGGAGGTGCGCGTCGTCCGGCACGCCGAACGGCTGAGCTCGGCCAACGCGCTCGAGGTGCTGCGCGGGTACGACCTCGTGGTGGACGGCGCCGACAACTTCCCGACCCGGTACCTGGTCTCGGACGCCTGTGAGGTGCTGAACCTGCCGTGCGTGTGGGGCTCGATCTTCCGCTACGACGGCCAGGTCTCGGTGTTCTGGGCGCACCCGCACGACGGGACGCCGGGTGTCACCTACCGCGACCTGCACCCGTCGCCGCCCGCCCCGGGGGCGGTGCCCTCGTGCGAGCAGGCCGGGGTGTTCGGTGCGGTCTGCGGGACGATCGGGTCCGCGATGGCGTTCGAGGTGCTGAAACTCCTCGCTGGGGTGGGTGATTCGCTGCTCGGCCGGTTGACGGTGTTCGACGGGCAGCGCTTCTCGTGGCGGACGATCGACGTGCGCGCCGACCCCTCCCGGGTGCCGGTGACCTCGCTCGAGGCTCCCGCCGCGGCGGTCGAGGCGCCGGCGGCCGGTGAGCTCACGCCGTCCGAGCTGGCCACGATGCTGCGCGAACGTGACTCGGGGGAGCGGGATTTCGTGCTCGTCGACGTCCGGGAGGAGTGGGAGGCGCAGATCTGCGCAGTCCCCGGTAGTTCGCTCGTGCCGATGGCCCACTGGGCCGACCCCGCGCAGACGGTGCGGGCGGTCTCGGCCGGGCGGCCCGTCGTCCTGTACTGCAAGAGCGGGGCCCGGTCGGGCCGGCTGCTCGACGCCCTGCGGGCGGCGGATGTGGACGGCGTCACGCACCTGCGCGGCGGCGTCCTGGCCTGGATCGACGAGATCGACCCGGCCCAACCCCGGTACTGATGCGTTTGCGCATGATCAACGCAGGGGCGGTGATCATGCACAAACGCATCATCGGGGTCAGCGGCGGCGGCGCGAGGTGAGGCGCGCGGTACTCGTGTAGAAGCCGGCCAGGTGCAACGCGATGCACAGCAGCCCGGCGAACATCAGCGTCTGCGGGGTGAACGCGTCACCCAGGCTCTCGCCCGCCCAGTCGAGGATCAGGGCGAACGCGAAGATGACGGCGGCGGCGACGGCGAACATGGGTGGTCCCTTCTCGGTGATCGCTTTCGGGTGTCAGCGATCATGGAGTGGCCGGTCGATATGCGCATTTCCACATGACGCCGCGGGCCGCTGGCCAGGTGCGTCCCGAATGGTCGCCATGACGGTCGCCGCGCGGCTCACGGCGACACTTCCGGGCGCAGATCTGAGGGAGCCGACCGGTGTCGACCTGACAGGATCGCGGGATGCCGTTCACCGGAAGCCATCCCGCCGCCGTGGTCCCGCTGCTGGTCAGCGGGCGGTTCCGGGGGTGGTTGGCCCCGACCGCGCTGGTGATCGGCAGCATGAGCCCCGACCTGCCGTACTACCTGCCGCCCCCCGCCCACGAGGTCCCGGTCGCCTGGACCCACTCCGGGGCCGGCGTCGTCGGCCTCGACCTGGTGACCGGGCTGCTCTGCGTGGCGCTCTGGCACGGGCTGCTCGACCCGGGCGGGGTGCCACGCCGTCAGGCGCGCGCCGCGTGGTGCGCGGTGGCTCTCGCGTCGGCCCTGGGGGCCGTGGCCGGGGCCGTCCACGCGGCGGACGACGGGCCGCGCCGGGTGCTGTTCGCGATCGCCACCTGGGGCGGTGGGGTCGCGGCCGCGGTCGCCGTACTGGCTGCGGTGGCGCTCACGGTCGCGCGTCCGAGCCGCGAGCAGGCGCCGACATAGCGGCCGCGAGCCCGGTGTGGACGGGAGTACCCGGTTCGAGCCAGCCGGCCCGGGCCGGCCACCCGCGTTGCACGGACTCGATGATCAGCCGGTCGAAGTCGGGCAGGCTGCCGTCGCGGACCGCGGTCGTGAAGTCGTCGTAGTGCATCACCGTGAGCTTGCTGAAGTACGGCGCGAGCTCGAGTTCCGCGCGGGAGAAGAACGAGTCGTTGATGACCAGCGTCCGGCCGGTGACCATCGGGACCTTCGCATCGCTCGAGTCGTCCACCGTGGCCGTGTAGCTGACCAGCCCGCGCCCGGACGCCGTCGGCGTCACCTTCGTCGTGACGCTCACGTGCTTGCGGGTCACCTTGTAGACGGGCAGGGTCTCGACCCGGTCGACGCCCATCATCCGGTAGAGGTCGCCGGGCAGGGTCGCGTCGTCGACGTGCTTCGCGACCGGGTCTCCCCGCAGGGCCGCCGGGGCCTGCCCGGCGTCGACCAGCGACGCGACCAGGGCCTGGGCGAACGTCAGGGCGCCCAGCGTCGTCCAGTGCGTGTCGCCGTACTGGTAGATCTTGCCGGGGTGGGCCTTCTCGGCCGCCGCGACCTGGTCCCAGACCGTCAGCACCTGGGTGCCCGAACCCGCCGGCCACCGGGCCAGGGTGCGGCGCCGGACGTCGTCGGAGCAGCTCATCAGGGCCGGGCCGCGCCGCCCGAGCCCGTCGGTGAGGATCGACGACTTGTCCGGGGCGATCGCCACCGAGATCGTCCGACCGGTGCGTGACCCCAGGGCCTGCAACGCGCGTAGACCCGCGTCGGTCGCGGCGGGGTCGAAGTCGACGTCGCAGGGGGCGGTGAAATCCTCGGCCAGGAAGGGCATCCCGCCGTCCCCGACGACGACGCGCGGGCTCAGGCTGCCCGCCTCGCCACTGCTCGCCTCGCCGACCGCCTCGGCGACGTAGCGGCGCAGCGCGAGCCGGTCGCGCAGCGCGGCGTCGGTGTCGCGGTACTGCTGGCCGTCGAGGAGCCGGTCCGCCAGCCCCGACGCGGAGCTGGCCCAGGCCGGGAACGCGCTCTCGCGCCGGTTCTCGTCGCCACCGGTCAGCGGGGGATGGACCAGCCAGACCGACAGCAGCCCGAACGCGATGGACGCGGTGACCACTCGGGCGGCCGCGACACTGCGCCGACGGCGCAGTTCGGCCCGGAACCCCGCCAGGAGCAACGGTTCCCGAGCCCGGGGAAGGGGCTCGGCGTCGTCCCGCGGGGGGTCCGGCGGTTCACGCCGCGGCCCGGGCATCCGGGTGCGTTCAGGGGCCAGCAGCGTCACGGTCACCCAGCATGACAGAGCGAATCATGATCAGAACTGGAAGTAGAGGAAGGGGCTGAAGTCGAGCCACAACATGGACACCACCGCCACCACCAGCAACGCCGGCGCCACCAGAACCGCGCGTCCGTAACGGAATCCGCTCAGATCGGGTGGGCAGAGACCGTGCACCCACTGGAATCCGGTCCGCTCGCGCGGCCCGACGGCGGCCAGGCCGCCGAGGCCGAGGGCGAGCAGGCTCCACGGCGTCAACGTCAGGAGCACCTGCGGCGAGGGCGCCCCGAACCCGCCGGCGACCATGCCGTGCCAGATCTCGACGGCCCGGTGCAGGGTGGGGGCCCGGAACGGCACCCAGGCCAGGACGACGAACGCCACCGTGAGCGCCCGGCGGGCGGCCAGCGCGCGGGTGTCCTCGCGCAGCCCGGTGACGCGCTCGAGCAGGAGGGCCGCGCTGTGCAGGGCGCCCCACACGAGGAACGTCCAGGCGGCGCCGTGCCACAACGCGGTCGCGGTGAAAGTGATCACCAGGGCGAGGTATTCGCGTCGGACGCCGTGCCGGTTGCCGCCCAGGGGGATGTACAGGTAGTCACGGAACCAGCGGGACAGGGTCATGTGCCACCGCCGCCAGAAGTCCGCCGGCCCGATCGCGCGGTAGGGGTTGGCGAAGTTCTCCGGGAACCGGAAGCCGAACATCGCGGCCAGCCCGACGGCCATGTCGGTGTACCCGCTGAAGTCGAAGTAGATCTGGATCGCGTAGGCGAGGGCGCCGAGCCAGGCGGTGGCCAGGTTCGGGGTGCCCTGTCCGGCGAACGCGGCGTCGGCCACGACTCCCGCCGAGTCGGCCACGAACGCCTTCTTGGCCAGCCCCCAGGTGAAGCGCGAGCAGCCGTAGGTCAGGTTGCCGAGGGTGACGTCGCGGCGGTCCTTCAGCTCGGTGACGATCTCCCGGTACCGGACGATCGGCCCGGCGATCTGGTGCGGGAACAGGAACAGGTACAGCAGAAGGTCTTTCGTGGACCGTTCGGGCTCGATCCGGCGCTGGTGCACGTCGACGACGTAGCTGATCGCGTGGAAGGTGAAGAACGAGATGCCCAGCGGCAGCGCCCAGGCGGGGGCGTGGCCGAGGCTGAGCTGAGCCAGCGGCGGCAGGTACTTGAAGAAGGCCAACGGGGTGAGCAGCAGCACGACGAGGGCTGCGAGGATGCGACGCGAACGGTCGTGCGCCACCAGGCGCCCGCCGATCAGCGCGACCAGGGCGACGTACAGCAGCACCGCGACGGCCGCGCCCGCTCCCCAGACGTAGAAGACGACAGAGGCCAGCAGCAGGACGGCGTTGCGCCACCGGGCCGGCACGGCGACGTAGCCGAGCAGCGTGACCGGCAGGAAGAGGAACAGGAAGGTGGGGGAGGAGAAGACCATGGCCGGGCCGAGCATACGTTCTGTGATGGTTCGAGTGCGGACAGTTCGAAGGATGAGGGATGGACGACGCATACATCGGTGACGTGCTCGAGCTCGTCGCCGCGATCCCGCCGGGACGGGTGATGGCCTACTCGGACATCGCGCGCGAGGTCGGCGGCGGCCCGCGCCAGGTCGGGTCGGTGATGTCGCACTGGGGCTCCGACGTGCCCTGGTGGCGGGTGGTGCGCGCCGACGGGCGTCCGGCGACCGGCCATGAGGAGCGCGCGTTGGTGCACTTCGCGAAGGAACGCACCCCGATGCGCCCGGGCGGCGAGCGCGTCGACCTGCGCGAGGCCCGCTGGGAACCGCCTTCCATTCGTTCGTGATCATGCAGAAACCTCGCGCCAGCCGCGCGGGAGTCTCGCGTCGGGCCCCTACGGGCTCGAGGTTTCTGCATGATCACGAACAGAAGAGTCGGTGGGACGTGATGGGATCTGCCGGTGCCCTCCTCCGTCCGCCTCCTGCCGCCACCCCCGGTGGCGGGTGACCGGCTCGAGCTGGACGACGACCAGCGGCTCGTCGTCGACCGTCGCCAGGGCTCGGGGCCCGTCGTGCTGCTGGGCGCCCCCGGCACCGGGAAGACGACCACGCTGGTCGAGGCCGCGGCCGCGCGGGTGGTGCGCGACGGCGTCCAGCCCGGGTCGGTCCTCGCCCTGGCCCCCACCCGGCAGGCCGCCGCACGGTTGCGTGACCTGCTGTCGGCGCGCATCGGGGGCACGGTCCGCGAACCGGTCGCGCGCACCCCGCACTCGTACGCGTTCGGCGTGCTGCGGCGCGCCCGCGTGCTGGCCGGTGAGCCGCCGCCCCAGCTGATCTCCGGCCCCGAGCAGGACCGGATGCTCGCCGAGCTGCTGGCCGGTCACGCCGACGGCGCCGTGCCCGGGCCGCGCTGGCCCGACCCGGTCGACGAGCACGTGCTGACCCTGCGCGGGTTCCGCGGCGAGCTGCGCGACCTGATGATGCGGGCCGTCGAGCGCGGCATCACCCCCGAGGGCCTGGCCGACCTGGGCCGGCGGTTCGGCCGCCCCGACTGGCCGGCCGCGGCCCAGGTGCTGGCCGAGTACCTCGACGTCACGGCGCTGGCCACGCCCGGCGCGTACGACCCGGCGGGCATCGTCGACGAGGCGGCCGCGCTGCTGGCCGCCGACCGCGAGCTGCTGCACGCCGAGCTGGCCGAGCGGCAGCTGATCGTGGTCGACGACGCGCAGGAACTGACCGCCGCCACGGTCCGGTTGCTGCGGCTGCTCGCCGGGGGCGGGCGGGACCTGCTGCTGGCCGGTGACCCGGACGCCGCGACGCAGGGGTTCCGTGGGGCGAGCCCCCGGTTCCTCGGCGACGCCCCCGAGCTCTTCTCGGTGGACGGCGAACCGGCGCCGGTCGTCGGGCTGGGTTCGGGCACGGGGCACCGACAGGGTCCGGTGCTGCGGGCCGTGGCCCGGCGCGTCGCCGAGCGCATCGCCAGCGCCGGGGCCGTCCGGCACCGGGCGGCAGCACCCGATCCGGAGGTCTGCGACGAGCGTTGCGCAGTGAGGATTCTCGCGTCCCCGGCCCGGGAGGCGGCCTACATCGCGCAGTACCTGCGCCGGGCGCACCTGGAACGGGGCGTGGGTTGGGCCCGGATGGCGGTGATCGCCCGGTCCACGAAGGACACGGCGCCCGTGCGGCGCGCGCTGGCCGCGGCCGGCGTCCCGGTGGCGTTGCCGCCGACCGAGGTGCCGGTCCGCGACGAGCCGGCGGTCGTCCCGCTGCGGCACACCCTGCGCGCCGTGCTGCATCCCGCCACGCTCGACCCGGACACGGCCGCCGAACTGCTCGCCGGCCCGTTCGGCGGGGCCGACGCGATCGCCATGCGCCGGCTGCGCCAGGCGTTGCGGGCCCGCGAGCTGGCCCGCGGCGGGGAGCGCGGCAGCGACCCGCTGCTCGTCGAATCGATTCTCGCCACCGCCGCCGACGCGGACTCCCTCGACGACGACCCGATGCTCGACCCCGTGCTCGCCCCGGTCCGCCGGGTGGCCGCGGTCCTGGCCGCGGGGCAGGCCGCGCTCGGTCCGGGGGCGTCCGCGGAGACGGTGCTCTGGGCGTTGTGGTCGGCCACCGGGCTGGCCGAACCGTGGCAGCGGCTCGCGTTGTCCGGGGGCGTCGCGGGGCGGCGGGCCGACCGGGACCTGGACGCCGTGATGGCCCTCTTCGAGGCCGCCTCCCGGTTCGTCGACCGGTTCCCGAAGGCGGGGCCCGCGCCGTTCCTGGAGTACCTCGAGGGGCAGGAGGTCCCGGCCGACACCCTCGCCGACCGGGCCCCCGCCGGTCAGGCCGTCGCCCTGCTCACCGCGCAGGCCGCGGCCGGGCTGGAGTGGGACGTCGTCGTGGTGACCGGCGTGCACGAGGGGGCGTGGCCGGACCTGCGGTTGCGCGGGTCGCTGCTCGGGGCGCAACGGCTCGTCGACGTCAGCGACGGTCGCGGCGGTCCCTCGACGCCGGGCGCGGAGGACTTCGTGGCCCAGCGCCGCGCGGTGCTGGACGACGAGCTGCGGCTCTTCCACGTGGCCGTCAGCCGGGCCCGGCGCGAGCTGCTGGTGACCGCCGTCCGCTCCGACGACCTGATGCCCTCGCCGTTCGTCGACCTGGTCGACCCCGACGGCGCCGACGACGACCTGCGCCCGCTGGCCGACGTCCCCGACGGGCTCACCCTGCCCGCGCTGGTCGCCCGGCTGCGCGCGGTGGTGGTGGACGACGACGCCTCCGACCGCCGCCGGGGTGCGGCCGCGCGGCAGCTGGCCCGGTTGGCCGCGGCCGGGGTGCCGGGTGCGGACCCGCAGGACTGGTGGGGGCTGGCGCCGTTGACGGTGGACGCGCCGCTGCGGGGCCCGGGTGAGCAGGTGTCGATCTCCCCGTCGCAGGTGGAGCAGTACCAGCGGTGCGCGCTGCGCTGGCTGCTCGAGCAGTCGGGCGGGCGGCGGCCGTCGTCGTCGGCGCAGGAGCTCGGCAACCTCGTGCACGAGCTGGCCGAGGAGGTGCCGGACGGCGACCGCGCGACGCTGCTCGCGCTGCTCGAGGAACGCTTCGACCGGCTCGGGCTGGGCAGCGGGTGGGTGGCCGACGCCGAGAAGGCCCGGGCCCGGCAGATGGTCGAGAAGCTCGCGCAGTACGTGGCCAAGTCGAAGGCCGCCGGGCGCGAGCTGGTCGCGACCGAACGCGCCGTGCAGGTCGACGTGGGCCGCGCCCGGATCAACGGGCTGGTCGACCGGCTCGAACGCGACCCCGAGGGTCTGCTCGTCGTGGTCGACCTGAAGACCGGCAAGAGCGCGCCGACCAAGGCCGAGGTGGCCCGGCACGCCCAGCTCGGCGTGTACCAGTTGGCCGTCGAGGAGGGCGGTTTCGAGCTGCTGCCCGGTGAGGCCGACAGTGGGGGCGCGGCCCTGGTCCAGCTGGGCGGCAGCCAGAAGTCCGTCTCCGTGCAGGAGCAGCCGCCGCTCACCCGTGACCCCGACCCCGGCTGGGCCCGCGACCTGGTGCTCGAGGTCGCCGACGGGATGGCCGGTTCGCAGTTCGCCGCGCGGAACAACTCGATGTGCCGGGTCTGCTCGCTGCGGCGGGCCTGCCCGGTGCAGACCGAGGGCCGGCAGGTGACGGAGTGACGCGGCGCAGTGCCGGCTCCGTCGGCGAGGACCAGCTGGCGCTCGACCTGCCCGACGTGCCGGTCGTCGTGCGGCGGTCGAGGTCGCGCCCGGCGAAGGTCGTCCCGACGGAGGACCCGGCGCCGCGGATCAGCGCCGACGAGATCGCCGCCCGTCTGGGCCGGCCACGCCCGACGGCCGAGCAGGCCCGGGTGATCGAGGCCCCCCTGGAACCGCAACTGGTGATCGCGGGGGCCGGGTCGGGCAAGACCGAGACGATGGCGGCCCGCGTGGTGTGGCTGGTTGCCAACGGGGTCGTCGCGCCCGACCAGGTGCTGGGCCTGACGTTCACCCGCAAGGCGGCGGGCGAGCTGGCCGAGCGGGTCCGGTCGCGGTTGCGGGCGTTGGAGCGCGCAGGGCTCGGCCCGGGCGGCCCGGGCGGCCCGGGCGGGACGTCGAGAGGCTCCACGAGTGGTCCGGTGAGCGTGCAGACCTACCACTCGTACGCGGCCGGGGTGCTCGGTGACCACAGCCTGCGGCTCGGGATCGAGCCCGGGGCCAGGCTGCTCGGCGAGGCCGGGGCCTGGCAGCTGGTCGACGACCTGGTGGAGAGCTGGGACGGCGACATGTCCGGCGTCGACTCGGCGCGGGCCACCGTCGTCGAGGCGGTGCTGCGGTTGGCCGGTGAATGTGCCGAGCACCTGGCCGATCTCGGCGCCGTCGAGGCCCTGTGCGCGAGCCTGGCCGAGCGGCTCGAGACGCTGCCCGCGCAGGTGGGGGACGCCGTCCCGGGCCCGATGAAGGCCGACGTCCGCGCGGTGCACGCGCGGCTGGCCGCCCGGGCGCGCCTGGTGCCGATCGTGCGCCGTTACGTCGAGCTGAAGCGCGAGCGCGAACTGCTCGACTTCGGCGACCAGGTGGCGCTGGCCGCGCAGCTGGCCCGCGACGCGGCGGAGGTCGGCGAGGGCGAGCGACAGCGCTACCGCGTGGTGCTGCTCGACGAGTACCAGGACACGAGCCACGCCCAGGTCGTGCTGCTGCAGAACCTGTTCGGGGCGGGGCATCCCGTGACCGCGGTGGGCGACCCGCACCAGTCGATCTACGCCTGGCGCGGGGCGTCGGCCGGGAACCTGCAGCGGTTCGGTGCGGACTTCCCGACCGCCGACGGACGTCCGGCCGCGGTGGCGCAGCTGTCCACGAGCTGGCGCAACGACCACGCCGTGCTGTCGGTCGCCAACGCCGTCGCCGGCCCGCTGCGGGTACCGGCGCCGTGGAGCGACCCGGCCGCGCGCGTCGAGGTGGGCGCGCTGAGCGCCGGGCCGGCCGCGGGCGCCGGCGAGGTGCGGGCCGAGTGGCACGAGACGCTCGAGGCCGAGACCGGCGCGGTGGCCGACTGGGCGGCGGCGCTGTGGGCCGAGGGGTCCGACGGCGGGCGGCCGAGCGTCGCCGTGCTGTGCCGGGCCCGGTCGCAGTTCCCGGCGGTCGAGGCGGAGCTGCGCAAGCGCGGCCTGCCGGTCGAGGTGATCGGCCTCGGCGGTCTGCTGCACGTGCCCGAGATCGCCGACCTGCGAGCCGCTCTCGAGGTCGTGCACGACCCGGGTCGCGGCGACTCGCTGGCCCGGTTGGTCGCCGGGGCGTCGTGCCGGCTCGGCCCGGCCGACCTGGAGGCGCTGGGCGCCTGGTCGAAGCAGAGTCACCGCGAGCGCACCCGCGACCGGGCCCGGCGCAGCCGCGCGCAGGTCGACGCCGTCGACGAGCCGTCGGTGATCGAGGCCCTCGACCAGCTGCCCCCGTCCGACTGGACCGGACCGGCCGGGCAGCAGCTGTCCCAGCCGGGCCGGCACCGGCTCGAACGCCTGGCCGGCACCCTGCGTGGGTTGCGGGCCCGGCTGTCCCTGCCGCTGCCCGACCTCGTGCAGGAGACCGAGCGGGCGCTGCTGCTCGACGTCGAGGTCGCAGCCCGCCCCGGCGTCGACCCGGCCGCCGCGCGCGCCCACCTCGACGCGTTCGTCGACGTGGCCGCCGCGTTCGAGGAGAACGGCGAGCGGCCGACGCTCGGGTCCTTCCTGTCCTGGCTGTCGGCCGCCGAGCAGCAGGAACGGGGCCTCGACACCGGGGCGGTCGAGCAGCCCGAGACCGCCGTCCAGCTGCTCACCGTGCACGGGGCGAAGGGGCTGGAGTGGGACGCCGTCGCCGTCACCGGGCTCTGTGAGGGCACCTTCCCGGCCGGGTCGAACGGACGCCCACCGGTGCGGTCGAACGCCTGGCTGACCGAGCTCGGTGCGCTGCCCTACCCGTTGCGCGGTGACGCCCTCGGCCTGCCGCAGTGGCACCCCGAGGCCGACGGCAGCCAGGAGGAGCTGGCCGCCTCGCTGAACGCCTACCGGTACACGGCGGCCGAGCAGGAGGTCGCCGAGGAGCGCCGCCTGGCCTACGTCGCGGTCACCCGGGCCCGGCACCGGCTGCTGCTGACCGGCGCCCTGTGGGGCGACGGCAAGGGGGCGCGGGAGCCGTCGCGGTTCCTCAGCCAGGTCGCGGAGCTGGCCGGGCAGCTGCCCGGGGTGAGCGCCGGCAGCTGGGCCGAGGCCGTCGACGAGGGCGCCGTGAACCCGCGTGAGCTCGACGGGGCCCCGACGCCATGGCCCGTCGACCCGTTGGCCGGTCGCCGGCAGGGCGTCGAGGAGGGCGCCGCACTCGTGGTGGCCGCGATCGGTGAGATCGCCGGCGGCGCCAGGCTTCCCGCGCCCGTGGCGGACGACGACGAGGGCCTCGAGGAACTGGGCTGGTCGAGGGAGGTCGACCTGCTGCTGGCCGAGCGGGACGCGGCCCGCGACGCCCGGGCCGCGGTGTCCCTGCCCACCCACCTGTCGGCGTCCCGGCTGGTGGCCCTGGCCGCGGACCCGGCCGCGTTGGCCCTCACCCTGCGCCGCCCGATGCCCGCCGAACCCAGCCCGGAGGCCCGTCGCGGCAGCCGGTTCCACGCCTGGCTGGAACGCCGGTTCGGTGCCGCCGCGCTGCTCGACGTGGAGGAGATGCCCGGCGCCGGGGACGACGAGATCGACGTGGGCGACGCCGAACTCGCCCGGTTGCAGCAGAACTTCCTCGCCTCGCAGTGGGCGGGCCGGATGGCCGAGGCCGTCGAGGTGTCGGTCGAGACCCCGGTGGGCGGCGTCGTCCTGCGCGGGCGCATCGACGCGGTGTTCCGGAACCCGGACGGGAGTTGGGACGTCGTCGACTGGAAGACCGGCGCGAAGCCCGTGGGGGAGCGGGCGGAGGCGCTCGCCGTCCAGCTGGCGGTGTACCGGTTGGCCTGGTCACGGCTGACGAACACCCCCCTGGACCAGGTGCGGGCGTCGTTCTTCTACGCCGGTAGCGGTGAGACGGTGCGCCCGGTGGACCTGCTCGACGAACCCGCGCTGCGCGCGCTGCTCGAATCCGCCCTCACCCGCTGATGCTGTTCATATGTACATTCCCGCGGTTCAAAACGGCCGTGGGAGTGTGCATTTCGACAGCATGAGCGGTCAGGCGCGGGGGCGGCCCAGCGCGCGGTACGTCCAGCCGCCCGCGCGCCACGTGGCCGGGTCGAGGGCGTTGCGGCCGTCGATGACGTGCGGCTGCCGGACGAGGGCGGCCAGGGACGTCGGGTCGAGGCTCTTGTACTGCTTCCACTCGGTCAGCAGCAGCACGACGTCGGCGCCGCTGACCGTCACGTCGATCTTGTCCTCGAACGACAGCTCGGGCCACACCCGGCGGGCGTTCTCGAGCGCGGCCGGGTCGGTCACGACGACCTCGGCGCCCTGCAGCTTGATCTGCGCGGCGACGTTGAGCGCGGGGGAGTCGCGGATGTCGTCGCTCTCGGGCTTGAACGCGGCCCCGAGCACGGCGACCTTCTTGCCCAGGAACGAGCCGCCCAGCGCCTCGCGGGTCATGTCGACCATGCGGGAGCGGCGGCGCATGTTGATGTCGTCGACCTCCCGCAGGAACGTCAGGGCCTGGTCGGCGCCGAGCTCGCCGGCGCGGGCCATGAACGCGCGGATGTCCTTGGGCAGGCAGCCGCCACCGAAACCCAGCCCGGCGCCGAGGAACTTGGGGCCGATCCGGTCGTCGTGGCCGATGGCGTTGGCCAGGGCGGTGACGTCGGCACCGGCGGCCTCGCAGACCTCGGCCATCGCGTTGATGAACGAGATCTTCGTGGCCAGGAAGGCGTTCGCCGCGGTCTTGACCAGCTCCGCGGTGGGGTGGTCGCACGTGATCAGCGGGACCCCGTCGTCGAGCGGGATGGCGTAGACGGCGTCGAGGGCGGCCTTGCCGTGGGCGGCCAACTCCTCCTCGGGGGGCAGACCGTAGACGATGCGGTCCGGACGCTGCGTGTCGTCCACCGCGTGGCCCTCGCGCAGGAACTCCGGGTTCCAGATCAGCGGGACGTCGGGCTGCACGGCCTTGATCTGCTCCGCCAGCCGGGCGGCGGTGCCGACCGGGACGGTGGACTTGCCGACCACCACGTCACCGGGGCGCAGGTGGGGCAGCAGGCCGGTCACGGCGGCGTCGACGTAGCTGGTGTCCGCGGCGTACTCGCCCTTGCGCTGCGGGGTGCCCACGCACACGAAGTGGACGGTCGGCTGCTCGTCACCGGCGGGCCGGGCGGCCTCGGCCAGGTCGGTGGTGAACCGCAGCCGGCCGGTCTCCATGGCCCGGGTCAGCAGCTCCGGCAAACCAGGCTCGAAGAACGGGGCCTTGGCCGCGGCCAGGTCGGCGACCTTGCGTTCGTCGACATCGATGCCCACGACCTGGTGGCCGAAGTCGGCCATGCACGCCGCGTGGACCGCGCCGAGGTAGCCGCAACCGATGACCGTGATACGCATGGGCGCGAGCCTAGCCTTGCCATCGACCCCGGTCGCCCCCTACCGTTCGAGCGTGCTCACGCTCACAAGTCTTCGCTGGTGGGCCGCCTGACGGCGGCCGACCCGGAACTGAGCACACCCCGGAACCCGAAGAAAACGGCCGTCTCGTCGAGACGGCCGTTCCGCATGTGCGGGCCCTCTCGGCGGGCGGCTCCGACCCTGGAGACCCGCGATGGCGCCCCTCGAAGAACCCCTGGCCGACCTCCTCACGACTCTCGCCGGCCCCCGGCCGCCCGCGTTCGCCGTCCTGCACCGGCCGCAGGCCCACCCGGGCGCGTGCGAGGTGCTGCTCGGCGAGGTCAGCATCCCGGCGACGGTCGGTGACCTGCCGCTGGAACCCGGCGGGCCCGACGTCCTGGCCGTGCTGCCGTTCCGGCAGCTCGTCGAACGGGGCATGGACGTGGTGGACGACGGGAGCCCGCTGCTCGCGCTCCGGGTGACCGGACGGCGGCTGGTCGCCTCCCGCGACCTGCTCGACCTGGTCCCGGACGGGCCGCACGGGTTCGTCGAGACCGGGTACGACGTGCCCGACGCCGAGTACGAGCGGATCGTGGCGGCCGTGCTGGACGACGAGATCGCCGGGGGCGAGGGCTCGAACGTCGTCGTGCACCGCAGCCTGACCGGGCACGTCCCCGGGCCGCCGGCGGCCGCCGGGCTGGGCGCCTTCGCCCGGCTGCTGCGCCGGGAACGGCACGCCTACTGGACGTTCCTGGTGCATGTGCCGGGAACGCCGGAGCGGGAGGGGATCACGTTCGTCGGCGCCAGCCCCGAGCGGCACGTCAGCGTGCACGGCGGCGTGGTGACCATGAACCCGATCAGCGGCACCCTGCGCTATCCCGCCGGCGGGTACCCCTCCGCCGACGCCGCGCTCGACGGCACGCTGCGGTTCCTGGCCGACGCCAAGGAACGCGACGAGCTGGCCATGGTGGTCGACGAGGAACTGAAGATGATGGCCGCCGTCTGCCCGGCCGGAGGGCGGGTGCACGGGCCGCACCTGAAGGAGATGGCCCACCTCGCGCACACCGAGTACGTGCTGTCCGGGCACACCGCGCTGGATGTCCGGGACGTGCTGCGCGAGACCATGTTCGCGCCGACCGTCACCGGCAGTCCGATCCGCAACGCGTGCCGGATGATCGCCCGCCACGAGGGCCGCGGGCGCGGCTACTACGGGGGCGCACTCGCGCTGCTCTCGCACGGCGCGGCCGGGCAGTCGCTGGACGCGCCGATCCTGATCCGGACCGCGACGATCGCGGACGACGGGCGCGTGGCGATCGCCTCGGGTGCCACCCTCGTGCGGGGCTCGCGCCCGGCGTCCGAGCTGGCCGAGACCCGGGCCAAGGCGGCGGCCGTGGTCGCGGCCTTCACCACCGCGGAGCCCGAAAGTGTTCCCTCGGCAAGGCATCACCCGGTGGCGAACCATCCGCAGGTGGTGTCCGCGCTCGCCGGGCGCAACGAGCGGCTGGCCGACTTCTGGCTGCAGGAGCAGGGGAGCGGCGGGGGGCGCCGACCGGCCGGCGGCGTCCCGGTGACCATCCTGCACGCCGAGGACGACTTCACCGCGATGCTCGCCCACCTGCTGCGCAGCCTCGGGCATCCGGTCCGGGTCGTCGAGCACACCGAGCCCGGCGCCCGCGAGACCTGCCGGGACGCCGAGCTTCTCGTGCTCGGCCCCGGACCGGGCGACCCACGGCACTTCGCGGTGCCCCGCATCCGGGCGCTGCACGTGGCGGCCGGTGACCGGCTGGCGAGCGGGGCTCCCGTGCTCGGGGTGTGTCTCGGGCACCAGGTGCTGTCGCTGCGGCTCGGTCTGGCCGTCGAGCGGCTGCCCGCGCCCGACCAGGGTGTGCAACGGCGGATCCGGCTGTTCGGGCACGACACCCGGGTCGGGTTCTACAACAGCTACGCCGCGTTCGCGCGGGAGTCGCACCCCGGGGCGGTCCCCGGGGTCGAGCTGGCGGCGGACGGGCGGACCGGACGGGTGCACGCCCTGCGCGGGAAGTCGTTCGCCGGCCTGCAGTTCCACCTGGAGTCGGTGCTCACCACCGACGGCCCGCGCATCCTGACGGACACCCTCGCCCACCTCCTCCGGTGATCATGCGCAAACGCAGCACTTCCCCGTCGATCATGCGCAAACGCAGCATGTGTTTGCGCATGATCACGGTGCCGATCATGCGTTTGCGCATGATCAACGCGCGGAACATGCGTTTGCGCATGATCGACGGGGGGGGGGTGGGGTCAGGACTCGTCGTCGGGGGCGGCGGTGCCGAGGAGTTCGTCGGTGAGGGGCGTGTCGCGGGGGGCCGGGATCTTCGGCATCGGGTTGGTCGGCGGTGCCTCGGCGTTGCCCGGGGACGTCCCGGTCTCTTCGAGCCGCCCTTCGTTCTCCGCCACGTCCTGTGCCTCGGCGTCGGCCTCAGGGTCGGCGTCCTCGGCGAGCCCGTGCGCGAGGGGCTCCGTGGGCGCCTCCGGCGCGGGTCGGGCAGCCGGTTCGGCCGTCGGTTCGGCCGTCGGTTCGGCCGTCGGTTCGGCCGTCGGTTCGGTGGTGGCGTCGAACGTCGGGGACGCCGTCTCACCGAACCAGCCGCCCTCGGGTGGGGTCAGCGGCTCGGGATCGGGCGCGGGGGCGGCCCGGTGCCGGGACCGCTGGGCCGGCGACCCCTTGCGCGCCATCGGGCCGACCGGGCGCTCGTCGGCGGGCGAGCGGTCGCGGTCCCGCCGCCGCTGCAGCGGGACGGTCGGCGGCTCGGCCTGCTGGTCCTCCGCGGTCCCCGGCGTGGACAGCTCCGACGCGGCCTGGGTGAAGGGGTCCGCCGACGCCTCCGGAACCCCCGACACCCCCGCGGGTTCGGGCGCCGGGACGTCGGACAGGACGGTGTAGAGGTACAGCGCGGTCTCGTCGTCGACCATGAAGCTGTGCTCGGACCCGGCGTGCCGGTGGACGACGAACCGGTCGTAGCGCTCCGCGATGCGGACCAGGTCGCCGATCGAGTCCAGCGTCAGCACGGTGCGCGAGGAGGGGATGAGCGCGGCCTGGGCCTCCACGATCCGCCCGCGGTGCCGGCGCAGGGTCGCGTCCGCCTCGTCGCCGCCGCCCGACTGCCGGGCGACGGTGACGGCCCCGGCGGCGCCCAGCAGGGTCAGCAGCCCGAGGGCGAGCCCGACCAGTTGCAGGTGCCGCAGCGTGAACGGGTGGCCGAGCAGGGTGACCTGACGCGGCGAGCCGACGAGGGCGACCACCGGCAGCGACGACCTGGACTCCAGTTGCGCCTGCCTCGCCGAGGCCGCGTTCGCCGGCCCGATCTGGGTGTCTGTGAGGGTGAGTGGCAGCTGGGTGGTGACCAGGTCCTTCACCGGCTGCCCGGCCACGGTGCCGGCCACCTCGACCCGCACGGTGACCGTGACGTCGTAGGTGCCGCGCGACGTCCCGGTGGCGTCGGTCAGCTTGCCGATCACCCGGTCGAACTGGTCGAGGTCGAGCTCGCCGGTGGCCGAGACGGTGCGGCCCTCGGCGGGAGCGTCGCCCCTCCAGTCGAAGTCCTTGCCGTCCAGGGCGGAGAACGTGCGCCGCCAGCCGTTGGGCGCGGTCAGCTCGGCGTCGACCGACAACGTGCCGGACAGTCGGCTGCCCACCGGCAGCCGGGCCCAGTAGCTGACCGGGACGTCGAGGGTGTCGGCGAGCCGGGTGTAGACGGGCTGCGGCATGCTCACCCGCCCGTCGGGGTAGACGGTCTTGTTCTGGACGTCGGCGGCGTATGACACGGTCAGGGCCTGCGGCTGCCCCTGCACCTGGCGTGTGACCCGCTCACCGGAGACGGCGTACCCGGCCAGACTGACCAGCACGAGGGCCAGGCCGACGGGGGCGGCCAGCTGGGCCGCCAGCAACCCGCGGTCGCCGACCGTCAGCGCGCCCCGCGAGCCCGCGTCCGTCCGCACCGAGCTCACCGGCCCGCCGGAACCGGCGCGCGTGCGCCTGCCGCGCCTCGTACGCGTCCGGCCGCCGCTGACGATCACAAGCCCTCCGAGAAACCCGAGCACGCCGGGACTGCTCGCCCACCCGAGCACCCGACCCCCCTGCGGGATGCGCACCCACAGCCGCCCGAGGATATCCGCCTGTGACGGTCGGTACTGGCCCCGCCACCAGGTGTTGTCAGCGCGAAAGAGGAAACCGCTGTTCTCTTCCGCGACGATTCCCCGACGATTCGCCACAAGACGGTCGGGCGGGACTCGGCGTCGCGGGGGCCGGGCGCCGATCGCGTGAGGGACACGCCGCCCGGCGAAACGCCCCAATCCCGTCGTCGGCGGTGATCAGGGCCCGATACTGGCGCGATGTCGTCGCGGCCCACCTCCCGTGGCGCCCCGGTGCGGCCGCGCACTCCCGGCTCCCCGGGCGCCCGGGGCCTGCGCACGCCCGCCCGTGGCCCCGCCCGCTCCCCGGGCCGCCCCGAGCTCGAGGTGCGCCGGCCCGCGGGCCAGGCGGGCGGCGTCCCCGGGCAGCGCGTCACGGCGACCCCCCGCCCCGCCGGCGACCCCCGCGTCCGCCGGGCCTGGACCCTGCTCGGGCTCGGCGTCCTGGCCCCCGGCTCCGCCCAGCTGGTCGCCGGGAACCAGGGCCTCGGTCGGATCGCGACCCGGGTCTGGCTGGGGCTGCTCGGGGTGGCCAGCCTGCTCGTACTGCTGTGGCTGGTGCACCGGGAGATCGTGCTCTGGTTGTTCACCCAGCCCCTGCTGCTGCGCCTGCTCGCCCTCGTGCTGTTCGTGCTGGCCCTCGCCTGGCCCGTGCTGCTGCTCGACGCCTGGCGGCTCGGCCGCCCGCCGACCCTGCCGCTGACCGCTCGCCGGTGGACGGCGGGGGCGACGGCGCTGCTCGCGATCCTCTCGTTCCTGGTCCCGCTCGCCGCGGGCCGCCGGGCCTGGTCGGCGGCTGACCTGATCACCGGGGTGTTCGGCGACGGGCAGACCTCGGCCGCGGTGGACGGCCGGTACAACGTGCTCCTGCTCGGAGGGGACGCCGGGGCCGACCGGGTCGGGCTGCGCCCCGACAGTGTCACGCTGGCGAGCATCGACGAGAAGGACGGGCGCACGGTCCTGTTCAGCTTCCCCCGCAACCTGCAGAACATCCCGTTCCCGCCGGGCACGCCCGCGGCCAAGGCGCTGCCCAACGGCTGGTCCTGCGGTGACGAGTGCCTGCTGAACGCCATCTACACCTGGGGGGCCGCGCACCGGGAGCTGTTCCCGGGGGTGAGCGACCCGGGGGCGGAGGCGATGAAGCAGGCGGTCCAGGGCATCACCGGCCTGCCGGTGAACTACTACGTGCTGATCGACCTGAAGGGCTTCAAGTCGTTGATCGATGCGGTCGGCGGCATCGATATCGTGGCGTCGACCCGGGTGCCGATCGGGGGCGGCACGTCGCGCATCTACGGCTGGATCGAGCCCGGCCGGCAGCACATGGACGGGTTCCACGCCCTCTGGTACGCCCGCTCCCGCGAGGGGGCCAGCGACTACGCGCGGATGCAGCGCCAGCGGTGCGTCATGACGGCGATGGTCAACCAGCTCGACCCCACCACCCTGTTGCGCAGGTTCCAGAAGATCGCCGCGGCCGGCAAGCAGGTCGTGAAGACCGACATCCCCAACGGTCAGCTGCCTGCGTTCCTGACGCTCGGCGAGGAGGCCAAGGGCCACAAGATCGAGAGCGTGCAGTTCCTGCCGCCGTTGATCGTGCCCAAGCATCCCGACTACACGACCATCCGTCAGCGGGTCGACGCCGCCATCACGGCCAACGAGCACGGGCCCGCCACACCGGTGACGGTGCAGCCCACCACGGGTGCCGCCGGCGGGTCGGCCCGGCCGAGCACGAGCGCTTCGCGCGGTGTGACCCCCGGTGCCACGCCCGGTGCGACCTCGGGTGCCGACGCCGACCAGGGCGGCGCCGCACCCGCAGTCGACGTCAGGCAGGTCTGCCAGGCGGCCTGACCGTCGAGGCATGGCCCCCGGCTCCGCGCCTACTGCGCGTTGTTCGGCGGGCACTGCGCGGCGTTCTCGTCGCCCCCCATGGCTCCGCTCTGAAGGGCTCCTCGGCCGTCCGGAGTACTCCGCCGAACAATGCTCGCTACGGCACGGAGCCGGGGGGCCATGCCTTAGTGTGTCCACCAAATGGACGGTCAGGCACCCGAGGCGAAAGGCCCGGAGAGGCTGCCTGCCGACGTGGCGGTCAGCATCGTGCTGTGCGTGCTGAACGAGCAGAAGCACGTCGAGCAGGCGGTTCAGCATGCCCTCGACCAGGACCACCCGGGCGACCTGGAGCTGGTCATCGCGCTCGGCCCGTCGAAGGACCGCACCGACGCGATCGTCGCCGAGCTGGCCGAGACCGACAAGCGGGTCAGCTGGGTCCGCAACCCCGACCCGGCCGGCAGCACCCCCGCCGGGCTGAACGCGGCCATCGCCGCGACGAAGGCCCCCGTCGTCTGCCGCATCGACGGCCACGCGCTCCTCCCGCGCGACTACGTGCGCACCGCCGTCGAGACGATGCGGGCCACCGGCGCCGACAACGTCGGCGGCGTGATGGCCGCCGAGGGTGTCACGCCGTTCGAGCAGGCCGTCGCCCGGGCCATGACCAGCCGCTTCGGCGTCGGCAACGCCAGCTTCCACACCGGCGGCGAGGCCGGCCCCGCCGACACCGTCTACCTCGGCGTGTTCCGACGCAGCGCACTCGACCGGGTCGGCGGCTACGACGAGAGTTTCCTGCGCGCGCAGGACTGGGAGATGAACCTGCGCATCCGGCGCAGCGGGGGCCAGGTCTGGTTCCAGCCCAAGCTGCGGGTCTCGTACCGGCCGCGCTCGACCATGAAGGCCCTGTCCCGCCAGTACTTCCACTACGGCCGCTGGCGTCGCGTGGTGATGCGCCGGCACGAGGGCACCGTGAACCTGCGCTACCTGGCGCCGCCGCTGGCGCTGACGGGCGTGGTCGCCGGGACGGTGGCCGCGTTGGCCGGGTTCCGGCCCGCCGCCGTCCTGCCCATCGGGTACGCCGCCACGGTGCTGCTCGCCTCGGCCGTCGAGGGCCGGGGGCTGCCGGCCAAGGCCCGCGCCTGGTTGCCGGTGACCACCGCGACGATGCACCTCACGTGGGGGGCCGGGTTCCTGTCCAGCCCGCGCAAACTGGCCGAACCCACTACTCCGGGGCCGGGTTCCAGCCACTCGGGGCCGAAGGTCGTCCCCAGTCGCTGAGCAGTTCCGCGAACCGCCGTCCGTCCACCCGCCAGTCCAGGTCGCGCACGGCCGCGGCCCGCCCGGCCGCACCCAGTTCCGTGCGGCGCCGCGCGTCGCCCCGCAGGCCCAGCACCGCCTCGACCGCCGCCGTCGGGTCACCGAACGGGACGACGAGCCCGCTGCCGTAGCGGCGCACCAGGTCCGCCGAGGCCGGGTTGGGCGTGGTCACGACGGGGACCCCGAGCGCCATGTACTCCATCACCTTGGTCGGCCGGGACCGGGCGTAGTTCGGCTGGTCGTGCAGCATGGCCAGCCCGGCCAGCGCCCCCCGCAGCATCGGCAGCGCGGCCCGGTTCGGCACGAACCCGTGATGGGTGACCCAGCCCCGGTCGTGGGCCTGCGCGAGGTCGTCCCGCACGTCGGCGTCGGCCGGTCCGATCAGCTCGACCTGCACCTCCCCGTCGCTTCGCCCGCTCAGCAACCGGCCGAGCTCGATCATCTCCCGCACCCCGCGCGCGGCGGTCAGCCGGCCCAGGTACACGACGCGCCGGTCGCCCGGCGGCGGCGGGTCGTCGTCCGGCACCAGCACGCTGTTGGGCACCACCGGGTGCTCGCGCCGGAACCGGTCGCGGTAGCTCTCCTCGGCCAGCAGCAGGCGGTGGCGGCCCTCCGCCCAGCGCTCGGCCGCCCGCACCGCCCAGCCGGCGGCCGGGCGCAGCGCCGAGGGCACCCAGCGCTTCATCCGCAGCGCGGCGCCGGTGTTCTCGTGCACGTCCCACACCACGGTCGGTCGCGCACCGGGCGCGGCCCGGCGTTGCGCCGGCACGGCGAGCAGCAGCTCCGGGTCGTGCAGCAGGACGACGTCGTGCAGCGGGCCCTCGCGGGCCAGCACCCGCCGGGCCGCCAGCAGGGCCGCGGTCCGGTGCCGCCCGGCGGCGCGAGGCAGGTCGACCGGCTCCACGTCGTCCGGCGGGGTCCGGCCGTAGGCCGTGAAGGGTGCGGCGAACGTGACGCGTGCGCCGGCCTCGAGGAGGCTGGCGAGCTGCCGGTAGCGGATCCGGGCGTCGTCGGGATCGTGGACGACGGTGACGACCAGGATCCGGAGTCTCACGCGGCTCAGCCCGTGAACTCCGTGTAGGCCTCCAGGACCTCGTCGACCGGGCCGTCCATCCGCAGCAGCCCCTCCTCGACCCACAGCACGCGGTTGCAGGTCTTCTGGATCGGCGGCAGGGAGTGGCTGACCAGGAAGACCGTGCCGGCCTTCTCCCGCAGTTCGCGGATGCGCTGCTCGCTGCGCTTCTGGAAACCCTTGTCGCCCACGGCCAGGGCCTCGTCGACCATCAGCACCCGGTGCTCGACGCTGGCGGCGATGGCGAAGCGCAGCCGCGCGGCCATGCCCGAGGAGTACGTCCGCATCGGCAGGTCGAGGAAGCGGGGCTTCAGGCCCGAGAAGGCGACGATGTCGTCGTACTTGCGCAGCACCTCCTCGCGGGACATGCCGAGGGCCAGACCACCGAGGATGACGTTCCGCTCGCCCGAGAGGTCGTTGATGATCGCCGCGTTGACGCCCAGCAGGGTGGGGTTGTCCTCGGCGTAGATGGCGCCCTGGTTCGCCGGGATGAGACCGGCGATCGCCTTGAGCAGGGTCGACTTGCCGGACCCGTTGCTGCCGACCACGCCGATCGCGTCGCCCTCGTAGGCGGTGAAGCTGATGCCCCGCACGGCGTGGACGTACTCGGCCCGGCGCATCGACGGGGAACGCCGCTTCAGCAGGCCGTGGCCGCCGGCGGAGTCGCCCGCGTTCGCCTTCCGGCCGGTCGCATAGACCTTGTACGTGATGTGCACGTCGTCGACGATCACGGTCGGCTTCCGCGGCGGCTGCACCGGGCTGGGCACGGCGTCGGAACGGGTGTCAGTCACGGCCGTACAACCCCTCGGCGCGCCAGAAGAAGTAGAAGCCCACCACGAACACGACCACACCGTAGACGACGCCCAGCTGCCACTGCAGCGCCGTGGCGTGCACACCCCTCATGTGGCGGTCCTGGCTGAGCAGCGCGTCGCGGGCCAGGGTCAGGTAGACGTTCAGCGGGTTGGCGGTCAGCACCTGGCTGAGGATCTTGCCCAGGGTGCTCGCGTCGGGGCCCGTCTTGCCGTACCGCTCGGCGACGACGAAGAAGATGCCGCTGGTGTAGAAGAGCAGCCGGTTCACGAACGGGATGATCTGGGTGATGTCGCGGATGTGGACCGTGAGCCGCGCCGCGACGAAGGCCACGCCCGAGCAGAACAGGGTCATCATCAGGTAGACGGGGATGATCAGGAGCCAGCGGTAGGTGATCGGCTCGCCGGACACGACGATCACCAGGAACATCACCACCAGTTGCGCGCCCAGGGTCATCAGCTGCTGGATGACCACCGACAGCGGCAGCACGGCGCGCGGGAAGTGCAGCGTGCGAACCAGCCCCCGGTTCTTGGCGATCGACTTGGCGCCCTCCACGAAGCACCCGGTGAAGAACCCGAAGGTGAAGATGCCGACGGTCAGGAACGACAGGAAGTGGTCCGGCCGGGTGCTGCTCCGGCTCTTGACCAGGAGGCCGAACACCAGCCAGTAGACGCCGATGTTGATCAGGGGCAGCAGGAGCACCCAGAGGATGCCGAGCTGGTACTCCTCGTTCTGGGCCCGGAACCGGGACCTCGCCAGCGCCAGGGTGAAGTGCCGGCGGTCCCACAGCTGGGCCAGGTACCCGCCGACGCCGGGGCGACCGCCGAGCTTGGGCAGGCCGTAGCGCGCGGCGAGGGTTGCCGCCGGGGTCTGCTCGAGGTCCGTCACAGTCGCTCCACAGTCGCAGATGGTCGCATCACGCCACGAGTGTCCAGCACGAGGGGGGCCTGGTGGGCCACCGCGTCCAGGTCGTAACCGCGATGGTGCTGCAGCAGCACGGTCACGTCCGACTTGGCCACGGCCTCCTCCAGGCGGTCGGCGCGTTCGGCGCCGGCCTCGTCACCCAGCGGCCAGTGGGTGACGAACGGATCGTGCCAGGTCACGTGGGCGCCCTTGGCCAGCAGTTCCAGCGCGATCGGCAGGGCGGGGCTCTCCCGCTGGTCGCTGACGTCGGCCTTGTACGTGACGCCGAGCAGCAGCACGCGTGACCCCCGCAAGGGCTTGGCCGCCTCGTTGAGCAGGTCGGCGACCCGGCGCACCACGTAGCCCGGCATCCCGTGGTTGATCTCCTGCGCCAGCTCGACGAACCGGAACGGGTACCCGAGCGCGGCCCGGACCCGGTGGGACAGGTAGTTCGGGTCGATCGGGATGCAGTGCCCGCCGACCCCCGGGCCGGGCTTGAAGGCCTGGAAGCCGAACGGTTTGGTCGACGCCGCGGAGATCACGTCCCACAGGTCGATGTCGAGCTCGTGGCAGAACCGCGCCATCTCGTTGACCAACGCGATGTTCACGTGCCGGTACGTGTTCTCCAGCAGCTTCGCCATCTCGGCCTCCCGCGCCCCCCGGGTGCGGACCACCTCGTCGACCAGCTGCCCGTACAGCGCCACCGCCCGGTCGGCGCAGGCCTCGGTGACGCCGCCCACCACCTTGGGCGTGTTCCGGAACCCGAACTCCCGGTTGCCCGGGTCGATCCGCTCGGGGGAGAAGGCCAGGAAGAGGTCGCGGCCGACGACCCGCCCGTCGCGTTCCAGGACCGGGCGGACCACCTCGTCGGTGGTCCCGGGGTAGGTCGTCGACTCCAGGACGACGAGCGTCCCCTCGCGCACGGACGTCGCCACCCGCTCGGCGGCGGCCAGCACCGCGGTCAGGTCGGGGCCGCCACTCTCCGACAACGGGGTCGGCACGCAGATGACCACGGCGGCCGCCCGGCTCAGCGCCTGCGCCGCGGCGTCGTCGTCCATCCGTTCGGCCCGGAACCCGGCCTCGAGCATCGCGGCGACGGCCGCGTCGTCCAGGTCGTCGACGTGGGAACGGCCCGCGTTCAGGCCCGTGACGACCTCGGGTGAGATGTCCAGCCCGACCACCGACAGCCCGGCCCGGCACGCCTCCTGCGCCACGGGCAGGCCGACGTAGCCCAACCCGATGAGGGCGAGGTCGAGCGGCACGGGCGCGGAGTCCTTCCGTGGGCAACTGCTGCGGAAAAGTGTGGCACGAACGGCCCGGGCCGGGGCCGGATCAGACCTCGGGTCGATCTTCGTCCGAACCGGCCGCCCAGCCGAGCCGGGCCCAGGCCTGCGCCCGCTCGCCGACGGGCGCCGCGGTCGGGCGCAACCGGTAGTGCTCCGCCGCGATCCGGGCCCGTTCGGCCACGTAGGCGTCGGACGCCCCCGGCAGCAGGTGCTCGACCCGGCGCTTCTCGAACAGGCCGGGCAGCAGGGCGTCCGTGACCACCAGGTGCTGCGGGTCGACCGGCGGCAGTCGCAGGCCGGTCGTGGGCCGGGCGGGGTCGGGGGCGGGCAGGAGCTGCGGGCTCAGGCTCAGCGGGGCCCCGCGCAGTAAACCGGTGCGTCCCATCCGGGTGGCGACCGAGTCGGGCAGCGCCCGGCCCAGGGTGCGCCGGGCCAGCCGCTGCGCGTTCAGCGCCCCCCACTCGACCCGCTCGGCGGTCTCCACCCGGCCCCCCGCGGCCAGGCCGATCACCGCGCGGGCGGCCTCCGTGGCCCCCGTCGGCGGGGGCAGGTCGCGGCACGCGTCCCGCAACCGGCCGCGGACCCGCTCGTCCAGCAGCCGGTCGAGTGCGGCCTCGAACTCCGTGGGCCGCTCGGGATCGGCCGCCAGGGCCAGGTTCTGGCCCGCCACGACCCGGGCCCGGGTGTCCTGGTCGTCGACCGAGGCGTCGTTGGGTACCAGCAGAGTCGGTACCGCCGACAGCAGCAGCTCGTGCACCACGTTGTAGCCGGACGCGGTGACCGCGGCGTCGAAGGCGGACAGGTACTTCACCAGCGGGTAGACCGAGATCATCACCGGTTCCCCCGGCCGCCGGGTGCCGTGCCCGTCGCCCGCGATCAACGACGACGTGACCGCCACCTGCCAGCCCTCGGCGGCGAACCGCTCGACCGTGCGGCCGTAGGCGGCGTACAGGTCGGAGCGCCGCGTGCTGCCCAGCGTGATCAGCACCGCCGGCCGGTCGGGGTCCAGCCCCAGGGCCTCGCGAGCGGCGGCGCGACCCAACGGGCGCACCAGACCGGCCAGCGTCACGGGACCGACCCGGCGGGCGTCGTCCAGCTCGGCCGTGCGCCCGGCGTCGCCGGAGGAGGCGAGGTCACCGGGCTCGATCACGGCGGCGAACAGCCGCCGGTAGCGCAGGGCGCGGGCCCCCGCGCCGGGCTTCCACATGCCGCGCCGGGACCAGATGAACGGGACGTCGGGCAGCCGGCGCAGGGCGCGCAGCACCCCGTCGTAGGGGTAGACGCCGTCGAACACGAACGCGCTGGCGTTGACCTCCTGGATCAGCGCCATGATGCGTTCGGCCAGGTAGAAGTCCCAGTAGCGGCGCGGCACCTGCCCGCGCAGGGGCCCCGGGGCGAACTCGGCGCGCATGTCGAACTGTCCGGCCACGGCGACCGCGGAGGACATCGAGAAGATCACCGGGTCCATCCCGCCGAGGGAGGCCAGCGCCAGCGCCATCTGCCGGGAGAGGTGGCCCATGCCGCGGCCGTTCGTGGTGGCGAGCACCACCGTGGGCGGTCCGCTGGGCATCTGTCCAACATAGTGCCCGGCCGCGTTCGGGAGAGGCCGGGTCGCGCGATGCGGCAGACTGCTTCGCATGGCGACACCGTCCGGCGGAGTGCTGGGGCGGCTCGGGCGGCTGCTGAGACGGCAGGCGCGAGCCCTGCCCCGGCGGACCCGAACCGCGCGGGCCCTGGCGGTCTCGGTGGCCCAGGGCGAAGCGGCGTCGCTGCTGGCCCGCCGCTCCGGTGAGGAGCGGGCCCTCGAGCTGCTGGCCGCGGCCACCCTGCGCTCGCCGCACGACCTGGCGCTGGCGCGGTCCCGGGCCCAGCTGCTGAACCGGACCGGGCGACTGTCCGAGGCCGTGGCGGAGGCGTCGCGGCTGGCGGTGGCCGGGCCGAAGCCCGGCAACCGGCGGATGCAGCGCTCGCTGCAGGGCCGGCTGGTCGAGACCGACCCGGGCTGGCTGCCCGCGGTGCCCGGGTCGTTCGACGGGGGTGCGCCGGAGCCCGGGCGGGTGCTGTACCTGGCCAAGGAATCGATGCCCCACCGGAACAACGGGTACTGCACCCGCACCCACGAGACGCTGCTGGCGGTGCGCGCGGCCGGGCGGGACCCGGTGGCGGTCACGCTGCCCGGCTTCGGTTCCGGGGCCTCCTCGGTCGTGGACGGCATCGAGTACCGGCACGTGATGCCCGGTGCCGCAGACCTTTTCGGAGCGCTCACGGCCGAGGAGTTCGTGCAGCTGACCACGACCGCCTTCGCCCGGCAGCTGCTCGCGCTGCGGCCCGCGGTGCTGCACGCCGGATCGGGGCACCGCGGGTTCGACCTGGCGCTGCCCGGTCTGGCGCTGGCCCGGTGGGCCGGCTTGCCGTGGATCTACGAGGTCCGCTCGTTCTTCGAGACCACCTGGACCAAGGACGCGCGCTACGCCGAGGGGAGCGAGTACTACCACCGCCGGTTCGCCGCCGAGACCCGGGCGATGCGGGCCGCCGACCTGGTGGTGACGCTGAGCGGGCCGATGCGCGACGAGATCGTGCACGGGCACGGCGTTCGGGAGTCCTCGGTGGTCGTGGTGCCCAACGCCGTGGACCTGGACCGGTTCGTGCCCGTCCCCGCCGCGGGCCGGGATCCGCGGCTGGCGGGCGGTTTCGTGCTCGGGTACGTGTCCAACCTCGACCACCACCGGGAGGGGCAGGAGGTGCTCCTGGACGCCGCCGCCCGGCTTCGGGCCTCGGGTCACGACGTGCGGGTGCTGCTGGTCGGGGACGGACGGCGCCGGGCCGAGCTCGAGGCCCGGGCCCGGGCGCTGGGGCTGGGGTCCGCCACGGTGTTCACGGGGTCGGTGCCGTTCGACGAGGTGCCCGGCTGGTACGCGCAGATCGACCTGTTCGTGGTGCCGCGCGTGCCCGAGCGGGCGGCCCGGATGGTCTCGCCCATGAAGCCTTTCGAGGCCATGGCCATGCGGGTGCCCGTGCTCCTCAGCGATCTGCCGGCCCTGGTCGAGATCGCCGGGGACGACGAGGAGCGGGCCTTCGTGTTCCCCGCGTCGTCCGCCGAGGGACTAGCGGCGAAGGTCGCGGCCCTGATGGCCGCGCCGGAGGCGCTGGCGGCCCGCGTGGACCGGGCCGAGGCCTGGGTGCGCGCCGAGCGGACCTGGGCGGCCAATGGCAAGGCGTTCGACCGGGTCTACGCGCAGGCGGCCGACCGGGCCGCGGAAAGGCTTTCCGGAGTGGGGGATTCGTGCTGACCGTGCTGCCCGGCCGGGACGTGACCGGCGACGCCTGGATCGGGGAGACGTTCGCGGCGGTCTCGCGGGTGCCCGTGGGCTCGCGTGGTCCGGTCGTCTGGCCGTTCACGCCCTACTACTCCGGCAACCCCTTTCAAGCCGTGCTGTACGGCGGGTTCGCGGACCGGTCGATGGTCGCGGCCCCGGCGTTCCGGGTCGGCGACCTGCTCCGCGGCACCGACGGCTGGCCCGCCGACCTGCCGCTCGTCGTCCACCTGCACTGGCTGAACCAGGTGCTCGCGGGGGCGTCCTCGGCGGCGGCGGCCGGTGCGGCGGTCGACGAGCACTCGCGGCTGCTCGACACGTTGACGGCCCGCGGGGCGAAGCTGGTCTGGACCGTGCACAACGCGCTGCCCCACGACACCGCCTTCGAGGCCCAGGAGGTCCGGCTGCGGGAGGAGGTGCTGGCCCGGGCCGACCTGGTGCACGTGATGAGTCCCCTTACGGCGGAACTGGTCTCGCCGTGGTTCACGCTGCCCGCCGACCGGACGTACCGGTGTGACCACCCCGGCTACCAGGGTGTGTACCCCGACTGGGTCTCGGCGCTCGAGGCGCGCTCGCGGCTGCGCATCCCGGAGGGGTCGGTGGCGCTGCTGGTCACGGGCGCGTTGAAGCCGTACAAGGGTCTGCTCGACCTGCTGGACGCCGTGGACGTCGTGAACGCCGCCGCGCCGCAGGGCATCGTGCTGGTCGTGGCCGGCGCGTCCGACGGGGCGCCCGAGACCGAGAGGTTCCTGGCGAGGGCCTACCTGCACCCGGCGGTGCGCGTGCTGCCGGGCAAGGTGGCCGAGTCCGACTTCCAGGTGCTGCTACGCGGCACCGACGTCGTGGCCCTGCCGTACCGGCGGTCGCTGAACTCCGGGGTACTGGCGCTGGCCCTGACGTTCGGGAAACCCGTTCTGCTACCGAGTGGTTCGGGTTCGGCGCCGGTGGTCGCCGCGGACCCGGGCGCGGCGTTCCTGTACGACGCCGAGGCCGGGCCGGAGGCGCTGGTGGCGGCGCTGCGGTCGCTGCTGGGCGCCGACCTGGCCGCGGCGCAGGTGGCGGCGGCCGCGGCGGGGCGGCGCATCGACCGGGCGACGGTGGCGGGCCGGTTCGCCGACGACCTGCGTGGCTGGGCCGACACCGGCCACCTCCCTCGTGATCATGCAGAAGCGCTCCCTGTCGACGAGCCGCCGTCGTGATCGTGCACGTGACCGGCGCCCGGCCGAACTTCCCGAAGGCGGCTCCGGTGATCGCCGCGCTGGCCGCCCGCGGCGTCGAGCAGAGGCTCGTGCACACCGGGCAGCACTACGACGACAAGCTCAGCCGGGTGTTCTTCACCGAGCTGGAGCTGCCCGAACCCGACGTGAACCTCGGCGTCGGGTCCGGCTCGCACGGCACCCAGACCGCGGCCGTGCTGATCGGCCTCGAGGCGCTGTTCGAGCGCGAGAAGCCTTCCTTGGTCGTGGTGTACGGCGACGTGAACTCGACGCTGGCGGCGGCGTTGGCGGCCGTGAAGCTGGGCATCCCGGTGGCGCACGTCGAGGCCGGGCTGCGCAGCTTCGACGACACCATGCCCGAGGAGATCAACCGCCGGCTGACCGACCAGATCTGCGAGCTGCTGTTCGTGACCAGCGCCGACGCGGTGGCGCACCTGACCCGGGAGGGCGTGGCGACGTCCCGCGTGCACCTGGTCGGCAACCCGATGATCGACACGCTGCTCCGGCACCTGTCCGCCCTCGACGCGCGGGCCCTGCGGGCCTCGCGGCCGGAGCTGGCCGGGCGGTTCGCGGTGGCCACGCTGCACCGGCCGTCCAACGTCGACGACCCGGCGACCGCCGCGCGGCTCGTCGAGGTGCTGCGCGGGGTCGCCGAGCGGCTGCCCGTCGTCATCCCGGTGCACCCGCGGGGGCGGGCGGCGCTGGCCGCGGCGGGCCTGGAGTCGCCGGGCATCGTGGTGGTCGAGCCGCTGCCCTACACGACGTTCCTCGGGCTGGTCGCGGAATCGGCCGTGGTGGTGACCGATTCGGGCGGCGTGCAGGAGGAGACCACGGTGCTCGGGGTGCCGTGCCTGACCATGCGGCCCAACACCGAACGTCCGGTCACGATCACGCACGGGACCAACCGGCTGGTCACCCCCGAGTCGGTCCTGTCCGCGCTCGACGAGGTGCTGGCCGCGCCCGCCGCGCCGCGCCCGGCCCCCGAGCCCGCCCGGCCCCCGTTGTGGGACGGCGCCGCGGGCGAGCGCATCGCCGACGTCATCGTCGACTGGCTGTCCGCACGTAATCCGTGATCATGCACAAACGCAGTACTTCAGCGGTGATCATGCGCAAACGCATTATGCGTTTGCGCATGATCACGGGGTCGAGGATGCGTTTGCGCATGATCACGGCGGGGGTGCGTCATTCACAGGCGGCCAGCGCGCGCCGTTGACTCTCTGCAAGGTACGGTGACTGTCCGTACTGACGTGGTTTGAGTTGATCATGAACAGGGTGGTGGCGTGCTGTCTCGGCGCAGGACTCCGGTCGTCGTTCTCGGGCTCTCGCTGGTGGTCGGAGGACTGGCCGCCCCCGCGGTCGCCCAGCCGAGCCCGAACACCGAGGTCCCGTCGTCCCTCACCCACGCGCCGGGCGGCACGAGCGCGCACGCGGTCGACCCGTCGGTCACGTCGCTGGCCATCCGGCCCACGATCACGGCGGCCGCCGCCACGCGCGCGGCGCCCACTGCCACGGTCACCGCCCCGATCGGCAGCCGGACGTTCCAGACGGTCGGCGTCACGTGGAAGCGCGGGTCCGCGTCCGGAGCGGTCGCCGTGCGGGTCCGCACCCACGGTGCGAAGGGCTGGACCGCTTGGCAGCCCCTCGACGTCGACGAGGACACGCTGACCGACGCCGCCGAGAGCTCGAACCGGGCGGCCGACGTCCGCGACGGCACCGCCAGCCTCTACGTCGGGCCGAGCGACGGCGCCCAGGCCGAGGTCACGCTGAACACCGCCAAGGCGAAGCGGTTCCCGAGCGATCTGCAGTTCGAACTGGTCGACGGCGGCACGTCCGGTCACGACGCCGACGCCTCCGCCGACACCACCCTCTCCGCGCTGGCCGCGAGCTCGGGGGTCGCCAAGCCGAAGGTCTACAGCCGGGCCGAGTGGGGCGCCGACGAGAAGCTGGTCAAGGACAGCCCGACGTACATGAGCACGGTGAGAGCCGCGGTGCTGCATCACACCGCGGGACCGAACGGGTACAGCAAGGCCGAGGTGCCCTCGATCATCCGCGGTGACTACGCCTACCACGTGAAGACCCGGGGCTGGACTGACATCGGCTACAACGCGCTCATCGACCGCTTCGGGCGCATCTGGGAGGGCCGGGCCGGCGGCCTCGACAAGAACGTGATGGGCGCCCATGCGGGCGGTTTCAACACCGACACGTTCGGCGTGGCCGCGATCGGCAGCTACCAGTACGCACATCCGTCGAACGCCCTGATCACCAGCGCGGGCAAGCTGTTCGCCTGGAAGCTCGACCTGAACCACCGCAACCCCCGGGGGACGACGAGACTCACCTCCTCGGGCGGCGGCACCGCCCGGTACCGGGCCGGGACGACCCACACCTTCAACACGATCAGCGGGCACCGGAACACCGGCTACACCGAATGCCCGGGTGGAAACCTCTACGCGAAGCTCGGTTCCGTGCGGAAGGTCGCCTACGACGCGGTGAAGGCGGAGCTGATCGACCCGGGCCTCTCCGTGAACTCGGTCGCCACGGGCAAGGGGGCGAGCGTCACCGCCACGGCCCTGCGCGCCCAGTCGTGGAAGTTGACGGTCACGGCGCCGTGCGGCGCCGGCACGGTCGACACGGTGACCGGAAAGACCTCGGCCGGTAAGAAGATCACCGCCACGTGGGACGGGAAGACGTCGGGCGGCGCGGTCGCCCCCGCGGGCCGGTACACGCTCACGCTCACGTCGTCCTCCAGCCGGGGCGCCGCGCGGCCGGTGACCCGCTCGTTGCTGGTCACCCCGCCGGCCCTTACGCCCGAGACCCCGAACACGCCGCTGACCGGCACCGGGGGTTACGTCCCGCTCAGCACCCCGGTGAAGATCTTCGACTCCACGGCGAGCGGCAAGCAGCCCGCGGGCCCCAACGGCCGCGTCGCGTTCCCGGTGCTCGGCCAGGGCGGCGTGCCCGGCAGCGGCGTGAGCGCCGTCGTCCTGAACCTGACCGCGACCTGCGTCAGCGACGACACGTCGCTGACCGTCTGGCCGACCGGCGGCCCCCGCAGCAGCCTGGCCCTCCAAGGGGCGAACGCGGGCACCACCCGCTCGGCGCTGGTGACGGTGCCGGTCGGCGCCACCGGCCAGGTCAGCGTCGGCAACCTGACCGGCGTCACCCAACTGCGCGCCGACGTCGTCGGCTACTACGCCGTCGGCGGAGGCGCTCCGCTGCGGGCGGTCACCGCCACGCGCATCTACTCCTCGGGCGCCGACCCGCTGGACGACGACGAGACCCGCACCGTCACGCTGCCCGCCACCGTCGGCGGCGTGGCCAGCAGTGCGGTGAGCGCCGTCCTGGTCGACGTCGGCGGCTCGACCACCGACGCCCAGGGCCGCGGCACGCTGACCGCCCACAAGGTCGGCACCTCACCCGTGCGCGGCACCCAGTTCAGCGGGAAGTGGGCCGACAACCTGGCCGTCGTCCCCGTCGTGAACGGGCAGTTCGCGCTGACCGCCACCGGCGGTCCGGTCAACGCCTACCTCGACCTGGAGGGCGTCGTCGTCAGCCCGGCCACCGGCGGCCAGCGGCTGACCAGCCTCACCCCCAAGCGTCTGCTCAGCGCGAACGTCCCTGCCCGAGCCACCCGAAAGGTCGTCGTGACCGGCGGTACCACCGGGGTCCCGGCGAACGCGACCGCTGTCCTGGTGCAGGTGAGCGGCGTGGCTCCCGCCAAGAACACCACGCTGCGGGCCTACGGGTTCGGGGCCGCCGACCCGGGTGCGGTGGTGGGCGTCCGGCTGCCGAAGGGGCAGACCCGCGGCAACCTCGCGCTGGTCCCGGTGGGGAGCGGGGCGATCACGGTCGCGGCGTCCAGCGGCGGGGTCGACGCTCGGGTGGACGTGTACGGCTACCTGTCCTGAACGACCACGGGTGGTTCGGTCCGCGCGGCGGCCGCGTACTCGTGGATCTTCCGTGACGAGGCCCGCCACCCGACGACCCGCTCCTCGTGCTGCAGCGGCCCCCGGATCAGGAACCGGCGGCCCGGGCCGAAGACCTCGATGGTCCACGGCCGGCGCAGCGCGATCCGGGCCAGGACGGCCAGCGGCAGCAGGGCCAGCAGCAGGCCCAGCTCGAGCAGCAGACCGGCGAAGACGACGAGGAACGGCAGCACCAGGATCGTCACGATCACCAGCAGGACGACGCCGATCACCGCGCTGATCGGGTCGTCGCCCAGGTCCACGCTCGGCAGGTCGATGCCGTAGTCCGGAACGTCCCGGATCCGGCGCCGCCAGGGCAACCAACGTCGACGGATCCGCCACGTCCGGCCGGCGGGGTCGACTGCGTGCATCCGGACATGATGCATGCCCCGACCGGGCTATTGCGGCCGAACCCGAAAGCCCGGAACCGGCTTCAGCGGTGCACCCGGGTGGCCGAGGACAGGGTTGCAGCAAGCCGCCGGGCGAGCGTCACCCGCACGGGTGCGCCGGCGGGTCCCGGATCACCGGACGTGATTCCGGCGTGCTCCGCGCGCCGGTCTCTAGGCCAGCCGGAGCACGGAACCACGGACGATCTTGTCCGGTTCCGGGCCCCGCCGACGGGAGTTCCATGGGCCGTTGCGTTCCGCGCCGGCCCGCCGCGTGCCAGGACGGTGCGGGGGACCCGACGTGAGGAGCTCGACCGAATGATCCGCCCCAGCTTCACCGGCCTGCTCACGGCCGCCGTCCTGGCCACCACGGCCGGGGCCGCGATCAGCGCGCCGAGCGATTCTGCGGACGCTTCCACCGCGCTGAACCCGGCCGTCGCCGTGGCGAACAGCTGCCCCTCGGCGGGCGGCGCCAAGGTCGCCGACGCGGCCGACCCGAGCGGTGCGATCAAGATCTACGGCCACGGATGGGGCCACGGCATGGGGATGAGCCAGTACGGCGCGCAGGGGGCCGCCAAGCTCGGCTGCGGCTACCGGACCATCCTCGCCACGTACTACAGGAACACCGACCTGGTCTCGAAGTCGATGAGCACGAGCGTCACGCTCTCGCTCGCCTCGTCGTCGAAGCGCTCCACGGTGCTGGCCGAGAACGGTCCGGTCACCTGGCTCGCCGACCGCACCGCCGTCCAGCCGAAGGGCTCGACGTGGACCGTCACGCCCACGGTGAGCAACGGCGTGCGCGGCATCGCCGTGACCGACGCCGCCGACGCCGTCCAGCTGTTCGCCCCGACCGGCAGCCTGCTGCGGGCCCGCACCGGCGGAACCGTCGTCCGGGTGAAGGCCACCGGCAGCGGCTCGGGCCTGCGCACGAGCTGGGGCACCACGCGCTTCACCGGCACCGGGTCCGGTATCAAGGTCAGCCACGTGATCGGCAGCAGCAGCAAGCTCACCGCGGTGCAGAAGTACCTGTACGGCCTGGGCGAGGTCCCGGCCGGCTGGCCGGTCGAGGCGCTGAAGGCGCAGGTCGTCGCGGCCCGCACGTACCTGGCCTCGAAGTACAGCAGCGACCGCAACTCGTACGTGCTCAGTACCGGCACGGCCGACCAGGTGTACCTCGGCTACGACCGCGAGGCCGCCGATGCCCGCCTCGGCGGCAAGTGGAAGGCGGCCGTGAACGCCACCGCCGGCCAGGTGCTGGTCGACGGGAGCGGTCGGATCATCTCGGCGATGTACTCGTCCTCGATGGGCGGGCACACCGAGAACCGGCAGTACGTCTACGGCCGCTACGGGATCAGTTACCTGAAGGCCGTCGACGACTCCCGCTGGGACAACGCCTCCGACAACCCGTACCGCAAGTGGGCCGTCGGCTTCAGCAGGGCGACCTTCGCGAGCAAGCTCGGCTTCACGTCGGTCACGACGTGGAAGGTGGCCGAGCGCGGCGACGACAAGCGCCTCGACGGCATCACCGTGACCGGCGTGAAGGGCGGCAGGACCGTCACCGTGCACTTCACCGGCAGCGAGGCCCGCGGCAAGCTCGGGCTGCGCTCGCCCGGGTTCGTGTTCGGCGGGACGACGTCCGACGGCGAGACCGGCAACGGCTGACCTCAGCTCGTGATCATGCAGAAACCTCGCGCCGGAGGAAGCGGACGTGAGGTTTCTGCATGATCACCGCAGGGTGGGTCAGAGCTGGGTGCTCCTGCTGATCTGGCCCACGGAGGCGACCGTGGTGCCGTCGGCCTTCGGCACCGTCGCCGTGAGGGTCGTGGAGTTGCAGCTCAGGGTGACCGCCTCGACCGCGCTGCCGTTGGCGTCCGCGCGCTGCGCCAGATCGCTGATCACGCAGTTCTCGAGCTTGTACTGGGCGATGCGGGTGGCCGCCCCCGCGCCGGCGCGGGAGCTGACCGACACCTCGACGGCGGGCAGCCGCAGGCCCTTGCCGGCGGCAGCGACCAACGAGGTGCTGCCCTGACCGAACGGTCGGGTGATCTTGAGGTTCTGCGCACCGATCCGGGCGTTGGCGGAGCCCACGGAGGTACTCGCGTTCGTGAGGGGCGCGACCCAGTCGAAGCCCTGCACGGCGAACGTGGAGCCCGTGTCACCGGCCAGGGCGCCCGTGGTGGCGCGGATCGTCATGGTGATGTCGCTGGTGGGCGTCGGGGCGGCGTCGGCCCCGGAGGTCATCAGCACCGACGCCCCGGCGACCCCGGTGACGAGCAGTGCGGCGGCCGGCAGCAGACGGCGCGAGCGGGTGGATCGGACGGCGGCGTCCATCGGAACTCCCTGGCGTCAGGCCCGCCACCTTCGCCGGCGGGTCACGAGGTCGCCGAGGCTAGGAAGGGCGCCCATGAACCCATAAGAGTGATCACCTGGTACTGCTGTGAGCAGCAGGTCACGCTCCGTGCGAGTCAGTCGAGCGCGAGCACCTCGGTCACGCCCTCCTGCCCGATCAGATGCTGCAACGCCTCGGGGTCGAGGCCGGCCAGGTCGTGGTGCAGCACCACCGACCCGCCGGTGAGCAGCGGTTCCAGATAAGCCTGCACCGCGTACTCGGGCCCCGCTCCGGACAGTTGGCGCACCGCCCCGGCCGTCGGTACTCCGGTCGGCCGGTCGAGCAGCCGACCGTACGGCAGCGTGATCGCGTGCCCGCCACCCCCGGTCACGCTGAACGCGGGGGAGTCGGGCCCCGGGCGCTCGGTCGGCCCCAGGACGTCGGGCTGCAGCCGCACCTCGGTGGCCGCGTCGATCACTCCCGGGAGCAGTTCGCCGCCGTAGCGGGTGGCCAGTGCGGGCAGGGCCACCGCCACGACGGCGCCGGCCACCACCTGCGGCGGCGCGGCCACGTGGGTGGTGACCACCGCGTCCAGCCGGTCCACGCCGTCCGGGACCAGCGCCTCGGCCGGGACGACGGCGTGCGCGCCGACCGTCCACACCGACAGCAGCCAGACGACGCTGCGCCAGTGCACGGGCAGGTCGATGCCGATCGTCGTCCCCGGCCCCGCCTCGAGCTCCTCGACCAGCAGGTTCGACGTCTTCGAGACCCAGTTGAGCAGGGTCTTCGCCGACAGTTCGACGCGCTCGTGGTCGGGCCCGTACCAGGTCACCCGGGGCCGGCCCGGGTCCTCGGCCAGGAGGTTCTGGAACAGTCCGCGTACGTCGCTGATCTGGGGCGCCACCCGCACGAGGCTACTGCGGTCGCTAGCCTCTCTCGGCGTGGCGGACGTCCAGATCGAAGAGCTGAACAGCGGGGACGGCGTCCGCCCGCCTCGGGCGGGGAATCTCGCCGGGGCGGTGCTCGCCCGGGGCGGGGTGGCGCTGGCCGGCGTCGTCGTCCTCATCGATCTGCTCGCGGCGGTGCTGGTGCCGGTCCACGGGTGGCGGCCGCCGTTGGTCGTACCGCTGGTGCTGCTGCTCGTCGCGTTCTCGGCTCCGCTCGTACGCCGCGTACCCGCGGTCGCCGTGCCGAGTTGGACGACGCTCGCCTGCGTCGCGATCGCCGTCGGCCACGGGGTGTGGGCGGGGTTGACCCACGCGGAGCACGTCGTGCTGCGCCGTGACGCCGGCTCCTACGCGCTGTACACCCAGTGGATCTCGACCCACCACGGTCTCCAGATCCCCTCCCAGCTGGACGCTTTCGGTGGGGCGGCCGCGCTGGCCGACCCGGCCTTCCGGCTCGGCAGCCCGGCCTTCTTCCAGGTCACGACGGGTGGCGGCGCCGAGATCGTGCCGCAGTTCTTCCTCGGCGCCCCCGCGGTCTACTCGCTCGGCTGGTGGACGACGGGTGGGTTCGCCGGAGTCTTCGTGATGCCCGCGATCGCCTCCGCCGCAGCGCTTCTGGCCCTCGCCGGGCTGGCCGCGCGACTGGTCGGCCCCCGCTGGGCGGTGCTGGCGACGGCCGCCCTGGCGATCTGCCAGCCGATGCTGCACGCCGCGCGCTCCACGTACTCGGAACCCGTGGCGCTACTCGTCGTCGCGGCCGCCGCCGCGCTGCTCGTCGACGCCACGCGGGCCACCGGTCGTGCGGCGGTGTCGCTCGGCTGGGCGGCGGGTCTCGGGTTCGGGTTCGCCGGCCTGATCCGGGTCGACGCGCTGCGCGAGGTGTCGCTGTTGCTGCCCGTCTGCGCGGTGCTCGCGCTGCGGAAACACCCGGCGGCCCGGCCGATCGCGTTCGGGGCGTTGTTCGGGACCGCGATCGCCGTCGTGCCGGCGGTGCTGCTGTCGCGGCCGTACCTGGGCAACATCGGGGGCAGTCTGGTGCCCTTGGTCGGACTGACCGTGGTGCTCGGCGCCGGGGCCTGGGTCGCGGCCCGGTGGGGGACGGCGATCGGCCGCCGGCTGCCGACCATCGCCCGACTGCCCGAGCTGACCGCCGGACTCGTACTGCTGGTCGGAGTCGTCCTGGCCGCGCGCCCGCTGTTCATGACCGTTCACCAGAGCGCGGCCGACCCGGGCTCGAAAGTGGTTGCGGGGCTGCAACTCCGGCAAGGGCTGACGGTCGACGGGGGGCGCACCTACGCCGAACACTCGGTGCAGTGGCTCAGCTGGTACGTCGGCCCGCTCGTGCTGGTCGCGGCGCTGCTGACCTTCGCCGGGTTGGCCGGGCTGTCCGTCCGTTGGTGGCGTTCGGACGAGACCGAGGTGCCCGGCTGGCTCGGCCCGGCCGTCGTGGCGCTCGGCTCGATCGTGCTCACCCTGTACCGGCCGGGCATCACCCCCGACCATCCGTGGGCCGACCGGCGGATGGTCCCGATCGTCTTCCCGGCCGTGATCATCGCCGCCGTGGCCTTCCTGGCCTGGCTGGTGCGCCGGATGCGGACCGGCCCCGCGCTCAAGGTGACCGTCGCGACCGTGGGGGCGGTCGCCGTCCTGCTGCCCACGTGGGCGGCGACGGCCCCGGTGGCGGGCGCCGCCGGCCGCACCGAGGTGGGGGAAGTGGCTGCAGCGCAGAAGGTGTGCGCGCAGCTCGACCCGTCCCTCGACGCGGTCGTCGCGCTCGACGCGCGCTCGGCCAACGAGTGGCCGCAGCTGATCCGCGGCCTGTGCGGCGTGCCCGCGAGCTCGGTGAAGATCGCCGACCCCGACCGGGGCGCCGACGCCGTGCGCGGGATCGTCGCGCGGATCACCGAGGCCGACCGGCGTCCGGTGCTGATCGCCGCCCAGGACGAGGGCCGCACCTTGATGAAGCAGGTCGACGTCTCGCAGGAGCCGCAGGTCGTCGCCGACCTGGCCACCCGCGAGGACCAGCGCTACCTCGAACGCCGCCCCGACGGCACCGACCCGCTGGGCGTCCAGCTCTGGATGATCCGGCTCTGATGCGCGTCATCCACAGCCTCCCCATCGACCGTCGGATCGCGGGCTGGCGCGAGTAGCCTGGGCCGCATGTCGATGGCCCTGCCCCTGCCGCAGCCCGAGCAGAACCCGCGGGCGATTCGCGAGGCGCTCTTGCCGGACGACCGGGTGGCCTTCGACGCGCAGTACCGGCGGTTGATGCGTCAGGCCACAGACACTCTTGATCTCAATCCTGTCCTGCAGATGCTCGAGCAGTGGCGCGTTGTCGCCTGGTCGAGCCAGGACCCGGCGGCGCACCGGCGCATGCTCGACACGGTTCAGCGTCTGGACGCGGGCGAAGACGTACCTACCGAGGCGTGGCCTGACACGAAGAGGCGTCTGGGTCTCTAAGACTCAGCACGGAGTGGGGTGTGTTCTCGGTAGAAGCGACCGAGGAAGTCCTCGCGACACTGGAGGGCGCTTCCACGTGCGGCTCTGGTCTCGTACGCTGAAGTGTTGACGGTTCTCGAAACCACGCCTCTGAGTGGGCGTTTGACCAGTCCCGACAAGCCGTGGGCCAACTTCAGGGCCATGCCCTTCGGGGCTGGCTGGGCCGGAATGGTCATCTACTTCGTGCTGGAGGATCAGCGACGGGTGGTCGTCGTCCGGGTGTTGTGGGCGGGGTGAGCCCGCTCTTGCCGTTACGAAGCAGATGCTTTCCGGGCCCGGTAGGCGGCGACGTTCAGGCGGTTGCCGCAGTTGCCCGTGTCGCAGAACCGACGGGACCGGTTGCGGGACAGGTCGACCAGCACGGCCTCGCAGTCGGGGGCTTCGCAGATGCGCAGGCGTTGCAGGTCGTCGGCCCGGATCAGGTCGGCCACGGCCATCGCCGCCTCGGCGCCCATCTGCTCGGCCAGCGGCTGGGTGGGGTCGGTGACGTGCAGGTGCCAGTCCCACTCGTCGTGACGCGACAGGTAGGGCCGGGCGTTCGTCGCGCGCAGCAGGTCGTTCACGACGGCGACGGCCGCGTCCTTGTCGGCCGCCGTCCAGAGGGCGTGCACGCGCGGACGCATGGCCCGCACCTCGCGCAGCTCGCGGTCGTCCCCGTCGATGCGGGCCGAGTAGGGGTACTCCGTCAGGAAGGCGTCGAGCCCGGCACGCGTGGCCAGCGGGTCGTGATCGTCCCGTTCGGCGGAGACCAGCGTGTTCACCAGGGCTGCCGCGGCCACCAGGGCGACCTCGGTGTCATGAGCGTAAGCCACGTTGACTCCTGACCTGGCGCGCCACTACCGTCATGAGCGTTCAGTGTAATGACTCGTGACAAGGAGCGTGGCCGATGAACCCGCAGGCGCTGGCCGGGCTGTGGATCGCGCTCACCTCCGCGGCCGCCTTCGGCTTCTCCGGCCCGATGGCCAAGGCCATGCTCGAGGCCGGCTGGTCACCCGGCGCGACCGTCCTGGTGCGCATCGGGGCGGCCGCGCTGGTCCTGGCCGTGCCCGCCGTCCGGCAGCTGCGCAGCCGCCCCCGCATGTCGCCCGCCGCGCTGCGCACCCTCGTGCTGTTCGGGGCGTTCGCCGTGGCCGGCGTGCAGCTGGCCTTCTTCAACGCCGTGCAGACGCTGGACGTCGGGGTCGCCCTGCTCCTGGAGTACCTCGGCACCGTGCTGGTCGTCGGCTACGTCTGGGCCCGCACCCGGAAACGCCCGTCGGCCGCGGTGGGCCTCGGGGTCGCCCTGTCGCTCGCCGGGCTGGTGTTCGTGCTCGACCTGACCGGCGCCACCATGCCCGACCCGGTCGGGGTCGGCTGGGGCCTGCTGGCCGCCGTCGGCCTGGCCGCCTACTTCGTGATCGGCGGGCAGGCGGACGACGACCTCCCACCGTTCGTGCTGGCCGCCGGTGGTCTCGGCGTCGGGGCCGTCACGCTGGGGCTTGCCGGGCTGGTCGGCGCGGTCGACCTGACCTTCACCACCCACCGGACGACGCTGGCCGGCTGGGGCGTGCCGTGGTGGCTCCCGCTCACGATCCTCGTGCTGGTCCCGACCGTGCTGGCCTACGTGACCGGGGTGGCGGCGTCCGGCCGGCTCGGCGCCCGGCTGGCCTCGGTGACCGGGCTGACCGAGGTGCTGTTCGCCGTCCTGGCCTCCTGGGCCCTGCTCGACCAGTGGCCCGGCCCGATGCAGCTGATCGGCGGCGTGCTGATCGTCGCCGGGGTGGTCGTGATCCGGCGCTACGAGAGCTCAGAGCAGGCGCATCCCGAGAGTCTTGGCGGCATGCTGGTCGAAGGTGACCGTCTCGGAGCACCCGGCCTCGCGAGCCAGCAGGTGAATGACCGCGTCGGCGAAGTCCGCGCCTGACCGGTCGCACTGATCGAGCGCTGCCCGCGCGAGCGACGAATTCTGGATGACCAGTTCTGAGACGTCGAGGAGACTCCGGACGACGTTCCGGACGGCGCGCGCCGGGTAGCGGAACGTGCGGCGAAGCACCCAGACCGTCTCCACCAGCACGACCAGACTGACGAAGGCGGGTTCCTCAGGCGTCCGCCGCGACATGAAGGCGGTCGCACGTTCACCCTGCTCGGCATCGTCCTGGACGAGGAAGCGGACGAGGACGTTGGTGTCGAGGGCGATCACTCCGCGTCGAGCCCAGACTCGCCGTAGACGGCGCCCTCGGCTATCCCCTCTTCCATCTGCGCCAGGGTCACCGGTTCCGCGGGCGCGGGAAGGATGCCGCGCAGGCTCATGATGCTCCGGGTCACGGGGACGATCTCGATGACCCCGTCCTCGCGCTCCACGAAGTTCACCCGTGACCCCCGCTTCAGGCCCAGCTTCTTGCGTACGTCAGCAGGAATCGTGACCTGACCCTTGCTCGTGACCGTGGCCCAGCTCATCGCCCCACCCTCCGTCGATTCCTTACCTCAGGGTAAGGCAGACCGGGATGCGGCTCAATCAGGGCGAGTTGGGTAGCCTCACCCGCACCATGACCAGCGCACCGTTCAACGACCCCGCCCCGTTCGGCCAGCCGGCACCTGCCCCGGGGCCCGCCCCGGTGGCCGCTCCGGTGAGCCCGTACGAGCCCACGCAGCCGGTGGCCTACGAGCAGCCCGTGGCCTACCAGCAGCCGGTCGCTCACGAGCAGCCCCAGCCCCCCGCCGAGCCGCAGCCGCGCAAGGTCGTGGCGACCGTCGTCCTGCCCTGCTACAACGAGCAGGACCACGTCCTGGCCGAGCTGGAGCGCATCACGGCCGCGCTCGACGCCTCGCGCATCCCGTACGAGATCCTGGCCATCGACGACGCCAGCACCGACGGCACGCTCGCCGTGCTGCAGCAGGCGGCCAAGGTGATGCCGAACCTCGAGGTGCTGGCGTTCCGGCGCAACGGCGGGTCGGGCACCGCCCGGCGGATCGGCACGCTGCGGGCGCGGGGCGAGATCGTGGTCTGGACCGACGCGGACATGACCTACCCCAACGAGCGCATCCCCGAGCTGGTCCAGATGCTGCTCGAGGACCCGAGCTACGACCAGGTGGTGGGCGCCCGGCTGACGGAGGAGGGCACCCACAAGTGGCTGCGGGTGCCGGCCAAGTGGCTGATCCGCAAGATCGCCGAGCGGCTGTCCAACCAGAAGATCCCCGACCTGAACTCAGGGCTGCGGGCCTTCCGGCGCAGCGTGTCGCTGCCCTACCTGCGGCTGCTGCCCCCCGGCTTCTCCTGCGTCACCACGATCACGCTGGCCTTCCTCTCCAACCAGCACGACATCCGCTACGTGCCGATCGACTACGCGAAGCGGGCCGGGACGTCGAAGTTCCACTTCGTACGCGATGCCTACCGCTACATCCTCCAGGTGCTGCGGATGGTCATGTACTTCGACCCGCTCAAGGTGCTCATGCCGATCGCCCTGTGGCTGCTGGTGATCGGGGGGGTCAAGGCCGTCGTCGACCAGTTCCGGCACCTGTTCTACCTGCCGGCGAACACCGTGCTGCTGGTGATGGCGGCCCTGCTGATCGGCAGCATGGCCCTGCTGGCCGACCTGATCGTGCGCTCGCGCGGGGACTCGGCGCTCGACCCGGGCGTCCAGGTGATGGCCGGGCGGCCCGCCGAGTAGGCGGCCAACCCCGTGCGCATCGCCCTCGTCGGTCCGACCCACCCGTTCAAGGGTGGGGTGGCCGCCCACACCACGGAGACGGCCCGGCACCTGGCCGACGCCGGGCACGACGTCGTGCTCGTGTCCTGGTCGCGGATGTACCCGCAGGCCCTCTACCCGGGCGACCCGGTCGTCCCCGGCGAACAGCCCGACCTCCCGCCCTTCTCGCCCGTGGAGCGGCCGCTGCGCTGGGACCGGCCCTGGTCGTGGTGGTCGACGGGCACATCGCTGCACACCTTCGACCTGGTCGTACTGGTCGTCGTCGTGCCGGTGCAGGTCCCGGCCCTGCTGACCGTGGCGGCCGGCGCCCGCCGGGGGCGCACGACCGGGGTGGCGCACATCGTGCCCACCAACCACCGGCCCGCGGTGGCCGCGATCGTGCACAACGTCGTCCCGCACGAGACGCACCCGGGGGGCGAGTGGCTGATGAACCGGTTGCTGCGCTCGATGGACGGCGTGCTGGTGCACTCTCCGGAACAGGCCTCGCTGGCCCGCGCGCACGGGGCGCGCTCGGTGCTCACCGAACCGCTGCCCCCGCACCTGCCCGGCGGCCTGCCGCACCCCGCCGGTCGAGCTGCCGCGGCCGCCCGCCCGCCCCGGGCCGACGCACCGCTGCGCGTGCTCGCGCTCGGAATGGTGCGCGAGTACAAGGGTTTCGACCTCCTGCTCGAGGCTGCGGACGGCGTCCCGGACGTCCTCGTGACCGTGGCGGGGGAGCAGTGGGGGGCGGCCGGGGAACGCCTGCGCGAGCTGGCCGCGGACCCGCGCCTGGACGGGCGGGTGAGCCTGCGCGCGGGGTACGTGCCGGGGGTCGAGGTACCGGAACTGCTGGCCGCGCACGACGTCCTGGCCCTGCCGTACCGGCACGCGACCGCCTCGCAGAACGCCTTCCTCGGGCACGCGCACGGCCTGCCCGTGCTGGCGACCACGGTCGGCACGTTCGCCGACGACGTCCGCGACGGGGTGGACGGGCTGCTCGTCCCGCCCGGTGACGTGCCGGCGCTGCGCGCGGCGCTGACCGAGCTGGCCGCGCCCGGCCGGCTGGACGCGCTGCGCGCCGGGTTGCCCGAGGTGGACGTCGAGAAGCCCTGGGAGAGATACGTCCAGGCGGTCACGGAGCTGGGGGTCGCGCGGTGAAGGGACTGATGGCCCTGGCCGGGCGCGGCCTCGCCGTGAGCCGGACCCGGGCGTTCCGGGTCGGTTTCGGTCTGCTGCTCGTCGCGCTCGCGGTGTGGGCGGTGGTGTCGGAACGGCAGGCGGTCACCGACGCGGCGGCCAAGCTGTCGCCGGGCTGGCTCGCGCTGGCCTTCCTGGCCACCCTGATGAACGTCGCGCTGGCCGGGATGGTCTGGCGCACCCTGCTTTCCGACCTCGGCTCGCGACTGCCGCTGCCCGTGGCCGGCCGCATCTTCTTCGTCGGTCAGCTCGGCAAGTACCTACCGGGCAGCGTCTGGCCGGTCGTGATGCAGACGGAACTCGGTCGCGACCACAAGGTCCCGCGGGCCCGGACCGCGACGGCCACCGTCGTGGCCATGCTCCTGTCGGTGGCCAGCGCGCTGATCGTCGTGCTGATCGCCCTCCCGCTGGCGCCCAAGGCGCTCCCCGACGGGTTCGGCTGGGCGGTGCTGCTCGTCGTCCCCCTGGTCGTGGTGCTGCACCCGGCGGTCCTGGCCCGGGGCGTGAACCTGGCCCTGCGCCTCGTCGGTCGCGAACCCCTGCAGCAGCGGACGACGGTCGGCGGCACCCTGGCCGCCACGGCCTGGGCGATCGGCTCGTGGACCGGTGCGGGGCTGCAGGTCTGGTGCCTGGCCATCCCGCTGGGAGCGCCCGCCGACCTGCGCAACGCCGTCCTGTTGATCGGCGGCTACGCGCTGGCCTGGGCGGTCGGCTTCGTGGTGATCATCGCACCGGCCGGGGCCGGGGCCCGCGAGGTGGCGTTGGCCGCGGTGCTCGCCCAGGTGGTCGACCGCGGATCGGTGGTGGTCGTCGTCCTGCTGTCGCGCGTGCTGTTCACGGTCGCCGACCTCGGGGCCGCCGGTCTCGGGGTGCTCGCCGCCCGGCGGCACGGTGACCGGCCCGCCGACGCGCTCCAGTCCTGACCTCCCTCCGGCCGGCGGCACCGTCCGGTTGGGCCCGGTTCGGCACGGGCGGTTCGGGCGAAGCTGTGTCACCCGTTCTGGCCACCCGTGCGTGAGACATGATCTTCTGAGCGCGTACACATTCTGTGTGTGGCCATAGAGTCCCCTCTACCGGCGCCGAATCTCTCTGCGCCCTGAGTTGGGGGGATGCCATGGCGGCAAGTCCAGGTCGAGGAAAGTCTCTGCACCGCAAGGTCTTTCCGATGGTTTGCGCTGTCTCTACGGCGCTGCTCACGGCCGTCGGAGGGGTTGGTTCGGCGCAGGCGTCCAGTCACCGGGAGGCGCCGCTGACGTCCGGCGACCCCCGGATCGACAACACGGACGTGTATGCGTTCGTCGCGCCCGACGCGACCGACAGCGTCACCCTGATCGCCAACTGGATCCCCTTCGAGGAGCCCAACGGCGGCCCGAACTTCTACCCCTTCCAGGACGGCGCCTGGTACGACATCCGCATCGACAACAACGGCGACGCCAAGCCGGACATCATCTACCGCTGGGTGTTCAAGAGCGTCGACAAGCGCGGGACCAGCACGTTCCTGGCCAACAACGGCCCGGTGACCTCGCTGGACGACGAGAACCTGCTCTACAAGCAGACCTGGACGCTGACGAAGATCACCACCGGCACGAAGGTGACCTACAAGGAGATCGGCCACGGCACCGCCGCGCCGTCCTTCGCCGGGGAGAAGTCGATCCCCAGTTACGCGGACCTGCGCGACGAGGCCGTCACCAGCATCACCGGTGGTGGGAAGACGTACGCCGGTCAGGCCGACGACCCCTTCTTCCTCGACCTGCGCGTCTTCGACCTGCTGTACGGCGGTGACCTCTCCGAGACGGGGACGGACACGCTCAAGGGGTACAACGTCAACACGATCGCCCTGCAGGTGCCGAAGTCGGAGGTGTCCCTGAAGGGCGACGCCACCAAGAACCCGGTGATCGGCATCTGGAGCACCACGTCGAAGCGGCCCATGAACCTGGCCACCGGGAAGGTCGTCCCCAAGACCTCGAACGTCCAGGTCTCCCGGCTCGGCAACCCCCTGGTGAACGAGGTGGTCATGCCGGCCGGCCTGAAGAACGCCTTCAACTCGGTCAAGCCGGTCGCCGACGCAGGCATCGCGCCGGTGGTCAAGGCCGTCACGAACCCCGAACTGCCCGGCCTGCTGAAGGCGATCTACAACATCGACGCCCCGCCGACCCCGCGCAACGACCTGGTGGAGATTTACCTGACCGGGATCGCCAAGAAGGCCCCGACGCTCGACGGCAGCACCGCACCGATCCAGGCCGACCTCAACTCGCAGGTCCTCAACGGCGACGTCAAGGCGTCCTCGTTCCGCCCGGCCGAGGAACTGCGACTCAACACCAGCATCGCCCCGGCCGGTTCGCCGAACCGGCTGGGCGTCATCGGCGGCGACTTCCAGGGCTTCCCGAACGGTCGCCGGCTGACCGACGACGTCATCGACATCTCCCTGCAGGCCGTCGAGGGGGCCGCGGCCAGCGGACATCTCGTGTCGGCCCTGGCCGAGGGGGACGGCGTGGACGCGAACGACAACCCGTTCGATTCGAGCTTCCCCTACGTCGCGCTGCCGAACACGACCGCGGTGAACAGCGCCGCGTCCGTCCTGCCGCTGGGTGCGCCGAACGGGCGCGGCGGTGACGGCCCGGCCGCCTGGCGGGCCCCCGTCGCCGACGGGTTGCTCGCGACGACGATGGCCCTCGCCCTGGTCGGGGGTCTGACGCTGGTCCGTCGCCGCCGGCGGGGCGTGCTCGCCTGAGCACGACCTGACGTGCGCAGTCGATACCTCGCCGTCCTGGCGGTCTCTGCGCTGACCTGTGTCGGGGCCGCCGCACTGGTCGGGACGGGTTCCTCCATAACCCATCTCGCCGGTGCGGCGGCTCCTTCGGGGTCATCCGGCCCGGTCGACCGGACGTCGACGGCGGGGGCGATCCGGGCCGCGCAACTGCGGTTGGACAGGGTGCCCGCGGACGACCGGACATGGGCCCAGCTCGGAGCCGCCTACGTGCAGCAGGGCCGGATCACGGCCGATCCGACCTTTTACCCGAAGGCCGAAGGGGCCCTGGCGCGGTCGTTGCGGCTGCGGCCCGAGGGCAACGTCGACGCCTACGTCGGCGAGGGGGCGCTGGCCAACGCGCGGCACGAGTTCGCCGAGGCTGTGCGCTGGGGGCGACGGGCCGCGTCGGCGGATCCGTACGACGCGGCCGCTCTGGGCGTGCTGACCGACGCGTACACCCAGCTCGGCCGGTTCGACGACGCGGACTCAGCCTTGCAGCGCATGCTCGACCTGCAGCCCGGCCTGTCCTCCTTCAGCCGGGCCTCCTACGCCTTCGAGCAGCGTGGCGACGTCCCGGCCGCCCGCGCGGCCCTGACCCGTGCCCTGGCCGAGGCGGTCGATCCGGCCGACGTCGCCTTCTGCCGCTACTACCTGGGCCAGCTCGACTTCACCACCGGCGCGCCCGCCGCGGCCCTCGAGCAGTACCGGCTCGGCCTGCTCGCCCAACCCGGTGCGCCGATGCTGGTCGCCGGGCGGGCGGCGGCCGCGGCGGCCGCGGGTCGCACCGACGAGGCCTTGCGTGACTACGCCGACGTGACGGCGCGGCTGCCGCTGCCGGAGTACCTGCTGGAGTACGCGCAGCTGCTCGTCTCCCTCGGGCGCGACGCCGACGCGGACGCACTGTACGTCGTCCTGGCCGGTGAGCAGCAGCTCTTCGCCGCCAACGGCGTCCAGGACGACCTGACCGCAGCGGTGGTCGAGGCCGACCACGGCGATCCCGCGGACGCCGTCCGGCACGCGCGGCTGGAGTGGGACCGCCGACAGCATCCCCTGGTGGCGGACGCCCTGGCCTGGGCCCTGCACCGCGCCGGCCGCGACGCCGAGGCCCGGGAGTTCGCCGACCGGGCGGCGGGGACGGGCTGGCGCAACGCGATCTTCGCCTACCACCGGGGGATGATCGAGAAGTCTCTGGGCCACGACGATTCCGCCCGTCGCGAGCTGACCCGGGCACTCGACATCAACCCGTACTTCTCCCCGACCCAGGCGCCGGTCGCCCGCCGGGCGCTGGCCGAACTGGGCGGGCACCCGTGAGCGCCCGGTCGCGGACCCGGCGGCGGTCGGTCGCCGGGCTGCTGGGCGCCGCGCTGCTGGGAACCGCCCTGCTGCTGACCGGCGCGAGTCCCGCCGCCGCCCACCCGCTCGGCAACTTCACCGTCAACCACTACGACGGGCTGAGCCTGTTGCCGCACCGGATCGACGACTTCGCCGTCGTCGACTCGGCCGAGATTCCTACCCTGCAGGACTTCTCGGCCGTCGACACCGACGCTGACGGGGTCGCGAGCCTGGCCGAACGGGCTCGCCACGCGACAACCCGGTGCGGCCTGCTCGCCGCGGCGCTCTCGGTCTCGATCGACGGGCGGCCTCTGCGGTTCACCGTTCAGGAGAGCGCGTTCGGCTACCGGGCGGGTGTCGCCAACCTGCGGGTGAGCCGGTTGGAGTGCCGGTTGTCGGCGCCCTGGGCGGTGACCCGGTCCGGTCGGATGAGCTTCACCGACGGCTATCTGGGCGACCGCCTCGGCTGGCGCGAGATCACCGCCCGGGGCTCGGGTGTCCAACTGGTGGAGTCGCCGGTTCCGGTCGCGAGCCCCAGCGACGAACTGCGTTCCTACCCGGACGATCTGCTGAGCTCGCCGCTGGACGTGCGCTCGGTCGAGGTCGACATCCGGCCCGGGGCGGGGGCTTCGACCGTCGGTGAGGTCGCGTCCCTGCCGGTGGCGGGACCGGTGGCCCGGGCCGTGAACCGGCTGTCGGCCCGGTTCGACGCCGTGGTCGCCCGGGACGACATCACCGTCGGGGTCGGTCTCCTGGCGATCCTGCTGGCGCTGCTGCTGGGCGCCTCGCACGCGGCGATGCCGGGCCACGGCAAGACGGTGATCGCGGCCTACATCGCGGGCCGGAGCGGGTCGGTCCGCGACGCCCTCACCGTGGGCGCAACGGTCACCGTGACGCACACCGCGGGCGTGATCGTCCTGGGGCTCCTGCTCAGTGCCGTCGCGACGCTGGCCGGTGATGTCGTGCTGGCCCTGCTCGGGGTCGTGAGCGGTCTGCTCATCGCGGTGGTCGGTGCTTGGTTGCTACGCGGTGCGCTGCGTGGGGGTGAGTCCTCAGTCATCGACGTGCGGGAGGGGCTGGAGCCGGAGGCATTGGAGCCGGAGGCCCGGATGCCGGAGGCCCGGATGCCGGAGGCCCGGATGCTGGAAGCCCGGATGCTGGATGCGTCGGTGCCCGCGGTGGCGAAGGCCTCGCCGGTGACGTCACCGGTGCACGACTTCCTCCCACCCGACACCGTTCCCGCAGCAGACCACGGCCATGGCCACGGCCACGGCCATGGCCACGGCTACGGGGTCGGACTCCTTCAGCGGGCGGGCGCCGAGGAGAGCAGGGTGCGTCGGGCCGGTCTGATCGGGATGGGGGTGGCGGGCGGGCTGGTGCCGAGCCCCTCGGCGCTCATCGTCCTCCTGGGCGCGATCAGCCTGGGACGTACGGCCTTCGGTGTCCTGCTGGTGCTCTGCTACGGCGTCGGGATGGCGGGAACGCTCACCGCGGTCGGCCTGCTGCTGGTCCGGCTGAGAGACCGGCTGGACCGGGGCTCGGGTCGGGCGGCGAGGCTGGCCCGGCGGTACGCGGACGTCGTCCCGCTGGCGACCGCCGTCCTCGTTCTCGTGGTCGGCCTGGGGCTGACCCTGCGCGGCGCGTACCCGCTGTTGTAGCCGGCGGGTCCGACCTCTCCGCAGGCCGGACCCGCCGCGCGATCACTGGCCGTTCGGCTCCGGGGCGTCGGTCGACGGGTACTTCTTCACGAAGTCCTGCACCACGGTGCCCGAGACCCCGGCGCAGATCTGGCGGTGCCCCTGCTTGGCACCCCAGTGGGCCAGGGCGATCTTCTTGCCGTCCGGCAGGGAGCCCCGGGTGGTGTCGAGCGGCGCCACGATGAACTTGTCGCCGGCCACCTTGGGCTTGCGGGCCAGCGTGGCGATCTTCTCCAGCTCGGCCTTCTGTGCGGCGGTCACCGACGGGTCGTACCAGAGCACCGTGTAGCCGTGCTCCTGGTTGTGCACCAGGGTCTCGACCGCGGGCCGGTCGGTGGTGTCGTAGAACGCGCGGGCCGGCACCTCCGGGGAGGCGAAGTGCTCACCGGACGTCGGGGGCACGGTGCTGTACTTCACGCTCGTCACGTTCGGCTGGTTGGTGCCGACGCCGACGTGGTTCCCGCTGCCGCTGGTCGGGTCGCTCGTCGGCGCGCTGCAGTTCGCCGCGGCCGCGGTCAGCCCGACCTTGGTGATGTCGCTCGCGGCGATCTGGTTGCGGATCACCACGAACACGGCCCCCACCAGGACCAGCACGAGCACGCCCGCCGTACCCAGCACGAGCAGGGTCCGGCGGCGTTCGACGGCCTGCTGCTCACGGCGGATCTGCTCCAGCCGCGCCTTGCGGTCGGCAGCCTCTTTCTTGCCCACGTCGACTCCATTTCGATGAGGCACAGCGGCGCCCCGTCCTGGTCTGCGGGAGCGGCCCGGCTGAGCAGTGTATGAGAGTCACCGGGACACGCCGCGACACGCCGGGACTTCCGCAACGATCCCGCGTCCTGCCGCCCACCGGGCACGACAGGGGGCACTATGTGGATCGTGACTCCAGCGCCGGCCCCGCAGCCCTTCGGCTCACGGCCGCGCACGGTCCCGTTCCTGCCGGCCCAGGCCGCCCGCGCTCGGGCCGGGGCGCGGGCCGACGGGAGTGCCGCCCGGCGGGTCGAGCGCCCCGCCGGCAGCCCGGGGGACGGCGGTCGCGTCCGGGTCTGGTCGCCGTCGCGGCCGCTGTCGGTGGCCAGCACGCTCTCGTCGCTGCGCCGCGGCAGCACCGACCCGTGCATGCGTTTCGAGCCGGGCGAACTGGTCTGGTGGGCCACCCGAACCCCGGACGGTCCGGCCCTGCTGCGCCTGTGGCCGCGCCCGCGGCTCGGCGAGGTGGAGGCCACCGCGTGGGGCGAGGGTGCCGACTGGGTGCTCGACGGCGTCCCCGAACTGCTCGGCGAGCACGACGACCCCTCAAGCTTCGAACCCCGGCCCGAGCACCAGCGGCTCGTCGAGGCGCTGCGTGCGCGGCCCGGTTGGCGGGTGCCCCGCACCCGGGCCGTGTTCGAGGCGCTCGTCCCGGCGGCCCTGGAGCAGCGGGTCACCGGCCGCGAGGCCCGGCGCTCGTGGCGCACGCTGGTCGTGAAGTACGGCGAGCCCGCGCCCGGCCCGGGTCACGCCGCCGGCCTGTACGTGCCGCCGGCCGCGGGGGTGTGGCGGCAGATCCCGTCGTGGGTGTGGTTGAAGGCGGGCGTCGACGAGGCCCGGCGCCGGGCGATCATCTCGGCCAGCCAGGTCGCGGGCCGGCTCGAGGAGACGCTCGACCTGCCGCACGCCGAGGCCGCCAACCGGCTGCGCACCCTGCCCGGCGTCGGCATCTGGACCGCCGCGGAGATCCGGCAGCGGGCCCACGGTGACGCCGACGCCTTCTCGTGGGGCGATTTCCACGTCGCGCGCAACGTCTCGTTCGCGCTCACCGGCCGGGTGCTCGACGACGTCGGCTGCGCCGAGGTGATCGAGTGCTACCGCGGGCACCGGTACCGCGTGCAGCGCCTCCTGGAGATGGCCTCGGCGGGCCGCCCCCGGCGCGCCCCCCGCATGACCCTGCCGTCGCACCTCCCACGCTGACCAAGATCACCGGCTTGGTGCACCGACTGCGAGTCGGACTTCCGATCAGTGCCCACTCACGGCGATCTTCGTTCCCGGTCGGCGCAGTTCATGATCAATGAATGCGTGGCTGAAGGAAACGTGCACCCAGAGCAGCCAGGTTATTCATTGATCAATGCAGCCACGAGCGACAGGCAGCCGCCGTCGACGCGCATCGCGTGAACCGCGAGGTCCTCGCTCCACAGCGCCGCGGCGATGCGCTGGGCCAGTGCGCCGATGCTGAAGTCGTCGGCGTGAGTCGTGGTCACGACGGCCCGATCGCCGTCGTACGACACGTCGGCCTCGAGCGGTGGCGCGGGCCACGGATCCCGGGCCGCCAGGGCGATCGTCACCGCGCGCCGCAGCCGTGTCTCGACGTCCTCGCGTGGGACGGCGGGCGGTTCGTGCGCGTCGGGCGCAACGCCGAGGGCGGCGCGGACCGCCTCGACCTGACCGAACCGGAACCAGTCCTCACCCGCGGGCCGCAGGAGGGCCGCGGCGCCCGGCCCGTCGTCGTCCGTCACCAGCTCGGGCACCCCGCGGACGACGGCCGCCGGTACCCCGCTCGTCTTCCCCTTCACGAGGTCCCCGGCGGCCGCGACCTCGTCCACCAGGGCGCGGACCGTCACCTCGAGCGGCTGGCCGTACGTGTCGGTGCCGCCGCGCAGGTCCTCCGTGATGCGTATCCCGGCGGCGCCGAGCGCGAAGTCGACCTGGCCGTCCCGCCAGGCCCGGCCCGCGGTGTCGGACAGCACGACGCCCACCGGCGGGGCGCCGAGCGCGGTCAGCCGGGCGCGCAGGGCCCGCGCGGAGGCGTCCGGGTCGACCGGCAGCAGCAGCGCCGAGCCCGGTTCGACGTTCGACAGGTCGACCCCCGCCGCGGCCATCACCGGCCCGGCCTGGGCCTGCACGACCTGCGCGAGACCGTTGGGCGTGCGCCGCCGCGCCACGAGCCGCACGGTCTCGGCGGCCACGAGCGCGTCGCGCGTCGTCGCGGGGACCGCGCGACCCTCGGCCTTGGACACCACCTTGCTGGAGACCACGAGGACGTCGCCGGCCGCCAGCGCCGTGCCGGCGGCCGCGAGCGCGTCGAGCAGGTCGGCGGCCAGGTCGGCGCCCGCGCGGACCTCACCGACCCCCGGGATGCCGAAGACCTGCAACCGGGTCACCGTAGCGATTCGGCGAGTTCCAGCGCCTGCCGGGCGATCTCGGCGGTCGCGTCGACGTCGCTCATGAGTAGCGGCACCGCGCGCACGGAGAGGCCGGCCGCGTACCGGGCCGGCGTCGTCCTCGGGTCGTCCTCGGGGGCGACGAGCCAGCCGCGCAGGAAGTCGGCGTACAACCCGGCCACGGCCGGGGCGGAGGTCTCCACGCCGATCGCGGTCAGGCAGGCGTCGGCCATCCCGCGCACGGGGGAACCGCCGATGATCGGTGAGACGCCGACGACGGGGGCGCGGGTACCGCGCATCGCCTCCCGCACGCCCGGCACCGCGAGCACCATGCCGATCGAGACCACGGGGTTGCTCGGCGGCAGCAGCACCACGTCGGCGTCGCGGATCGCGGCCAGCACGCCGGGGGCGGGCTCGGCCTTGTCGATGCCGACGGCCAGGATCTTGCGGGCCGGGACCGCAGCGTGCATCCGGACCCACCACTCCTGGAAGTGCACGGCGCGCGGTCCGTCGTCCGGGTGGTCGTCGGGAGGGCCGACGACGACGTGGGTCTCGACGGGGTCGTCGGTCATCGGCAGCAGCTCGACACCCAGCTCGGGCAGCTTCCACCGTTCGGCCAGCGCCGCGGTGACCCGGCTCAACGGGTACCCGTGGTTCAGCATCCGGGTGCGCACGATGTGGGTGGCGAAGTCCTTGTCGCCGAGGGTGAACCAGCTCGGCTCGGAACCCAGCTCCTTCAGCTCGGCGGCCACGGAGAACGTCTCGTCCACGCGGCCCCAGCCCTGGCCCTCGTGCACGCCGCCGCCCAGCGTGTACATGAGGGTGTCGAGGTCGGGGCAGACCCGCAGGCCGTGCATCGTCACGTCGTCGGCGGTGTTGCCGATCACCGTGACCCGGTGCGGTTCGGCGCCGGGGGCCACCGGGACGGTCTCGAGGTGGCGCAGCAGGCCGCGGACGAACCGCGCGCCGCCGATGCCGCCGGCCAGAGCGGTGATGCGCATGGGGGCGATCCTTTCATGGCGGCGGGGGCCCCGATCCCGCCCGGTCCGGGGGCCGCTGCATCCCCCGAGGCCCGCCGGTGGAGCGGAACGCGCCAACCTGGTTCAGGCAAGTCGGCCGAACGGGCCGGGCGGTGCCTCGCCTGCCCGGGTCGACTCGAGGTCGACTCGAGAAAGTTTCGGTCGCGGTCCGTAGTGAGGAAGGTCGCAACCCGCCCGGAAGGTGCCCGTTGTGTGAACGCCGCGACGACCGAGGTGTCTGGATAGCGCGTCTCGTGGCGATTGGCTCCCGGTGCGGAAGGGGCGAATGAGGCAAGGAGATATTGCCGACCGGCTGGTCCGGATATCAGAACTCTGCTTGACTGACTCCGTACGACACGCATGTAATTCCATTGGTGTCATCGGCAGGTCATCACCTAACGTATGCGCGCCAACACGCTAAGTCCCAGGGGGTTGGCCCCAACCGAAGGTCGAGGGAGGCGCCAGGTGCACGAGCTCATGGCGGTCAGTGATGAAGTCGTCGTCGATCTGGTCGTTCAGCGAACGGTCGATCCGGCGGCCGAGCTGCGCGTCGAGCTGGAGGTTCTGCCGGGGGAGGAGCAGCCGGTCGTGAGCCCGGCGCCGGAGGTGGGCCTCGGGCTCTCTCTCCTGGACGCCGTCGGCACGGGTCTGCCGCCCGAGCTGGCCTGGCAGGAACGCTCGCTGTGCGCGCAGACCGACCCCGAGGCGTTCTTCCCCGAGAAGGGCGGCTCCACCCGCGAGGCCAAGCGGGTCTGCATGGCGTGCGAGGTGCGCGCCGAGTGCCTCGAGTACGCACTGGCCAAGGACGAGCGGTTCGGCATCTGGGGTGGGCTGTCCGAGCGCGAGCGTCGCCGGGTCAAGAAGCGCGCCGTCTGAGCGGCGGGGGGTTCGACCGCCGGTGTCCCTGGACGTGGAGCACGAGCCGCGGGATGCGCCCGGCTCGCGCTCCGGCGTGAGCGCGCCCGCGCTGATCACCGCTGAGCCGGGCGATCTGGCGCCCGTGGTGCTGCCCGAGGGCTGGCGCCCGCCGGTCCCCGCACAGCCGAGCGTGCGCGTCACCGCTGTCCTCGTCGCCCACGACGGGGTGGCGTTCCTGCCCCGCACGCTCGACGCCCTCGATGCGCAGACCCGTCGGCCCGACGTCCTGGTGGCCGTCGACGCCGGGTCGCACGACAACGGCCCCGACCTGCTGCGGCTGGCCACCGACCACCTCCTCCGGCTGGAGCGCGACACGTCGTTCGGTGACGCCGTGCAGGCCGCGCTGGCCGTCCGGGACGGGCTGGCGATGCAGCCGCAGGCCGACCCGCGGCCCGACGACAGCGCCCCGGCTCCGGATGAGAAGCCTTCCACGACAGTAGTTTCCGACGAGTGGTTGTGGCTGCTGCACGACGACTCGGCGCCGGCCCCCGACTGCCTGGCCCAGCTGCTCGACGCGGTGGACAGCGGCCCGTCGATCGGCATCGCCGGCTGCAAGCAGGTCAGCTGGGACGACCCCCGCCGGTTGCTCGACGTCGGCTTCACCACCTCCCGGCTGGGCACCCGCGTCACCGGGGTCGACCGCGACGACCTCGACCAGGGCCAGCTCGACCACCGCAGCGACGTGATGGCCGTGAACACCGCGGGAATGCTGATCCGGCGCGAACTCTGGGACGCCCTGGGCGGTCCCGACCCGGCGCTCGGGCACGCCCGCGGAGACCTCGACCTGTGCCGGCGCGCGCACCTGTCCGGGGCGCGTGTGGTCGTCGTGCCCGACGCGGTCGTCGCGCACGCCGAGGCCGCCGCCACGGGACGGCGCGGAGCAGGCGCGGGGCACTGGGCCCGGCACGACCGCCGCGCGGCCGTCCACCTGCGGCTGGCGGCGGCCCCGCGCTGGGCGGTGCCGTGCCTGCTGATCTGGCTGGGGCTGGCCGCCGTCGCCCGGGCGCTGGGGCGGCTCGCGCTCAAGCAGCCCGACCGCGCCTTCGGCGAGCTGAGCGCCTACTGCCTGGCCGTCGTCCACCCGATCGCGTGGTTGCGCCCGCGGCGCGGGCCGCGGGTGCCGCGGCGTGAGTTCCGCCGGCTGCTCGCCGGGCCCCGTGAGATCGGCCGGCAGCGGCGTGAAGAGGTCAGCGCGTACCTGCGCCGTTCGGACGAGCGGGCCGACGAGCGGGCGGACGACGCCGCTCCCGCGGGTGCGCCCCTCACCTCTCCCGCGGGTTCCGTGAGTTCCCTTCCGGCGCCGACGGTCTCGCCCGACTCGGGGCCGATCGACCTGTCCGCGGACGAGGCCCGGCCCGACGCCGAGCCGGGCTCCGAGCTCGAACTGCTCGAGGTCGACGAGGACGGCGTGCCCTCGCCCGCGCACGCCGTCGAGGCGGCCGCGCAGGATCTGATCCGCCGGCGCCGCCGTGGGCCTCGCACGTCCCGGGTGCTGGGCGGGGTACTGCTGCTGTGCGCCGTCGGCGGCCTGGCCGGCCTGCGCGGGTTGCTGGTCGGTAGTGGGGCCGTGATCGGTCCGGCGCTGTCGCCCGTTCCCGAAAGCGTCTCGCAGCTGTGGAGTCTCGGCAGCAGTGCCTGGCGGGGCGTCGGCCTCGGGCGGTCGGCGGTGGGTGACCCGCTGACCCAGCTGCTCGCCGTCCTGGCGTGGCCCTTCGGCGTGCTCGCCACGCCGGCCGGGGTCGTCCGGTGCCTGCTGCTGTTCGCGCTGCCGTTGGCCGCGGGCCTGGCCTGGTGGGCCGCTGGCGCGCTGACGGTCTCCCGGTCCCTGCGGGCGTGGGCCGCGGTCGGCTGGGCGGTGATGCCGTCGCTGCTGGTGGCCGTCGCCACCGGCCGGGTCGGCGCGGTGCTGGCCCACCTGCTGCTGCCCCCGACCGCCCTCGCCGTGGCCCGGGCCGTGGGTGCGCCGCGGCCGACCCGGCACGGCCTGTCCGGCGAGCCGCGGTCCGGGCGCCGTCCGGGTTCGCTGGCCGCGGCGTCGGCGGGTGGCCTGCTGGTCACGGCGTTGCTCGCGGCGGCCCCGTCGCTGGCGGTCCCCGCGGTGCTCGGGCTCGTCCTGGCCTTCGTGCTGGCTCGCTCCGGCACCCGGCTGCGGCTGCTGTGGGCGGCCGTGGTGCCGTCCGTCCTGCTGCTGCCCTGGTGGCTCGCGGTCGCCGCGACGCCGCGGTTGCTGCTGGCCGAACCGGGCGGGGCGTCGGCGCCCGCCGCGGTCCTGGACGGCGGTCACGGCGTGCCCGGTGACGTCTGGCGCGCGTTGCTGTGGCCCGCCGACCCGGTCGGGCTGACCGCCGGGCCGGTCCATCGCCTGGCCGAGATCCTCTCCGGGGTGGTCGGTCTCGGTGACGACACCCAGCTCGTGCAGGCCGGGGCGGTGGCGGCCGCGGTGCCGGTCCTGCTGCTCGGGCTGCTGGCCCTGAACCGCGACGGGCGGCGCGGCGTCGTGGCCCGCGGCCTGTGGCTGCTCGGCCTGGCCGGACTGCTCGTCGCCCTGGCCGCTCCGTTGGTCGACCGGCGCGTCGACGGTGGTCAGGTGCTGCTCGGCTGGCCGGGCCCCGGGACGTCGCTGCTCGGCTTCGCCGTACTCGCCGCCGCCGTCACCGGTCTGGACGGGGCCGCCGACCGGCTGCGGGCCCGTTCGGTCGGCTGGCGACACCCGATGAGCGTCCTGCTCGGCGCGGTCGCGGTCGTCGTCCCGGTGGTCGTCCTCCTCGCGTGGACGGTGACCGGCTGGACCGTGCCCGACCGGGCCTCGACCGCCGGTCGTGAGGCCTGGGTGCACCGCGGGGACGCCGACGTGATGCCCGCGGTCGCCGCGGCCGAGGCCGAGGGGCCGGCGGCGACCCGCACCCTGGTCCTGAGCGTGAGGGCCGCGAAGGCCGGCGCGCCGCAGCAGGTCTCGTGGTCGTTGCTGCGGGACGGCGGTCCGCGGCTGGGGGTCGACAGTGCGGCGGCCGCCGCGTTGCCCGCCCGGCAGCAGGCCGCGCAGGACCCGAGAGTGCTGGCCCTGATCAGCGGGTTGCTGTCCGACGGGGCCGCCGACCAGCGCGACGGCCTGGCCGACGCCGGGATCGGGTCCGTCCTGCTCCTGCGCGGCAGCACCAGCGAGGCGACGCTCGCGCTCGACACGGCGCCCGGCCTGGTCCGGGTCGCGCGCACCCGCGGCGCCGTGCTGTGGCGGGTCGAGATGGACGGTGCTCCGGGCGGTCCCACGCGGCCCGCGCGGGCCCGGATCGTCGGGGCGGACGGCGAGGTGCAGCAGACGCTCGCCTCGCGTCGGGAGTCGGTGGACGCCCAGGTCCCGGCCGGCGCGTCGGGCCGGTTGCTGGTGCTCGCGGAACACGCGGACGACGGGTGGACGGCCACGCTGAACGGCCGGCGGCTCGGGGCCGGCACGTACAAGGGGTGGGCGCAGGCCTTCTCGCTGCCGGCCGGTGGTGGACACCTGGTCGTGCGCTACGCCGACCCGCTGCCGCAGGTCAGCGAGCTGGGCCGGCTCGGGGTGGCGGGTCTGGCCGTGCTGGTCGCGCTGCCCCTGCCGCGCCGCCGCCGGCGCCGGCCCGTGAGCCGCCGCCCCGCGATGGTCGTCGAGCCGCAGCGGCGTCCCGCCGGGCGGCGCCGGGCCGAACCGACGGGCGCCATCCCGGTGGTCGCCGCCGAGCCCGAGGTCGAGCCGCAGATCGAACCCGGCCCCGTCACGAGTGGAACGAAACGCCCCGAATCCGGGCCGGAGGCAGCGGTTTCCGGGGCAGAACTTTCCACTCGCGGTGACGAGGCGGCCCGCGACGGGACCGTGGTGGCAGACGTGGTGGCAGACGACGCACCGCTGTCCGGTGCGGACGCTGCCACCAGCCCTGCCGCCACGAACGAGGTGACCGGCGAGGTCGGTGACGAGGCCGCTGAGACTGACGTGCGTGACGAGGTGTCGGTAGAGAGCGCCGAAGAAGTCGTGGACGACGGCGAGTCCACCGGCGTGGACGTCAGCGACGAGGTGGCTGACGTCATCGACGAATCCATCGACGGCACCACGGGCGAAGCCGCCGATGACACCACCCACGACACCACCGACGGCGTGAGCGACGAGGTCGCCGACGGCGTGAGCGACGAGGTCGCCGACGAAGTCGTGGACGGCGGCGAGGTAAGCGACGAGGTCACCGACGGCGTGAGCGACGAGGTCACCAACGGCGTGAGCGACGAGGTCACGGACGACATCGCCGAGGAGATCACGGACGAGGCACCCGACGAGACGTCTGACGAGACGGACGAGGACAAGCCATGAGCCGGATGACGGGCTCCCTCACGGCGCTCGGCGCGATCGCCGTTGCCGCGGCCCTCACGGTCTGCGCCACGCAGATCGGGTCCCTGACGCACACGGCCCCGGCCACGTCGTCCCTGCCGACCACTCTGGGCGACCCGGCCCTCACCTGTCCCGGCCCGGAGACGCTCGAGGTGCCCGAGGGTGGCAGCGCGGTCAACCCGGGAGGCGCCGTCGTCGTCTCGGCGGTGATGGCCGGTACGCAGGCGGCCAGCGGCACGATCGACGTGGCGGGGGAGGCGTCGTCCCTGGCCGGGGCGGCCGCCAAGCTGCTGCCGAGCAGCTCGCTGAAGCCCAAGGCCGGCCGCTCCCTGGACCTGTCGCTCAAGCCGCAGGTCGGGACGACGGTCGGCGCGGAGGTCGGGGCCCTCGCCGTCAGCGGCCTGGGCCCGGTGCGGATCGAGGCCGCCGCAGGAACCGGACAGGTCTCGAAAACCGTTGCCTCGAGCGCGGACTCGCCACTGCTGGCCGCCGTCCAGTCGACCGTCTCGGCCAGTGGGGACCTGCGCGGGCTGACCGTCGCCCAGTGCGGTGAGTCGTCGGCGGACACCTGGCTGGTGGGCGGCGGCACGAAACCCGGCCAGCGGCTGCGGCTGATGCTCACCAACGACGCAGCGACCCCGGCGGTCGCCGACGTCGACGTCTACGGCCCCGAGGGCCGGGTCGAGGCGCCCGCCGGCGACGGCGTCGCGGTGCCCGCCCACGGTCAGGTGCCGCTGTTCGTCGACGCGCTCGCCCCCGACCTGTCCCGCGTCGTCGTGCACGTCACGGCCCGCACCGGGCGGGTCCGGGCGGTCATGCACGACTCGCTGATGCGCGGCCTGTACCCGGGCGGGGTCGACGACGTGTCGGGGTCGGCGGCCCCCGCGAAACGCCAGCTCATCCCGGGGGTCTCGCTCCTGGCGGGACAGCAGTGGAAGGCGGGCGACGCGACGTCCGCGGGCTCCTCGTTCGTGCGGGTCGCCGTCCCGGGCAGCGAGGAGGCCGTCGTCAAGGTGAGCCTCCGCGACGCCAGCGGCCAGGTGCAGCTGCCCGCGAAGGCGGTGCAGAACGTGCGGGCCGGGTCGGTGGTCGACATCCCGCTCGACGGGGTGCCCGCCGGGTACTACACCGCCGAGGTGGACGCCGACGTCCCGGTGGTCGCGTCGGCCCAGGTCGGGCGGCGGGGCGGGACCGGCAAGTACCTGGCCTCGGAGTTCGGCTGGGCCCCCGCCACCGACCCGCTGTCCGGTGAGGGCGTCGTGGCGCTGCCGGCCGGCCCCCAGGTCACGCTGTCCGTCGCCTCGGTCGGGGAGGCCGGATCGCTGACGGTGGAGGCGATCACCGCGGACGGGAAGTTCCTGCAGCCCAAGACCATCCAGGTCGCGCGCGGGGCGACGGTGGCAGCAGGCGTCCCCGCGGGCAGCGTCGGCCTGCGGTTCACGGCCTTCGAGGGCGGCAAGCTGGTCGCCTCGACGGTCTCGACGGTGAACTCCCAGCGCGGCCAGATGGTCAGCGTCGTCCCGGTGAAGGTGACCGCCGCCTCGAGCACCCGGTCGGTGGCCGCCGTCTCCGAACGCCTCGGCCTGCGCTGAGCGTCAGTCGGGCCGGCCGTAGCGCCGGTCGACCTGCTCCGGTGACAGTCCCAGCAGGTGTGCGACCTGCTCGATGACGACGTCCTGGGCCAGGGCGGCCACCTCGGCGGGCTCGACGGCCCGGGTCTCGACCGGCCGGCGGTAGACCACGATCCGCGGCGGCAGCTCCCCCTCGGCGGGGAAGAACCGGCCCAGCGGCACGTCGCCGTGCTCCCAGGGCGACGGGTCCGACGGCGGCACGTCCTCCACGCCGAACTCGACCCCGTCGAGTTCCTTCGCCCACCGGCGCTCGAGGCTCTCGACGGCGTCCAGCACCAGTTCGTCGAAGGCCTCGGACCGGCTCCGCCAAGCCGGCAGGCCCTGCGGGATCAGGGACCCGCGCAGGCCGCGGCCGTGCCGGTCGCGGCGGCGTCTGGGACCCGTGCTCACGGGTCCCAGCCTACGGCGGCCGGGTCCGGTCGGCGGCCGCGCCCGACCGGACGTATCGGACACGGCCGTGTACGCACACCGCATCGGCGCGCCGACCCCGGAACACCGCGTGCGAGGGATACGGTGACGGGCGTGAGTGGAGTTCGACGGTGTTCGCGCACGGCCTGCGGCCGGTCGGCCGTGGCCACGCTCACCTACGTCTACTCCGACTCCACCGCGGTGCTGGGCCCGCTGGCGACCTACGCCGAACCGCACTGCTACGACCTCTGCGACGTGCACGCCGAGCGGCTCACCGCCCCCCGGGGCTGGGAGATCGTCCGGCTCTCGCCGGAGTTCGAGGTCCCCGCACCCTCGCACGACGACCTGCTCGCCCTGGCCGACGCCGTCCGGGAGGCGGCCCGGCCCGAGCCGCAGGTGGCCACGGACGGCGTGCTCGACGTCGAGGGGGAGCTGTCGGGGCTCGAGGTGGGCCGGCGCGGCCACCTGCGGGTCCTGCGCGACCCCCTGACCGAGCCGGTGCGTGACCCGCTGGGCTGACCTGCTGGTCCGCCGGGGTGAGCCCCGCTCAAGGTTCGCCCTGCACGTGCCGACACATCGGGTGCTCCTGCACCCGCACCCGTAACCCGTTCGGCGCAATCATCCCGAGGTCATCCTTCCCATGCCTGCATCGCGTGCCACCAACGACGACGCCCCCTCCGTGACCACCAAGGACGGGTCGAAGGCGAGTTCCCCGACACCCCCCGCGCAGCGCCGCCGGCGCGGCCGCACCGAGCCCGCCGTCCCGCTGGGCTCGCTGACCCAGCGTGAGCACCAGACCGAGATCGTGTGCGCCCAGTGCGGCAGCAACCGGGTCACCCGGCTCGCGTTGAACCTGACCGACGGCACCCCGGTCAACTTCATCTCCTGCCACCGGTGCGAGCACAAGACCTGGGACCACGAGGGCACCCCGCTCAGCGTGGACACCGTGCTTGAGCGCACACGCCGCGACTGACCTGCGCGATCGTCCCCGGTGACCCCTCCGGGACGTTAACCTTCCGCGGTGGCCGTGCTGAACGACATCGTCAAGGCGAACGACATCCGTGGGCTCGTGGGCGAGCAGCTCGACGCCTCCGTCGTGCGTGCCCTCGGGGCGGCGTTCGCCCGGGTGATCCTCAACGACGACTCCCCGGAGGTGGTCGTCGGGCACGACATGCGCGACTCGTCGCCGGAACTGGTGGCGGCCTTCGCCGACGGGGTGACGGGCGAGGGGCGCGACGTCGTCCTGATCGGCCTGTGCAGCACCGACGGCCTCTACTACGCCAGCGGGGCACTCGACGAGCCGGGCGTGATGTTCACGGCCAGCCACAACCCGGCCACCTACAACGGGCTGAAGCTGTGCCGTTCCGGCGCCCGCCCGATCGGGCTGGACAGCGGCCTGGCGGGCATCCGCGACCTGGCCCAGGCCCTGCTCGACCAGCCCAGCTGGCGGGACACCGAGCCGGACCCGGCGGGCCGCGGCAAGGTCCGCGAGGAGAACCTGCTGCAGGGCTACGCCCAGCACCTGCGCGGCCTGGTCCAGCTGCCCACCCGGCGCCGGTTGAAGATCGTCGTGGACGCCGGGAACGGGATGGCCGGGCTGACCGTGCCGGCCGTGCTGGGCGGCGGGACGGGGCTGCCCGGCCTGCCGCTCGAGGTCGTCCCCATGTACTTCGAGCTGGACGGCACCTTCCCGAACCACGAGGCCAACCCGCTCGACCCGGAGAACCTGCGTGACCTGCAGGCCGCCGTCCCGCAGCACGGCGCCGACCTGGGCCTGGCCTTCGACGGCGACGCCGACCGCTGCTTCGTCGTCGACGAGCGCGGTGAGCCGGTCAGCCCCAGCGCGATCGCCGCCCTGGTCGCCTCCCGCGAGATCGCCAAGGACCGGCAGAACCGGGCCAAGCCGGTCGTGATCCACAACCTGATCACCTCCCAGACGGTGCCCGAGGTGATCGCCGAGAGCGGCGGCGAGGCGGTACGCACCCGGGTCGGGCACGCCTTCATCAAGGTCGAGATGGCCAACACCGACGCGGTGTTCGGCGGCGAGCACTCGGCGCACTACTACTTCCGCGACTTCTGGTTCGCCGACACCGGCATGCTCGCGGCGTTGCACGTGCTGGCGGCCCTCGGCGAACAGGACGGCCCGCTCTCGGAGCTGGTCGCCGCCTACGACCGGTACACCGCCAGCGGCGAGATCAACAGCAAGGTGGACGACGTCGCGGCCGTGACCGCGCGGGTCGCCGAGGTCTTCGGGCAGCGCACGGGCGTGGTGGTCGACGACCTGGACGGGCTGACCGTCACGCACCCGGCCGGCGCCGAGATCGCGGACGACGAGCCGGGCGGGATGTGGTGGTTCAACCTGCGCCCGAGCAACACCGAACCGCTGCTGCGGCTCAACGCCGAGGCGGCCGAGCCCGCCGTGATGGAACTGATCCGGGACGAGGTGCTGGCGCTCGTCCGGGCGCCGCTGCCGCAGTCGGACGCCGAATAGGCCAGGATGGTCTCGTGAGCGCCACTATCGAACCCTGGCTGCGGGAGATCCTCCGCTGCCCGTCCTGCCACTCCGAGCTGCTCGACGGCACGTCCCCCGAGGGCGGGCCCGAACTGCAGTGCACCGGCTGCACGCTGGCCTACCGGGTGGACGACGGCATCCCCGTGCTGCTCGTGGACGAGGCCCGAACGAGGTCCTGATGCTGGACGAACAGCTTCTGGACGACGAGTCGGGGCTGATCGCGGCCGACCCGTCGGGCAGCCTGCGGGCGCTCGCCGGGGCGGGCGCGCAGGTCCGGATGGCCATGCAGGCCACGGCCGAGGCCGGGATCAACCGGATCGTCGCCGACGGCCGCCCCCGGGCCGTGGTGGTGGCCAGTCTCGGCGGTTCCGCGGTGGTCGGCGACGTGCTCACGCTGCTGGCCGGAGCCGGTGCGCCCGTGCCGGTCTCGGTGCGCCGTGGGATGCCGCTGCCGGGCTGGGTCGGCCCCCTCGACATGGTCGTGGCCGTCTCGATGTCCGGGCGGGCCCCCGGCCCCCTGGGGCTGGCCGCCGAGGCCGCCCGGCGCGGCTGCCGGCTGCTGACCGTCGGCCAGGCCCGGTCGCCGCTGGCCGAGGTCGCCGAACGCACCGGTGGTGTGCACGTCCCGGTGCCGCCGGCTCAGAACGCCGCCGCGCGCGCCTCCCGGATGGCGCTGTGGGCGCTGGCCGTGCCCGTGGTCCGGGTCGCCTTCGAGCTGGGGCTGACCGATGCGTCCACCCAGGTCCTGGAGCGGGTCGCCGACCGTCTCGACGCCCAGGCCGATCTCTTCCGCCCGTCGTCCGAGGCGTTCGTGAACCCGGCCAAGTCGTTGGCGCTCGAGCTGTCCGGGTCGGTGCCCGTCGTCCTCGGTGACGGCGACGTCACCGGGGTGGCCGGCGCGCGCGCCGTCTCGATGCTGGCCCGCACGGCCCGCGTGCCCGCGATGCGCGGGGCCCTGCCCGACGACGCGGGCGACGTCGTCGCCACGTTCGACGGCCCCCTGGCCGCCCGGCCCGACGACATCTTCGCCGACCCCGAGTTCGACGACCCGGTCGGGACCCGCCTCCGGTTGCTCCTGCTGCGCGACGCGGCTCCCACCCCGGACCGGCCCGACGGCTCGTGGCTGGAGACCAGCCGCACCGCCGACGCCGTCAAGATGACCGCCGAGGACGCCGGCGTCCGGGTCACCGAGGTGTCGGCGGAACCCGGGCACCCGCTCGAGCGTTTGGCCGGGCTGGTCGCCCTCACCGACTTCGCCGCGGTCTACATGGCGTTGGCCGGCGGGATCGACCCCCTGACATCACCTCACGTCGCGGACCTGCGGGACCGCACGCACTAGACCCCTGGGAGGGGCCATGTCCGCCGAAGGCGGAACCAAGGCGATTCTGGCTGCGCTGGGCGCGAACCTGGGCATCGCCGCCACCAAGTTCGTCGCGTTCGGGTTCACCCGGTCCAGCTCGATGCTGGCCGAGGGCATCCACTCGGTCGCCGACTCGGGCAACCAGGTGCTGCTCCTGGTGGGCGGCAAGCGGGCCCAGCGCGCGGCCACCGAGGAGCACCCGTTCGGGTTCGGCCGCTCGCGCTACCTGTACGCCTTCATCGTGTCGGTGGTGCTGTTCACCGTCGGTGGCCTCTTCGCGCTCTACGAGGCGTACCACAAGTGGGAGGACCCGCACGGTATCGACGAGCACGCCTGGCTGCCGGTCGCCGTTCTCGTGATCGCGATCCTGCTGGAGTCGTTCTCGCTGCGGACGGCGGTCGGCGAGGCGAACCCGTTGCGCAAGGAACGCTCGTGGTGGCGCTTCATCCGGGAGACCAAGTCCCCGGAGCTGCCCGTCGTCCTGCTGGAGGACACCGCGGCGCTGCTCGGCCTGATGTTCGCGCTGTTCGGCGTGGGGATGACGATCGTGACCGGCGACGGGCACTGGGACGCCGTGGGCACCGCGATGATCGGCCTGCTGCTGGTCGTCGTGGCCGTCATCCTGGCCATCGAGACGTCGTCCCAGCTGCTCGGCGAGGGGGCCTCACCGGCCGCACTCGCGCAGATCCGTCAGGCCCTGGTCGGGCCCGGCGTGGGCAGCGTGATCCACCTGCGGACGATGTACGTCGGGCCGGACGAACTGCTGGTGGCCGCGAAGATCGGGGTCGAGGCGACCGAGTCCGCGGCCCAGGTGGCCACCGCCATCGACGAGGCCGAGGTGCGGGTGCGCTCCGTCGTCCCGCAGGCGTCGCTGATCTTCCTCGAACCCGACATCAAGCGCTGAGCCGGGCTACCAGTCCTCGCTGCCCTCCAACTGGCTGGGCCGCGGGTCGTAGCCCAGTTCCTTCTGGGCTCGGCTGATGTCGAACGTGCGCTCGCGGCCGAGGTGCTCGACCGAGTAGCGCGTGACCCGCGGGCTGAACGGCGTCCCGGTGAACCGGGTCCGGGCCCGGCCGGCCAGTTCGGCGGCCACCGCGACGGGGTACAGCGCCCGCACCGGCAGGGGCTGGACGCGCGGGGCCGGCCCGCCCGGCGGGGTGGCCAGCAACCGGACGGCGTCGGCCAGCACGATCGGCTCCGGGTCGGCGATGTTGTAGACGCCGCCCGGGGCCGTGGGCCCGCAGGCCAGCCGGCAGGCCTCGACGAAGTTCTCCACCCAGGTGATCGAGTGCTTCTGCGTCCCCGGTCCGGGCAGCGGCATCACCCCGCGCCGCACGGCTGCGCGGATCCGGGGCATCAGGGTGGTGTCGCCCGCACCGTACACCGCGTGCGGGCGCAGGATCACGGCGTCGGGGCGGGCCCGCAGCAGCCAGCGTTCGGCCTCCGACTTGGTCAGGCCGTAGGCGTTCGTCCACCGCACGGACGACGGGTCGGGAGCCTCGTCCTCCGTCGCCATCACCTGCGGGTGCCACGGGTCGTAGACGCTGCAGGTGCTCACGTGCACCAGCCGGGCGTCGCCGAAGGTCGCCGAGACGTTCTGCGTGCCGCCCACGTTCACCCGGCGGGCCATCGGCACCGGGGCGGTCTCGTGCACGAGCGCGGCGGTGTGCACGACGGCGTCCACCTCGGGCGCCCCGGCCAGCGGACCGGCCGCCACGTCCCACACCCGCACCGGCCCGGACAACCCCGAGGCGGGCCGCAGCCCGAACCCGTGCACGGTCCAGCCGAGTTCCCGGAACCGCTTGCTCAGCGTCCGTCCGATGAAGCCCGACGCCCCCGTGATCGCGACCCGCATCCGTGCTCTCCGCTCCGGGCGCCGGCTCGTCGGCCGCCCCTCCGATGGGTCGGGAGGCTACCGATAGCGTGTTACGTGTGGAACTGGTGCATCAGGGCAAGGTCCGGGACGTGTACGCCGACGGGGACGACCTGATCCTGGTCGCCTCCGACCGGGTGTCCGTCTTCGATGTCATCCTGCCCACCCCGATCCCCGACAAGGGCCGGGTGCTGACCGCCCTGTCGCTGTGGTGGTTCGACCAGCTGGCCGACCTCGTGCCCAACCACGTGGTCTCGGCGACCGACGTGCCGGTCGAGTTCGCCGGCCGGGCCGTCCGGGTGCGCCGGCTGGAGATGCTGAAGGTCGAGGCGATCGCCCGCGGGTACCTGACCGGGTCCGGCTACGCCGAGTACGCGGCGACCGGTCAGCTGTGCGGCATCCAGCTGCCCGCCGGGCTGCTCGACGGGGCGCAGCTGTCCGAGCCGCTCTTCACGCCGACCACCAAGGCGCCGCTCGGTGAGCACGACGAGTTCATCGACTTCGCCGAGGTCGAGAAGACGGTCGGGGCCGAGACCGCCGGGGCCGTGCGGGATCTCACGCTCGCCGTCTACCGTCGGGGTGCCGAGCTGGCCGCCGAACGCGGCATCGTCGTCGCCGACACCAAGGTCGAGTTCGGCCACACGCCCGACGGCACCCTGATGCTGGCCGACGAGGTGCTCACGCCCGACTCCTCACGCTTCTGGCCCGCGGATCAGTGGAAGCCCGGTGGCCCGCACTTCTCGTTCGACAAGCAGTACGTGCGCGACTGGGCCAAGGGCTCCGGCTGGGACAAGACCGACCCCGGCCCCGAGCTCCCGGCCGAGGTGGTCGAGGTCACCCGGCAGCGGTACGTCGACGTCTACGAGCGGATCACCGGCCTCACCTGGGCGTGACGGGCGCGGTTTTGTTCGGAATCACGCGATCGAGTGCGTGATTCCGAGCAAAACTCGATGGCCCTCGCCGGGCCCGAGCGGCACCATGATCGCTCGTGACTGACGTCGGCCCCGCTCTCCTCGCCGGCCTGGTGGCCGGGCTCGCGGTAGCCATGCCGCTCGGCGCGATCGGCGTCCTGCTGCTGCACGAGGGGATGAACCGGGGCTGGCGCCCGGCCGCCGGGGGCGCGACGGGCGTCGCGCTGGTCGACCTCACCTACGCGGGCGTGGCCGTGCTGATCGGCACGGCGGTCAGCCGGGCGCTGTCCGGCTGGGAGCACCCGATCCACCTGGTCGGCGCCGGGGTCCTGGTGCTGATCGCCCTGCGCGGGCTGCTGGCCGACCTCCGCCGGCCCGAGGCACCGGGGGACGACGGGAGCCCGGCCCTCGTGACCGGCTCACCCTGGCGGGTGATGGCCCGGTTCGTCGCGCTGACCGCCATCAACCCCCTGACCGCCGTCTACTTCGTGGCTCTGGCCGCCGGGCTGGGCGACACCCTGGCCACGCGGGAAGCCGGGGTGGCCTTCGTGCTGGCGGTGTTCGTGGCCTCGCTGGCCTGGCAGCTGACCCTGGCCGGATTCGGCGCGCTGGCCGGTGCGCGGCTGCCCGCCGGGGCCCGGCGGGCGACCGGCGTGGCCGGGCACCTCGTCGTCCTGGCCTACGCGGCCCGCCTCGCCCTTATGCGGTGATCATGCAGAAACGTCCCGGGCCGTGGGGGGGGGGGCCCCCGCCCGGGGGGCGGGGGGGGGGGGCGCCCCCCCGGGGGGGGGGGGGGGGTGGGGGGGGGGCGGGCGGGGGTTCGGGGGGCCCGCCGGGGCGGGGCGGGGGGGGGAGGGGCCAAACCCCC
>NZ_JBITLV010000004.1:0-524986 GCF_044465595.1 Spongisporangium articulatum | reverse complement strand
ACTGACTTCGCAATCACCACCGCACCGGAGGTCTCACTACGTGATCAAGCTGCCGCGCCGACCGTCACCAACGTCCTGGCCGGTTACACCTAGGCAGCGGTCGGTTCGTGCAGGGCCAGGTAGGCCTGCGCGACCTGCCGGTCGATCGCCACCGGCACGGGCACGACGACGGACTGCGGGGCAACGTCTCCCCGGGCCACTGCCTCGAGACACCGCGCCTGGAGCGCGAACCCGAGGTCCATGGACTCGATCGAGTTGCCCAGGGGTCGGGGTCCGGCGAGGTTCACCATGTGCCCGCCGGTCAGCAGGTGCACCTGCCGGCCGTCGACCAGGCGCAGCGTGCTCACGCCGTCCACGACCTCCTCGACCCCCGTGACCCGGGCGTCCTGCCGGATCCGCGCGACGGCGATCTCGGTCGGGAAGTGCCCGGCGTTGAGCAGGATCGCCCCGTCCTTCAGCAGGTCGAGGTCCTTCTCGGTGACGACGTCCGGGGCGCCGGTGACCGTCACGACGACGTCGGCGCCGCCCAGCGCGACGTCGCGGGCCGGGACCGCGAACCCGTCGAGGTTGGCCCGCAGGCTCGTGACCGGGTCGATGTCGACGACGGCGACGGTCGCGAAGGCGTTGCGGAAGCAGGCCGCCACCCCGCGCCCGCAGGCCCCGTAGCCGAGGACGGTGACGCGCGTCCCGTTGGTGATCCGGTTGGTGATCCGCAGGAACGACTCGACGACGCTCTGGCCGACGGCGTGCTCGTTCTCGGCGAACTGCTTGATGGGGCTGTCGTTGATCACGAGGACCGGGCGGCCCAGAGCGGCGCGCAGCGGTTCGAGCCGGGCCCGGCCCGACGTGGTCTCCTCGGTGCCGCCCAGCAGGCCGTCGTAGGGCTCCTCCAGGTAGCGGGCGAACAGGTCGCCGCCGTTGTCGAGGATCAACTGCGGGCGGGCCGCGAGCACGGCCCGCAGGTTCCGGTCGTGCTCGTCGGCGTCGGTGGTCGGGCCGCCGATCACCTCGACGCCGTGCGCGCGCAGGTGTTCGACGGCGTCCGGCTGCGTGCTGTTCAGATTGCCCGTCGCGACCACCCGCGCCCCGCCCGCGGCCAGGGTGAGCAGCAGCGCGACGGTCTTGGGCTCCAGGTGGATGCCGGTGCCGATCGTGAGCCCCGCCAACGGGCGCCGGGTCTCGAACTCGGCGCGGATGCCGGCCAGCAGGCGGCAGTTGCGGCCCACCCACTCGATACGTGACGACATGCGAAAACCCTTCTGGCGATCAGAATCTCACCCCGGGGCCGGCGGCCGGCGGGGTCAACGGCAGCGGGTCGGGCAGCATGGTCGCACCCTCGAGCCGCTGCCTCAGCCAGCCGTCGCCGTACCAGGACGACTCGTGCACGATCAGCCCGTCGACCACGTGGAAGACGTCGACCGCGTGCAGGTACAGCCGGCGCCCGTCGGCCGGGACGCCGTCGAAGGTGCCGCTGACCACGGCGGGCTGGGCCCACTCCACGACCGCGGTCGGCCCCTCCACGACCAGCCGCACCGGCTCGTAGACGACGTCGGGCAGGGCCGCGTAGTACATGGTCAGGTAGTCGGCGATCTCGTCGTGCCCGCGGTAGGCCCGGGCCAGCGTGACGTCCTCCAGGACGCCGTCGGGGTGCCACCAGCGCATCACGTCCGCGACGTCACCGGTCGCCGCGTCGGCGAAGATCGCGTCGATCACCTCACGGGTGCCCAGCGTCATCAGACCTCCTCGGGTTCGTCGTACCAACGCACCCGCTCGCCGACGAGCCCCCGCAGGCGCGCCGCCGGCGTGAGGGGCAGCGCCTGCCAGCGGCCCAGAAGCTCTGCGGCGCGGGAACTCCCGGGAGTCAGCCGCTCGAGGTTGGCGGACGCCGTCCGCAGCAGTCCCCAGTCCCGCCGCAGGCGGTGGTCGAGGTCGCCCCCGGCGGCCAGGACGTCGTCCCACCGGTCGTCCAGCAGCGCGGCCAGGTCACCGAGGTCCTTCGGCTCGGCCCGCACGATCTGCAGCTTGGTCAGCAGCAGCCACCGCATCGGCAGCGTCGCCTCCCCCGCCTTGAGGGAGGTGCCCCAGCGGACCAGGTGGCACAGTCTCAGCTCGTCGACGAACACGTCGAGGTGCGATCCGTCGGCGTCGAGATAGCGCATCCGCTCGGCGCCGTGAGCCCGGTTGAACGGCTCGTCGGGGGCGTAGCCGAGCTCGCGGGCCAGGCCGTCGACCGCCGGGCGGGCCCGGGACGTCGTGGCCACGTCGACGTCGGCGATCGCCCGGTGGTGCGCGCCGGCGGGGCGCGCGGAGGCGCACAGCAGCTGCACCGCGGCGCCGCCCAGGGCGGCCAGGGGCACCCCGGCGGCCGCGGCCGCCGTCACCAGTTCGTCGGCCCGTGCGGCCCGCGCGGTTCCCATCAGTCCGGCGGGATCTCGCGGAAGGCCAGCGAGAGGTCGTGGCCCTGCGCCCGGCGGACGCCGACCGCCACGTAGTACAGGACGACGCCGAGCGGGAACATCGCGAGGCTGAACCAGAACATCTCCGGGCTGGCGTCGACGTTCACCCCGGAGAAGGGGTCGCGCGCGAAGTTCCACACGATCAGCAGGGCCGCCACCGCGCCGAGCCCGCCGATCCAGGTCAGCCACGGGACCCGGGCGAAACGGCCTCGCAGCGGTGCGGTCTCGTACTGGTCCGGGTACCGGTAGGGCAGCAGGGACGCGGCCAGGCAGCCCAGACCGAGGGTGATCACCTGGGCGAACGCGCCGACGACCACGGTGAAGAAGGTGGTGTAGGCCCAGAACCACGAGACCACCGCGGAGATCGCCGTGACTACGAGCACCGCCACGTACGGCGAGTTCGTGCGGGTACTCACCCTCGACAGCGCGTCGGGGGCGACCCGGTCCATCGACCAGCCGAGCATGCACCGGGTCATGATCAGCAGCGACATCGGGACGGTCGGGATCAGCCACGAGCCGAACCCGATCAGGATCAGCACGCCGAGCACCACGTTGCCGGACGATCCGGCCACGACCTCCATGTACGTCGGAGGCCCGGGTATCCCCATCGTCACGGGGTAGTCCGCGGCCTGCGTGGCCCCGAGGAAGTCCGGTCCGAGCCGGCCGAGGCTGAGCGCCACGAGGACCAGCGACCCGACCACCGCGACCACCGCCGTGAGCGGGCCGGCCAGCAGCTGCGCGCGCTTGCCGGAGCGCACCTCACCGGCGAAGTACGCCGAGCCCAGGTAGTACGGCAGGGAGAACGCGGGCCAGGTGATGGCCAGGACCGTGGCCGACCAGGAGAACGTCGGGGAAGCCGAGAACCCGGCGTCGGCGGCCGATCTCGCGGCCACCGCGGCGGCGTCGTCCGCCCCGCGAGCCCCGGCGACGTAGGCGTCGAAGTTGGCCTGCAGCCCCGACTTCGAATGAATGAGCAGCGCGACCGCGAAGGCCAGCAGACCCAGTGCGCTCAGCGGCAGCGTGTACCGGAAGATCTTCAGCACCGACCGGGTGGTGCGCAGCACGAACAGGGCCCCGAAGCCGAGCACGAAGACCTCGCTGACCACGAAGACGGCGTCCGGTTCGGTCAGGGTGTTCGCGAGGTCGAGCAGGCCGGTGCTGCCGGTCTCGACGCCGACGATCCGAGCCAGCGGGGCCAGGCACCACCGGCAGAAGTAGTAGCCGGCCGAGGTCAGGAAGACGACCTGGAACAGTACGAAGACGAAGTTGGCGGCGAAGCCCAGCGCCGGGTGGATCAGCCGGCTGATGAAGACGTAGTCGCCCCCGCTGCGGCGCATCACGGAGCTGGCCACCGCGTAGGACAGCAGGATCGGCAGCGCCAGCGCGAAACCGATCAGCAGGGTCAGGTAGAGGTTCGCCCCCGGGTACCAGGGCAGCACGATGCCGAGCAGGAACGAGACCATGATCGGGAACGTGGCGACGTAGAGGTTCACCAGGGAGGCGTCGAAGGTCGAGGCCGCCCGCACGAGCCCCGAGGAGCGGCGGGCGAAGGTCTGGTCGAGGGACATCGTCTCTACCTCCGTGCGGACGGGCGTCGGGTGAGGGATTCAACCGGTGACGAGCTGGCAGCGCTTGACCTTGCCAGGCTTGACCTCGAGGAGGGCCCCGAGCAGCGACGCCTGGTCGTACTCGCTACCGGGGTTGACGACGGTGGTGCGGCCGGTCTTCACGACGCCCCGGCCCTCGTGGATGTGTCCGTGCAGGCTGAGCAGGGGTTGGTACGCAGCGATGCCCCGGGCCACTGCGGTGGACCCTACGGGCACCAGGTCCGGCTGGCCGCCGACCAGCTGGACCCGGAGATCATCACCGAGCCGCGGCGCCTCGTCGAGACCCGAGCCGTAGGGCGGCACGTGCACGTTGAAGATCGTCCGGGCCGGGTCGGTCGAGGCCTCCAGTTCGGTCAGCCTCTCCTCCAGCTCGACCTCGGTCAGCTCGCGGTGGGTGCGCCACGGCGTGACGTTGCTCCAGCCCAGGGACGCGAGCGTGAACCCGCCGTCGAGCTCGAGCAGCCCGTCGTGGGCGTAACCGACGCAGTCGAGGCCGTCCTGGTCGAGGTACGGCACCATGTCGTCGTAGTCGTCGTTGCCGAGCCCGATCAGCAACCGCCGACCCGAGCCGCGCAACCGCTCGGCGGCCAGCGCCACCCACTGCTCGGTGCGGTCCAGCACCAGCCGGTGCAGGGTCTCCTCGACCAGCTCCTGGTCGTCGCGCAGCTGCCGGACGAACTCCTCGTCGGTACGCAGCGTGTAGGCGCCGACCGTGGCCACGCGGCGCTCGAACTCGGCCGCCTCGGCGTCGGTCTCGAGGGCGAACGAACCGCCGCGGAAGGTCGCCCGCCAGCCGGACGCGGCCCCCGGCCCGCTCCGGACGACGGGCACCAGCTCCTTGCCGGCCAGGTCGCCGCCCATGATCAGGTAGTCGACGCCGTAGAACGCCCCGGCGTTGACCAACTTGCGGAAACAGGTCTCGGAGCCGTGCACGTCGGAGGCGAAGAAGATCCGCACGCCGCCTCCTCGTCTCGGGCCCCCCGCTCGAGTGGTGAACCTACCGAATGCATACGCGGCCGAGTCAAGCGCTTGACGTCGCTTTGTTCCCGATGTTTACGCGGACGTCGAAAACGTGCGTCGGTACGCGCCCGGCGTGGTGCGCCGGCGCCGCCCGAAGTGGTGACGCAGCATCGCGGCCGAGGCGAAGCCGCTGCGCCGGGCCACCTCCTCGATGGCCAGGTCGCCCCCTTCGAGCAGCTGTTCGGCCAGCGCGATCCGCTCGCGCTGCACCCACTGGTGCGGCGTCGTCCCGGTCTCGTCCCGGAACCGACGCGCGAACGTGCGCTCCGACATGACGGCCTGGCGGGCCAGCCGCGTGACCGACAGGTCCTCGTGCAGCCGACCACGGGCCCAGTCGAGCACCGGGGCGAGCGTGCGCGCGGGCGCCTCGCGGACCGGCGTCCGGACGAACTGGGCCTGCCCGCCGTCGCGCTGCGGCGGCACCACCATGCGCCGGGCGATGCCGTTGGCCGCCTCCGCGCCGTGCGCCTGGCGGACCAGGTGCAGGCACATGTCGATGCCCGCGGCGGTCCCGGCGCTGGTCACCACCGGCCCGTCCTCCACGTAGAGGACGTCGCACTCCAGTTCGACGTGCGGGAACTCGTCGGCGAAGGCGTCGGCGTGGAACCAGTGGGTGGTCGCGCGGCGCCCGTCGAGCAGGCCGGCGCGGGCGAGGATGAACGCTCCCGAGCAGAGCGAGGCCACCCGGCCCCCACGCTGCAGCACCCGGCTCAGCGCCTCGTTGACCTCGGGGGACGCCTGGGGCGAACTGCACGCGTCCTCGGGCTCGTTCACCCCGAGCGGCGGGACGATCACCAGGTCGGCCGTCTCCAGCGCAGACAGGTCGTGCGTGGCGACGATGTGGAACCCGATGGACGTGCGGACCGGCCCCGGCGTCGGCGAGCAGATCGAGAACTCGAAGGGCGGGATGCCGTCGGCCGAGCGGTCGATGCCGAACACCTCGCACGGGATGGCCAGCTCGAACATCGAGACGCCGTGGTCGATCACGACCGCAACGGACCGCAGGGCGGGCCTGCTGGGGTCACCGGTGTCCATGCCGCTCAGTATGCGCACAGTCATGGCGGAAAGTCGATGGACTATGTCTTTTCTGCCACTGGTGGCGGGAAATGACTCAGCGCAGAATTCTTGCCATGGAAATCATCGTGATCCTCGCCGCCATCGTCCTGTTCTCGACCCTCGCCGGGCACTTCGGCACCGACAGCCGGCGACTCAGCGACCGCGCCACCTACCGCGACCGCATCCTCTGACCCCTCCGAAGTTGATCATGCAGAAACCTCGCGCCGGTCATGCAGAAACCTCGCGCTCCAAGGCGGAGCGCGAGGTTTCTGCATGATCAACTTCTGGGTAGGCGGGCCAGGAAGCGCTCGCGATTGACGACCACGCGCGTGACCTCCGCCGTGGCGACCAGGCGCTCGGCGTCGCCGCCGTCGTGGGCCGTGACGGCGAACCGCACATAGCGGCCGTCTCCGTAGGTCATCTCCGCCCGCACCAGCACCCGCGCCCCGACGGGTGAGGCCTTCAGATGTTCGAGGGTCACCCGCGTGCCCACGCTCGTGTCCCCGCCGGACGACGTCCCGCCGACCGCGGCCACCGTCGCCGCCTCGCACCAGGCCAGCAGCCGCGGGGTGGCCAGCACCGGCACGTCGCCGCTGCCGAGCGCGATGGCGGTGTCGTCGTCCGAGACGACGAAAATCAGCTCTGCGGAACGCGGTTCGGCCATCGCGCCAGCCTAGACCGAGACGCCTACGCGACCAGGCCCATCCGGCGCAGGTCGACGATCACGTCGTGCGGGTTGCTCGCCGCCTGCACGCCGTCCTCCACGGTCACCAGGCCGTCACGGATCATCGAGATGATGTGGTGGTCGAACGTCTGCATCCCGTAGAACCCGCCCTCCTTGATGAGTTCCGTGATGCTCGACGTCTTGTCGGGGTCCGCGATCGCCTCGGCGACCCGCCCCGTGTTGACCAGCAGTTCCACCGCCAGGCACCGGCCCAGGCTGTCGGAGCGGGGCACGAGGCGCTGGCCGATGATGCCGCGCAGGGCGCCGGCCAGCGAGATCCGGATCTGCGCCTGCTCGTGCGGCGGGAAGAAGTCGATGATCCGGGCGATCGTCTCCTGCGCGTTCTGGGTGTGCAGCGTGGAGAGCACGAAGTGCCCCGTCTCGGCGGCGGACAGCGCCGCGTGCACGGTCTCCTGGTCGCGCATCTCGCCGATCAGGATGACGTCCGGGTCCTGCCGCATCGCCGAGCGCAGCGCCACGTGGAAGCCGGCCGTGTCGACCTTGACCTCGCGCTGGTTGACCATGCTCAGCTGGTCCTCGTGCAGGATCTCGATCGGGTCCTCGATCGTGACGATGTGACACTCGCGCTCGGCGTTGATCTTGTCGATCATCCCGGCCAGCGTCGTCGTCTTGCCGCACCCGGTCGGGCCCGTGACCAGCACCAGGCCCCGGCGCTCCATGGCCAGCGTGCCGATGGCCTCGGGCAGGCCCAGCTCGTCGAGCGGGATCGCGCCGATCGCGACCCGCCGGATCACCAGGCCGACCGCCCCCCGGGCCCGGAAGACGTTGACCCGGAACCGGCCGACGCCCGACAGCGAGAACGCGAAGTCGGCCTCGTGCGTGCGGGCGAACTCCTGGCGGAGGTCCTCCCGCATCAGCTCGTTGGCCATCGCCTCGGTGTCCTCCTGCGTGAGCATGGGGGCGTCGAGCTTGCGCAGGACACCGTCCAGCCGGACCCGCGGGGCCGAGCCGACCTTGCAGTGCAGGTCAGACCCGAACAGCTCGGTGAGGGCTTTCAGGTACGGCACGATCGACACGGTGGCGCGGCTCACCTGCAGAGCATCGACCGCCGTCCGGGTGACCTTGAACGGAACGCCTACTCGAGGACGACGAGCAGGTCCCCCTCCGAGACGACGTCGCCCGCGGCGACCGCGACGGAGCTGACCCGCCCGGCGTGTTCCGGATGTACGGGGATCTCCATCTTCATGGACTCCAGGATCAACAGGGAGTCCTCCGGGGTGACCCGCTGACCGGGCACCACCTCCACCCGGAGCACGTTGCCGACCAGTTCGGCGTGCACCTCCTCGGCCATGCGGCCACCGCCTTTCGTCTCGACCCGGTTGCGCGTGACAGGATGGACCGACAAGCACCACGTAGGTCCACCGAGGAGATTCCACCATGAGCAAGCGCGGACGGAAGCGGCGCTCCCGCAAGGGCAACAAGGCGAACCACGGTCGCCGGCCCAACGCCTGAGTCCTCGACGACTCGAAGGCACCCAAAGCGTGTCGCGCCCGGCACCCCGCTCAGGGGTACCGGGCGCGAACCCGTTCTAGGACATCTCAACCCAGCTGGACGCGGACCTCGGAGATCTTCAGCAGGATCCGCTCACGCAGCTCGACGGGCGCCTGGTCACACCCGCAGCTGCGCCGGACCAGCGCCTTCAGCGCCACGTCCAGGTCGTACTGCTGCAGGCACGGGCCGCAGTCGTCGAGGTGCTCACGGATCTTCAGCAGGTCCGCGGGACTCAGCTCGCCGTCCAGGTACTCGTAGACCTGGTTCAGGACCTGCGAGCAGTCCGGGTCGTCAGGTGCTCCGCAGCTCATTGCCACTCCTTCGGGGCCATCTCTGCGTTCACAACGTGGTGGTTCATGCCGCGCCGTCCTGTACCGGTTCCGGGGTGGTCTCAGCCGGCGTGGCACCGGTGATGCCGCGCTCGCGCGCGTACTCCTCCAGCAGACCACGCAGCTGCCGCCGACCGCGGTGCAGCCGCGACATCACGGTACCGATCGGCGTACCCATGATGTCCGCGATCTCCCGGTATGCGAAGCCCTCGACGTCCGCGAGGTACACCGCGATGCGGAACTCCTCGGGAATCGACTGGAGGGCCGTCTTCACGTCCGAGTCGGGCAGGCGGTCCAGGGCCTCCGCCTCCGCCGAGCGCAGGCCCGTGGAGGTGTGCGACTCGGCCCGCGCGATCTGCCAGTCCTCGATGTCGTCCGTCTGGGACTGCTGCGGTTCGCGCTGCTTCTTCCGGTACGTGTTGATGTAGGCGTTCGTCAGGATGCGGTACAGCCAGGCCTTCAGGTTCGTGCCGGGCTGGTACTGGTGGAAGGACGCGAAGGCCTTCGTGAAGGTCTCCTGCACCAGGTCCTCGGCGTCGCTGGGGTTGCGGGTCATCCGCAGCGCGGCCGAGTAGAGCTGGTCCAGGTACTGCAGGGCTTCACGCTCGAACCGGTCCGAGCGTTCCTGCGCGCTCTCCGAGGCCGGGGCGCGCCCGTTGTTGGCGTCCATTGCCAAAGAGCCTAGCTGCACGGGTGTCGAGCCACCCGCCCAGGCGCCTGAGGTCCGGCCCAACGACTGGCCGGCCGATTCGACGGGCGTGGTCACGAGGAACAAGTTCGTCGCGCTCCCTCTGTTTCGGTTCACGGTGGGCACCCCATGGGCACCCGAACCTCACAACACGGAGCCCCGCCGGAGCATTCCGGGAAGCGACCCCAGCCATTCGCCGACGGCCGCGCGGACCGGAGGCGCCGAGCGCAGGCTGTGGTCACCGGGAACCGGGACCAGCCGGACGCCGCCGTTCGCCTCCGCCAGGACCTCGCCGTACTCCTCGGGTCGCCCGAACGGGTCCCGCTCGCCCTGCACGACCAACCGCGGCACTCCGGCACCGAGCAGCTCGAAGGCCCGCGACTTCTCGGGCCGGCCCGGTGGGTGCAGCGGGAACGCCAGGCACAGGACGCCGGCCGCCCCCAGCTGCTCGGCCGTGCGGCACGCGACCCGCGCCCCGGCCGAGCGGCCGCCGAGAACCAGGGGGACGCCGTCCGCCGCGGTCGTGATCCCGCGCTCGCCGAGCGCGGTGGTCAGGGTCTCCATCCCGGCCAGCCAGCCGACGTCCAGGCGCGGCGGCGCGGGCGCGACCCGGCCGCCGGCCACCTTCCACGGCTGCTCGTACAGCGCGACGACCCAGCCGAGTTCGTAGGCGGCCTGGCGCGCGGCGACGATGTCCGTGGCCCCCACTCCCCCGCCCGCGCCGTGCCCGACCACCAGCACCCCGGTCGAGCTCGCCCCGGGCCACGACAGGTGGAACCGGCCCGGTCCCAACGGCGTCTCGGCGTCGAGGAGCTCGGGTTCCGGCACGGCCCCCCGGACCGCAGGACGGACCACGGCAACCGGCCCGACGGGACCGGACGAGGGGCGGCGACGAGGGACGGGGCGCGGCATCGGCCCATCATGCCGTGAGTGCTTTGCACTGAACGCCGATCGGCGTTCAGCGGCCCGGACCGCGGACGTGGTCACCGCCGCGTCTCGCGGTACCGCGTCTTCGGAGGGCTCGCCCGAGGCCTCAGCCGCGCCGGCTCGAGACACGACCGAGACCAGGATGAGTCGAAAGCCGCGTCGAGGATCGGGCGCGAACGCCGATCGGCGTTCAGTGCAAAGCCGCAGGAAGGACGTCCAGTCCGGGCGCGGCCTCGGTCGGTCGGTCCGTCAGGTCAGAACAGGGGGACCGTGTCGGAGCCGATCAGCTCGCCGGTCGAGGGGTCGACGACGCCGGCCAGGGTGTCCAGCGGGGCCGGTTCCAGCAGTTCCGGACCGTTGTTGCGCACCGAGTTCACCCGCGTCGTCACCGGCAGGGCCTCGAACCGGCCGGGTTCCGGCGGCTCCAGCAGCGCGCGCACGGTGTCGGGGTCGCGTTCGGCCGGGTCGAGCCACGCGGCCCACCGATCGGACGGCACGACGAACGGCATCCGGTCGTGGATGGTGTCCAGGCCGGGCTCGGCGGCCGTCGTAACGATGGAATACGTGACCAGCCAAGCGGTTTCGTCGTCGGCGTGCTTCTCCTGGTCGCGCCAGAACTCGTAGATCCCGGCGAAGGCCAGCTCCTCACCGCCGCTCAACCGCATGAAGAACGGCTGCTTGCGCGGCTTGCCGTTCACCTTCTCGGTCGGGCTGGCCTGCCACTCGTACCAGCCGTCGGCCGGCACCAGGCAGCGCCGGGCGGTCGCCGCCCGCTTGAAGGCGGGCTTCTCCAACAGCGACTCCGCCCGGGCGTTGATCATCCGGGCGCCGCCGGTGGCGTCCTTGGCCCACGAGGGCACCAACCCCCACGTGAGCCAGCGCAGCTGGCGAGTGACCACGGGCGGGTCGTCGTCCTCGCCCTGCTTCTGCCGTTCCAGCACGATCGGCGACGTGCTCGTCGGGGCCACGTTGAAGTTGGCCTGCGGAGCGACGTCGGGTAGCTCGACCTCCTCCACGTCGAACATCTCGACGAGGTCCTCGGGGGTCCGGCTGGAGGCGTAGCGACCGCACATGCGGGCCAGTCTTCCCCAGCCTGCGTCCATGGTCATGTCGGGTCGCCCCGGACCTCGCGACGCGGTACCAAAGAGACATGACGATCGTCCGCCGCCTCGCCCGCCCGCTGCTCGCCGCCCCGCTCATCGACAGCGGGGTCCAGGCCGTACGCCATCCGGGCCCGCAGGCCGAGGCCGCCCGCCCGGTGCTCGACCAGGTGACGCAGGTGGCGCCGGTGCAGGCCGACCCCGAGTTGATCGTGCGCGCCGCGGGTGGCGTGACCATCGTGGCGGGCTCCCTGCTCGCGCTGGGCAAGCTGCCGCGCCTGTCGGCGCTGGCCCTGGTGCTGACCGCACCGGTCGTGCAGACCAGCCAGCCGTTCTGGCAGGAGAAGGACCCGCAGCTGCGGGCCGCCCAGCAGACCCTGTTCATCAAGAACCTCGGCCTGGTCGGCGGGGCGCTGCTGGCCGCGGTCGACACCGCCGGCCGGCCCGGCGTCGGCTACCGCACGCGCAAGGCGGCCAAGCAGGGCGCCAAGGAGACGAAGCGGGCCACCAAGGACGCCAAGCGCGCCGCCCGCGAGGCCCGTAAGACCGCCGCCCTGCAGGCGCACAAGATCGTGGAGAAGGCGCCCCACCCGATTGGTTAGTCTCGCGTGTCATGAGCGAGGACGATCTGTGGCCGGCCCCCACGCCTGAGCGCGAGCTCGACGCGGTGGTGGCGCTGCCGGGGTCGAAGTCGCTGACCAACCGGTACCTCGTGCTCGCGGCCCTGGCCGCCGAGCCGTCGCGGCTGCGCTCTCCGCTGCGCTCGCGCGACACGGTGCTGATGGCCCGGGCGCTGGGGCAGCTCGGCGTCCGGGTGGAGGACGTGACGGCCAGCGGCGACTTCGGCCAGGACTGGCTGGTCGTGCCCGGCGAACTGCGCGGGCCCACCACCGTCGACACCGGCCTGGCCGGAACCGTGATGCGGTTCCTGCCGCCGGTCGCGGCCCTGGCCACCGGGGACGTCGCCTTCGACGGGGACCCGCGGGCCCGCGAACGCCCGATGGCCCCGATCGTGGCCGCCCTGCGCGACCTGGGCGTCGAGGTGGACGACGGGGGCACGGGCAGCCTGCCGTTCACGGTGAAGGGCACGGGCCGGGTCGCGGGCGGGACGGTGCGCATCGACGCCAGCTCGTCGTCCCAGTTCGTCTCGGCCCTGCTGCTGGCCGGAGCCCGGTTCGACGAGGGCCTGACGGTGCTCAACACGGGCGGGCCGATCCCCAGCGAGCCGCACGTGACGATGACGGTCGAGGCGCTGCGCGACGTCGGCGTGGTGATCGACGACGGCGAACCCGAGCGCTGGCGGGTGGAGCCGGGCCGGATGGGTGGGCTCGACGTCCTGGTCGAACCCGACCTGTCGAACGCGGCGCCCTTCCTGGCCGCGGCGGCCGTGCTGGGCGGGCAGGTCCGGGTGCCGGGCTGGCCGCAGTACACGACCCAGGCGGGCGACAACCTGCGCGACCTGCTCGACCAGATGGGCGCCGAGGTGTCCCTCGACCGCGACGGGCTGACCGTCACCGGCACGGGCGAGCTGTACGGGCTGGACGCCGACCTGCACGCCGCGGGCGAGCTCACGCCCGTCGTGGCCGCCCTCGCCGCCCTGGCCGAAACCCCTTCGCACCTGCGGGGAATCGCGCATCTGCGCGGTCATGAGACCGACCGGCTGGCCGCTCTGGCCACCGAGCTGAACGGGCTGGGCGGCAAGGTCGTGGAGACCGAGGACGGGTTGATCATCACGCCCGCCCCGCTGCACGCGGGCGTCTTCCACACCTACGACGACCACCGGCTGGCCACCGCCGGGGCCGTGCTCGGGCTGCGGGTGCCGGGCGTGCAGGTCGAGAACATCGGCACCACCGCGAAGACGCTGCCGGAGTTCACGCAGCTGTGGAACCGGATGCTGCAGGGCTCTTGAGGGGGCACGCATGAGCCGGGGGCCCCGGGACGACGAGGACCAGGTCCGGGTCCGGGCCAACCCCCGCGGTTCGCGCCCCCGCACGAAGGACCGGCCCCGGCATGCGAACGCCGTGCCGGCCCAGGTGGTCACGGTCGACCGCGGCCGCTACGGCTGCCTACTGGGCTCCTTCACCGGTGCCGACCCGGCCGCCGAGCCCGTCGTCGCGATGAAGGCCCGCGAGCTGGGCCGGGCGTCGGTCGTCGTGGGCGACCGGGTCGAACTGGTCGGCGACGTCTCGGGCAGCCCCGGCTCGCTGGCCCGGATCGTGCGGGTGGTCGAGCGGACGTCGGTGTTGCGGCGCAGCGCCGACGACAACGACCCGGTCGAGCGGGTGATCGTGGCCAACGCCGACCAGCTGGCGGTCGTCACCGCCGTCGCCGACCCGGAACCGCGCACCGGCCTGATCGACCGCTGCCTGGTGGCCGCCTACGACGCGGGGATCGAGCCGGTGATCGTGCTGACCAAGGCCGACCTGGCCGACCCGGCCCCGTTCCTCGCGAACTTCGCCGCGCTGGATGTCCCGTATCTGGTCACCCGCCGGGGCCCCGGCGGGGAACTGGAGGGCACGGACGGCGTCCGCGCCCGGCTCGAGGGCCGGGTCACCGTGTTCGTGGGCCACTCGGGGGTCGGGAAGTCGACGCTGGTCAACGCCCTGGTCCCGACGGCCGACCGGGCCACGGGCCGGGTCAACGACGTGACCGGGCGAGGCCGGCACACGTCGACGTCGGCGGTGGCCCTGGCCCTGCCCGACGGTGGCTGGGTGGTCGACACCCCGGGCATCCGCTCGTTCGGGCTGGCCCACGTCGACCCCGACCGGCTGCTCAACGCGTTCGAGGACCTGGCCGGCGGCACCGAGGACTGCCCGCGCGGGTGCAGTCACGACGAGCCGGAGTGCGGCCTCGACGCCTGGGTGGCGGCCGGTCATGCGGGCCCTGCCGGCCCGGCGCGCCTGGAGTCCTACCGCCGCCTGCTCCGGTCCCGCCTCACCCCGCCCTGAGTGTTCGTGATCATGCGCAAACGCAGGATCCCGAGCCGGGGCGGACGGCGATCATCGCGGGACGATCCTGCGTTTGCGCATGATCACGAACCGGTGTTGGTGTTCTTGACGACGTCCTCCCAGACCGCGCGGCTGCCGCTGTCACCGGTGAGGACAGTCCAGGTGGTGGCGGCGACGCCGGCCACCACCACGATCAGGACCGCCGCGGCGACGGCCCCCGTGCCCGGTGCGGGCCGCCGGGCCACCAGCACCCAGGCGACCACGGCCGCCACCAGCAGCGCGACCGCGAAGACGAACAGCTTGTCGCCGTACTCGGCGTGCTCCTCGACCGCCTTGGTGCCCTGGAGCCCGAGCCGGTGCTCGAAGTGCTCCCCCGACTCCTTGGCCACGAGAGAGACGACCACGCACAGGGCGTCGCCCAGCACGGCCCAGACCAGGCCGGGCCGCCACTTCGGGCGCACGGTGAAGGCGAGGGTCACGAGGGCCATCAGCGGCACGAGCACGACGGCCGCGTGGACCACGAGGATGTGCACCGGCAGCCCGGCGATGGTGTCGAACATGATCGGAAACATAGCCTCTCGACGGTGGCCCGCGTCCACGGTCCGGGCCCTCGTTCCAGGTTACGAACAGGATCACCGGACCGTTCAGATGCGTTGCCTGTGAGACGCCCGAGGCGACAGGGCGGTACGGTCCGCGGGTGGGCTATGACGACGACCTGCGCCTCGCGCACGTGATCGCGGACCAGGTCGACTCCTTCACCATGTCCCGCTTCCAGGCGGAGGACCTCGTCGTCACCGCCAAGCCCGACCTCACCCCGGTCAGCGACGCCGATCGCGGCGCGGAGGAACTGATCCGCAGCAGCCTGAAGCGCACCCGCCCCCGGGACGCGGTGCTCGGCGAGGAGTTCGGGCTCACGGGGCACGGCAGCCGGCAGTGGATCGTCGACCCGATCGACGGGACGAAGAACTACGTCCGGGGCGTGCCGGTCTGGGCCACCCTGATCGCCCTGGTCGTCGACCGGCGACCGGTGCTGGGCCTGGTCTCCGCCCCCGCGCTGAACCGGCGCTGGTGGGCGGCCGAGGGCACCGGCGCCTGGACCGGGCGCAGCCTGGCCAAGGCCAAGCGGATCAGCGTCTCCCAGGTGGGCGCCCTGTCGGACGCCTCGCTGTCGTACGCGTCCCTGCACGGCTGGGACGACCTGGGTCGCGGCGGGGCCTTCCTCGACCTGGTGGCCAAGACCTGGCGCAGCCGCGCCTACGGCGACTTCTGGTCGTACATGCTGGTCGCCGAGGGCGCCGTCGACATCGCCTGCGAACCCGAGCTCGCCGTGCACGACATGGCCGCACTGGTGCCCATCGTCACCGAGGCGGGCGGCCGGTTCACGTCGTTGGACGGCGAGGACGGCCCGTTCGGCGGCAACGCGGTGGCCACCAACGGGCTGCTGCACGACGAGGTGCTCGAGGCGCTCACGGCGACCTTCGACTGACCGCCCCGGCGGCCCGGTCGGCGCGGCGCCCACCGGCACCACGCGGCGATCAGCACCGGCGCCAGCAGGGTGGCCCAGAGGTCGAACCAGCCGTACCCGCCCGCCGCCCCCGACGGCGGGTTGCCCTGGCCGATCATGTGCAGCACCGGGTCGTCCGGCTGCCACCGCCACGTGCCCAGCGCCGTCCCGACGATCTCCAGGTAGCCGACCACCCAGAACGCCCCCACGTACAGCAGCCGGTTGGGCCCCCAACGCAGGAAGCACAGCAGGCAGACGAACCAGAACGCCCCCAGCACGTCGTGGCGTCCACCGAAGGCCCCGACCAGCCCGGCCCCGGCCCACCCGCCGCCCAGGACGACGACCGCGGCGACCGCCGTCCGGGCCCGGTCCTGCACGAAGCGGCTGCGGCCCAGGGCGAGCGCGGCCAGGTAGACCAGCCCGTGGCCCGGCGGGACGAACCCGGGGACGGTGCCGATCCGGTAGACGTAGGCCTCGAGCAGCGGCGAGAACGTGTACTCCACGGCCGTCGCGAGGAGCACGACCAGCCCGGTCTGCACCCGCACGAGCACCGGCTCGCGGCGCAGCAGGAGCAGCAGGACGGCCCACGTCGCGGCGGCCAGCCCGAGCTGGCGGGCGAGCTCGAACCGCTCGAGATGGCCGACGGCGTCCACCACGAGAACCAGCCCGATCCAGGCCGTGACCACGCCGGCGAGCCCCACATCACGGTCGGCGCAGCGGAGGGTCACCGCGACAGCTTCCCATCCATGGGTGACGATCAAGCGTGACCCTCCACGTCGGCCCCGTCTGGTGGACCGCCACTCTCCTCGTCCTCGCCGCCTTCCTGGCGTTCGACCTCTTCGTGAGCCGGGGCCGGACGACGCCGCGCCGGGCCACGTTCTGGGTGCTGTTCTACGCCGGGGCGGCGCTCGCTTTCGGCGCCCTGCTGACCTGGGACTTCGGTTTCGAGGTGGGTGGGCAGTTCCTGGCCGCCTGGATCACCGAGTACAGCCTGAGCATCGACAACCTGTTCGTCTTCCTGGTGCTGCTGAACCGGTTCGCGGTACCCGAGCGGTTCCAGCTGCGGGTGCTGACGTTCGGGATCGTCGTGGCGCTGGCCCTACGGGCCGTGCTGATCGCGGTGGGGGCGATCGCGATCGCCCGGTTCTCGTGGCTGTTCTACCTGTTCGCGGTGTTCCTGATCTGGACGGCGGTCGGCCTGCTGCGCGAGGCGCTCGGGCGGCGCCGCGAGCCCCCGGCGCTGGAGACGGCCGCCGGCCCGGACGGCAGCCCGCCCGACCCGGTGGGCGTCCGGCTGCTGCGCAAGGTGGTGCCGACGGTCTCCGACTGGGACCACGGCCACCTGACCGTGCGGCGGGGCGGGCGGCGGTTGGCCACCCCCATGCTGATCACGATGGCCGCGATCGGCGTCACGGACGTGTTCTTCGCGCTCGACTCGATCCCGGCGATCTTCGGGCTGACGACGGTGCCGTTCCTGATCGTCGCCGCCAACGCCTTCGCCCTGGTCGGGTTGCGGCAGCTGTTCTTCGTCGTGCGGGCCCTCCTCGACCGGCTCGCGCACCTGGACGCCGGGCTGGCCGCCGTCCTGCTGTTCATCGGCGCCAAGCTGGTGCTGGAGGCCCTGCACGAGAACACGCTGCCGTTCGTGAACGGCGGTGAGGGGCTGGACGTCCCGGTGCCCTCGACCGCCGTGTCGCTGCTGGTGGTGGTCGGGCTGCTGGTGCTGACCGCGCTGACGAGCCTGGTGGCGGCGCGGCGCTCGGGCGATGCGGGCCCTCGGGAGCGGGTCGGCAGCGCCGGGGGTGGATGAGCGGGCAGAATGGCCGCGTGCGCATCTCAGCCAAGACGGACTACGCCGTGCGAGCAGCTCTCGAACTGGCGAACGCCGAGCAGGGGGTCTGGGTGAAGACCGAGTCGGTGTCCCAGTCGCAGGGCATCCCGCTGCCCTTCCTGCTGAACATCCTCGCCGAGCTGCGGACGGCCGGGCTGGTGCAGAGCCGGCGCGGCGCGGAGGGCGGCTACCGGCTGGCCGCCGCCCCCGCGGAGGTGGCCGTCGCCGACGTGATCCGCGCGATCGACGGCCCGCTGGCCAACATCGCGGGCGAGCGCCCCGAGGACGTGGAGTACGCGGGCTCCGCCGAGCAGTTGCGCAACGTGTGGGTGGCCATGCGGGCCACCATGCGGCAGGTGTTGGAGGCGACGACGCTCGCCGACGTCGCCTCGGGCACCCTGCCCGCGGGGGTCACGGACATCCTGGCCAACGAGGACGTCTGGGCCAGCCGCATCTGACGACCCGACGGGGGTCAGAGCGAGCGGGAGATCTTCTCCACGATGTCGGTGATCGGGTCACCGGCCCGGAAGACCGCGACCACGACGTCGTTCTCGTGCTCCGCCGGGCTGTCGGCGGCGGCCGGCTCCGGCGTGGGCGCGACGGGGGTGGGCGCGACGGGGTTGGGCGTCGGGGCGGCCCCCGCCCCCGGCACGAGCTGACCGGGGGTTCCGGCGTCCGCGAGCGTGCTGCGGACCCAGTCGAAGGCGGCCTCCAGCTGCGCACCGAAGTCGCGAGTACCGCCGTCCCGCAGCCATTCCCGCAGGACGGCGTTGTGCGCGGCGACCACGGCGGCGGCCAGGACGTCGGCCCGCAGGGCCGCTTCGGCCTCGGTGCAGGTGCCGGCCAGGCGGCCGCGGACGTAGCGGCTGAAGGCCCGCTCGTAGCGCTGCACGCTGGCCAGTTCGCGGTCGCGCAGGGCGGCGATGCCGCGGGTGATGCGGTACCGCTGGACGGAGACCTCGGGGTCGGTGACGTAACTCGCGAAGACCTGCCGGACGCCGGCGCAGATGGCGTCGACGGCGGGCAGCGCCGCCGAGGCCTCGAGCGTGCGCTCGACGGACTCCAGGAGGGCGTCGTGGTCGGGGAAGATCACGTCTTCCTTCGACCGGAAGTAGCGGAAGAACGTGCGTCGCGCGACCCCGGCCCGTTCGGCGATGGCCTCGACGGTGGTGCCCTCGTAGCCCTGGTCGGCGAAGAGCTCGAAGGCGGCGGCGGCGATCCGGCCGCGGGTAGCGGCGAGCTGACCGGCAGGCTGAGCCCGGCCGGCCCGGGGAACCGCCGGGATGGTCGCCATGCCGCGACGATACCTCTCAGGCCGGGGGCCGCCGGGGCGGGCGAACGTGGTTGACGTCACGCCGCTCACCCCGGCACCGAGGCCCGTCAGGTGCTGGTGTTACTGCTGGTGAAAAGGGTTTAGCGCGAAGATCAGGCCGACGCGCGCAGCGGGTCGAGGCGGCGGCGCGAGGCGGCGGGGAGGCTGGCCTCGATGCAGGCCGGGCACGCGGTGCTGGGCTGGGCGGAGAACCGGCGCTCCCAGAAGACGGTCCAGCCGGAGGTCCACTCGCCGCACAGGGTCTGGCGCTCGCCGGGCTTCCAGGCGTGCTCGACGCCGTAGGGGACCCAGCGGAACGGGGGCTTGCCGCCCCGGTCGCGCACCTTGTGGGTGGCGATCACGTACAGCTCGGGGCTGGGGGCAGCGGCAGTGCGGGGGCGAGCGACGTTGGGCGCCAAGGTTGCGGTCATCGGTCTTGCCCTTCTCGGGAGCCAGTCCGCCGGCGTTGTTACCGGCGAGTAAGACAGGATCGGCGCCATCGAGAAGCGCCGTTGCACTCAGTGCCATCACTGTGGCACTCGATGCCTTCCGGCGCAAGAGGTGTTGCCCATCTCATTTCCAGTGAATTTCCGAGCCCCCGTTTTGCCCCTAAAACGGACAGTCGGCGTGGCATCCAGTGCCACGCCGACTGTCCGGGTGCCGCCTGGGAGCGGCCTCGAAAAGGCTTGTCAGCCGGGGACGACGGTCGCCGGCTCGCCGGGCGACTCCAGGCCCGCCGTCCGGACGTCGGGCCGGCCGTCGGCACCGACCTCGCGCCGGACCTCGCGCCGGACCTCGGGGCGGGCGGCCGCGAAGGTGGCCGCCAGGCCGGCCAGCGAGCGTCGCGCGTCGCGGGCCACGGCGAACGGGTCGGCGGCCCGCAGTTCGTCGCTGAAGATCTCGAGCGACAACGGGCCGGCGTACCCGGTCCCGGCCACCAGCCGCAGCAGGTCCTCGAGCGCGAAGTAGCCGTTCGGGGGCAGGCAGCGGTGGTGCCGGCTCCACTCGATCAGGGGCCGGTCCCCCTGCGGCACCGCGTCGGCGAGCTGGACCGCGAAGATCCGCTCCCCCGGGATGGTGGCGATGTCGGCCAGGTCGTTGCGCCGCGCGAAGATGTGGAAGCTGTCCAGGCAGAGCCCCAGCTGCGGGTGGGCCGCGCGGGCCACGATCCGGTCGGCCTGCTGGTAGTCGCGCACGTGCCGGCCCCAGGACATGGCCTCGTAGACCACCCGGAACCCGCGCAGGGCCGCCCGGTCGGCCACCTCGACGAGCTGCGCGGCGGCCAGCGACTCGTCGTCCAGCGCCCACTCGGCCGTGTTGGAGCAGACCAGCATGGTGTCGATGCCGAGGTCGGCCATCAGGTCGCAGGTGCGCTCGACCCGGTCGAGCGTGGCCCCGAACAGCTCCGCCGGGGTGCCCTCGACGTCCCGCACCGGCTGGTAGAGATCGAGGGACAGCCCGAGGTCGGCGGCCCGGGCGCCGATCTCCTTCGGGGTCGACGCGGCACCGTCCAGATCGGTACCGAAGATCTCGATCGCGTCGAACCCGGCCGCGGCGGCCGCGTCCAGCTTCTGCTCGATGCTGCCACCCAGGGTGGTGGTGGCGATGGAGGCCCGCATGGAAGCCGACGTTAAGTCGCGCCGACCCGCCACGGAGGGTGTTCGGCCAAGGTCTCACCGGGCGGGCGAACTCTGTAACAACTCCGTCATCGACCGACGCCTCACAGCGTCCTCATAGTCACCGTACGTAGTAGTACTGATCCGTTATACGGGACCTCGGGGTTCCGGGACGTGACCTGCACTACTCTCCGGAGTGCCTGACCCGCTTCGGTGTCGGGAACCTGACCCTGAAACCAGGAGGAATCCATGCGACGTCGCGTGGCTATGGCCGTGGCCACCACGGCCGCCGTGGTCGGCATGGTGGTGGGGACCACCTCGTCTGCAAACGCTGCCCTGAACGTGAACTGGAACTGGGCGGCCGGCTTCATCCCGAACCTGCCCAACTCGGCGCAGACGCCCCCCGGCGCGGAGAACGTCTCCAAGGCCGGCTCGAAGTCGACCTGTGACTGGCAGCGCAGCCCCAACAAGCTGCCCCTGATCCTGGTGCACGGCACCTGGGAGCAGCAGCGCGACAACTGGATGGCCATGTCGCCGTTCTTCAAGAACCAGGGCTACTGCGTCTACACGTTCAACTACGGCGGCAACCCCGGTGACGTGATGTGGGGCTGGCAGAGCATCGCCAAGAGCGGTGGCGAGATGAACGACTACATCAACCGGGTCAAGGCCGCCACGGGCGCGCCGCAGGTCGACCTGGTCGGTCACTCGCAGGGTGGCGTCATGCCGCGCTACTGCATCAAGTACGAGCCCGGCTGCATGGCCAGCGTGCGCAAGTTCGTCGCCCTCGCCGGTTCGAACAACGGCACGACGCTGAGCGGCATCGCCAAGCTGGGCAAGTTCCTGGGCCTGCTGCCCGCCGTCTCCATCGTGCAGCCGGCGGCCATCGACCAGACCATCGGGTCGAAGTTCATGCAGAAGGTCAACTCCTGCCCCGACGGCACCAACTACAACGTCTGCAAGGGCGACACGGTCGTCTACACCTCCCTGCAGACCAACGGTGACCAGGTCGTCACGCCCTACACCGGCGCGTTCCTCAGCTCCGAGCCCGGCGTGCCGGCCTCGCAGGTCACGAACACGCTGGTGAACAAGCAGTGCCCGCTGGAGCTCGCCGAGCACCTGGGTATGACCTACAGCCAGAACGTCGCCTCCCGCGCCGCCCGCGCGCTGGACGGCAAGACGCTCCCGCGCTGTGTCGTCTCCCTGCCGTACCTCGGCGGCTGACACCCCGCACCACCTGCACCATCTGCACCACGCGAACCGGCCCGGACGCTCGTCGTCCGGGCCGGTTCTGCTTTGCCGTCCCCGCCGTGATGTCATGCCCGGGTGACCACCACCCTGGGCAACAGCGACCTGTCCGCCGACTCCCCGCTCGCGCTCGGCTGCAACCCCTTCGGCTGGACGGCGGACGAGGCCACCACGCACCGCGTGCTCGACGCCTTCACCGCCGGCGGTGGCACGCTGCTCGACACGTCGGACTCCTACGGCCGGCAGCCCGACGGCACCAAAGGCGGTGCGTCGGAGAGTTTCATCGGTTCCTGGCTGGCCCGGACCGGTCGGCGGGACGACGTCACGCTGATCACCAAGGTCAGCCGGCATCCCGAGTTCACCGGGCTGGCCCCCGCAACGATCACCGGGGCGGTCGAGGCCTCGCTGCGCCGGCTGGGCACCGACCGGATCGACCTGTACTTCGCCCACTTCGACGACCCGTCGGTGCCGTTGGCCGACACGCTGGCGGCGTTCGACGCGCTGATCGACACCGGGAAGGTCCGGTACTACGGGCTCTCGAACTACACGCCCGAACGGATCGAGGAGGCCTTCGTGGCCGCCCGCCAGAACGGGCTGCGCGAGCCGGTCTGCCTCCAGCCCGAGTACAACCTGCTGGAGCGCGAGCCGTTCGAGTCCGGCTACGCACCGCTGGCCGAGCGCGAGAACCTCGGCACCTTGGTCTACTTCGCGCTGGCGTCGGGCTTCCTGACCGGCAAGTACCCGCGGGGCACGGAACCCGCCGGCGACCGGGCCGCGATGGTGGGCAAGTACTTCGACGAGCGCGGCTTCGCGATGGTGGACACGCTGCGCGAGGTGGCCTCCGCCCACGGCACGCAACCGGGCACCGTGGCGCTGGCCTGGCTGCTGAGCCGCGCGGCTGTGAGTGCGCCGATCGCCAGTGCCCGCACGCCGGAACAGGTCCCGGGCCTGCTCGAGGCCACCACGCTCAAGTTGTCCGACGACGAACTGGCCACCCTGACCCTTCGTTCGTGATCATGCGCAAACGCAGGTTCCGCTTCAGCTCAGCCGCCGGACGCGCCGAGGCACGAACCTGCGTTTGTGCATGATCACGAACTGACCGGGTGAGTCATCCCGCGGCGCGGGCCGGCTCCTGCTCGACCAGCCAGGTCGCCAGCTGGTCACCCGACAGCGCGGGTGCGTAGTGGAAGCCCTGGCCCAGCGTGACGCCGTGGTGCCGCGCCCAGGCGATCTGCTCGGGGTCCTCGACCGCCTTGATCACGGTCTCGATGCCCAGGGCGTCGCACAGCACGGTGATCACGTCGGTCAGCTGCTCGACCTGAACCTCGCCCCGGGCCGCGGTCAGCGCCCCGTCGATCTTGACCTGGTGCACCGGGATCGTCTGCAGCTGCCCGGGCGAGGCATGGGCGGCGGTGAAGTCGTCGAGCGAGACCCGCACCCCCAGCGCCGCCACGGCGGCCAGACCGGGGCGCAGGTCGTCCCGCTCGAGCATCGCGCTCTCGGCGACCTCCAGCACCAGCCGGTGTCCCGGCAGGCCGGTCTCGGTCAGCACGTCGGCGAGCGTCTCGGCGAAGGTGGGGTCGACGACCTGGCAGGCCGAGACGTTCACCGACACCCAGAGATCCTGCGGTGCGAGCCCTTCGGACGTCAGCTCCTGCCACTGGGCGCACGCCGAGCGCAGCACGTGCGCGCCGAGCGCCCCGGCCCAGCCGGTCCGCTCGGCCAGCCCGATGAAGGCGGAGGCCTCGAGCAGCCCGAGCTCGGGGTGCGCCCAGCGGGCCAGGGCCTCCAGCCCGACCGGACGGCTCGTGCCGAGGTCGACGATCGGCTGGTAGTGCACGACGATCTGGCGCTGGGCGAGCGCGTACGGCAGCGCCTCCTCCAGCTGCTTGGACTGCACGATGCCGCCGTGCCGGCCGTCGGAGTACACCTCGATCCGGCCCCGGCCGCGCGACTTCGCGGCGTGCGCGGCCATCCCGGCGGCCTGCACGACGTCGGTGCCCGTCATGCCGTCGACGAGCACGGCCAGGCCGATCGAGGCCGTGGCCAGGAGCTCGCCGTCCGGCAGGCGCAGCGGGGCGAGCAGCTTGTCGCGCAGTCTCTCGGCCAGGCGGTGCGCCTCGAGGTCGTTGCTCAGCCCGTGGACGACCACCGCGAACTCGTCGCCCGCGATCCGGGCCGCCGTGCCACGCCCGTCCAGGACCTCGAGGATGCGCTCGGCCATCTCGACCAGCAGCGTGTCTCCGGTGACGTGACCGTGGGTCGCATTCACGGCGGAGAAGTCGTCGATGTCGACCACCAGGACGGCCGTCGTGGTGCCGGACGACTGCGCGTGCTCGGCGGCCAGCCTCAGGTCGTGGAAGAACTTCGACCGGTTGGGCAGCTCGGTGATCTCGTCGTGGCTGGCCTGGTACTGCAGGTCGGCCAGCAGATCGGTGCGCGCCTCGGCGAGACGCTTCTGGGCGGTCAAGAGCCGGTTGTTCTCGACGAAGTCGGCGGGCGGGACCGCCTTGTGCCGCAGCCACCGGGTGGCCCAGGTCTGTGGCAGGCCGCCGACGACCCAGTTGACGCCGATGCCCTCACCGTCGCGGGAGCCCACCCCGGGCTTGACCACGTACCAGTCCCGGCGCGGCAACCCGGCCGCCATCATCACCTTCGTGGTCGCCGCGGGCAGCGGGACGACCACGCCCTCCTCGAGTCCCTCGTACCCGTCCAGGTCGAAGACGACGTGCCAGGGCAGCTCGACGTCGTCGACGGTCAGGCCCTGGTCGCTGTGTACGGCGAAGATCCTGACGTCGCCGACGGGGTCGGCCTCGGTGGGCCGGGTGACGTGGGCGGCGACCATGACGAGCCCGGGGGTCAGCTTGACCATGTCGTCGGCGGACGCGCGGATCAGGGCCCCCACCTCGTCCATCCGGGAGGCGCCGAGGAGCCGCCGGCCGAGCGTGGCCAGGAAGTGCTCCCGGGCGGTCTGCCGCGCGGCCTGCTCCAGCCCCCGGCGCAGCGTCCACATGAGCGGGACGAAGAGCATGACCAACAGGGCCAGGGAGACCAGGCTCATCAGGTGACGGTGGACGTCGTCCTCGTCGGCGGCGGGACTGATGATCAGCACCAGCGGCGCGGCGGCGACGAGGGCCAGCGCCCGCAGGAAGGTCACCGCCGGCCGCCCGTAGAGCGACTGGGTGAGGACCACCGCGATGCACAGCCCCAGGACGGAGAGCGGGTCCTGCAGGCCGATGCCGACCAGGAAGACCAGCAGGGCGACGGTGGGCGCCTCCCAGGGCGAGATGACCCGGCCGATGACGGCGGTCGTGATCATCAGGCCGCTCAGCGCGCATCCCGCGGCCACGGCCAGGGCCTCCAGGCCGGTGTTCTGGGCCTGCACGACCTGGACGAGCGCCGCCAGGACCTGGAACAGGCTGAACGCCAGGGCGACGGCCCGGATCTTGCCCAGCTCTGTTCGCGGCAGGTGCATGCGGAGGCGCTTCACAGGGTTCTTGTCGGCCACGAATACGCCTTGCTCGAGGATGACGACAATCTAAAGGCGTAAACGGCGGCCCGGATCGACACCGGGTCACCATCGGAACGTGACGAAACGGGTCAGTTCAGCAGGCGCCACACCCGGTCACGGGAGTACGGGGTCTCGTACGGACGAACGCCGGTCGCCCGGCGGATCGCGTTCCCCACGGCCGCCGCCACCGGGTTGTACGGGCTCTCGCTCATCGACTTCGCCCCGAACGGGCCCAGGTCGTCGCGGGTCTGCGCGAAATACACCTCGGTGGGCGGGATGTCGGCGATCTGCGGGACCCGGTAGAGCCGGAACGCCGGGTTCAGCACCCGCCCCTCGTCGATCAGGACCTCCTCGTAGAGGGCGCTGCCGATCGCCTGCGCCACACCGCCTTCCACCTGCCCGCGACACTGTTCGGGGTTCATCACGGTGCCGGCGTCGGCCGCCTGTACGGACTGCAGGATGCGCACCTCGCCGGTGCGGACGTCGACGGCCACCCGCACGGCATGCACGTTGAAGGCCAGCGACCGCAGGTCGCCGAACTCGGCCCCCGTTGCGAAGACGCCCTCCGCACAGCGGTTCCCGGCCGGGGCGGCCGCCACCAGCTCGCCGAAGCCGAGCTCCCGGGCCGCCGCCCCCGAACCGACCCGGACGCCGTCGGCGTGCAGTGCACACTGCTCGGGCGGGACGCCGGTCAGCCCGGCCGCCGTGCTCAGCAGCACCTCGCGCAGCGCGAGAGCCGCACCGTGCAGGGCCTTCCCGGCGACCGTCGTCCCGGCCGAGGCGAAAGCGCCCGTGTCGTACTCGGCGCCGTCGGTGTCGGAGTTGCGCAGCTCGATCCGGTCGATCCCGGTGTTCATGGTCGTGGCCACGATCTGGGCGTGCACGGTGGTGGTGCCGTTGCCGAACTCGGAGGTGCCGACGCCGAGCCGGTAGCGGCCGTCGGGCCCCAGGGTGACCCGGGTCTTCGAGATGTGTCCGCGCGGGGCCATCGTGGCGATCATCGACGCCGCCATCCCCTCGCCGACCCGCCAGTGCTCGCCCACGGGGGCGGCGACGGAATTGCCCCGCCGCAGCGCGTCCTGGGCCAGGTCGAGGCACTGGTCGAGGCCGTAGCTGCCCCAGACCAGGTCCGCCTCGGGTTCCGCGTGGACGGTCAGCGGCGGGTCGCCGTCCTGCACCGCGTTGATCCGGCGCAGCTCGAACGGGTCGATCCCCAGTCGCAGCGCCAGCTCGTCCAGGGCCGACTCGACCCCGAGGATCACCTGCCCCAACCCGTACCCGCGGAAGGCGCCGGACGGCGGGTTGTTCGTGTAGACCACCTCGGCGTCGACCCGCTTGACGGGCGCCCGGTAGAGGCTGACGGACTCGGCACAGCTGTGGAACATCACGCCGATCGCGTGGTTGCCGTAGGCGCCGGTGTCCGCCAGCACGTCGACCTTCATCGCGGTCAGCACGCCGTCGTGGGTGGCGCCGAGGCTGACCGCGACCCGGAACGGGTGCCGGAAGGTGGTGCGGACGAACTCGTCGTGACGCGACATCTCGTAGCTGACGGGCCGTCCCGTGCGCAGCACCGCCAGGCCCACGACGTCCTCGCAGAACATCTCCTGCTTGCCGCCGAAGCCGCCGCCCACCCGCCCGGTGAGTACCCGCACCGCGCTCGGGTCCAGGCCGAGCAACCGGGCCAGCTCGTCGCGGACCAGGAACGGGACCTGCGTGCTGGCCCGCACGACCAGCCGCCCCCCGCCGGCCGGCCCGTCGCCCTCCAACCAGCCGAGGGCGCCGTGGGTCTCCAGCTGGGCGTGACTGACCCGCTGCGTCTGCCAGACCCCCTCGACCGTGACCTCCGACGCGGCCAGGGCCGCGTCGACGTCACCGCCGAAACCCTCGTGCAGGGCGGCGATCACGTTGCGACCGGCGTCGGCGACCCGGTCCTGCGGTGTGCGCTCGGGGTGCAGCAACGGCGCCCCCGCACTGCGGGCCTGCTCAGGGTCGAACACGGCGGGGAGGACGTCGTAGCTCACCTCGATCAGGCGGCAGGCCTCCTCGGCCGCGGCGGCCGTGGTGGCCACGACGGCCGCGACCCGTTGCCCGACGAACCGCACGACGTCGTCGAACATCCGGGTGTCGTCGGGGTCGTCCAGCCGGCTCTCGTGCCGCCCGGTGGAATACCTTGCGGTGGGTGTGTTCTCGTGCGTGAGGATCAGCTCGACCCCCTCGACCTTCTCGGCCGCCCTGGTGTCGATCGCGACGATCCGGGCGTGCGCGTGCGGGGCGCCCAGGACGCGCAGCTGCAGCGCCCCCGCGGCCGGCACGTCGAAGGTGTACGGCTCGGTGCCGGTCACCACGCGCCGCGCGGCCAACGGGTTGGGTGAGGTGCCGACGGCCCCCGTCGGCTCCGGCGCCGGGCCCGCCGTCCCGCACACGGCCTGCGTGATCGACTGCCGGATCGAGCGATAACCCGTGCACCGGCACAGGTTCCCCTTCATCCGCCGGTCCAGGTCGGGCAGGTCGTCCTCGGACAGCGTCGAGGCGGTGACGATCATGCCCGCCGTGCAGAACCCGCACTGGAACCCGAAGTTGTCGACGAAGGCCTGCTGCACCGGGTGCAGGTCGTCCGGCGTGCCCAGCCCGGCCACCGTCGTCACGGCCCGGCCCCCGAGACGCTGCGCCGGGAAGAGGCATGAGTGCACGGGTTTCCCGTCCACGAGCACCGAGCAGGCACCGCAGTCGCCCGAGTCGCAACCCTTCTTGACCTCGACGTGGGAGTTCTCGCGCAGGAAGGTGCGCAGGCACTGACCGGCGCGCGGGTCGGCGTCGCGCTCCTCACCGTTGACCGAGAACCTCATCGGGCCAGCTCCTCGCGAATCTCCTCCAGGAGAACGGCGCTCACCCCGCGCCGCCAGTCGGCACTGCCCAGCGGGTCGGTGTAGTAGCCCTCGGCGGCGTGCGCGGCGGCGGTCAGGGCACCCGGGGCGGGTAGATCCGGGAACCGGAACACGGCGGGCCGCAGCGTGGCCGCGGTGATCACGAAGGTGGCGGCGCCGTCGTCGTCGACCCGGCCCGTGAGCACGGCGCCGCTGCGGCCGAGCTGGGCCAGGGCGATCTTGCGGAAGCCGGTCCGGGCCCGCAGGGCGTGCTCCGGCAGGTGCAGGCTGCGCAACACCTCACCGGGCGCGAGCCGGTTGGTGCCGTTGCCGGTGACGAGATCGGCCACGGGGACGCGGTACTCGTCGCCGTCCGGGGTCCAGACCAGGGCCGTGCCGTCGAGGGCCGCGCACAGGCTGACCATGGCCCCGGCGGCGAACGACCGGCACACGTTGCCGCCGACCGTGGCCAGGTTCCAGATCTTGAAGCTCGCCAGGAGCGCGTTCGCGCACTGCGCGAACAGCGGGTGGGCGCGCCACCCGGGGCGTTCCGGCAGCGCGGCCAGCTCCGCGATGGTGCAGGTCGCCCCGATCACCAGGCCCCCGCCGTCCGGGTACTCCAGGGCCGGCCACGGCATGGTGCTGAGATCGACCAGCCCCGTGGTGTCGGCCTGCGGTTCGCCGAACAGCCAGGTGCCGCCGCCCAGGAACCGCTCCCCCGGCGCCAGCGCCAGATCGGCGCGGGTACGGGCGAACCGGTAGCCGGTGACGGTGTTCAGGTCCACGGGTCAACTCTCACGGGGTCACTCTCACCTGCCCGGATTTCGGCCGTGTGTCAGCCCATGATGACGTGCAGCAGGATCAGCGCCCCACCCACGAAACACGAGCCGATCGAGACCCACCGGGCCACGTGCATGATCCGGGCCCGGATCGTCCCCGTCTCCGACGGCAGCCGGGCCCCCGCGGTGGCCACCGCCAGCACGGCGGGCAGCCAGGCCGGGGTGAGCACGACGAGGCTCGCCGCGGCCAGCATCGTGAACTTGGCCCACACGGCGAGCGCCGAGGCGCCGACCAGCTGGGCCAGGCTGATGTAGAGCGGCAGGCTGGTGAAGTTGGTGGCCATGCCCAGGGCGCCCGCGGCGGTGATGCCGCCCGGGGTGCTCGGCAGGGCCCGGTCGACGTCCGGTTCGTCGGAGTCGCCGTGCCGGGTGGCCGCCCGGTGCCGGGCCAACTGGAAGCCGCCGTAGGCCAGCAGCAGGACGGCCAGGAAGGCGTCCACCCAACGGCTCGCCAGCTCGCGCTTGACCAGTTCGGTGACCGCGGCGCCCATCACGCCCATCGCCGTCACCCCGAGCACGACCAGCACGGACCACGCGCCCCCGGCGAACCGCGCCCCCGAGGCGGGCCCGCCGGCCAGGGTCACCCGCGACGCGTTCACGAACATGACCGGGCTGACCGCGGCGATCAGGGCCAGCGGCAGCACGTGCGTGAGCAGGGCCGCCGTCTCCATGCGGCGCAGCCTACGGAGCAGCTGTGCCCCACCCCGCAGTTGGCCTCGGAAGGCGGGGCGATTCGGGGGGTCTTCACCGGAAATCACCCCGTTTACCACCGCAAGCCCGGCCTTAGAGTGGTCCGGATGTGGGCGGCGGCGACTCGGGAGACGGACGCCGCCGCGCAGCCCGCCCAGGACCCGGCCGAGGCCCCCGCCCGCGGTGAGGGCCGTCGTCCGGCGCTCGACGGCGTCCGGGCCGTGGCCGTCCTGGCGGTCGCGGTCTACCACTTCGGCGGCGGCGACTCGTCGTGGCTGCCGGGCGGCTTCCTCGGCGTGGACGTGTTCTTCGTCCTGTCCGGGTACCTCATCACGGGGTTGCTGCTGGCGGAGTGGTCACGCACGGGGTCGATCAGCCTGACCGGCTTCTGGATGCGCCGGGTGAAGCGGCTCGCGCCCGCGCTGCTGCTCGTGCTCGTGGTCGTGGCGGCCTGGGTCTGGTGGACGACGCCGCCCACCGACTACCCGGCCCGGCGCGCCGACATCCTCTGGACCCTCGGCTATCTCGCCAACTGGCACCTGGCCGCCGTGGACAACTACTTCGCCGCGTTCGGTTCGGTCTCGCCGCTGCGGCACACGTGGTCACTGGCCGTCGAGGAGCAGTTCTACCTGGTCTGGCCCTTGATCACGCTGGCCTGCCTGTGGGCGGGACGGCGGCTGGGCGGACGGCGGCTGGGCGGACGGCGGGTGCTCGTCGCGGTCGCGCTCGTCGGGGCGCTCGCCTCGGCGGTCGAGTTCGCGGCGCTCTTCGACCCGGTGCGCCCGACCGTCGCGTACTACAGCACCCGCGGCCGGGTGCAGGAGCTGTTCGCCGGGGCGCTGCTGGCGCTGGCGTTCGCGGCCTTCCGCCGCCGGGCCCGGCCCGCGCTCGTGAGTCTCGTCGGGCCGGCGGGGGTGGCCGGGCTCGTCGTCGGGTTCCTGACCATGCCCGACACCACCGCGTTCTACTACCGCGGCGGCGCCGCACTGGTCAGCCTGGCGGCCGTCGGCCTGATCGGCGGGGTCGAGGCGGCGCCCGACGGCCGGCTCGCGCGGATGCTCTCCTGGGGGCCCGCCGCGTGGCTCGGGCGGGTCAGCTACGGGGTCTACCTGTGGCACTGGCCGGTGACCGTCGCCGTGCCGGCCGCCGGCTCCGACCAGGTGCTGCGGCAGGTGCTGCGGGTGTTGCTCACCCTCGGCCTGGCCTCGGCGTCGTTCTACCTGCTCGAGCGGCCGGTGCAGCGCAGCCGCCGGGCCCTCGGGACGCCGCCCCGCACCCTGGTCGCGCTCCTCACCTCCGCGGCGGTCGTGGTGGGCGTCGGGGTGCAGGCCACGGCGCTGCCCGGCACGTTGTTCGAGCAGGCCGAGACCAACTCCGACCGCGCCTGCCCCGGCGAACGGGCCGACCGCCTCCTGGTCTGCGCGTGGCCCGCCGGCGCCTCGGTCGCCGCGGGCGAGCAGGCGGACCTGGCGATCGTCGGTGACTCGACGGTCCGGGCGCTGTCGGGGGCGCTCGACGAGTGGGCGACGTCGTCGGGCTCGACGTGGGTGGAGGCCGCCTGGCGGCAGTGCTCGTCGATCGGGGCGCTGACCCCGACGGCCGCCAACGCCACCGACGCACTGACCCGGGCCTGCCACGAGCAGGCGCCCACCCAGGTGTCGAGGATGCTGGCCACCTACCGCCCGAAAGTCGTCCTGATCGGAGACTTCTGGATCCACGAGAACGCCGTGCAGGTGAACGGCGACTGGGTACGCCCCGGCACCGACGAGCACGCTGCCGAGCTGGAACGGCGGTACCTCGACCTGGTCGACGAGATCGCCGCCGCCGGGGGGCGAGCCGTGTTCCTGGAGCTGCCGCCGCCCGGCGACCAGTTGGGCGTGCAGTTCGCCGCCGGGCGCCCCGCCGCCACCGCGAAGCCGCCCGCCGCGTACGGCGGGAAGTTCGTCGACGGGTTCAACGCGGTGCTCCGGCGGGTGGCCGCGCAGCGGCCCGACGTCGCCCGCTCGATCTCGGTGACCGACGTCGTCTGCCCCGGCGGTTCCTGCCCGGCGGCCGTGGGCGACCGGTTGATCCGGGTCGACGGCGTGCACTACTCGGTGCCCTTCGCAGCCGAGGTCACCCCCGTCATCCTGCAGCGCGCCGGAATCACGCCCCCCTCATGAGTTGATCATGCGCAAACTCGCGCTCGATCATGCGGTCAGCTGCGGGCGGTGAAGAACGAGACCGCTTCGGCCAGGCCGAGATCCGTCAGCGCCGGGTCGTGCCGGGGGCCGATGTCGCGCATGAAGGCGTGCTCGCCACCGGCGTAGACGTGCAGTTCGGCGTCGGTGTGCCCGGCGTCGTAGAGGGCGGTCGCGATCTGCAGGCGGGCCGCCGGCGGGACGTGCGGGTCCCGGCTGCCGAACACCATGCTGAGCCGGCCCCGGATGTCGCCGGCCCGCTGCAGCGAGTCGGCCACGTCGGCACCGAGTTTCCCGTCCTGCAGACCGGTCGCGTAGAAGCACACGGTCGCCGCGACCCGCTCGTCGAACGCGGCCCGGAAGGCGAGGTGCCCCCCGATGCAGAAGCCGGTCACGAACAGCGTCCCCACGTCGGGGTTCTCGGCCATGTGGTCGAGCACGGCGGTACGGTCCGCGTCGAACCCGGCGGTCGTCGTCCCGGCTGCCCCGGCCAGGCCCCGGGCCTTGCCCTCGTCGTCGAACTCCAGCGCCACGCCGCGCAGTTCGCCGTGCGGGTAGATCTCGGGCACGTAGGTGACGAAGCCCTGCGCGGCGAGGCGACGAGCGGTGCGCAGCGTCGACTCGGTGAGCTGGAAGATGTCCGTGTACAGCAGCAGGCCCGGCCACGGGCCGCCGTCGCTGCGCGAGTTCACCGGCGAGAGGACCGCCGTCCGGATGTCGCCCTCCGGTGAGGGCACCTGCAGCTCGACCTCGCGCAGCTTCACGAGCCGGAGGTTAGCGGTCGTCCGGCAGGAGCCGGACGACCGAGGCGGCCAGTTCCGCCAGGCTTCGCCGTTCGGCATCGTCGAAATCCTGGGCCGCGATCGTCGCCCGAAGCCGTTCGAGCTGGTCGGAGATCACCGGCACCCGCTGTTCCGGCGGGGTGTTCCAGCCCACCTCGAACAGCAGGAGCAGCAGCCGGGCCAGGACGGCAGGGTCGGCCGCGCCGTAGCGGCGCGGCTGGCTGATCGCGACGTCGAGCAGGTCAGCCAGACCAGGGCGGTTCAGGTAGACGCGGGCCACCCCCTCCCCATCGGTCAGGACCTTGGGACCGGGCGCCCGGCCGGCCACCGTGCTGAGCAGTGCCGACGCGTGTCCCAACGCGTGGACCGCCGTCGTCGGATCGTTGATCCCCGGCGACAGCGCCTTCACCGCCACGTCGGTGAGCTGGCGCAGCCCGAACCCGATGTCCTGCGTGGCCGTCCGCTCGAATCCCCCGAGCACCGCCCCGGTGACCCGCGCCAGCAACCGGCGCTCGACGTCCGGGGCCAACGGCTGCGGCCCGCGGGGCCAGTAGTAGCCCATCGGCACACCCGCGACCAGCGAGCTGCCCGGTTGCCGGGACAGCAGGAGAACCGCGTCGGCCTCGACGGCCGCCCCCAGCAATGCTTTCTCCTCAACGCTGATCAGAAAGCCCGAGGCTCCCGCCGACCAGGGGCGGGCGCGCGGCGCCGGTTCGGGTAGCACCGCCGGGGTGGGGGACTCCGGGTCGGCCGGAAGGAGCGCCGCGATCGTGGCGCAGGCGTCGGCGTGCACGGTGCGCAGCATGGTCTCGACCCGGATCTCCTGGGCGAGGTGGGCCAGGAAGAAGACCAACCCGACGACGCTGGCGACGGCCAGGAGGAAGGCGAGCGTGACGGAGATCTGGGGGACGAACGTGGGACGTCCCTCACCCGACGTGCGCACGGTACGCAGTACCGCCAGGGAGAACGTGAACGTGAACAGGAACAGTGCGAGGGTCAGGTGCACGAACCGGTCCCGGGTGAACGTCCTCAGCAACCGCGGCGAGAACTGGCTGCTGGCCAGCTGCAGGGTGACCACGGTCAGGGAGAACGTCAGCGACGTGACCGTGATCAAGGAGCTGGCGATGGCGTCCAACAGCGTCTCCGCCGAGTCCGCGCCCCCGGTGAACAGCAAGCTCTCCACCCCGCCCGGCAGGCGGCCGTCGACCCGCGCGTCGAGCCGGGGCAGCGCGGTGCCCAGGATCAGGGCCAGAACCACTCCCACGGAGGGCACGGGCCACAGTTCCGTGCGCAGAGCGTCACGAAGGCGCGGGACGGCGTCGGCGCCCCTCATCACCGGTCGAACCCCGGGTGCGGCATCCGCACATGGTGGCAGTCGGGGACGGGATCGGCCCCCGGACGTACGCTGCCGCAGGCTTCGCCCCGGCTCAGTGCGGTTCCTCGACCGAGTGCGAGTCGGTGAGGGTGAGCGAACCGCCGATCGCGACGACGGCCACGATCACCGCGATGACCGCGTAGGTGACGCTCTCGCCGTGGAAGAACGACTGCACCAGGTCGGCGCTCCACGTCCCCGCGGGCAGGCTCGAGGTGACCAGCGCGGCGATCATGGTGCCGACGACGGCCGTGCCGATGCTCGTGCCGACCTCCTGCGCGGTGTCGTTCAGTGCCGTGCCCATCGACGTGCGGTTGCCCGGCATCGCGTCGACCAGGGCGATCGCGCAGGTCGTCATGACGATGCGCAGGCCGACCGTCATCAGCACCATGCAGACGGCGATGGCCAGGTACCCGTGCCCGACGCTCCAGGACAGCCCGGCGACGGCCCCGGCCAGGAAGACCGAGCCGACCAGGCACGCGACCCGGTGCCCGAACTGCTTGACCAGCGTCTCGGAGAACGGGGTGGCCAGCAGCATCGTCGCGATCATCGGCAGGTTGGCCAGACCGGCCTTCATCGGGCTCCAGCCGTAGGCGTACTGGAAGTGCAGGATCAGGCCGAACATCACGCTGGCCATGGCGATCGACGTCCCGATCTGGGCGATCGCCGCACCGCTCACCGTGCCGCCCCGGAACAGGTTCAGGTCGAGCATCGGCGCGGCACTACGCCGCTCGTGCCGGACGAACGCGAGCCCGGCGAGCACGGAGCCGACGATCGAGGCGATGGTGACGACCGCCGTCCAGCCGTTGTCCACCCCACTGGTGAGGAAGTAGCAGGCGAGGGCGATCGTGGCGATGCTCAGGACGGCGCCGGGCAGGTCGAGCGCGTCGTTCGTCAGATCCTCGCGCCGGTCGGGGGCGACGCCGAACCAGATGCCGACGACGGCGAGCGCCGCGATCGGGGCGTTGACGACGAGCAGCCACTCCCAACGCACGTGGGCCAGTGCGGTGCCGCCGAGCAGCGGGCCGAGGATGAACCCCGACATCCCGACGATGATCATCACGGTCATGGCGCGCATCCGCAGGGTCTGGTCACCGAAGAGCCGGAAGACCAGGGAGTTGGTGATCGGGGCCATCGCGGCGGCCGCGACGCCCAGGCCGGCCCGTAGGGCGATCAGCTCCCCCGCGCTGTCCACGAAGACGACCAGGAGGCTCAGGCTGCCGAACACGGCCAGACCGACGAGCAGCACGCGCCGTCGTCCCCACCGGTCGGCCAGGGCCCCGGCCGTCAGCAGCAGCCCGCCGAACGTCAGCGAGTAGGCCCCGGTGACCCACTGCAGGGCGGTCGTGCCGCTGCCCAGGTCGCGCCCGATCGTGGGCAGGGCGATCGACAGCAGCGTGTTGTCGACCATCTCCACGAAGAAGGCGAGGCACAGGGCCGCGAGCGGGATCCAGGCCGCCTTCAGGGACGGATACGTGCGCGGCTGAGTCTCGACGGTGACTTCTGGAGTGGTGGTCACGGAGGGACCCCCCTTCAGGATTCGACGGGGTGATCGGCAGGGGCCGGTCGGCGGGTGAGGGCGCCGTTGCGCTCGGTACCGAGAATCACCGCATCGCCTGTCAGGGTGCGCACAGCGCCCTGTCAGCGGGGTCCGGGCGCTGACAGCGCGCGGCCTTCACACTCAGGCCTACGGCGAAATGCGCACACGTGAGACGAAAACCCGGATCATCCCTCGTGGGGCCGGTAGTCCCAGTCGATCGAGATGCTCTCCAGCTCGATGACGCCGTCGGCCCGCAGCCGGGCCCGGACGCTGTAGTAGAACCGTGGGTTCTCATCCGCCCTGGGATAGGTCGCCACCAGCGTTCGCCGGTAGGGGTCCGTCCGACCGGGTACGAGGCGATCCCAGTGCTCGCGGATGTAGTCGACGATGGCGAACAGCTCACTGGCCATGAAGGCGTGGCGTTCGGGAGCATCGGGATGCTGCAGCGCGTCATCGAGCGAGGACATGAACTCCTCGCTGGTGGCGACCCGGATCACGAAGCGCGCTGCTCGGTGTCCTCGTCCATCTTGCGCTGCAGATATTCGAGGTAGCCCGGCGGCAAGGTGCTGTAGTCGGTGACCACTCGCTCCTCGAGCGGCGGTACGTCGCGCTCGGCCATGGTTTCCTCCCTCACCCCGTAGTCCTCTACTCACGCTACCCGCTCGCACCGACAGCTTCGAGGACGTTCTCGTTCTCGCACAGAGGAGAACTCGATCAGCCGAGGAGGCCGATCGGGTCGCCGGAGAACCGGTCGAGGACCTGTTCGACCGGTTCTCGCCGCGTGAAGGGCGAGCAGAAGACGGCGGTGACCGTGAGCTCGCCGCCGTGCTCCAGGAGCATGAACGACATGGCCGACACCTCGGGTGGCATGGCGGCCGCGACGACCATCGAGACGCCGTCCGGGCGCCGGGTCACCTCGGCGGGCAGGATCCGGTCGATCCGCAGGTGCGAGAAGGCCACCGTGCGCCGGTTGGCGGGGCGGAGCATCGCGGGCACCGGCGTCCGGCGCGACAGGGACACCTTCACGGCGCCGCGGGTGAACTGCACCAGCGGCAGGCCCGAGGCGCTCGCGGCGCGGGTGGCGGCGGAGATGGCGACCGGGTCCAGCGGGTCGTCAGGCTCCAGGTACGGCACGGAGACGAAGTTGCCGTCGGCGCCCTGCGGCAGCGTGCCACGCAGGTCGAACGCCATGAACATGCCGTCGTCGGCGGGGATCAGTCCGACGTCGGCCAGGCCCCGGCGGATGGCGGCCACCTGCACGGACGTCGTGCTGGCCCCGGACGCGCGCTGGTTGCGCCACGCACGGAGGGCGGCCAGCGCCTGAGCGCCGACGGTCCGGATCACCACGTGGACGTCGTTCCTCACCTGCGCGCCCGCCGGGTTCCACGCCGGATCGGCCGGGCCCGTCGGCCCCGTGGGCGGGACCGGTCGCGGCATGCGCAGGTCGGCGAGCAGCCGTCGGGGCGTGGCCATCAGACCGTCGTCGAGGTAGCGGCCGGCCAGGGCCATCGGCAGCGGGCGGACCGCGCTCGGCAGCGGGAACGGTGCCATCGTGGAGTCCGGGTCCGGGCCGGTGCTGAGCCGCCGCAGGTGGGTCGACGCACCGAGCCCGTCGCCGAGGGCGTGCGGGAGGCGGTGCCCGACGATCCCGTCGCCGACGTAGACGATCGCGCGGGACTCGCCGTCGTCGTGGGTGAGCGCGTGAGAGACGGAGGCCTCGAGCGGCGTCCCGGGCCCGGTGCCGACGGGCAGGGGGCGGACGATGTCGTGACCGAGGGCGAGCGCCGCCCGGGCGTCGAGGGCCTGCCGGTAGCGGTCGGGGGCACCACCCGGTCTGCAGAAGTAGCGCAGCCGGGGTTCCTGCTCAGCCAGGCGCCGGATGCGCTCCCGCATGCCGTCAAGGTCGATCGGCTGCGCGGGGGTGACGAGTTGGATGCTGTTGACGCCGAGCCACAGCCGGTCCCGGGCCGCGAACCGGGCTTCGCGCACCTGCATGGGACAACTCCTCGTCTTTCCCCGAGGAGCAACCGTGCTCAGCGGCGGGTCGATACAGCGTGGCCCCGTGATGCCCATGAGGTTACCGGCCCGTACCGGACATTTCATCGTCACGAGAAGTGACGGGCGGCACGCCCTTTCATGATCACCGCGACGACTTCGTCCCCGTTAAGTCGGACCCGCCGCATCAGCGGACTTCCGACTGATGAACCAATCCGAACCCTGCGCTCACACCAGTCCCACAAGGTCCCTGCGGATTCTCAGGCCATGTAGACGCTATGCGGCGCATGACTTCTGGACCTGCTTGCCGGTCCAGCCCTCGGGTTCTTACACATTCGGTCTTCGCCTAGGTCCAGGTTGCGGGTTGGGCCGCCTCCTAGCCTGAGGGTCGGATATTAGCCTGCAGTGCGCCTAATGATCTGGACTAGTCTTGGCCCACAGAAGAACTGGATCCCGGTTGGCACCGACGTGAACATTGATGGAGGCACCCGTTGGGGTGGAGCCCATGTCCGTGGCCTGCCACGCGCCCAGATCACCGGGCTCGAGCTGACCCAATAGGTGACCCAGTCCGGCGGGAATGGTCTTCGGTGCCTTGGCTGGCGGTGCGACAACCCGCACGCCCCAATAACGCCATCTATGGGCAGCGCAAGTTGCAGACATAGGCCTCTCTACCGATAGGCTACAAGTCCAACTCTAAGGGGGATCTACAACAATGCGCTTCAAATCAATCTCAATTAGAGACGTTCCTCCAACGTATCGTTTCGATGTCGCCGACCTGTCAGATATTGTCGTGGTAGCCGGACCCAATGGCGTTGGCAAGACCAGACTTTTGCAGCACATTCTAAATACCCTGCGAGGCGCCAATCTCAATCCTGGCTCGCGCATTGTAATAGAGGCAACCGTTGAGGCTGAAAGAACGGCATGGGGAAAATCTCTACTGGATCTTACTGACCCTGTAGATTTAAATATTCTTCGCGCAACATTACAGGCCAACCGGACGCGGAGAAATTGGTCCAGCAGTCTAGTCAATTTCGAGAGCAATAGGACCATTCAGAACCTGCAGCCCCTCTCTTTCAGTTGGGACATGCAAGATCCCGCTGAAGAGGTGATGTCATGGGACCTGACCTTCAATGCAATGAAAGACCGATTCCAGGACACTGTTCACGCCATGTATCGAATGATTGAGGCGCAGCGGGGCAGCATTGCTACCCGCGCCATCCAACTACGCCGCCAAGGTCACGAAGAAATGCGTCTGCAATTTGCGGATCCAATGGAACCCTTCAAAGAGGTCTTCACAACACTTCTTGGACCGAAGTCGCTGGTCGACCCTTCACCAAGGACTCAACGCCTTGAATTCAAGGTAAATGACTCCATATTTGATTTCGACGCCCTGAGTTCAGGCGAAAGAGAAGTCGTCAATATTGCTTTCGATTTCCTGCTCAGAAAGCCAACTGACTGCATCGTATTCTTTGATGAACCGGAGCTACATTTACATCCTGAACTAAGTTACAAGATGCTACAGGCTCTTCAAACCATCGGAGAGCGGAACCAGTTTATTTTGACCACACATTCTCCGGACATTATTACCAGCTCGCTCGATCACACGGTCATCTTCCTTGCCCCACCGAAGCTCGATGCGGCCGGCGCCTTTCAAAACCAAGCCATTCCTGTCAGCGAAACCGACGAGACGAACCAAGCACTTCAACTACTTGGACAATCGATAGGAATTATTTCGCTCGGTCGTCGCATAGTCTTAATCGAAGGGCTCGAATCCAGTCTAGATAAGCAAACATACGGAAGCATAATTCGAGACAGACATCCCGAACTCGTCTTGGTCCCGTCGGGTGGCAAGAGTGGCATCAAATCCTTTGAGACTGTCTACAAGAACATTCTCGAGAAGACTATGTGGGGCGTCGACTTCTTTATGCTGGTCGATGGCGATACAGAGCCCGCAGGAACTGACGAAAAGACCAAGGCCCAAGAACAAGATCGCCTACGGGTGCTTCCTCGCTATCATCTTGAAAACTACTTCTTGGACGAGAACGTCTGGGCAAGAATATTCAGAGACCTAGATCAAGAAGATTCAAAGCTTGCAGACCCGGTCGAGGTCCGCGAGCTTCTTTCTTCTATTGCACGCGACGTTCTCTCGTACGCATGCGCACTTAAAGTGAGCCACGATCTGCGCTTGGCCGTTGGAAACGCCAGTCTCATGCCAAAGAACGCCCATAACAAGACCGTAAACGAAACGGTCAGCTTGATTTTGGAGCGCGCTCAGAACGAAACTGCCCGAATAAACGACGTCCTGAGTGACGATAAAATCCAAGAACATGTAGCTCGCATCTACGCTCAATTGGAGCGATCACTGGATAGCGGGGAAGAATGGAAGCGCCTCATACCCGGAAAGCCGATCTTGGGAAGATTTGCTTCACAGGTGGGCTTAACGCTAGGACGAGCCAAGAACCTCTACGTACGCGAAGCCACCCGAAGCAACTTAGGGATATTTGACGAGATCCTCGATATTTTCGACACCTTCTCGAAGTAGAGAGCATAAACCTACAATCCGTAGGGCCGGACGTCAGGTGAAGCTCGCTGAACGCATGGTCGCCAAGCTGCTGATACACATTGAGGACGGCACTCTAAGTGGCTACTCGCCGGTGACGCTGATCTCCAAATCGTGAAGGAGCGCCTCGGACACGGCTGCACCACTACCATTGAGCGATATTTACTTTCAGTGCCCGGCCACCACAATTTCGCTCTAAGTTCTTGATGCAGTGAGCTGCCACCGACGCATCAATTCCTCACGGTAACCGCGCCACTTGCCGGGCCAACCATACTGAGTGAAACCCTTCGCCGAGCTACCGGCTGCGCGCCCTGGGCCAGCAGCTCAACGAATGGCTGGCCGGTCACGCGGCCGAGCTGGAGGCGGCCGAGGCCGTCATGCCCGTCGAGGACCGCGCCGCCGACACCTGGGAACCCCTCATCGCCGTCGCCGACCTTGCCGGCGGCGACTGGCCCGAGCGCGCCCGGCACGCCGCCGTCCACCTCACCGCCGACCACGAGGCCTCCGCCGACGTCGGCCACCGGGTCCGACTGCTCATCGACTGCCGGGCCGCCTTCGGCCTGGCCGTCGCCATCAACGCCTTGCCGACCGGCGTCCTGCTCGAACGGCTGAAGGCCGACCCCGAGGCACCGTGGGCCGACTACGGGCCCACCGGCTTGACCGCCATGAAGCTCGGCAACCTGCTGCGCGAGTACGACATCCGCTCGTCAAACATCCGATTCCCCGACGGCAGCCAGGCCAAGGGATACCAGCGCGTCGACTTCCTCGACGCCTGGGCCCGCTACTGCCCACCCCTCCCCCTGACGTCGGTGCCGGCCCCCGAAAACGCGCCCGGCGACGTCCTCGACCTCCCAATCCCCGAGGGAGAGCCGTCCCACCCGTCCCAGCCTCATCACCGCAGGTCAGCGCGGGACGGCTTCACCAGCGGGACGGCTTGAGCCGTCCCAACGATCCGAGCCGTCCCAGCCTGACCAGCAATGCAACGCCTGGGACGGCTAGGACCGCTCACCCCACCTCACACGACCACAGCTCGGCCAACCATGAAGGAGAACCGATCGTGACCACGTCCCCCGCCCGCGACCTCGAAGGCCTCCCCCTGCTCGTCTCCGTGCCACGCGCGGCCCAGCTGCTCGGCATCAGCCGGGCCGCCGCCTACCGGCTCGCCGCGTCCGGCGAGCTACCCAGCAAGCGTCTTGGCGGGCGCGTGTACGTGAAAAGCGCGGCGCTCCTGGACATGGGTGATCTCTGATGAAGGGCAACGTGTACAGGCGCGGCTCAGTCTGGGCCTACCGGTTCGACCTCGAACCGGACCCTCTGACAGGGCGCCGGCGTCAGCCGAGCAAGAGCGGCTTCGGCACACGCAAGGAAGCCGAAGCAGCCATGCGTGAGGCCATGACAGCCGCCGAGCAGGGCCGGCACGTGAAGCCGTCGCGCATGACCGTCGCCGCGTTCCTCGACGAGTGGGTAAAGGCAATCGACGGGCGCATCCGACCGACCACCTGGGCCAACTACCGCGACTACCGAGACGCCTACGTGAGCCCGATCATCGGCGCAACGGCGCTACAGGATCTGACCCCGGTGCGGATCAACCTCCCGTACTCGCACCTGCTCGCCGAGGGCCGCGTGCGCAAGGTTCCGGGCGGCCCAACCGGCCTCGCACCCAAGACGGTGCGCAACGTGCACGTGATGCTCCGCCGGGCCCTACGGGATGCCGTGAAGTGGGGCTACCTGCCGCGCAACCCGGCCGAGGATGCCGAGCCGCCCGCCGGCCACGGGCGCAAGCGAACCGTCTGGACGGCCGAGCAGCTGCGCACGTTCGTCGAGTACGTGCAGGACGATCGGTTCTACGCGCTGTGGCTCCTGGTGGCCACCACGGGCCTACGGCGGGGCGAGCTGGCGGGGCTGCGTGGGAAGACATCGACCTTCGGCGGGCGCGTGTGACGCCGGCCGTCCCGCGCGTCGTCGTTCACGGTCGGGCGGCGACGTCCGAGCCCAAGACCAACCGGGGTTACCGCACGCTTGCGCTCGACCCCATGACAGTCGAGGCACTGCGCTCGCATCTGACTCGCTGGAGGAAAGAACGTCGCGAGGTCGGGCACCACTCCCCGCTTCTGTTCTGCTGGCCGGACGGCAACGCTCTGCATCCGCAGACCATCACCGACAGATTCTTCAAGCTCTCGCGTTCAGCCGGCCTGCCTTTCATCCGCCTGCACGATGTCCGGCACTCCTACGCCACGGTCGCGCTGAAGGCAGGCGTTCACCCCAAGATCGTCAGTGAACGCCTGGGCCACGCCTCCGTAGCATTCACCCTTCAAACCTACAGTCACGTCGTCGAGGGCATGGATCAGGAAGCTGCAGCCGAAATCGCCAGCGTAATCCTTGGGTCGCCGTGACTAGCAATCTCGCTTCGACCGATCATTCTCCTGAAGCATGCCGCCAAGGGACTCGCCAACCACGAGCGACTAGGGTATTGCGCATACCTCTCCGCCGTTCCGCCACCTTTTCTTTTAAAACCGAAGCGGCGGCCACGGTACCGGGGCCAAATCTAGACGAATCTAGATCCTGCCCGATCGTCGGGGACAAGACGTCAGTTGTCACGGAGCTGCCTCGGTCGGCTGCAAGTAGGCTGGGTACAGGGGCATCTTCCAAGATGGCACGCATCGAAGCTCCCCACGCGAAGGCGTCCCCGATCCTTGCCGAGATTGCTACCTCATCGTCATCAACATGAACAATGCTGCGACGGCCCATCTTGGTTGCCTGAGCTAAGAGATTCTCTTTTTCTCCATTGACGCCTTCTCGCACGATAAATAAGAACGGCGACCAGTTCGGCGAGCGAGTGAAGGGCCTGATGGCGTCCATTCCCGCTTCCCAATCAATCATTGCGGTATCAATAACCACCAATCCGGCCGTCGTTTCTCCAAGGATTGGGATTGCTTCCTCATATTCCGGAATCGTTAAGATGATGCTGTCAGCATGAACCGCAGCGATCAGATCAGAGATCTTGCGGGTGAGGTCCGGGTCATTGCTTACGACAATCGCCGTGCGCGTTCCCCCAGCTGCCGCGCGCCGAGAGCGCGCCCCCGCTTCCTGGGCCGGCTCAGTCATGAGCGCCCCAATCCACCGTCATGATCCTCATCTTGGTCTTCCTCATTGATTTCCGCCGAGTCGATCACGACGTCGGCGGCCGCATCGAGGAGTGCAAACTCCTCACTCGTAGCAAGTCTGCTGTCCGCGAGAACGAGAAGTACAGCGAAGCCAACGCGCTGACGAGCCTCGTCTGTATGAAAAATCTGGTCGAGCGACCACTCTGCCCTCTTCCACCATTGCTCACGGCGGTCAGTCTTGGACTTTTGTCTGACAGTGGCACCGACACCGAGCAGGGCAATAATCGCCGCAGTGAGCACCGCGAGCGGGCCCAAGATCGAGGTCCCCGTCTGCATTCGAGAATGCTAGACCGCTTCCGCATCACATTGGCCAGGTCAGGAGAAGGTCCAAGGTGCCGTCCAGGGGTTCTGGTCGGCGGGTCCGCTCTCAGGACTAGCAAGATGGCGGCCTCCGGGCGCTCAAGTCACCTGCCGTGCACAGATCCGTGCACACTGGCGCTTCCGCAACGACCAAAGGCCCCGCCCGGCGAACCGGACAGGGCCTCTGACCTGCACTTTCATTTGTAGCGGGGGCAGGATTTGAACCTGCGACCTCTGGGTTATGAGCCCAGCGAGCTACCGAGCTGCTCCACCCCGCGTCGGTGAACCCAACGTTACACACCCCCGTCCAGCCCACCAAATCGGCTGGTCAGGACCAAGATCGCCGACTCGGTGCACGAACTGCGGGTCGAACTGCGGATCCGCGCACCGAGCCGGTGATCTTGAAGGCGTTACGGGCTGGCGCTCGCTCTCGGGGTGGCCGACGCCGACGCCGACGCCCGAGGCGTGGCGGAAGCGGACGCGGACGCGGACGGGGTGGTCCTGGCCTTGGACGCGGCGTCCTCGGCGGCGATGGCGGCCTCGATGGCCTGCTGGAGTCGCTTCTGCGCCGCTCCGTAGGCCGTGAAGTCGCCCTTCTTCAGCGCCGCGTCGCTGTCCGCGAGAGCCTGCTGGGCGTCGTCCAGGGCGTTCTGCAGGGCCGTGTTGCCCGCCGTCCCGCCCGAGCCGGTGCCCCCGGTCCCGGTGCCGGTCCCGGACCCCGTCCCGGAGGAGTTCCCGAACACCTGGTCCAGCGCGTCGGCGAGGGTGTCGGCGAACCCGATCTCGCTGCCGAAGCCGACCACGATCTTGCGCAGCAGCGGGAACGTGCCGGTGCCCGTTCCGCTGCCACCGCGCACGTAGACCGGTTGCACGTAGAGCAGGCCGCCGGCCAACGGCAACGTGAGCAGGTTGCCTCTCTCGACCGTCGAACTGGTGCCCTCCAGCAGCTTGATCTGCTGGGCCACCTCGGTGTCGGAGTTAAAGTTGCTCTGCACCTGCCCGGGCCCGGACACCGGCGAGTCGCTCGGCAGCTTCAGCAGCCTGAACTGTCCGTACCCGGGGCGCGGTTGGCCGGGGGTGTCGCCGGCGTCGGCGTCGACCGCCATGAATCCCGTCAGCACGTTGCGGGTGCGCCCCTTGGGCACGAACGCCGTGGACAACGAGAACGTGGGTTGGTCCTGCCCCGGCATCTGCAGGGTCAGGTAGTAGGCCGGCTGCAACGAGTTCGTGTTGCGGGTCGGGTCGTCGGGAACCTCCCAGAAGTCCTGCCCGCTGTAGAAGCCGTTGGCGTCGGTCACGTGGTAGGTCTGCATCAGGTCCCGCTGAACCTTGAAAAGGTCCTCCGGGTAACGGATGTGACTCATGAGCTGGCTGTCGATCTTCGCCTGCGGCTGCACCGCGCCGGGGAAGATCTTCTCCCACGACTTCAGCACCGGGTCCTTCTGGTCCCAGCTGTAGAGGGTCACGGAGCCGTCGTAGGCGTCGACGGTCGCCTTCACCGAGTTGCGGATGTAGTTGATCCGCCGGTTGTCCAGCGCCACCACGCTGCTGCTGGGCAGCGCGGTGATGGAGTCGGACGTCGCCTCCTCCAGCACCTTCGAGCGGGAGTACGGGTAGTTGGCCGACGTCGTGTAGCCGTCGACGATCCACTTGATCCGACCGTCGATGACCGCCGGGTACGGGTCGCCGTCGAGAGTCAGGAACGGCGCGACCTTCTGCACCCGCTCGCGCGGGCTGCGGTCGTACATGATCTTCGACTGGTCGTTCACGGCGCTGGAGAGCAGGATGTTCTGCTCCCGGAACTTGATGGCGTACAACAGCTTCCGGAACAGCGAACCGATCTTCACGCCACCGGCGCCGGCGTAGGTCGTGTTCACCTCGTTGGTACCCGAGTCGTCCGGGTAGTCGAGCTCGCGCTTCGGCCCGTTCGCCGCGCCACCGACGATCGAGTAGTCGGGCGACTTCTCGCCGAAGTACACCCGCGGCTCGTAGGGCTTCAACTTCCCGGTGGAGGGGATGTCCTGCTGGAAGAACACCGGCTGGCCGCCCGGCGTGCTCTGCGTGCCGTAGGCGCCGACCAGGCCGAACCCGTGGGTGTAGACGATGTGGTCGTTGACCCAGTTGCGCTGCGAGGTGAGCGCCGGCTGGTCCAGGTCGAGCTCGCGCACGGCGACGACGGCGTCCTGCGTCTGGCCGTCGATGTCGTAGCGGTCGACGTCGAGGCTGTCGGGGAACGAGTAGTACTGCTTGATCTGCTGCAGCTGGCGGAACGTGTCGCTGACCAGCGACGGGTCGACCAGCCGGATGCCGCTGGCCGTGTCGGCGTCCTTGCGCAGGGCCTCAGGTTCGGCGTCCGTCGTCGCGTCGTAGTTCTCCGACTGGACGTTGCTCAACCCGTACGCCGCGCGCGTCGCGTCGATGTTGTGCTGGATGTACTTGCGCTCCAGGGCCTGCGCGTTCGGGGTGACCTTGAACCGCTGCACCCCCGCGGGCAGGATGCCGCCGACCACGATCGCCGAGACCACGAGCAGCGCCACGCCGTACAGCGGGAGCAGGCGGAACTGGTCCATGAACGCGGTGACGAGGAACAGCACGGCCACGAGGACAGCGATGCCGGCCAGCACTCCCCGCGCGGTCAGGACCGCGTTGGCGTCGGTGTAGGTCAGACCGGTGATCAGCCGGGAGTCCTTGGTGGACAGGGCGTACCGCCCCAGCCAGTAGCCGATGCCGCGCAGCAGCAGGAAGATCGCGGCCAGCACCGACAGGTGTACGCGGGCGGCCGACGTCAGCCGCTGCCCGCCGCCCTGCAACCGCAGCCCGCCGTACAGGTAGTGCGTCACGCCCGCGGCCAGGCCGGCCAGGAACGTGGCCGCGGTCAGGAAGCCGACGAGGAACTGCAGCCAGGGCAGCGTGAACACGAAGAACGACACGTCGAGGTGGAACTGCGGGTCCTTCGTGCCGAACGACGTGCTGTGCAGCCACAACTGCACGGTCTGCCACTGCTGCCCGGCGGCCGACCCGGCGAACAGCCCGATCACGACCGGCACGGCCACGGCCACCAGCCGGCGCAGCGGCTCGATGCTGTCGCGGTACCGGTCGAGCCCGGCCTGCTCGGCGGAGACCGGCGCGTAGATCGGCCGGCTGCGGTACCCGATCAGCAGGCTGCTGCCGACGGCCAGCCCCATCACGACGCCGCCGACGACGAACAGCACCGCCCGGGTGAACAGCTCGGTCCGGTACACCTGGAGGTAGCCGAGCTGCTGGTACCACAGCACGTCGGTCCAGATCTGGGCGAAGATCAGCCCGAGGATGATCAGCACGCCGACCACGACGAGGGTCGGCGCGAGCGCGCCCCGACGTCGACGGTTCAGGACGGGCCGCGGGCCACGTGGCTCACGCTCGAAGGTCACGCAACGAGAACTTACTCATCGTCGCCAGGGTTCCCCCACTCATGACCCGATAACGGTCCCGATAACTACAGGTTCATAGGATGCGGGCGTGAGGATGCACTGGTGAACGGCACCGAACTCCCCGACCCGGCGACACAGGCTGTGAACCGTGTCGTGGTGGAACTCGAGCGGCACGCGTCGCTGGCGGGCTGGGACGGTCCGGTGCGGCTGTTCGCCCTGGTCCGGACGGCGGGTGCGCTGGAGCGCGACGGGAGCCTCGCCGAGCGCCTGCCCCCCGACGTCCTGGACGCCGCCCGCGCCGACCCCGAGCACCTCACAGCCGTCGAGCAGGAGAACCTGCCGGAGGCCGAGACGCTCAGCGACCTGCTGGCGGGCATCTCCTGGCCCGACTCGGTCGACGGGGCGGCCGTGGTGGTCGAGCGGTCCGTCGTCCCGCCCGAGGTCGAGAAGGACCTGCCGGACGACGAGGCGGCCGCCGCCGCGATCCTCGCCGACCACCCCTCCCGCCGGGACGTGCGGATGGCCGCCGCGGTGCTGCGCTCCGGCCCGCGCTCATGCGCGGTCCGCGCCCGCGACCACGACAGCGACGACAAGGTGGTGGTCGGTCCGACGCTCGTGCCGGCCCTGGCCGACATCGTCGCCGCGACGCTCATCTGAGCAGCGGGCAGCTCAGCAGGTCGGCAGCCCGGCAGCCTGCCCCGCCGCGATCTTCGCGACGTAGCCGCGCGACTGCTTCAGCGTCGCCGTCTTCACCACCTGCAGCCCGTCGGGCACGTGCCCGACGACCTCGTTGCAGTTGGCCGCCGGGGCCAGGAAGTACTGGGCGCCGGCCCGTCGGGCACCGACCAGCTTCTGCCGGATGCCCCCGATCGCGCCCACGTTCCCCGCGGCGTCGATCGTGCCGGTGCCGGCGATCCGCTTCCCGCCGGTCATGTCGCCGGCCGTCAGCTTGTCGATCACCCCGAGCGCGAACATGTGCCCGGCGCTGGGCCCGACGACGTCCTTCAGCCCGAACGTGACGGTGAACGGCAGCTGGTAGCGGGCGTCGATGTACAGGTCGGTCAGCAACCAGTCGTTGCCGGCGGAGGCCGGCTTGGTGGCCGCGACCCTGACCGCCTGACCGGCCCGCAGCACCGTGAACGTGACCGACCGGCCCGGCCGAACCGCCCGGATCTGGGCCTTGAGGGCCCGGATCGACACCACCCGGACGCCGCCCACGGCCTGGATCACGTCGCCGTAAGTGAACCAGCCGGTCGCCGGGGTCTTGGGGCGGACGCCGGCCACGGCCAGGTCCGCGGGCACCGAGACGCCCAGCGACACGAGGGCCGCGACGGCCGCCGATTCCTGCGAGTCGACCATCATCGCCTGGTCCTGCTGCTCGATCTCCTCGGCGCTCTCGTCCTTCGGGTAGTACAGCTCGCGCGGCACGGCCGACTCCGAGGGGCGCAGCCAGGCCAGGGCGACCGAGATCAGGCTGACCCGCGAGCCGGGGGCGCCCATGGTGCGCACGGTCGTCATGTCGAGCTGCCCGCTGGTCGGGTACGTCGCGTGGCCGGTGATCGTGATCAGCTGCGTGCCGTCGTAGGCGCCGAGGGTGTTCAGCACCGGACCGGGCTTCAGGACGACGTAGTCGGTGGGCAGCAGGATCGCCACGCACAGCAGCAGGAGCCCGGCGAACCCGGCGAGCACCGAGATGACCGTCGACGGCTGCGGCGGCGGGACCTCCCCCACCGGCGCGTACCGGGGGTCGTCCGGGGCGTGTGCGTCCCACGGCTCGGTCACCGGGCAAGGGTACGCATCAGCCGAGGGCGAACGCGGGTACCCCCGGCTTGACCGTCGGGGATGGCGCGGAGCGATGATGAACGGGCAGAAGCGGATCGCCAGCGACACACTGGATACATGAGACCCGGCGGTGAGGTACAGCCATGACGGACCAGCCCGGCGAAGGCGACGAGGACCGAGAGGTACCTGGTGAGCCTGAGCGGGCCGAGTCCGGGGACGCCTCGGCCGAGGAGACGCCCACCGAGAGGCCGGCCGACCGGCCGAACCCTCCGGAGCAGCAGATGGGGATCGGGTTCGGCAAGCGACTCCCGGGCGGCGACGACACCCCCAAGGACCAGGCCGGCCAGCCGACGGGCGACCCGCTGGGCGGGCTGCTCGACGCGATGCTCGGCCCCGGGGGCCAACTGCCGCCGGAGTTCGCCGAGAACCTGCCGCCGGGGTTCGAGAACCTGCCCGGGATGAACGACCCGCAGATGCTGCAGCAGATGCTCAGCTCGGTGCAGCAGATGCTGGCCGGCGGCGGGGACGGCCCGGTCAACTGGGACGTCGCCGCGCAGCTCGCGCGGCAGGCCGCCGCGGAGGGGGGTGACCCGAGCGTCGGGGAGATCGCGCACCGCCAGGTGGCGGAGGCGCTGCGCACCGCGGACCTCTGGCTGGACCGGGTGTGCGACCTGCCCGCGGCGTCGGCCCGGACCGAGGCGTGGAGCCGCGCGGAGTGGATCGAGAACACGCTGCCGGTCTGGAAGGTCGTCGTCGAGCCCGTCGCCAACAGCGTGGGCGAGGCGATGGGCAAGGCGCTCACCGCGCAGGCGCCCGAGCAGCTGCAGGCGGTGCTGGGCGACGCGCTGCCCATGATGAAGCGGATGGGCGGCGCGTTCTTCGGCGCCCAGCTGGGTCAGGCGCTCGGGGCGCTGTCCCGCGAGGTCATCGGCGGTGGCGACATCGGCCTGCCGCTGCTGCCCGCGGGTCGCGCGGCGCTGCTGCCGACGAACCTGGCCGCGTTCGGCGAGGGCCTGGGCCTGCCGGAGGACGAGGTCCGGCTCTACCTGGCGCTGCGCGAGGCGGCGCACGCCCGGCTGGTGGCCGGCGTGCCGTGGCTGCGGGCCCACCTGCTGGCCGCCGTGGAGGAGTACGCGCGCGGTATCACGATCGACATGAGCACCATCGAGTCGGCGGTCCGCGAGATCGACCCCAGCAACGTCGAATCGCTCCAGAACGCTCTCGCCTCAGACCTTTTCGAGCCAGAGCGGACGCCGCAGCAGCAGGCCGCGCTGGACCGGATGGAGACGGCGCTGGCCCTGGTCGAGGGCTGGACCGACGAGGTGGTGGAGCGGGCCGCCGCGGGGTCCCTGCCGCACGCCGTCGCGATGGGCGAGGCGATGCGCCGGCGCCGGGCCGCGGGTGGCCCCGCGGAGCACACGTTCGCGTCGCTGGTCGGCCTGGAGCTGCGGCCGCGCCGGCTGCGCGAGGCCGCGGCCGTCTGGCACGAGCTGACGGAGGCCCGCGGGTCGTCGGGGCGCGACGCCCTGTGGTCGCACCCCGACATCACGCCCGACGAGACGGCGTTCGCGGACCCGGTCGGCTTCGCCACCCGGACCGACGCGACGGACGACATCGACGACGAGCTGGCCAGGATGCTGGACGGCGGCCTGGGCGACGGACCGGCCGAGGGCCCGCCCGAGGGGGACACCCCTCCGCCGCCGGCCGGGTGAGCGGCCCGGACCAGGGCCTGGTGGACGACGTCCGCCGGGTCCTCTCCTCCGCCCCGGGAGGCTCGCCGGAGGCCCGGTTCGAACGCGAGGCGTGGTCAGCCCTGCTGGAGCGCGTCGGGCCGGCGCTGCTGACCCGTGAGCGGGCCCCGTCGCACCTGACCGCCTCGGCCGCCGTGCTCAGCGAGGACGGCACGCAGACCTGCCTGATCCTGCACCGCAAGGTGGGTCTGTGGCTGCAGCCCGGCGGCCACATCGAGGGCGGTGACGCGAGCCTGGCCGAGGCCGCCGCCCGGGAGGCGGGCGAGGAGACCGGCCTGAGCGGCGTCGTCCGGCCCGAGCCCGTGCTGCTCAGCCGGCACCCGGCGCCCTGTGCGCCGGGGGTGGTCGACTGGCACCTCGACGTGCAGTTCGTGCTGGTGGCCTCGGCCGACCAGGTGCCCCGGCCCAGCGACGAGACCCCGCAGGTCGCGTGGTGGCCGGTCGACGCGCTGCCCCCGGACCGGGCCGGCGGCGTGGACGAACTGGTGGCCGCCGCCCGCGCAGCCCTCTGAAGTCGATCATGCAGAAACCTCGCGTCCGGCACAGGTGGGTGCACACCTCGCCGACGCGCAAGGCGAGGTTTCTGCATGATCGACTTCAGAGGGCCTCGTCGTCGTCGAAGGGCGGCAGGTCACGCGCGGCGGCCACGCCGTCGAGGAAGCCGCGGGCCCGCTCGGTCTTCGGGTAGGCCTCCAGCAGCGCCCAGAACTTCGGCCCGTGCCCGCCCTCGAGCAGGTGCGCGAGCTCGTGCAGCAGCACGTAATCGATCACCCAGGAAGGCATTCCGCGCAGCCGGGTACTCAGCCGGATGGTCCGGTCGGACGGCGTGCACGACCCCCAGCGGCTGTTCTGGTTGGCCGCCCAGGCGACCGACGCGGGCCGGGCCAGGCCGCCGAGGTACTTCTGCGAGAGCGACCGGGCCCGCCTCATCAGCTCGTCGTCCCCGGGTCGGCGGCGACGTTCCTGGGCGCTCAGCCGGGCGATCATCCGGCCGACCCACTCGCGTTCCTGGGCCACGCTGAACCGGGCCGGGATGAGCACGACGACGCGATCGGCGTCCCGGTACGCCGTGACCGTGCTCCTCCGCCGGCGGCTACGGCGGACCTCGACCGGCAGGTCCTGCACGGGTCGATCATGCGCAGGCCGCGGAACCTCGTCCACGGACGAACCGTACCGGCCGGACCGGCCAAAAAACTTCTGTCCACAGCCTGGGAACGGAATGCGTCGCAGGTCAGCGGCATGATCGATGGTGTCCGGCGCGTCGCGGTGGCCGAGTGTCAACGCCTCATGCACAGTCCGTGCCCCCGTCGCCCACAGCCCGAGGGCCCCTCTCCACGGGAAGTGGCGAGTTGTCCACACCCCCTGTGGACACAGCCGTTGACCCTCATCTCAGGCGCCCCATACCGTGATCGCACGGCTCGGGCCGGGGCGCACGTGCTGGGGAAGGTGCGAAGCGTCCGCCCGAGCCGTCTGGTTGCCCGCCGCGCTGCGGCCGCCGCCCGTTTACGACCGGTCCGACCCGTTTCGGACCTGCGGTTTCGTGCTGCGACGCGCCGTCGGCCCGCGCAATTCTCGCTCGCCCGCGTGCTGGGCTACTGTCGTGTCCCGTCCGGCGCGCGGGGGTAGTAGAAGCCCAGACCCAGCCGCCGTCAGGCGCCGTCTTCCAGGAGCCGGGTCTGCGGACGCGCGACGGGCACCCGATCAGTCGTTACGAGCAGGGAGTCAGCATGGCCGACGAGACCTACAGCGGTGAGTTCTACTGCGTGAAGTGCAAGGAGAAGCGTCAGGCGACCGGCAACGTCGTGGAGACCAACGGCCGCCGCATGGCCAAGGGCAAGTGCCCCGTGTGCGGCACCAACCTGAACCGCATCCTCGGCAAGGCGTAAGTGCGCGGCTTCTCCGGCACCAACCAGAACGGCAACCTCGGGAAGGCCTGACCCAGGGCACACCGAGCCTCGAAGGGGCCGGCGGGAGCGATCCCGTCCGGCCCCTTCGGGCTTTGCGCCTGTGGACGACGGACGCCTGTGGACGACGGGCGGATCGCCCCGCCGGGCGTGCCAGGCTTGAACGCATGACGGGGACGACGGGAGCGCGGGTGGGTCTGCGCCGGGGCCTGGCCTGCACGTGGGTGGGGCCGGAGGCGGTGCAGATCGGCCTGTCGGGGCGCTTCGGCGTCCAGGTGCACGGGCTGGCCGCGGCCGACGCCCGGTTGATCTCCCGGTTGGCCAAGGCCCGCCCGGTGCGCCCGCAACGGCTGGAGCCCCAGGGTCGACGCCTGCTGCAACTGCTCGACCGGGCCGGCGTGCTCGAGCGGGTCGAGAACGGGACCGCTGCGGCGGAGCCGGTCGGCGACGCCGCCGTCTGGTCGCTGGTGCACGGCAGCCCGGACGGCGGCCACCGGCTCCTCGCCCACCGCGCCGGCCTGCGGGTCGAGGTCCGCGGGCGGGGCCAGCTGGTCGACGACGTTCTGCGCACGCTGTCCGGCGCCGGCATCGGGACCGTCGAGCGGGTGCGCGGTCGGGCCCACCTCGGGCTGAACCGTCCCGACCTGGTCGTCCTGGTCGAACCCGGGGTCGCCGACGCCCCGGCCACCGACGTCCTGGTCAGCGCCGACGTGGCACACCTGTCGGTCGTGGTCCGGGAGGCCGAGGTGCTCGTCGGGCCGCTGGTCGTGCCGGGCGACGGGCCGTGCCTGCGCTGCCTCGACCTGCACCGCACCGACCGCGACGGGGTCTGGCCGCGCACCGTCGAACAGCTGCTCGCCGAGCGCTCCCGCCGCCCCGCCGCCTGGTGCGTGGAGGAGACGGCGTTGAGCACCCTCGGGGCCGGGCTGGCCGCCGTCCAGGTGCTCACGTTCCTGGACGGGCGCGCCCTCGACGGGGTGGGCCCGCCGGCCGCGCGGGGCGCCACCCTCGAGGTCACGTTGCCCGACGGGCTCGCGGCCCGCCGTCCGTGGGGCGTCCATCCGCGCTGCGGCTGCACCCGACTGCCCGGCGTACCCGGCGCCCGAGCCCGGGCTGAGTAAGAATGGCCGACGTGACCGACCTCCCGCGCCGCGCCCTGACCCGGTCGGCCAAGCTCGCCACGCTGCCCCTGGGCATCGCGGGTCGCACCGCCTGGGGCATCGGCAAGCGCCTGGGCGGCAAGCCCGCCGAGATGGTCGCCGCCGAGATGCGGGCCCGCACCGCCGAGCAGATGTTCACGGTGCTCGGCGAGCTCAAGGGCGGGGCGATGAAGTTCGGCCAGGCGCTGAGCATCTTCGAGGCCGCGCTGCCCGAGGAGCTGGCCGGGCCGTACCGGGCCACGCTCACCCGCCTGCAGGACGCCGCTCCCCCGCTGCCCGCGACGACGGTGCACACGGTGCTGCGCGAGGAGCTGGGCGAGGGCTGGCGCGACCTGTTCACCAGTTTCGACGACACGCCCGCCGCGGCCGCCTCGATCGGCCAGGTGCACCGGGCGATCTGGTCGGACGGCCGGGCCGTCGCTGTGAAGATCCAGTACCCGGGCGCCGCCGAGGCGCTCGTCTCGGACCTCAACCAGGTGACCCGGGTGGGCCGGGTGGCGGCCAGCTGGATCCCCGGGCTCGACATCAAGCCGATCCTCACCGAGCTCAAGGAGCGGATGGTCGAGGAGCTCGACTACGAGCGCGAGGCGGCCAACCAGCGCACGTTCGCCGAGGCGTTCCGCGGCGACCCGGTGTTCGTCGTGCCCGAGGTGGTGGCCGCCGGGAAGCGCGTCATCGTGAGCGAGTGGATCGACGGCCAGCCGCTGTCGAGCCTGATCGCCCGGGGTTCGCGCACCGACCGCGACGCGGCGGCCCGGCACTACCTGGAGTTCCTGTTCGCCGGGCCCGCCCGGGCCGGGCTCCTGCACGCGGACCCGCATCCGGGCAACTACCGGCTGACCGACGACGGGCGCTTCGGCATCCTCGACTTCGGCGCGGTGAAGCACCTGCCCGACGGGATGCCCCCGGTGATCGGCGAGCTGCTCACCCTCGCGCTGGCCGGTGAGGGCGAGGCCGTGGTGGCCGGGCTGCGCCGGGAGGGCTTCATCAAGCCGGCGATCCAGATCGACGGCGCTGCCCTGTTGAGCTACCTCGAACCCTTCCTCGAACCGGCCCGCCACCCGGTCTGGCGCTTCGAGCGCGCCTGGATGCGGTCGCTGTTCCAGCATGTCAACGACCCCCGCCGGCCGCAGTGGACGATGGGCCTGAAGCTCAACCTGCCGCCGGAGTACCTGCTGATCCACCGCGTCTGGGTCGGTGGGGTCGCCGTGCTGTGCCAGATCGACGGCGACGTCCCGGTGCCCGAGGTCCTGTCGCAGTGGCTGCCGGGTTTCAATGCTGAGAGGGCATGACTGCAGACTCGCCGTCGTAGCGAGCAGGCGCCCGGCGGAGTGCCCGGCAAGGCCGAGGAGCCCCTCATAGCGGAGCTATGTGGGGCGACGAGAACGCCGCCGGGTGCCCGCCGGGGGTCGCGCAGTAGACGGGGGGTCTGCAGTCACGCCCTACGTTCTGACCGCGCCGGAATGATCGCGGCGGCGACCAGCGACGGCACCGTCAGGGCCAGGAAGGCGGCCGGGTATCCGGCCCGGTTGCCGAGCGCCGAGATGAGGCCGGCCAGAACGGGCGCGGTCAGCACGGCGACGCCGTTCTGCCCGGTGTTCTGCACGCCCAGCGCCCGCCCGGCCCACGCCCGGCCCGCCCGTTCGGCGACCGCCGTGAACGCCAGCCCGTTCGTGCTGACCGAGAACACCGCCGCCAGGACGACGACCACGACCGTGGGTGTCTCCGGAGCCGGGAGCGCGGCGAACAGGCCGGTGGCCAGGACGGTCGTGGCGATGACCAGGGCCAGCGAGCGCATCGGGCCCAGCCGCGCGCCGACCCGGTCGGACCACCAGCCCGCCCCCAGCCGGGAGAACGCACCCCCCGCCTGCGCGAGCGCCAGCACGGCACCCGCCACCCCGGCGTCCAGGCCGCGCACGGTGACCAGGTAGTCGTAGGCGAAAGCGGCCACCCCGAACTGCGGGATCACCAGCAGGGCGCTGGCCAGGTGGATGCGCGGCAGGTACGAGCTCGCGTACGGGTTGCCCGCCCGCCCCGACCGGCCCACCTCGGCGCTGTCGGGCAGCTGCGGGTCGCGGGCCAGGGCAGCGATCACGACGGCCGCGACGGCACACAGGGCGGCCATCAGGACCATCGAACGGGCCACGCCGTGCTCGCGGTCGGCCACCGGGGACAGGTAGGGGACGGTGACGGCGGCCAGCCCGACGCCCAGCGGCTGGGCGGTCTGCCGCAGACCCATCGCCAGGCCGCGCTCGTGGGCGGCGAACCAGCCCAGGATCAGCCGGCCGCTGGCCACCTGGACCGCGGCCGCGCTCGCCCCGGCGGCCGCCAGCGCCACACCGAGCGCCAGCGTGTGCCCCGCCCGGGCCTGCTGGGCGGCCACGACGAGCAGCACCGCGGCGCCCGCCAGGCCGCCCGCCAGGACCCACCGCTCGCCGTACCGGTCGGTCACGGCACCCCACGCGATCAGCGCCGCGAGGATGCCCACGACGGGCGCCGAGACCAGCCAGGCGACCTCGGTCAGCGACAGCCCCGAGGCCCGCAGGGTCGGTACCAGGAACGGCAGGCCGTACTGGAACGTGCAGGCCGCCACGAGCGACAGGAGGCCCGCCAGGAGCACCCACCACCGGTGACCGGTGGCGTGCGCGGCGACGGGCGCGGTGCTCCTCATGTCCACCACCGTAGCCCTATTGGCCACAATGCGAGACCTACGTCTTGAATAATGAGACGCACGGTCGACCTCGGTAACGCGCGTGAAGCATCGATGAAGCAACGATGTTTCCGCCACGGAGGTGAACTTTCATGTGCGGGACACGTGATCGGCGTAGCCTTTCGAGGCATGACGGGCTCACCTGAGAACCGCCCCTCCGCGACCGCTACCGCCCAGCCCCTCAGTGCTGTCGGGCTCGCCCGGATCCCTCACCAGGCCGACCGGGAGATCAGCTGCCGCCACTGCGGCACGACCACGTCCGCCCACATCGCCCGGCTCTCGGGAGCCTGGTCGGTCGTCGACGACCGGCCGCTCTGGGACTGCGACGCCTGCACGCGCAGCCACCTGCGGGAGTTCGAGACCACCGACCGCTGAGGGTCGGCGCTCAGACGTCGAGATAGACCAACCCCGGTCCCTCGTCCCGGAAACCGACCCCCAGACGCGCGCTCACGTCGTCCAACCGGCCCTTCCAGTCCCCGCGCACCCGCGGGTCCGCGGTCTCGAAGCCGTGGTCGGCGGTCATCAGGAACGTGACGTCCTCGGTGACGCCGAGCGCGTCGAGGTGGTCGAACAGCGCGCCCAGGCGCCGGTCGGCGTCCATCAGGCTGTCGCGCGCGATCGCGCTGCGCGGGCCGCCCGCGTGGTGCCCGGCGTCGGTGACGATGTTCGACCACCACGTCAGCCGCGGCGCGACGGCGGCCGACGCCCAGTGCTGCTGCATCTGCAGCACACCGATGTCGTCGACCCGGCTGCAGAACCGGTAGTACGAGTCCGCGAGGTGGGCCCGGTTGCCCAGGTAGGGGCTGTCCTCGGCCGGCGGCAGGGCGGCGTCGAGCGCCCCGCCGCCGTCGTTGCCGCCGGCCGCGCGGATCAACTGCATGGTGGACGCCGTCGCGCCCCGGTCGATCGCCTCGTCGACGCACGCGCTGGTCGCGTCCGGGTCGGCGCGGGTCAGCATCTCGAAGACCGTCGCGACGCTCGGGCGGAACCACTCGGCACTGCGGTGCCAGGTGGTCTCGTCGTTGGCCAGGATGCGCCGCCGCTGGGCCCGGTCGTAGAAGACGTTGCCCAGCACGCCGTGCCGGCCGGGGCCCACACCGGTCAGGGCGCTCGTGTGGTTGCACAAGGTCACGCTGGGGAACTCGGCGACGGCGCCGCCGCGCAGGGCCGTGCCGTGCTCGATCAGGCGGGCGACGTTGGGCAGCGTGCCCTGCGCCGCCAGGTGCAGGAGGTCGGAGCAGTGCCCGCCGTCCCAGAGGATGCCGATGACGTACCGACCGGCCCCGGCCTCGAGCAGGTCGGTCCGGGCCCGGCCGTCGAGGGGCTCGCCGGCGGCGTCGGCGTGGAACCGTTCGTCGACCCCCGCCGCGCGCAGGAGGGTGGGGGTCACGTCGACGACGTGTGCGTACCCGTCGACCACGCCCCGTCGCGGCACGCCGGCGCCGGACAGGATGAACGGCGCGCGGGACTGGATGACGTCGAGGCTGCCGTGCTCGCCGCGGTGGCCGCCGTACTCGGGGAAGTAGTGGCCGGGCGTGTGCACGATCGCGAGGTCGGGGCTGCGGTCGGGGTCGGAGAAGAAGCCCAGCAGGCGACGGGCCGGTTCCGGGTAGGCGTTGGTGGCGTTGGCCGGCGACGGGTCGATCTGCTCCAGGTCGTAGGGCAGGAAGGCGAGCGGGTCGGTGTCGGCGACCGGGTCGCGGCCCGCGAGGACCTCGTGCCGCTCGGTGCCGTCGGCGTCGAGGGTCAGTCGGACCCGCCCGGTCGCGTGGGCGACGATCACCGCCTCGCCGGGTGCGCCGTGGGGGTCGGGGTGCGCCACCAGGTCGACGACGCCCGCCAAGTCGGGAGCGGTGAGTGCCTCGACGACGGGGGTCACGATGTCGGCCATGCGCGCGATCGTAGGCACCGGCCCCGAGTGCTGGCGAGGACGGCCTGGCCGCCCCCTCCGCGGCCAGGACGCCCTCGCTCTGCCCAGTAAGACGCGACGGCCGGCCGCCAGGTTGCCCCGGCGGCCGGCCGAATTGTGGAGAGGAAACCTCTCAGGCCGCGACCTCGACCTTCCGCGGCCGGCCCCGCGGCCGCTTCCGCGGCACGACGACGCCGGACAGGAACAGCTCGCCGCCCCAGACGCCCCACGGCTCGTGCCGCTCCAGGGCGCCCGACAGGCAGGCCGTCCGGACCGGGCAGTCGAGGCAAAGCTGCTTGGCCAGCTCGACATCGGTCGGCGACTCGGCGAACCACAGTTCGGCGTCGAACTGCCGGCACGGCATGGGCTCGACGGTCTCCTCCTCGACCTCTTCAGCCAGAGCGTCCATCAACGCCGTGAGCTGCAAGGTCGTCACCCCCTTCAGGTGGCTCCGGGTTCTCGGAGCGGTTGTCTTCTGTGCGAGTAGGTGTTTCGAGGGGCGTTGGCCAACGAAAAAGGCCGCGGACCCTGTTCGGGTTCCGCGGCCTCGGCTGCCGGCTAGGTGGTGACCTATCCGGGGCTTCCGGTGACCGTGGAACCGTGGTTCAGACGGACGAAGTGCTTGAACTGCTTGACGGACTGCGACATGACCGACGGCGTGGCGGCGGAATCCACCCCGAAGCCGTCGAACCGGTCGCGCTCAATGCCCGAAATGGGGGCATACGTAAGCGATTCCGGCGTGCAGACGGCAGCCGCGGGCCACGCGCTGTTGAGCAACGTCGTGCTCATCGGATGCCACCTTCCTTCATCGCTCGGTGTTGCCTGATCTGGTTTCGAGGGCGCAGCCGAATGCCTCGTCTGCGTCATCGTGGGTGCGCAGACGAGGGTAGACCTCGTCCGCCGTGAGCCACAACGTATTTATTCGCGGGTCTTCTTCCCTGACCTGTCGGGCCGGGCTCATGGGTCATCTGCGACCGGAATGGTCGCCATACGGCGATCCCTCGGGCCTGTGACGACCAATCCGGTCGCAGATCCGGTGACCGGCCGACCCTGCTACTTGCCGAACGAGGCGGCCGCGAGCGCGAACACGAGCAGCACCAGGGGGCCGATCGCGAACGACAGGATCAGGCCGATCCGGGTGTAGATCTCGGGGGTCGCCTGCGGGACCCGGGTCCGGGTGCCGATCTTCAAGGTCAGGTAGCCGATCGCGAACCCGAGCAGCGGCACCATGAAGAGCACCAGGCCGCTGCTGGTGTTCGACCCGCCGCGCACGAAGCTGAGCAGCTGCAGGAGCACGATCAGGACGGCGGCGGCCCCGTAGATCGCCATCGCCCGGCCCAGCGGGGACCAGTCCGGCAGGAGCTGCGGCTGCTGGCCGCGGGTGGCCGCGTGGTGCAACTCGCGGTCGGCCGTATCGATGCCCTCCGCGACCCGGGCCAGGTCCGTCGCCGGGTCGACGATGCCCTCCGGTTCGACCGGCCCGAGCTTCGGCATCCGGAACCGCAGCAACTGCGCCACCTGCGCGAACCCCTGCTGCTGGTTGATCACCCGCTCGTCCAGGGAGTCCGCGTGGTGCGTCATCTCGGCCACCGCCACGTGCAGCCCTTCGGTGCGCGACTGCTCCGTCGCGCGCACCTCGTCGAGCTCGCGCACCAGCGCCGCGTACTCGTTCCAGACGTCAGCCATGACTCAGTCCTTCCGGTGATCGGATACCTGCACCAAATACGCCCGACTCCCGAGCGCGAGCGGCTGAGGCGATCAGGGTGGTCTCGAAGTCAGATCGACCCGCGCTCATATCTCGAAAGAGGAAGCGCATGCAGATACCCAGTGCATGGACCACCTCTTCCTGACCGACCCCGGACAACATGTCGGGATAGCCGGCGCCAGTTCTCAGAACCGACTCGATGAGCATGGGCCGTTCGACCGTTTCGGGACCCGCGATCACCTGGCGCGCATAGGCCGCGATGGTCTCGAGGGTCGCTGCGTCGCCGAGCCTCGTCCGAACGAGCACGGCCAACACGGCGGCCAGGAAGTCCGCAGCCTCCTGGGGCTCGATCGCCGGCTCGGACAACGATTCATTCGCATCGATCTGATCGATCAGCAGGAGCAGGAGTTGACGCTCCGCCTCGAAAACGTCAGGCAACGGCGTCGATAATCTCGGCGACGTACTCATCCCGATTATGCGAACCGAGGACGCCGTCGTCCTGGATCGCATGGATCACCAGGAGATAAGCAGGAACCCGGTCCTCGGCCGAGATTCCATTGAGCATTTCCATCTCGCCCAGTGCGGCACGGATTCCCGCCTCTATCGTGGACGCCGCCACGACAACCTTTTCGCCCGGCGCGCTCGACAGGGAGGTCGCGTAACCCGCGATCTCCTCGAGCGAGGGATCCTCCGGCCATCGGCGATACACCGCTGCAGCAAAGGCCGCGCTCATCACGGCGGAGATCTCCTGCGATGAGAGCCCTCCCAAGGAATCCGCCCAGGCTTGGCCGTCGCGCGCCAACATGGCATCCACCATGGTCGGGACCACCTGCTCAGCCTTGGCTCCGAGTGCAACCGGCATGCTCAACGCTCCTTCGTTCTCTTCCTACGATTCTTGATCAGATCGACGACACGAGCCACGACGAGCCCAGTCACCAGCACAGCCCCCGCCGCGTCCGTGGAGGGAGCGGAGATGACGGGGCGCACAACGGGTACATCCGTAGGGGTGGACGTAATGTGCCCGGTCACCTGTGGAGGTTCGAGGAAACTCTTCACGTTTTGGCCGGAACGCAGCATGTTCTCGGCAGAGTCCTGAGTGTCGTCGCCCTCCCTGGTCGTCACTTCCACGAAGGCTCTCAGCTTCGGGCGCGCCCGCACCGTGCGGGTGAGGCTGCCGCCGTCTGGGCCAGGGGCAACCCGACCGGTCGACTTCACGGAATGGTTGGGAGCGACGGCTGCGATGTAACCGCGAACCCCTCCGTCCGCCGCGTTCAAGGCAGCGAGCCCCTTCCTCAGGAACTCGGTCCCCGCCTGACTCTCGGTGAAGGCCGCCGCCATCGACTCGTCCCGGGAATCGGCGCCCGCCGTGCGGAGCAGAGCCCACATCTGAAGGGCCGCTTCAGACGCCGCGCGGCCGTGTAAGGCAGCTTCGTCGGACTTCAGCAAGGCCGCCTTCAACAGTTCCACCGCCCGTCCGATCGCACTGCGTTCCCCCGAGGCCGACACGCTCGGCTACCCGATCTCCTCGGCGTACTTGTCGGCCGCCGCCTGCGCGTCGGTGATCTCCTTCTTGGCGTCTTCCAACGCCTCCAGAGCCTTCTCGTAGCCCTTGATCGCCTCCAGGACGAGGTCGTGCTCGCTGTCCTCCGCGGCCTTCTTCACGAGCTCGAGGGCCTCGCCCGCGGCCTCCTTCGCGGCGTCGATCGCCTTCTGCGCCGCCACCGACTGCTCGTTGGCGTCGGAGATGTGTTTCTTCGCCTCGCCGATCATCGAACCGGCCATGACCGCCTCCTCTCCTCGAAAGTCCAGCCTGCCTAGTCGAGCGTGTCGTCGAACCGGCCGGCCGTCACGAACGGCACGACCAGTTGACGACGGTCCTCGTCACGGTCGAAGTACATCGCCCGGTTCTGTCGGGGGGAGTACTTCAGGTCGAAACTGCCCACCAGCGAGGACAAGTCGTCCCCGCGCACGTTGACGGACAGCACGTTGCCGATCTCCGCCTTGCTCGAGCCGACATCCTCCAGGAGGCGCCGCACGCCCCGCCACCAGCCGAACACGTGCACGTGCCGGCCGGGCCCGTCACGTAACACGGCCCGCAGGTCGTCCACACCCTCACGGCGCGAGTCGGGGTAGCGCTGCGCCAGCAAAGACGACGCCGCGTCGGCCCCGAAGGCGAACAGGTACACGGGGTCCGACGGCTCGTCCCCCGCGGCGAGCCGCTGCACCGCGTCGCGGTACCCCTTGATGTCGAGCACCTCGTGGAAGTGCCCACCGGCCTCGAGCTGCGCCTCGACGTCGTCAACCACCGAATCCGCGGACGAGACCAGGGCTGCGAGCAGGAAGACCGCCGACCCGGGTTCGTGCTGCGCTGCCAGGCTGAGGGCCACGGCCCGCAGGACATCGGCCCCCACCGGCGACGTGCCCAGCACCGCGAGGTGCGACCCGGGGTTCACGCCGACCTCGAAACCCGCTGTGGGAAGGCCCACTTCGACGGCCCGACCCAGCAGCGCCCGGCGCCGGCGGGGCGAGGACTCCAGACGCAGGTAGGTCGGATCCTGCTCCAGCCGTTGCTCGGCATACCCGACGAACACCGCGGGCGGCTTCTCCCCCGGCGTACGCATCGACCAGAGCCGGTGCCGCAGCAAAGACAGCGTGTGCACGTCGGCGTCAGGGAACCGGACCCGCCGGTTGGCGTTCTTCACACCGCCCGCGTCGTTGACGATGGCCGTGCCGATCGGCAGGTCGTCCGCGGCCGAGTTCACGGACTCGAGCACGCCACCCCCACCGCCGAGCGCGATCCGGCGGCCGAACTGACCGAAGACCGAACTGCTGCGACCGATCAACGCATCGATCCCCTGGATCGACTGGCTGGCCAGGATCAGGTGCACACCGTAGGAGCGGCCCTTGCGGGCGATCTCCTCGAGCAACGCCGCCGCCCGTTCCCCCACCTTGTCGTTGCCCTGGAACAGGACGTGGAACTCGTCGATGACCGTGAGGATCCGCGGGATGGGGGCCGCTTCCCGGCGGGCCTCGCGCAGCTGGGCCAGATTCGTGACGCCGGCCTGCTTCATGGCCGCGGCGCGGCGGTTCATCTCCCGGACCAGTTCGGCCAGCACCGCCAGCCCGTACTCGCGGTCGGACTCGACGCCGACCGTCCGGGCGTGCGGCACCCAGGTGGGGTCGACCTCGGTGGGCACGAACTCGGTGAAGCTCACGCCCTCCTTGAAATCCAGCAGGTAGAGCGCCAACTCATCAGGCGAGTAACGGGCGGCCAGGCCGTAGAGCACGTCGAGCAGGAACACCGTCTTGCCCGACCCCGTCCGGCCGCCGACGAGCCAGTGGGGCGTGGCGTCGTCCAGCGAGAGCACCGCGTCGCCCCGGCCGAGGCGACCGACGACGGTGCTCAGCCCGCTCACCGACGACTCGGTCCACAGCTCGGCGGGCACGACGTCGTCGAAGGTCAGCGCCGCGTCCGACTCGACCTGCGCCGCGAGCCGCCGGCACAGCTCGCCGACCAGGTCGGGCGGCGGCGGCGCCTCGGCCGCGACCGGCGAGTTCAGCCCGCGGCCGGAGGCCCCGAACACCTCGCGCGGCGGGTCGCCGACCCGGAACTGCGGGACGCCGTCCGCGCCGGGGCGCTCGTCGAGCGTCAGGTGGGTGGTCAGCTCGAGCCGGGGGACGTCGTCCCGCGCGGAGGCGCTCGGCGGCGGGTAGCCGGCGACGAGGAGATGCACCCGCGCGGCGGGGCCGGCGTGGGCGAGCGCGGCGAGGCGGGCGACATCACCACGGCCGGTGCCGGGCGGTAGGCCGGCGATCGCGACGAGCAGGACGTCGGGCTCGAGCTCGGTGCGGGCCTGGAACCGCCGCACCTGTTCCTCGGCCTCGTTGAGGACGTTGTGGAAGCCGTCGGAGTCGGTGACCGGTTCGCTCATGAGCCCGGCCGGGACCAGCGGGCTGAACGGTGCGAACGGGCGGCCCAACGAGGCGCCGTCGACGGCCAGCACGCGCAGCGCACCCGCGGGAAGGACGCACAGCGCCCGGGTGATCAGCCCCTGGACCAGTGCGGCGACCGCAGGCTCGCGGGCGTCGGCCCCGACCGACAGGTGACCGACCCCGAAAAGTGGCACGAGCGCGGGGAACTCGACCCCCGGGACCGGGCGGGCCGTGCCCACCCGCAGGTACGTGGGCGCCCCCGGGCGGGCGCCGGCGTGCGGCTGCGGCCGGTCCTGCGCGAGCTGCGCCCACGGCGACCCCAGCCAGCCCGGCGCGAGTTCGGCGGCCAGCGCGCTCAGCCGGTCGGCGAGCGCCTTCTGGCGTTGCGCCGACTCGTGCGAGAACTCCGCCTCCCCCTCGAGCCGGTCGAGCCGCTCCCGGACGGCCGCCAGCAGCCCCACGGCCTCGCGGTGCGCGACCACGGCGGCGTTGAACGACGTTCTGGCACTCGGCACGCCACAAAACTACCCAAGGGGGTACTTCCACCCCAGGTGCCACACGGAGGCTGTGGAAAACCGGCGGGGCGCGCCTAACTCTCGGCCAGGACCGCCAGCACCTGCTCGCCGTAGCGCTCGAGCTTGGTCGGCCCGACGCCCGGCACCCGGGCCAGGGCCATCGAGTCCGACGGCAGGGTCTCGGCGATCGCCACCAGGGTCGCGTCGGTGAACACGACGTAGGCGGGCACGCTGGCCTCGCTCGCGGTGGCCAACCGCCAGGTGCGCAACCGCTCGAACAGCGCCTCGTCGTACGTCGAGGGACACGTCGAGCAGCGGCCGATCTTCTTCTCCGCCGCGGACCCGAGCGAGCCGCCGCAGACCCGGCACAGGGCGGGTTTCGCGCTCTTCCTCGCACCGGCCGCGCGTGACCGCCCCTCGCGGACCTCACGGGGCGCCTCGGGGAACAGCCCGTCGAGGAACCGGGACGGCGAGCGCGTGGCCCGCGCCCCCGGCGTCCGGGCCCGCGACCACGACAGTCGCAGGTGTTCGCGCGCCCGGGTGATACCGACGTACAGCAGCCGGCGTTCTTCCTCGACCGCCTCCCAGCCCTCGGCGAAGGTGATCGGCATCAGACCCTCGGACAGCCCGACGAGGAACACCGCGTCCCACTCCAGGCCCTTGGCCGCGTGCAGCGAGGCCAGGGTGACGCCCTCCACGGTCGGCGCGTGCTGCGCGGAGGCGCGCTCGTCCAGTTCGTTGACCAGGTCGGTCATCCCCGCGCCGGGCCGCTTGTCGGCGATCTCGTCGGCCAGCGAGGCGAGCGCCTGCAACGACTCCCAGCGCTCGCGTACGGCCCCGCTCGCGCTCGGGGGCCGGACCGACCAGCCCGACGTGGCCAGCACGGCCCGGACCTGCTCGCCCAGCGGCTCCCCCGTGTCGCCGGCGGCCCGCGCGCCGCGCAGCAACATCAACGCGTCACGCACCTCCTTGCGCGCGAAGAACCGCTCGCCGCCCTTCAGCACGTAGGCCATGCCGACCTCGGTGAGCGCCTGCTCGAGCGACTCCGACTGCGCGTTGGTGCGGAACAGGACGGCGATCTCCCGCGGCCGCACCCCGCTCTCGACCAGGTCGAGGACGGCCCGCGCCACCGCGCCGGCCTCGGCCACGTCGTCCTCGTACACCGACAGCTTCGGCTTCGGCCCCGGCTCGCGTTGGGCGATCAGCTCCAGCGGCGCCACCCCGCCGCGGCGCGCCCCCGACGCACCGCCGCGGGGCGCGAGCAGCCGGTTGGCCAGGTCGACGACCTGCGGGGTCGAGCGGTAGTCGCGGACCAGCTTCACGACCTGGGCCTGCGGGTAGGCGCGGGTGAAACCGAGCAGGTACTGCGGCGAGGCGCCCGTGAACGAGTAGATGGTCTGGCTCGGGTCGCCGACGACGCACAGCTCCTGCCGGTCGCCCAGCCACTGCTGCAGCAACCGGTGCTGCAGGGCCGAGACGTCCTGGTACTCGTCGACGACGAAGTGCCGGTACTGCGACCGGACCGCCGTGGCCACCTCCGGGTACTCCTCGACCAGCCCCGCGGTGAGCAGCAGCACGTCCTCGAAGTCGATGACGCCGCGGTCGGCCTTGACCTCCTCGTACACGGTGATCAGCCGGGCCACCGCCTCGGGCGCCAGCCCGCCGGGCTCACCGCGGTTCTGGCGCTGGGCCGCGGCCGGGTACGCCTCGGCGGTCAGCAGGGAGACCTTGGACCACTCGACCTCGGCCGACAGGTCGCGCACGGCGGCCCGGTCGACCTGCAGCCGCAGCCGGTTGGCGGCCTCGGCCACCAGCCGGGCCTTGTACTCCAGGATCTCCGGCGGGCGCCCGCCGAACACCTGCGGCCAGAAGTAGCCCAGCTGGCGCAGCGCCGCCGCGTGGAAGGTGCGGGCCTGCACGCCGGGGACGCCCAGGTCACGCAGCCGCGAGCGCATCTCCCCCGCGGCCCGGGCCGTGAACGTCACGGCGAGCACCTGCTGCGGCCGGTACACCCCGCAGTGGACGCCGTAGGCGATGCGGTGCGTGATGGCCCGGGTCTTGCCCGTCCCGGCGCCCGCCAGGACGCACAACGGCCCGTTGAGCGTGGACGCGACCTCCCGCTGCTCCGGGTCGAGCGCGTCGAGAATGTGCGCAGCCCCCACTCCACCGGGGCCGGGCGCGGTCAGCGTGTCATCCATCCGGAGCATCCTCTCAGCCCGATGCGACAATCTGCCGACGGTGGTGTGGACGACTGCGTGCGGGAATTCCCATCCACAGCACGATGGTTGAGAGAAGGACAGTTAGCCCGCACGAAGGAGCCCCGCTCGATGAACACGCCCGACGCCGGCACGATCACCATGTACTCGACCACCTGGTGCGGGTACTGCCGCCGGTTGAAGAGCCAGCTCGACCGCGAGGGCATCGGCTACACCGAGATCAACATCGAGCAGGTCCGCGGCGCGGCCGACTTCGTCGAGTCCGTCAACGGCGGCAACCAGACCGTCCCGACCGTGGTCTTCCCCGACGGCTCGGCGGCCACCAACCCGTCGCTGGCCGAGGTCAAGGCCCGGCTCGCGGCCTGAGCGCGCCCTGAACCGGACCGCACTCGTCGAGCTGGTCGCCGACCGGCTCGACCAGCTCGCCGCGGAAGGTCCCGCCCGGCTGGGCGTGGACGGGCCGGTCGAGGCCGACACGCGGGCCCTCGCGGACGACGTCGCCGGCCTCCTCGAGGCCCGTGCGGTCCCGGTCGCCCGGGTCAGCGCCGGCGACTTCCTGCGCGGCCGCTCGGTCCGGCTGGAGTACGGCCGCGACGACCCGGAGGCCATGTACCGCCTCTGGTACGACACCGACGCGCTGCGCCGCGAGGTCCTCGACCCGTTCGAACCCGGCGGCCGCGGCACCTGGCTGCCGCGCCTGCGCGACCCCGAGACCGACCGGGCCTACCGCGAGAACCTGCGGGACGTCGTCCCGGGAGCGGTCGTCGTCCTCGACGGGCGGTTCCTCCTGCGGGACGACGTCCGCTGGTCGCTCGACCTGACCGTGCACCTCGACGTCTCCGCGGCCGCGCGGGCCCGGCGGGTGCCGGCGGAGGAGGCGGCGCGGCTGCTGCCCGCGTGGGAGCGGTACTTGGACGACGTCGAGCCCGCCGCGCGCGCGGACCTCACCGTCCGCTTCGACCACCCCGACCGCCCGGCCCTGCGCGAGAGGTAGGGAGACTAGCGCCAGGAGTCGACGCCGTCCTCCAAGGTGCCGCCGAACCACTCCTCGATCAGGCGCCGGGCGATCGACACCGGCCCGGGCAGCAGCAAGGACCCGTCGGCCATCGCGGCGACCACCTCCGCCCGTGTCCACCAGCGCGCCTCGGCCAGCTCCTCGCCGTCCGGACGCAGATCGGTGGTCAGCGCCGCCCCGCGGTAGCCGAGCATCAACGACGACGGGAACGGCCACGGTTGGCTGCCCAGGTACTCGACGTCACCGACGTGGACACCGCTCTCCTCCAGCACCTCTCGCCGCACCGCGGCCTCGAGCGGTTCGCCGGGCTCGACGAACCCGGCCAGCACCGACCAGCGGCGGGGCGGCCAGACCGCCTGCCGGCCGAGCAGGAGCCGGTCGGCAGCGTCCACCACCGACATGATCACGGCGGGATCGGTGCGCGGGTAGTGGTGCGTCCCGCACACCGGGCAGATCCGCTCCCAGCCGGCCAGCGTCACGTCGCTGCGCGCGCCGCACTTGGCGCAGAACGGGTGCGCGGCGTGCCAGGTGAGCAACGCGACCGACGACGTGAGCAACCCCGCCCCGGTGTCGTCCAGGACCGCCCCGGCCTCCCGCAACCCGGCCCAGGTCGTCCCCTCGGCCACCCCGGGGACCGGGACGTCCGGCTCCACCGGCGCATCGATCGGCGCGGCGAGGTAGGCGCCGCCCACCCCGTCCTCCCCCATGAAGGCCAGCGGCTCCGGGCCCTCCCACTCGGGGCCGGGCACGGTGACCAGGTGCATGCGCCCGTCCTCGACGGCCACCGGCGCCTGCCCGGCCCGCACGGGCAGGACCCGGGTCAACGGGTCGGCCAGCAGCTTGGGCAGCAGGTCGGGATCGGTCCGGCGGTGGGCCGCGCGGTCCAGGGTCTGGCGGGCGAGGCTGAGGTCGGGCAACCGGGGGTGGGCCACGCCCCGACGATACGTCGGTAGGTTCGCCGATAGATTGCCGGTGTGCCCGCCGCCCGCTCCGACCTCGCCCTCGCAGCCCTGGCGTCGGCGGCCGTGCACGGGATGGAACCCGTGCGTGTGCAGGCCGTGGAGGCCACGGCGGACGACGTCGACGCGGCCCTGATCGAGGACAACCTGAACCGCACGTGGGTGGTCCGGGCCCCCCGCACCGCCGCCGCGGGCATGCGACTCGACGCCGAGGCCGAGCTCACCGCCGGACTGGTCTCCTGGCTGCCGTTCGGGCTGCCGCAGGTCGAGGGCAGCGCCCCGCTGCCCGGGGGCGGCCGGGCGATCGTGCACCGGCAACTGCCGGGCCGCCCGCTGCAGCCACCGCAGCTGCTGCACCGGCCCGGGCTGGCCACGGCGCTGGGTGGGGCGGTCGCGGCGATCCACGACCTGCCGGGCCGGCTGATCGAGGAGGCCGGGCTGCCGATCTACGGCGCCGAGGAGTTCCGGCTGCGCCGCCTGGCCGAGCTCGACCGCGCCGCCGGCACCGGGAGGGTGCCGCCGGCGCTGCTGCAGCGCTGGGAGCAGGCCGTCGAGGAGATCGGCGCCTGGCGGTTCGTGCCGTGCGTGGTGCACGGCGACCTGGTCGGCGAGAACGTGCTGACCGAGGGTGACCGGGTGACCGGCGTCGTCGAGTGGTCGGAGGCGCGGGTCGGCGACCCGGCCGACGACTTCGCCTGGCTGTCGATCGGCCCGGCCGAACCCACGCTGGACGCCGTTCTCGCCGGGTACACCGCCGCCAGCACCGAGCCGCCCGACCCGTTCCTGCGCCGCCGGGCCCGGCTGTCGGCCGAGTTCGCGCTGGCCCGCTGGCTGCTGCACGGGGTGAGCACCGACGACGCGGCGATCGTCGACGACGCCGCCCAGATGCTCGCCGACCTCGAGGCCGGGCTCGACGAAGCCCCGTGGTGATCCGCCTCGCGACGGCGAACCTGTTGTCCGGCCGGGGTTTCGGAACCCACGGGCCGGACGGTTCGGTGGCCCCGGCCGCCGGGATCACCGCGGCGCTGGCGACGCTGGCACCCGACGTCCTCGCGGTGCAGGAGGTCGACCGCGGCATCGCCCGCACCGGTCACGTCGACCAGGCGGTGGCCGCCGCCGCGGCGCTGCCGGACGCGAGCTGGCGGTTCGTGCGCACCGTCGGCCGCCCCACTCACGACGGCGACTACGGCATCGCACTGGCCACCCGACTGCCCGTCCTGGAGTGGCACGAGCTGCGCCTGCCCGGCGCCCCCGGCCGCTACCCCCTGCCCGTGCCCGGGAACCTCCTCTGGATCGCCGACGAGCCCCGGGCCGCCGTGGCCGCGGTCGTGCAGACGGACGGCGGGCGCCTGACGGTCGCCGCGACGCACCTGTCGTTCGTGGTCGGGATGAACGTCCTGCAGCTGCGCCAGGTCCGGCGCTGGCTCGATGCGCTGCCGGGGCCGCGTGTGCTGCTGGGCGATCTGAACCTGCCGCCGGGGCCCGCCTCCCGCCTCACGGGGTACACGCCCCTGTTCCGGGGCCCGACCTTTCCCTCGCCCGCCCCGCGGGTCCAGCTCGACAACGTGCTCGCCGACCGGGCCCTGGCCGTGCGCGCGGCGGAGGCCGTGCGACTCCCCTTCAGCGACCACCGGGCGGTCACCGTGGACGTCGACGTGCGATAGCGCCCCGAATCCGACACGAACGTGTCGGATTCGGAGCACAACTCAAGCGCGGGACGCCGTCCAGGCGCTCCACGCCGAAGCGACCATGTCGTCGAGGTCGTGGCGCATGGTCCAGTCCAGGTCGCGGCGGGCCAGCTCCCCGGACGCGACGATCCGCGCCGGGTCTCCCGGCCGGCGCTCGCGCACCTCGGGGGTGAACGGGCGCCCCGTGACCCGCGCGACGGCGTCCATGATCTGCAGCACCGAGACCCCGTCGCCGCTGCCCAGGTTGTAGACCCGCTCCAGCGGCTGCCCCGTCTCGAGCCGGGCGGCGGCCGCGACGTGGGCGAGCGCGATGTCCTGCACGTGCACGTAGTCCCGCACGCACGAGCCGTCGGGCGTCGCGTAGTCGGTGCCGAACACGATCGGCGTCTCCCCCGCGCCGACCGCCGCCAGCACCTTCGGGAACAGGTTGTGCGGGCTGGTGTCGTAGAGGTCGGGGTACCCGGAACCGACCACGTTGAAGTACCGCAGCGACGTGTGCCGCAGCCCGTCGGAGACCTCGAGGTCGCGCAGCAACCACTCACCGAACAGCTTGCTCTGCCCGTACGGCGACTCGGGGTTGGTCGGCGTCGCCTCGGTGACCAGGTCGACGTCCGGCGTGCCGAAGCAGGCCGCGCTGGAGGAGAAGACCATGTTCTTGCAGCCGGCCTCGAGCATGCCCTCCAGCAGGACGGCGGTGCCCGTGACGTTCTGCTCGAACGTGTGGATCGGCCGCTGCACCGAGACCCCGGCGTACTTGAACCCGGCCAGGTGGATCACGCCGTCCAGCCCGCCCAGCCCGGCCGCCGCGCCCAGCGTCTTGCGCACCACCACGGGGTCGACGATCGAACCCTCGACCAGGGCCACACCCGGCTCGACGAACTCCCGGTGCCCGCTGGACAGGTCGTCCAGGACGACGACCGTGCGGCCGGACTCCCGCATCGCGCGGACGACGTGCGAACCGATGTAGCCGGCGCCGCCGGTGATCACCCAGGTCATGCCGACAACCGTATCCACCTACGGTCGGACGCGCCTGGATCCCGGGCTGGGGCAGACTGTGACGCATGGGCCATCAGAACGACCCTGAGGTGATCCGCAGGCTGCTGACCGACCACGGGCGGTGGGCCGTGGTCGGGCTGTCGAACAACACGTCCCGCACGGCCTGGCGGATCGCCGCCTTCGTGCAGACGCTCGGCATGACCGTCGTCCCCGTGCACCCCAGGGCCGAGACCGTGCACGGCGAGCCGGGGTACGCGACCCTCGCCGACGTGCCGGGCCCGATCGACGTGGTCGACGTGTTCGTGAACAGCGACCTGGCGGGCGCCGTGGTGGACGACGCGATCGCCGTGGGCGCCAAGGCCGTGTGGCTCCAGCTAGGGGTCATCGACGAGGCGGCCGCCGAGCGCGCGAAGACCGCCGGGCTCGACGTCGTGATGGACACCTGCCCGGCCATCGAGATCCAGTCCGTCCGTCAGGCCGGCTGAGGGATGGCGCGCCAGCCCGACCCGAACCGCCCGGGCACCGTCTATCGCAGCAAGCCGAAGCTCTTTCAGCGCAAGGACTCCGGGGGACGACGCCCCGCACCGCCCGGGGCGGCCTCGCCTCCGCCGGGGGTCGGGGACGTCTACGGTCAGCACGGCGGTGGGTACGCGCCGGGCGAGGGGCAGTACTACGACGGCTACGACGACGGCCGCGGCGGCTACCAGCCCCCGCCCGGGTACGGGCCCGGGTACGGCCCCGGTCACGACCCGTACGACGCCACCCCGACCCGCCGCCGGGGGTGGCGGCCGAGGCGGATCGTGCTGCTCGTCGTCCTGCTGCTGATCGCCTACCCGCTCCTGCTCGGGATCACCGCCTGGACCAGCCTGAACCGGGTCGACGCGATCGGTCCGGCGCACGACGTCGCCGACCCGGGCAACCAGCCGGGCACGACGTACCTGGTGGTGGGCAGCGACTCCCGCGAGGGGCTGACGAAGGCGCAGCGCAAGAAGCTCGGCACCGGGTCGGTGGGCGGGAAGCGCACCGACACGATCATGCTGCTGCACACCGGCGGCGGCGCGACGGTGCTGGTCAGCATCCCCCGCGACTCGTACGTGCCGATCCCGGGCCACGGCAGCAACAAGATCAACGCGGCCTACGCGTTCGGTGGGCCGAGCCTGCTGATCCGCACGATCGAGCAGGTCACGGGCGTGCGGATCGACGAGTACGTCGAGACCGGGCTGGGCGGGTTCGCGAACGTGGTCGACGCGGTCGGCGGCGTCACCCTGTGCCCGAAGTTCCGGATGAACGACAAGGACGCCCACATCAACCTGAAGAAGGGCTGCCAGGAGATGGACGGGCGCACGGCCCTCGGCTACGCCCGCGCGCGGCACAGCGACCCGCGCGGCGACCTGGGCCGGGTCGAGCGGCAGCGCGAGACGCTGGCGGCCATCTCCAAGAAGGCCCTGGCCCCCGCCACTCTGGCCCAGCCGTGGCGGGCTTTCCCCGCAGCCAAGGCCGGCGGCAACGCGCTCACGGTCGACGAGGGCACCGGGCCGATCGGGGTGACGAAGTTCGTGCTGGCCATGCGGGCGGTGTCCGGGGGTGGCGGGCTGTCGCTGACCGTGCCGGTGTCCAACCCGAACTTCCGAACGCCGAGCGGGGCCTCGGCCGTGCAGTGGGACCGGGCCAAGGCGCTGCGGCTGTTCGCGGCGCTGAAGACCAACGACCCCGACGCGGTGAAGCCGCTCGCCGAGGAGCAGCGCAAGGACAGCGAGGCGTTCTCCTGACTTGGGAGACACACCCTAGGCGTGGGCGAGCACCTGGAACAGGACGTGGTCGCGCCACTCCTCGTTGATCAACAGGTAGCTGCGGGCCAACCCGATCTCCTCGAAACCGCACGCCCGCAGCACCCGCTGGGAGCGCAGGTTGTCCGGCAGGGTGCCCGCCTCGAGCCGGTGCAGGCCGAGCCGGCCGAACGCCACGTCGAGCACCTGGGCGAGCGCCGCCTTGGCGACGCCGCGCCCGCCGAACTCCTCGGCCACGTAGTAGCCGACGGTCGCCGTCTGCAGCGCGCCGCGCAGGATGTGGTGCAGGTTCATCCGGCCGGCGATCACACCGTCGACCTCGATCACCCCGGGCCAGGCGGTCGGGTCGGCCAGCTGCTGGCGCAGCCGCTCGGCCTCGCGCTCGGCGGTGTGCGGTCGCGCAGGTGCGCTGCCGTAGGGGGCCAGGAACTCCCAGTTGGCCGCCATCAGGGCGGCCAGGGCGGGCGCGTCGGCCTCGTCGGGGCGGCGCAACCGGACGTCGGGTGCGTTCACCCGGCGCTGAACCCGACGGGGCGGCCGGCCCGCAGCCGCTCCCCCTTGGCGCCGGCCTGGGCCCGGAGGTCCTCGGCGAAGGCCACGAGCTTCTCCTGCAGGCCCGGGTCGGAGGCGCCGAGGATGCGCACGGCCAGCAGCCCGGCGTTGCGGGCCCCGGCGATGCTCACGGTGGCCACCGGGACCCCGGCGGGCATCTGCACGATCGACAGCAGCGAGTCCATCCCGTCCAGCGTGCGCAGCGGCACCGGGACGCCGATCACGGGCAGCGGCGTGACGCTGGCCAGCATGCCCGGCAGGTGCGCGGCGCCGCCCGCCCCCGCGATGATCACCTTCAGGCCGCGCCCGGCGGCGTGGCGCCCGTAGGCGATCATGTCCTCGGGCATGCGGTGCGCCGAGACGACGTCGGCCTCGTACGGGACGCCGAACTCCTCCAGCGCCTTCGCGGCGGCCTCCATGACGGGCCAGTCGGAGTCCGACCCCATGACCACCCCGACGATCGGCTGCGTGCTCACGAAAACCCCTTACTCGTCGATGATTCCACGGATGCTCACTCGTCTATCTCACCCGTGATGAAGGCGGCCGCGTGCCGGGCCCGCGCGCGGACGTCGTCCAGGTCGCGCCCGGTCACGGTCACGTGCCCGACCTTGCGGCCCGGCCGGACCTCCTTGCCGTACAGGTGCACCTTCACGCCCGGGTCGCGGGCCATCACGTGCAGGTAGGAGCGGTACAGGTCGGGGTAGTCACCGCCCAGCACGTTGACCATCACCGCCCACCGGGCCCGCGGCCGCGGGTCACCCAGCGGCAGGTCGAGGACGGCCCGCAGGTGCTGTTCGAACTGCGAGGTGAGGGACCCGTCGATGGTCCAGTGCCCGGAGTTGTGCGGCCGCATGGCCAGCTCGTTGACCAGCACGCCGGTCGTGCCGTCGGGCGAGCGGGTCTGGAACAGCTCCACCGCCAGCACGCCGACCACGCCCAGCTCCCCGGCGAGCTTCAGCCCGATCTCGGTGGCCAGCGCCGCCGTCCCGTCGTCCAGGCCGGGCGCCGGGGCGATCACCTCGTGGCAGATGCCGTCGACCTGGATGCTCTCGACCACCGGCCACGCGGCGGCCTGACCGCTGGGGCTGCGGGCCACCAGCACCGCCAGCTCACGGGTGAAGGGCACCTTCTCCTCGGCCAGCAACCCGTCGGGGCGGGCCGCCAGCCAGCGCTGGGCCTCGTCGCGCGGGCCGTCGGCGGGCAGCACCAGGACGCCCTTGCCGTCGTACCCGCCGGTCGGGGTCTTCAGGACGACGTCCCCGACCTCGGTCGCGAAGGCCTCGAGCTCGTCGAGGGTCGCCACCTGCCGCCAGCAGGGGCACGGGACGCCGAGGTCGGTGAGCCGGCGGCGCATCACCAGCTTGTCCTGGGCGTGGGCCAGCGCGGCGGCCGGCGGCCGGACGGCGACCCCGTCGGCCTCGAGGGCCTGCAGGATCGGCTGGGGCACGTGCTCGTGGTCGAACGTCAGGACGTCGGCCCCGGCGGCGAACGCCCGCACGGCCGCCTCGTCACGGTGGTCGCCGACCGGGGCGTCGGGGATCACCTGGGCGGCGCTGGCCTGCGCGGACTCGGCCAGGACCCGCAGCCCGACACCCAGCTCGACAGCCGGCGGGGCCATCATCCGGGCCAGCTGACCGGCGCCGACGACGCCCACCACGGGGAAGCCGGGCGCGACGTGGACGGTGGGCTCGGCCGGGGACGGAACGGGATCGGCGGGCACCTGCGCAGGGTATCGGCCGGGTTCGGGCGTTCATGCAGCGCACAGGCTGCTGTGGCAGGCTGGCGGGGTGCTGACCAGGCTACGGGGCTCCGTGAACGTGCTGTACCGCGAGATGGTGAAGTTCGGCGCGGTCGGCGCCCTCGCCTTCGTCGTCGACATCGGCGTCTTCAACCTGCTGCGGGTCGGCGGCCACGGCGGCCTCGACGACAAGCCGTTGACGGCCAAGACGATCTCCGTCTTCGTGGCCACCGTGGTGGCCTGGCTGGGCAACCGCTACTGGACGTTCCGGCACCGCCGCCGCGCCTCGGCCCGGCGGGAGTTCGTGCTGTTCGTCGTGATGAACGTCGGCGGCCTGGTGATCTCGCTGGCCTGCCTCGGCTTCTCGCACTACGTGCTGCAGCTGACGTCGGCGCTGGCCGACAACATCGCCGGCAACGTGGTCGGGCTCGGGCTCGGCACGCTGTTCCGGTTCTGGGCCTACAAGCAGTTCGTGTTCACCGAGGAGCTGGCGGAGGACCCGGACCCGGCGCTGCACGTGGACGCCGAACCGGCCCCGGCCCCCGCCGAACCCACGGCGCCCGCCGAGCCCCCGGCGCCCGCGCGGGCGGTCACTCCACCCGGATCAGCTGGATCGTCCCCGGCGCGGGTGCGATCAACACCGGCTGGAGCTGCCCGAAGCCTCTGATCGGGCGGCGCCGCTGCACGACGAGGACGATCTCCGGTTCGGTCTGGAGTTCGCGTGCGGTCACCGGATCGGTGAGCACCGCCCCCGGCTGCGCGATCGACGTGAGCCGGGAGGCCAGGTTCACGGTGTCGCCGTAGACGTCACCCAGGCTGCGCAGCACCGGGCCGTGGGCCAGGCCGACCCGCACCTCGGGCAACAGGTCGTCGGCGCCGAGCTGCTCCGACAGCGACAGCGCGATCACCGCCCCGGCGACCGGGTTGTCGGCCACGAACAGCACCTCGTCGCCGACCGTCTTCACGACCCGGCCCCCGCCGGCGGTGATGATGTCGGACGCCAGCCCCTCGAACCGCTGCACCAGGCGGCCCAGGTCGCGCTGAGCCAGCCGGCGGGACAGCCGGGTGTAGGAGACGAGGTCGGCGAACCCGACCGTCATCACCGCCTCGGGGTCGGCCCCGATCCCGTCCATCCGCGAGACGGCCGCGGCCAGCTGGCGGCGGAACGCGTAGACCAGCAGCTGCTCGAGGTCCTGGGTGAGGCGTTCGATCACCGGGAACGGGTCGAGCTGGCCGCCCTCCCGGGCCCGGCGCGCGTTCAGGTACTCCAGCAGCGCCTCGGTCTGCCAGCTGACCAGGCGGTCGGTGCTCTGGCCGAGGGCGCGGGCGCAGGCGATTGCCGTCTCCTCGTCGACGACGTCCTCGCGGACCAGCTGCACGACCCGCGCGAGCGCGTCCCGATCGGTCTCGGTGAACACCTGCGCCTCGTCGGCCACCCCGGGAAAACCGAGGGCCCGCCACAGCTTTCGCGCGGACAGCAGGGAGACACCGACCGACCGGGCCACCTCGCGGCGGCGCAGCGTGCGCTCCCCACCGAGCAGTTGGGTGACCAGGTCGTCCTGGCGACTCACGGTAGATCTCTCTCCTACATCACGACCGAACGGGTTTCAGGACTTGGGGTCGTCCCCGTGGTAGTCGTCGTCGAACTCCCTCTCCAGCTGCTCGGCCAGCGCCGGGTCGAGCGTGCGCTCCTCGGCCCGCGGGTTCAGGTCCTCCGCCAGCCGGTACAACGTGCGCTGCACCAGTTCGACCTTGGGGATGTCCGTCAGGGTCAGCTGGCCACGCTCACCGGCCGACTCGACCATCAACGTCCCGGCGCCGAGCAGCCGCTCGATGAACGTGTGCTCGAAGGCCACGTCGTTGAGCCGGGCCAGCGGCATGTCGTGCCCCGAGCGGGAGAACACGCCGTTGCGCATGATCAGACGGCGCGTGGTGATCGCGTAGACGGTGGTGCGCCACACGACGAACGGCCACACGAACCAGGGCAGCAGGACGACGACGGCGACCACCGCGATCAGCACCCACAACCACACCGGCCAGCTCCCGACGTCCGTCAGCAGGGCCGGCACCGCGATCGCCGCGATCACCAGCAGGAGCAGTGCGAACGGCCCGGCCAGCACCTTGATGTGTCGGTGCAGGGTCAGGATCGAGCGTTCGTCGTCCGCCAGCAGCTTGTCCGGGAAGGGCATGTCCAGATCATGCCCGGTCCGCGGGCCGCACGTGCACCACATCGCCCACGGACAACGCGCGCACCTCCGAGACCGACCCGTCGGGGCCGACCGGCGCGACCAGCAGCCGACCCTCGTCGTCCACGCCCTCGCAGCGCCCGGTGAGGGTCGCTCCGGTCAGGCCGGAGCCGTCGGGCAGGTGCACCGTGACGTCGCGCCCGATGGTGTCGCAGGCCTCGCGGTAGGCCGCGGCCAGCCCGGCCCGCGGGTCGCCATCGGCCGCCGTCCACCGGTCGTAGCGTTCAGCCAGCTCGCGCAGCACGGCCTTGGCGACCGTGAAACGGTCGGTCACCGCCGCACCCGCCAGCCGCAGCGAGGTGGCGGTCGGCACCGGCAGCTCGTCCTGTTCCTGGGTCACGTTCACGCCGATCCCGAGGACGACGGCCGGGCTCTGGCGGGCCGCCCCGGGCGACCCACCCGGGGCGGGCACCACCTCGGCGAGCAGGCCGCTGACCTTGCCGACGGCGTCCGGGCTCAACCGGCCGTCCGCCTGCGGGACGGGCACCAGGACGTCGTTCGGCCACTTCACGACCGCAGGCAGCCCGCAGGTGCGGCGCAGGGCCGAGGCCACGGCGAGCCCGCCGAGCAGGGGGACCCAGGACAACCGGTCCGCCGGGACGGCGGGGCGCAGCAGGACCGACAGGGCCAGCCCGGCCCGGGGTGGCGACGACCAGGCGCGCTCCCGTCGTCCCCGCCCGGCGGTCTGGTCCTCGGCGAGCAGGACGTACCCGGCCTCCTCGCCCGCCCCGGCCCGCGCGACGACGTCCGCATTCGTGGACCCTGTGACCTGCACCACGTCCAGGGCCCGCCATCCGGGTGCGCCGGGCGCAGCGTTCGAGGAGGCCAGCAGCGCGCGGCGCAGGGCGGCCGCGTCCAGCGGCGGGCGGTCCAGGTCGGACCACCGGGAGGGGGTTGGACCCGAATCAGCCACCGGGGAAGGCTATAGCGGTGTGACGCGCGTCCCCATCACGGCCGGGGTGGGGTCGAGGGCCTGCGGCTAGGCTCGACGACGCGAGTTGCCGTAGAAGCCAGTCGAGGAGTTGAGGATGCAGAACCCGGCAGAGGTCGGCGGAACCGAGGTCCCGGAGGACGTCGACATCCACACCACGGCCGGCAAGCTCGCCGACTTCCGCCGCCGGACGGACGCCGCGGTGCACGCGGGCGCGGCCGCCGCGGTGGAGAAGCAGCACGCCAAGGGCAAGAAGACGGCCCGCGAGCGGATCGAGTACCTGCTCGACGAGGGCTCCTTCGTGGAGCTCGACGCCCTGGCCCGGCACCGGGCCCGCGCGTTCGGGGTCGACGCCAAGCGGCCCTACGGCGACGGCGTGGTCACCGGCTACGGCACCATCGACGGCCGCCAGGTCTGCGTGTTCAGCCAGGACGTCACCGTGTTCGGCGGCAGCCTCGGCGAGGTCTACGGCGAGAAGATCGTCAAGGTCCAGGAGCTGGCGATCAAGAACGGCGTCCCGCTGGTCGGCATCAACGAGGGCGGCGGCGCGCGCATCCAGGAGGGTGTGGTGTCGCTCGGCCTGTACGGCGACATCTTCACCAACCACGTGAAGGCGTCCGGCGTCATCCCGCAGATCTCGCTGATCATGGGCGCCGCGGCTGGCGGTCACGTGTACGGGCCGGCCCTGACCGACTTCATCGTGATGGTCGACCAGACCTCGCACATGTTCATCACCGGGCCCGACGTCATCAAGACGGTCACCGGTGAGGAGGTCTCGTTCGAGGACCTGGGCGGCGCCCGGACCCACAACACGAAGTCCGGCAACGCGCACTACATGGGCTCCGACGAGGAGGACGCGCTCGACTACGTGCGCGCGCTGCTGTCGTACCTGCCGGACAACAACCTGTCCGAGCCGCCGGTGTTCGAGTCGGAGGACGCGAACGAGCCCGACGAGTCGCTCAACACGATCATCCCGGACTCGGCCAACCAGCCGTACGACATGCACACGGTGATCGAGAAGCTGCTGGACGACGAGGAGTTCCTCGAGGTCCAGCCGCTGTTCGCGCCCAACCTGATCGTCGGCTTCGGCCGGATCGAGGGCCGCGCGGTCGGCGTCGTGGCCAACCAGCCGATGCAGTTCGCGGGCACCCTCGACATCGACGCCTCCGAGAAGGCGGCCCGGTTCGTGCGCACCTGTGACGCCTTCAACCTGCCGGTGCTCACGCTGGTCGACGTCCCGGGCTTCCTGCCGGGTACCGACCAGGAGTGGGACGGCATCATCCGGCGCGGCGCGAAGCTCATCTACGCCTACGCCGAGGCGACGGTGCCGAAGGTCACGGTCATCACGCGCAAGGCCTACGGCGGCGCCTACGACGTGATGGGTTCCAAGCACCTCGGCGCCGACCTGAACCTGGCCTGGCCGACCGCGCAGATCGCCGTCATGGGCGCGCAGGGCGCGGTCAACATCCTGTACCGCAAGGAACTGAAGCAGGCCGCCGACGCGGGCGCCGACGTCGAGGCGGCCCGGCAGAAGTTCATCGCCGAGTACGAGGACACGCTGCTCAACCCGTACGTGGCCGCCGAGCGCGGGTACGTCGACGCGGTGATCGAGCCGGCCCAGACGCGCGACAACGTGGCGCGGGCGCTGCGGGCCCTGCGGACCAAGCGCGAGACGCTGCCGCCCAAGAAGCACGGGAACATCCCGCTGTGACCGGACGTCCTTCTGTGCAGGTGGAAGTGCGAAGCGGTCAAATCGCTTCAATACTTCTTCAACCTGGTCGTCTGACAGCGGCGGCCGCGGCGGTGGAGGTAGCCCTGTGAGCGCGATCGAGCCCCTGAGCGAGACCCCCGAAGTTCCCGAGCGTCCGACGCTGCGGGTGGTCCGCGGCGACGCGACCCCCGAGGAGATCGCCGCTGTGCTGGCCGTGTTCTCCCGGCGCACGCCGTCCGCCGAGGACCGGCTGCCCACGCACAACCGCAGCCCGTGGAACGACCGCGCCGCGCAGATGCGCCAGCTCCCGGCCCCCGGTCCGGGTGCGTGGCGCAACTCCTCGCGCTGAGTTCGACGACATCGGCGCGCCTCACGGACCAAGATCACCGATAGTGCCCGGTTTCCGGGAGTGGAACTGCGAATAATCGGGCGCTACCGGTGATCTTGGAACCGATGAGTACGGTGTCACACCGTGCCCACCGTTCCGTTCGTCCTGGCGTCCGCCTCACCCGCCCGGTTGCGCACGTTGCGCACGGCCGGGCTCGACCCGCTCGTCATCGTCTCGGACGTCGACGAGCCGGCGCTGCTCGCGCAGCGCGGGGTGAGCGATCCGACCACCGTCTGCGAGGTGCTCGCGCAGGCCAAGGCGGACGACGTCGCGCGCCGGCCCGAGGTCCCGGCCGGGGCGCTGGTGCTCGGCTGCGACTCGGTGCTCGAGCTGGACGGCGTCGCGCACGGGAAGCCGACCGACGCCGCCGACGCCGTGGCCCGCTGGCGTGCGATGCGCGGGCGGTCCGGGGTGCTGCGCACAGGTCACCGGCTGGCGCGCGACGGCGAGGTCGCGGACGGGCGTTCCGACACCGTGGTCCACTTCGCGGACGTGACCGACGCCGAGATCGACGCCTACGTCGCGACCGGCGAGCCGCTGCACGTCGCGGGCGCGTTCACACTCGAGGGCCTGGGCGCCGGGTTCGTCACGGGCGTCGAGGGTGATCCGCACGGCGTCGTCGGGGTGAGCGTGCCCCTGCTGCGCATGCTGGCCGCGCACCTCGGCATCCCGTGGCCCGACCTCTGGGCCTAGCTAGAAGTCGAAGGTCGTGGCGCCGCCGTCGCCGACGACCGACAGCACGGTGGCCTTCGTGATCGTGAACCGGTAGACCAGCCACGGGGGTGAACCGGCGGACGGGGCGCTGAAGGGGGCGGTCAGCGCCGTGCCGGTCTCGTCGGGCTCACAGGGCCAGCCGCCCTCGGCCCACAGCGCGGCCAGCTCGCGCACGGCGTCCGGGTCGCGCACCGGCTCGGCGACCCCCTGGAAGGCCAGGTCGTACTCGGCGAGCGCCAGGCTCAGGGCGCACCGCGGCTCGCGGGCCAGGTTGCGGCCCTTCACGGAGTGCTCACCGGTCTCGAACCAGAAGGCGTCGCGGTGCCAGAGGACCCCCAGACCGTGCACGTGCGGTGCGCCGTCCTCATCGACGGTGCTCAGCCACGACGAGTGCCGGTTCGGGCCGCCGGTGCCGGGCGCCTGGGTGAAGCCGACCGCCAACCGCTGGGCGACCGGCGCCCATTCGAGGGTCTTCAAGTCGTACAACCCGGCCAGGTTCTTCGCGCGCATGCGTCCTCCCGTAGCGTGCCGTCGTGCCGACCCTAGCCGCGCCATCGCGACGTGCCGACTTCACCGGACAGGCGGTGGCCGCGGGCGTCTCGTCGGCGATCCTGGGCTACGCCAGCTCGATCTCCCTGGTCATCATCGCGTTGACCAAGGCCGGGGCGACCAGTGAGCAGGTCTCCTCCGGGCTGCTCGCGCTGGGTATCTCGATGGCGGTCGTCGCGGTCGGGTTCAGCGCGGGGCTGCGGATCCCGGTGTCGATCGCCTGGAGCACGCCCGGCGCCGCGCTGATGGCGGGGGTCGGCGCGGTGGACGGCGGGTACCCGGCGACGATCGGCGCCCTGGTGCTGACCGGTCTCCTGATCGCCCTGACCGGCCTGATCAGGCCGTTGAACCGGCTGATCCTGCAGCTGCCCACGCCGCTGACGGCGGCGGTGCTGGCGGGCGTCGTCCTGCCGTTCTGCCTGCAACCGGCCCGGGCGGTGACCGAACTGCCGGTGCCGGCCGGGGCGATCGTCGTCACCTGGCTCGTGGTGCTGTGGCTACGCCCGGCCTGGGCGTCGGCGGCCGCCCTGGCGGCGCTGGTGGTGATCGCCGTGCTCGACGGGACGGCGGGCTCCCCGACCGCGCTGCACCTCGACCCCACGACCCCGAGCCTCACGTGGCAGGCCGTCGTCCAGATCGCGCTGCCGCTCTACGTGGTCACCATGGCCGCGCAGAACCTGGTCGGCGTCGCGGTACTGACCACCTTCGGGTACCGGCCGCCGGTCGGGCGCATCCTGGTCGCCACCGGCGCCGGATCGGCGGCGGGCGGGTTGTTCGGGGGCATGACCATCAACCTGGCCGCGATCACCGGGGCGCTCACCGCCGGCCCGAACGCGCATCCCGACCCGGACAAGCGGTGGGTGGCCGTGACGACGAACGGCCTCACCCACCTGCTGCTCGGCGCGCTGGCCCCGGTCGCGGCGGGCATCGTCACCCGCACCGACCCGGCGCTCGTCGGCACCGCGGCCGGCCTGGCCCTGGTGATGACGTTCGTCGCCGCCGCCAAGCAGGCCCTGGACGACGAGGACGCGCGGGTCCCGGCCGCGGTCACCCTGCTGGTCACCGCGTCGGGCATGACGGCGCTGGGGGTCGGCGCCGCGCCGTGGGGGCTGCTGCTCGGCGGCGTCCTGCTCGCGTTGAAGGTCGGCAGACCCGAGAAGCGTTAGGTGAAGAGGGCTTTGCCGTACCAGTCCCCCGGCCCGGACAACCCCGGCGGGATCGCGAACAGCCCGCTGCCGACGTGCTTGATGTACTCGTTCAACGCGTCGGACTGACCGAGCCGCCGCTGCACGGGCACGAACTGCTCGTGCGCGTTCTTCTGGAACGCGATGAAGAACAGGCCGGCGTCGAGCTGGCCGGTGGCGGGGTCGGTACCGTCGGTGAACGAGTACCCGCGGCGCAGCATCCGCACCCCGCCGTTGGTTTCGGGCGCGGCCAGCCGGATGTGGGCGTCCATCGGGATGACGGGTTGTCCGTCGCGCATCGCGGCCAGGTCGACGGTGTCGAACTCGGCCTCGGCCCCCAGCGGCGCTCCGACGATCTTCGTACGGCCGATGACGGCCTCCTGGTCGGCCAGGAAGTCGGCGTCCCATGACTCGATCATCATCCGGATCCGGCGGGTCACGAGGTACGAGCCACCGACCATCCACGGCTGGTCGGTCTCGGAGCCGACCCACACGTGCTGATCCATCGCGGCGAGGTCCTCGCGCTTGATGTTGTTCGTGCCGTCCTTGAACCCCATCAGGTTGCGCGGCGTGGCCTGGGCCTGGGAGGTGGACGACGTGCGCCCGAAACCCAGCTGGGACCAGCGCATCACGGCCCGGCCCCGGGCGATCCGGGCGAAGTTGCGAATCACATGGAAGGCGACCTGCGGGTCGTCGGAGCAGGCCTGCACGCACAGGTCGCCGTTGCTGCGCTCGGGCACGAGCAGGTCGGCGGGCAGGCTCGGCAGCGGTTCGAGAGCGGCCGGGCGCCGATCGGCGATCCCGAACCGGTCGTCGAACAGCGTCGGCCCGAACCCGACGGTGACGGTCAGCCGCGCCGGGCCCAGCCCCATGGCCTCGCCGGTGTCGACGGGTGGGGCCTGCGGGTGGGTCTCGACCGAGCCGATCTCCTGCCCGTTCACCATCCGGGAGGCCGCGGCGGCCCACGAACCGAGCAGCGCCATCAGCGCCGTCCGGTCGGTGGTGGTGACGTCGAAGGCGGCGAACGCCAGGCGGTCCTGTTCGGGGGTGGCGATCCCGGCCTGGTGCTCGCCGTAGAACGGCACCCGGTCGCCGGGGGCGGCGGGTTCCCGCGTCGGGGCCACGGCGTGGATGCCCGCTGCGGCCGCCGCGGCGCCGGCGGCGCCCAGTCCCAGGGCACCGCCGGTCAGGAGGAAGCGACGCCGGCTGGTGGCCGGCGTCGCCTCCTGCGCGCTCGACTCGTTCGACTCAGGCATCGACGACCTTGCTCGCGACCCGGGACAGGGGTTCGGCGATGGCCTGGACGGAGTCGGCCAGCTTCTTCACGTCGGTCTTGCTGAGGTCGCCGTAGAGCTTCCAGCCGTAGGGGTTGTCGGTGGTCCGGTAGTCGTCCAGCAGGTCGAGGTTGGCCTGGAACGCCTTGCTGATCGTGTCGGTCAGCGCGGGGTCGATGGTGTTCAGCCCCGGCTTCAGATTGGCGAAGGCCTGCTGGGAGCCCTCGACGTTGGCGAAGAAGTCGACCAGGTCGATGTGCGAGTACCGCTCCTCCTCGCCGGTGACCTTGCTCTTGCTGACCTCGTCGAGCAGCCCGACCGCGCCGTTGGCCAGCTCGGCCGGCTGGTAGGTCAGACCCGTGGCCTTGGTCTGCAGCTCCTTGGTGTCGGTGACGAGCTGGGCGCTGTACTTCTCCAGGCCGTCGGTCGACTTCTTGGTCCACAGGCCGTACTCGATGCGGTGGAAGCCGGTCAGCTGGGTGACGGGGACGTCGTCCGCGCGGGCGTCGATCTTCGGGTCGAGCCCGGCGAACGACTCGGCCACGGGCTCGATCCGCTCGTAGAACGGCCGGGCCTTGGCGTAGGCCACCTTCGACTTGTCGACGTCGCCGCTCTTGATCGCCGCGTCGAGCGCGGTGACCGCCTCGAGCGAGCCGGCGACCTGCTGATCCACGTACTGCCCGTAGGTCTTGGTGCCCTCCTGCAGCAGCTGGGTCGTGTCGGTGACCGCCTGCGAGGTGGCCGTACCGGTGATCACCAGCGGGACGCGCTCGGTGGCGGCGCCGGGGCAGTACAGCTGGTAGGTGCCCGGCTGCAGGTTCACCGAGAACGTGCCCGAGAAGCCCGGGGGCAGGTTCTCCTTCTCGGCCAGGATGCGCTCGTCCAGGACGACCTCGACCTCGGACACCGCGGTGGCGTCCCTGTTCGTGATCTTGAAGTCGACGGCCCCGGCGTCGTACGACGTGCGGTCGGTGAGGCACTTGTCGGCGGTCACGGTGACCACGGCGGTGTGCGGGTCACCGGCCGCGGCCGTACCGGTGGAGTCGCTGCTGCTGCCGCAGCCGGCGACCAGGAGCGCGAGGGCGGTGGCGGTGATCCCACCGCGGGCGATCGCGTGCATCGAGAATTCTTCTCCTCAGGGAACTTCCAGGGTCAGGAAAGGTGGTGCGCAGGGCTCTGGGGGACGGCGGTCGCCGGCTGCGCGGGCCCGGGACCGGACGAGCGCATCCGCATCCGCGCGGTGACGGTGACGACCAGGAGGCCGGCGGCCAGCAGCGCGCCGACCACGGCCAGCTCGCGCATCAGCTCGCGCCGGTCGCCGGCGGCGAGGTCGTCGCGGGCGGTCGCCGCGGAGGCGGCCGTCACGGCGGCGGGCGGGGCATGGACGGTGTAGGTCTTCTCCGCCAGCGGCACCCCGGCGCCGCCCACCATGACCTCGACCGTGGCGTCGTCGCGGGTCTGCACGTCGAGGACGCGGCCGGTGAGCGGTTCGACGACCGCGAGGGTCGTGCGGGTGACGTCGTAGTGGGCCGAGACCGGACCGCTGGCGGCGGTCAGTCCCAGCGGTAGTCGGCCGTTGTTCAGCTCCGTGAGCTGCTCGACGCTGAGCTTCGCCGGGTCGGTCGTGGTGTCGACGTGCGCCACCTGCGAGTAGAGGTCACCGGTCACGCCGTGCACCGACTGCTGTCCGGCCCGGCGCAGTTGCACCGTCTCCGCGGCCGATCGCGGCCCGCTCCAGCCGGCGGGCAAGGCCACCCGGGCGGTGGCGGCGGTACCGGGCGAGCCCTGCAGCTGCACGGTCGCGCCGCCGAGCGTGCCGGTCGAGCTGGCCCCGGCCTGGGCGGGGGCGGCGGCGAACAGCCCGGTCGCGACGGCGGCCGCCAACAGCGCCCCGCCCGCGGACAGCTGGGCGACCCGGCGCCGGCTCGGCACCTTCTCGGGCGGCCACACGACGTAGGGCAGGACGATCAGCAGGTAGGCGACCCAGCCGACGACCTCGATCAGGACGGGACCCGGCGGGATGCCGAGGACGCCGGTGAGCAGCGCCCCCTGCACGGTCCCGTTGCCGATCACGGCCGAGAAGTCGAAGACCCGGTCCTGGCCTGCGTTCAGCCAGCCGGCCTCGTGCGCGGTGTGCAGCGCGCTGACCACGAGCCCGGCCGCGACCAGCACGAGCACCACACCCGTGGCGCGGAAGAACTTCTGCAGGTTGATCCGGACGCCGCCGCGGTACATCGCGTAGCCCAGCCCGACCGAGACGGCCACGCCCAGCACGGCGCCCAGCAGGGCGAGCCCGCCGTTGGTGCTGCCGTTGTAGGCGGCCAGCAGGAAGACGGCGGTCTCGAAACCCTCCCGCAGCACGGCGAGGAAGGCCATCGCGACGAGGGCCCACCCGGAGCCCACCGCCAGCGCCTCGCCCGCGGCCGACTCCAGCGAGCCCTTCAGCTCCCGCGCGTGCCGCCGCATCCAGACGACCATGTACGTGACCATCCCGACGGCGATCGCGCCGATGACGGTCTCCAGCTGCTCCTGCTGCTTCTGCGGCAGGTCCTGCGACACGATCTCGAGCGCCACCCCCACCGCCAGGCACAGCCCGACCGCGGAGAGGATGCCGACGTAGACCGCCTTGAGGAGGTCCATCCGCCCCTGCTTGCGCAGGAAGGCGGCGACGATGCTGACGATCAGGGCGGCTTCGAGGCCTTCCCGGAGGCCGATCACAAACGTGGCTAGCACGAGCGACCACTATACGGTTAGGCCAGGCTTACCTGACCAGGGGTGGCCTTCATCTTTCGCCCGGTTGCCCCCGAACCGTCTCGATCGCCACACTGTGTAGATGGCACATGACGGGGAGTCGGCGATCGGCCTCCCCGTGCGGCCTCCCCCGACCCCCCGGGCCCGGGCGCTGGCCGCCCTGGCCGCGTCCGCCGTCCCGGTCGCGCTCGTCGTCGTCGTCGACCCGCCCGCCACCCCTGCGGCCGCCCTGCTCGTGACCGCGGCGGCCCTCCAGCTGCTGGGTCTGGCCCTGACCGCCGGGGCTCGCGGTCTGCGCCGTTTCCCCGGTCAGGGCTGGGAGGCCTGGTGCACGCTCCTCGGGGTCGCCGCCTTCGCCTCCTGCACGCTCGGCTTCGCCGTCCGGCCGCGCGGCGACCTGACCGCCGCCGACGTCGTCCCGGTGGTGGCCTCCGCCGCGGTGGCCGGGGTCGCCGTCAGCGCAATCGTGCTGTCCGGCCCGCGGGAGCTCTCGCTCGGCACCCCCGCCCTGGCCCGGGCGGGCCTGCCGTGGATCGCGGGCGGCCTCGTGCTCGTCGCCGCCGCCGACCAGGTGGCCCTGGCCGACCGGGGCCGGCCCGCCGCCGCGTCCGGCGGGTGGCTGCCGGGCACCCTGCTGGCCGCCGGCTACCTGCTGCTGCTCGGCACGGTGGCCGTGCGCGCCCGGCGCACTCCGGCGGACCGGCGCGCGAGCCTCGAGCTGCCGCCCGCCGAGGCGACGGGCCGCCGCCGCACGCTGGCCCTCGGCCTCGTCGCCGTTGTCGTGGTCGTGGTCGCGATCGTGGACGACGGGAGCGCACCGCGGGCGAGCACGCTCGCCGTGCGCGCGGGTGGGCTGCTGGCCGCCGCCTTCCTGCTGCTGTCCCTGGTGCGCGTGGACCGGACGCGGCGGCCGGGTGGCGGTGAGGACGTGAGCCCGCGCACCGACGACCTGACCGGGCTGGCCAACCGGCGGGCGCTGTCGGAGGCGCTGGCCGGCGAGCGCCCGAGCGCCCCGGCCGGGGTCACCGTCCCCGAGACGGACGCCACCGGCTGGTCCGGCTGGGCCGGCTGGTCGGACGAGATCGCGCTCCTGCTGGTCGATCTCGACCATTTCAAGGACGTCAACGAGGCCCTCGGGCACGCGGCCGGCGACCGGTTGCTGGCCGCGGTCGGCGCCCGGTTGCGCGGCACCCTGCGCCCCACCCAGCTGCTGGCCCGCCTCGGCGGCGACGAGTTCGCCGTCGTCCTGCCCGCCGCGGGCCCCGAGCAGGCCGAGCGTGTGGCCGCCGACCTGCGCGCCTCGCTGGAGACCCCGTTCGAGATCGACGGCAACCGGCTGCACGTGCAGGCCAGCATCGGGATGGCCACCTGCGACCCCTCGCACGGCGAACCCACCGACCTGCTGCGCCAGGCCGACGTGGCGATGTACCAGGCGAAGGGCACCGACAGCGGCGTCGCCTTCTACGACCCGTCCCGCGACGAGGGCCTGACCGGGGACCGGTTGCGGCGCACCGACGAGCTGCGCGACGCCCTGCAACGCGGCGACCTCGAGGTGCACCTCCAGCCGCAGGTCGATCTGCGCACCGGCGCGATCGTGGGCGCCGAGGCCCTGGCCCGGTGGCGGCACCCGCAGGACGGCGTACTGCTGCCCCAGTCGTTCCTGCCGCTGGCCGAGCACACCGGCCTGATGCGCCCGGTCACCGCGCAGCTGCTCGACCGGGCCCTCGCCGCCTGTGCGACCTGGTGGAACGCCGGGCACAAGGTGACCGTCAGCGTGAACCTGGGCGCCGACGACCTGCGCGACCCCGAGGTCGGCGACCGGATCACCCGCCTGCTGGCCGGGCACGCCCTACCCCCGGCCGCGCTGCGGGTGGAGATCACCGAGCAGGCGCTGCTCACCGACCCCGCCGCCGTCGCCGTGGTGCTCGGCCGCTGGCGGGACGCCGGGGTGGCCGTCGCGATCGACGACTTCGGCACCGGCTACTCGTCGCTGTCGTACCTGCGGGAGCTGCCCGTCGACGAGGTGAAACTCGACCGGGCCTTCATCGCCGACGCGCGGCGCGAGACGACGTCGAGCATCGTGCGACACACCGCGGCGCTGGCCCACGATCTGGGCGCGGTCGTGGTGGCCGAGGGCATCGAGGACGAGGCGACGGCCCGCCGCGTGGCCGAACTCGGCTGTGACGTCGGGCAGGGCATCCACTTCGGCGCGGCGATGACCGCCGGGCAGTTCCTGACCAGGCTGGAGACGAGCTGAGCGGGGGTCGCTCAGCTACCGTGTCGTCCATGGCACGAGACGCTGGAGGGCCAGGGCCCAGCAGGCGTCGCCGGAGGTCCGAGCCGCTGGACTGGCTGAATGCCGAGCCGTCCACCCCGACTCCGGAGCGGTCCGAGGAACACGGTGAGGGCAGCCTGTTCCAGCCCGGGCAGGCCCGCGCCGAGGGGTACCGCCCCGGCTCCGGCACCGAGGACCCGCCGACCGGCCGGGTCCCGAACGCGGCACCGCTCACCCGGCGCGAGGCCCGGGCCCGGCGCAGCGAGCGGGACAGCGGGCGCGGCCCCCGTCGTCCGGCCGACCCGCCCACGGGGGCGCTCCCGCGCACCGCCCGCCGCCCCGCCGAGCCGAGTGCCCACGAGACCGGCCGGTTCGCGGCGCCGCCGCCGGTCGGACGTCCCGCCGACCCGGTCGCGAACCCCGTCCTGAACCCGTTCTCCCGCGAGGCCTACGAGGCCGCCCCCGAAACCGGGCCGCTGCCGTTGAACGTCCCCCCGACGCGCTCGCCGGTCCCTCCGCCGGCGCCGCGTCCCGGGGGCCGGGACCGCTCGGCCACGCCCGAGCCGGCCGCCCCCCGCTCCCGGTCGCACCCGCCGTCGTCCGGCCGACCCGCGTCCGAGCACCCGTCGTCCGGCCGCTCCGACACCCGCTCCGACACCCGCTCCGACCCCCGCCCGTCCAGCCCCCCGGACGCCGGCCCGGCCGGCCCGCCCGCCCGGTCGCCCAGGCCGGCCCACCCGTTGCTGGTCGCCGGACTCACGGGCGCCGCGGCCGTGCTGCTGGCGTGGGCCGCGGTACCCCTGCTCGACTCCGCCGCAGAGCCCGTGACGCTGCTGGCCACGTTCTGCCCGCTGGTCACGGTGGCGGCCATCCCGGTGCTGGCGTTGAGCGCGAGCCGCCGGGCCCTCCTGCCGGGCGTGCTCGCGGGGCTGGCGGCCGTGGGGCCCTGGCTGTTCGCGGCCGGGTACGCGGCGGCCGGGCCGGGCCCGAACGAGGGGTCGGCGGCGCGCACGGTGCGGGTGATGTACGTGGACGGCAACCACGGCCGCCTCGACGCCGACTCGATCACCGCGGCGGTCCGCGAGCAGGGTGTCGACGTGCTGGTGATGTCGGGGATGAGCGACGCGCTGAGCCACGACGTGGCCGTGGCGGGGTTGAACCGGCTGCTGACGCCACGCTGGGTCGGGATCACCAGCGGGCGCAGCGACGGGCTCGGGGTCTGGTCGCGGCAGGGCACGGTGACGATGGAGAGCGTCCCCTCGACCGGCGCGCCGACCGCTCAGGGCCTGGTGACGACGCCGGCGGGAACGTTCGAGCTGATCGCCACGAGCATTCCCGGTACCGCATTGCGGCCCGGGGCCGGGTGGCGGGACGCGCTGGAGAAGGTGTCGCAGCTGTCCGCGCGCTCACCGCACCGCGTGCTGGTGGGCGACCTGGCCTCAACCCCGTGGCACCCGGCGTTCCGCCGGCTCGGTGATGCGGGGTGGCACGACGCCGCCGACGTGAACGGGCGCGGGCTGCGGCCGAGCTGGCCGGCCTGGTCCCCCGTGCCGGTGACGCCCCTGGACCACGTGATGGTCGGCGACGGGATGGGGGTCAGCGGCGTCGACTCGGCCCGGATCGGAGGTACTCCCGACCGGGCCGTCGTCGCGTCGGTGGTCGTCCCCGGTTAGCCCCGGTTCGCGGCTTCCCGCTCCTTGACCTGGGCCTCGTAGCGGGTGCGGACGTCGTCCATGTCCAGCTCCTTGACCTTCTCCAGGATCTCCTCCAGGGCGGGCTCGGGGAGCGCGCCGGGCTGGGCGAAGACCGGGATGCCGTCGCGGTAGACGACCAGGGTCGGGATGGCGGTGACGCCGTACTTCGCGGCCAGCTCCTGCTCGGCCTCGGTGTCGACCTTCGCGAACACGGCGTCCGCGTGCTTCTCCGAGACCCGCTCGAAGATGGGCGCGAAGCGCTTGCACGGACCGCACCACTCGGCCCAGAAGTCGATCAGGACGATGCCGTCCTTGACCGTCTCGTCATGGTTCGTGTCGGTCATCTCAAGAGTCGCCATGCGTGGTGGAACGGTTCACCCACAGGTGTCATTCCCCGGCCGGCTCCCCGGGGGAGGAGCGGACAATCCGGACCCGCCCGCATCCCCACCCGACTCAGTGGTAACAATGCTGTGCGTCCACCGCACGAGGGGCGTCAACGTGGCTTGCGCCACGCCGCCGCGTGTGTGGACCCCCTGAGCCCCGCAGTAGGCTCGCTCGACCGGAAGGGAGCCTCATGACGACGCCGTCCTCGGCAGCGCCCACCGCGCGCCGGACCATCACCAAAGTGCTCATCGCGAACCGCAGCGAGATCGCTGTGCGGGTCGCCCGCGCCTGCGCCGACGCGGGCATCGCCTCGGTGGCGGTGTACGCCGACCCCGACCGCGACTCCGTGCACGTCACGGCCGCGGACGAGGCGTACGCGCTGAACGGCAACACGCCCGGCGAGACCTACCTGGTCATCGACAAGCTGCTGGACATCGCGAAGCGCTCCGGCGCGGACGCGGTGCACCCGGGCTACGGCTTCCTCTCGGAGAACGCCGACTTCGCCCAGGCCGTGATGGACGCCGGGCTGATCTGGATCGGGCCGCCGCCCGCGGCCATCGACGCGCTCGGCGACAAGGTCAAGGCCCGGCACATCGCGCAGAAGGCCGGCGCCCCGCTGGTGCCCGGCACGAAGGACCCGGTGGAGGGCGCCGACGAGGTCGTCGCCTTCGCCAAGGAACACGGCCTCCCGGTCGCCATCAAGGCGGCCTACGGCGGCGGCGGCCGTGGCCTCAAGGTCGCCCGCACCATCGAGGAGATCCCCGAGCTGTTCGACTCGGCGGTCCGCGAGGCCGTCGCCGCGTTCGGTCGCGGCGAGTGCTTCGTCGAGCGGTTCCTCGACCACCCGCGCCACGTCGAGACCCAGTGCCTGGCCGACGAGCACGGCAACGTCGTGGTGGTCTCCACCCGGGACTGCTCGCTGCAGCGCCGTAACCAGAAGCTGGTCGAGGAGGCGCCCGCGCCGTTCCTCACCGACGAGCAGCTGGCCGAGCTGTACCGCGCCTCGAAGGCCATCCTGACCGAGGCCAACTACGTCGGCGCCGGCACCTGCGAGTTCCTGGTCGGCCCCGACGGCACCATCTCCTTCCTCGAGGTGAACACCCGCCTCCAGGTGGAGCACCCGGTCTCGGAGGAGGTCACGCGCCTCGACCTGGTCCGCGAGCAGCTGCGCATCGCCCAGGGCGAGGAGCTCGGCTACGACGACCCGAAGATCGAGGGCCACTCGATCGAGTTCCGCATCAACGGGGAGGACGCGGGGCGCAACTTCCTCCCGGCGCCCGGCACCGTGACCCTGTTCGACCCGCCGACCGGCCCGGGCGTCCGCCTGGACTCCGGCGTGGTCTCCGGCACCGTCGTGGCGGGCCAGTTCGACTCGATGCTGGCCAAGCTGATCATCACCGGCGCGACCCGGCAGCAGGCGCTCGAGCGGTCGCGGCGCGCGCTGGCCGAGTTCACCGTCGAGGGCATGCCGACGGTGCTGCCGTTCCACCGCGCGGTGGTCAGCGACCCGGCGTTCGCCCCGGCCGACCCGGACGAGCCGTTCACGGTGCACACCCGGTGGATCGAGACGGAGTTCGACAACCAGATCGAGCAGTACTCGGGCCCGGTCGGCGAGGCTCCCGAGGAGGGCGAGCGCGAGCGCGTCGTCGTCGAGGTCTCCGGCAAGCGGCTCGAGGTCGTCCTGCCGGCCGGCTTCGGCGCCGGCTCCGGTCCCGCGCCCGCCGCCAAGAAGGCGCCGAAGCGCGCCGGGGGCGGCAAGGCCGGTGCGGCCGCCAGCGGTGACTCGCTGACGTCGCCGATGCAGGGCACGATCGTGAAGGTCGCCGTCGAGGAGGGCCAGACGGTCGAGGCGGGTGAGCTGGTCGTCGTCCTGGAGGCGATGAAGATGGAGCAGCCGCTGACCGCCCACAAGGCCGGCACGATCACCACGCTGAGCGCCGAGGTCGGGGCCACGGTCACCTCGGGGGCCGTGATCTGCGAGATCAAGGGCTGACGACCGTCTGTTCGTGATCATGCAGAAACGTCCGCCTCGCTGAGGCTGAAACGTCCCGTCCCCTTCCGGGGGCGGGACGTTTCTGCATGATCACGAACCTGTGTGCAGCTGGCGGGCGGCCTCGGCGACCGACCCGGACAGTGACGGGTACACGGTGAAGGCGGCGGCGACGTCGTCCACGGTGAGGCGGTTCGACACGGCCAGCGTGAGCGGGTGGATCAGCTCGCTGGCCCGCGGCGACACGATCACTCCGCCGAGCACCCGGCCCGACCCGGACGAGGCGATCACCTTCACGAAACCCTCGTGCACGCCCTGCATCTTGGCCCGCGGGTTCCCGCCCAACGGCAGGAGCCGGACACTCGCCCCGCCCTCGGCGTCCACCTCCGCCTGGGTGGCCCCGACGGTCGCGATCTCGGGGGCGGTGAACACGTTGGACGAGACCCGGCGCAGGTTCAGCGGCGTGACCGCGTCACCGAGCGCGTGGTGCATGGCGGTGCGGCCCTGCATGGCGGCCACCGACGCCAGCGCCAGGACGCCGGTCACGTCGCCGGCCGCGTAGACGCCCGGCGCCGACGTCCGGCTGACCCGGTCGACCACGATGTGCCCCGACTCCTTGAGCGTCACGCCCGCCTCGGCGAGCCCGACGTCCTCGGTGTTGGGCAGCGAGCCGACGGCCATCAGACAGTGCGACCCCTCGACGGTGCGCCCGTCGGCGAGGGTGACGACCACCCCGTCGGCGGTGCGCTCCACCGACTGCGCCCGCGAGCGCGACAGCACCTCCATGCCACCACCGCGGAAGACCCGCTCGAGCAGCTCGGCGGCGTCCGGGTCCTCCCCCGGCAGCACCCGGTCGCGACTGGACACGAGCGCGACCGGCGCCCCGAGCGCGTGGTACGCGGAGGCGAACTCGGCGCCCGTCACGCCGGACCCGACGACGATGAGCTTGTCCGGCAACCGGGCCAGCCCGTACAGCTGCGTCCAGTTCAGGATGCGCTCGCCGTCCGGTTCGGCTCCGGGCAGCGCCCGCGGCCGGGCCCCGGTGGCGACCAGGACGGTGCTGGCGGTCAGCTCGGTCTCCGCACCGGTGGCGTCGGTGGCCACGACCCGGTGCAGGGCCCCCGCGACGCCGGCCAGGCGGCCGGTGCCGGACAGGATGTGCACGCCCTCCTTCTCCAGCCGCGCGGTGATGTCGCCCGACTGGGCGGCGGCCAGCCGCCGGACCCGCGCGTTGACCGCCCCGAGGTCGGTGGCGATGTCGCGGGTGCCGGTGATGCCCAGCTCCCCCGCCCCCGCCACGGTGGCCAGCACCTCGGCGGTGGCGATCAACGTCTTGCTCGGGACGACGTCGGTCAGCACGGCCGCGCCGCCCAGGCCGGCCCGTTCGACGACGGTCACCTCGGCCCCGAGTTGGGCGGCGACGAGCGCCGCCTCGTACCCGCCGGGTCCGCCGCCGATGATCACGACCGTGTTCTGCGCGCTCACCTCGGCCACCTCTCACCCGACGAGTCGTCGGCGCCGATGATCAGGACCGTGTTCTGCGCGCTCACCCTCGCCATTCTCCACCCACCGTGTTTCGGTTCCAGGTTCCGACGCATGTCGGGCGGGGCTCAGCCGGAGACCTGGTGTCCGCGCGCAGCGTCCCTTCTCTACCCTGTTCCCCATGGCCCTGTACGCCGCCTACGGCAGCAACCTCGACCCGGAGAGCATGGCTCTGCGGGCGCCCCACTCCCCGCTGCGCGGCACGGGCTGGCTGAACGGCTGGCGGCTCACGTTCAGCGACGCCGGGTCGGCCGGCGGCGGCGCGTTCGCGACGCTGGTCGAGGACGGCGAGAGCCAGGTCTACGTGAGCCTGTACGACGTGACGCCGGGCGACGAGTCGGGGCTCGACGAGTGGGAGGGCCTGTCGACCGGGGTGTCGACGAAGGTGAACGTACGGGTGCAGACGCTGGACGGCGACGCGCTGGCCTGGGTGCACGTGCTCGACGCCTACGAGGGTGGGCTGCCGACCGCCCGCTACCTGTTCCGGCTGGCCGACGCCGCGGAGGCCGGAGGGGCGCCCGCCGACTACGTGGCCGAGCTGCGCTCGCGCCCCTGCAGCAGCGACGACGCGGTGTTCCCGCCGCAGGAGGCCTGAGCCGCGTTGAGCACCGACCCGAAGCGGCTCGCGGCCGAGGCGGCCGCCGAGCTGAAGGCCCGCACGGGCATCGAGACGTTCGACGTGGCCATGGTTCTCGGCTCCGGCTGGGCACCGGCGGCGGAACTTCTGGGGGACGTCGTCGCCGAGGTCCCGGCCGCGGAGATCCCGGGCTTCCGGGCGCCGTCGGTGGCCGGGCACGTCGCCACGCTGCGCGTGGTCGCCGTCCCTGGTGACGTGCCGCGGCACGCGCTCGTCCTCGGGGCCCGCACCCACTACTACGAGGGCCACGGCGTGGCCTCGGTCGTGCACGGCGTCCGGACGGCGGCCGCGGCCGGCTGCTCGACGCTGGTGCTGACCAACGGGTGCGGTTCGCTGAACACCGACTGGGGTCCCGGGACGGCGGTGCTGATCAGCGACCACCTCAACATGACCGGCGCGACGCCACTGGTCGGGGCCACGTTCGTCGACCTCACCGACCTGTACTCGAAGCGGCTGCGCGAGGTGTGCCGCACCGTGCAGCCCGACCTGCCGGAGGGTGTCTACGTCCAGCTGTCCGGGCCGCAGTACGAGACGCCCGCCGAGATCCGGATGTACGGCCGGCTGGGCGCCGACCTGGTCGGCATGTCCACCGCGCTCGAGGCGATCGCGGCGCGCGAGGCCGGGATGGAGATCCTCGGCATCTCGCTGGTGACCAACCTGGCCGCCGGCATCACGGGTGAACCCCTGGACCACGCCGAGGTGCTGGAGGCGGGCCGGGCCGCGGCCCAGCGGGTCGGCTCGATGCTGGCGGACGTGGTTCGCAAACTCTGAACCTGCGTTTGCGCATGATCACCGCATTCCTGCGGTGATCATGCGCAAACGCAGCATCGATCAGGCGTTGACGGTGAAGTCGGCCGCGTGGCCGGCCTGGCCGAAGACGTGCATGCGCTCGGCGACCATCTGCTGCATCGCGACCCGGCCGAAGCGGGTGTAGGGCGCCGGGTCGACGGTGATGCCGTCCTGGCCCAGCTGCTGCCGGACCGCGGCGGTGAACGCCATGTGCGAATCCATGCCCTGGTTGATCTTGCGGATGCCCAGTTGGGTGGAGCGGGCCTTCTCGCTCTCGGGCACGCCCCACGACTCGGGCAGGGTGCCACCGTTCGCGTTGATCACGGCCCGCAGGTCGGCGGGCAGCGAGGACGAGCCGTGCATCACCAGGTGGGTGTCCGGCACCCGCCGGGCGATCTCGGTGATCAGGTCCATGTGCAGGACGGACCCGTCCGGCGGGGAGGAGAACTTGTAGGCGCCGTGCGAGGTGCCGATGGCGACGGCGAGGGCGTCGACGTCGGTACGGCGGACGAACTCCTCGGCCTCGTCGGGGTCGGCCAGGATGATCTCCTTGTGCTCCTCGCCGGTCTCGGAACCGCCGATGGTACCGAGCTCGCCCTCGACGGAAACCCCTGCCGGGTGGGCGATGTCGACCACGCTACGGGTGATCTCGATGTTCGCCTCGAAGGTGGCGGGCCGATGGGTGACCGGGTCGAGGCTGCCGTCGATCATGACGCTGGTGAACCCGGCGGCGATGGCGCGGCGGCAGGTCTCGAAGTCGGGGCCGTGGTCGAGGTGCAGGACGGTCGGGACGTCGGCATAGCGCTCGGTGGTGCGCAGCATCAGGTCCCAGAACAGCTCGTCGGAGCCGTGGGCCGACGAGCCCGAGAGGGTCTGCACGATCACCGGCGACCGGGTCTCGCGGGCGGCCTCGAGAACGGCCTCGACCTGGGTCATGTCAGTGACGTTGAAGGCGCCGACGCCGTAGCCGCCGGCCCGGGCGGCGTCGAGCGCCTGGCGCAGGGTGATGAGTGACACGGGTGCTCCTGGATTTCTGACATCGTTGGACAGGTTCCAGCCGCGAAGCTACCTTACGAATCCGCCGCCCACCACCTCCCAGAGAAGCGAGGCCCCTGCATGGCGCACGGTCGACTGCTCGGCCTCGACATCGGGACGTCCCGGATCAAGGCGCTCCTGATCGACGAGAATGGACACTCGATAAGGGTTTCTGCCGCCGAGACCCCGTTCGGCCTGTCGGCGGGCGGAACCGAGATGTCCGCCGGGGCCCTGCTCGCCGCGGCCCGAGAGGCGATCACCGGGCTGGGCGACCTCACCGGCGTCCAGGGCGTCGGGATAGCCAGTCTGGGTGAATCCGGCACCTTCGTCCGGGACGACGGTCCCGCCGACCTGCCGGTCATCGCGTGGCACGACCCCCGGGGCGCGGGCACGGCCCGCCGCCTGGTCGAGGTGTTCGGCGACGACGCGCTCGTGGCCTGGACCGGGCGGCCCGCGCGCCCGGTGAGCACGATCGCCAAGATCGGCTGGCTGGCCGGCTCGGGCGCCGACCTGAGCGGCGTCTTCGTCGGTGTCGCAGGACTTTTGAATTGGTACCTGACCGGTGAGTTCGCCCAGGAACGCTCCCTGGCCGCGACCAGCGGGGCCTACGACCCGATCGCCGGCCGCTACCTACCGCAGGTGTTCGAGGCCGTCGGCCTGGGCGGCGTCCGGTTCGCGCCGGTCAGCCCGGCCGGGACCGTGCACGGCAAGATCCACGCCGACGGGGCGCACTGGTCGGGCCTGCCGGCCGGCATCCCCGTGACCCTCGCCGGGCACGACCATCCGGTCGGCGCGGTGGGCGCGGGGGCGGGGGTCGGTCGGGTCACCGACTCGATGGGCAGCGGTGAACCCCTGCTGATCGCCCTGCCCCGGGAGGTCTCCATCGACGGTCTACGGGCCGACCTGGCCACGGTCGGCGGCGACACGACGGTGACCGCCTGGCCGGCGGCCGACGCCCCGGCCGTGCTGTGGGAGCAGATCCGCCCGGGTCTCGGCCTGGCCCGCCTGGCGGCCCTGCTGGGCCACGAGCGCGGTGACCTGGAGCGCGCCGCGGCGTCCGTCGGACCGCAGACTCCCTGGTCAGCGACCCGTCTGCGCCACCTGGAGCGCCCCGGGGACGGGGACGAGGAGCTCTTCGCGCGACTCGCGGCCGCCGGCGCGGCGGACGACCCGGGGCCCACCTGGGCCGCCGTCCTGGACGGCTACGCCGAGCTCACGTCAGCGGCGGAGCGGGCCCTGCGCACGCACAGCGGCACGACCGAACCGACCCTGGTGATCGGGGGTGGCATGCGCTCCGCCCGCTGGATGGCCGCCAAGCAGGCCCGCAGCACGCACGGTCTGCTGCTGGTCGACGAGGCCGAGGCGACCGCCCGCGGGGCCGCCCTCCTGGCAGGGGTGGCGGCCGGTGTCTGGGCTGGTCAGGGGGACTTTCCGCGGCCGGCAGGCCAACTGCTCCCGGGGGCTCGGTAACATGTTGACAGCGCTGTCAGAGAATCTCTTGACCAACGCTGTCAGAACAGCTAGCGTCCCCGACGTGAGCAACGATGCTGGCCAGACCCCGAACGTCGACGGGTTCGCGCGCCCCCCGCGCCTCGTCGACATCGCGGAGCACGCCGGCGTCTCCATGAAGACGGTCTCGCGCGTCCTGAACGACGAGCCGTACGTGAAAGAGCCCATGCGGCAGAAGGTCCTGGCCGCCGTCCAGGAACTGGGCTACGTCGGTGACGCGCAGGCCCGCGGCCTGCGACTGAAGCGCTCGGGCTTCATCGGGGTCGTCATCCCCGACATCCGCAACGGCCAGTTCGCGCTCATCACCCGCGCCCTGGAGGAGCGGCTGGCCCCGCCCAGCGCGACCCTGCTGCTGGCCGACTCCGACGAGGAGGTCGACCAGGAGGAGCGCATCCTGCGCACCTTCCGGCAGCAGCGCGTCGACGGGCTGATCATCCTGCCGGCCGGCGCCCCGAGCCTGCCCGAGACCATCAGCCAGGTCCCCACCGTGATCGTCGACCGGACCGTGCCCTCGGTGCGCAACCTCGCCGACCACGTGATGGCCGACAACCGCCGCGCGGCAGAGACTCTCGTGTCACACATGGTCGAGAAGCACAACCTGGAGCAGGTCTGCCTGGTCGCGGGCGACCTCTCGGTCTCGAACGTCCGGGACCGGCAGTCCGGGTACACCCGGGTGATGAACAAGGGCGGGCTGACCAAGCACATCACCAACGGCCACGTCACGCCGAACGACGCGGCCGCCGGCGCCTACGGGCTGTTCCGCACGCTGAAGCCCCCGTTCGGGGTGCTGGCGACGAACAACCGGATGTTCTGGGGCACCATCGCGGCGATCGCCCGGCTGGGCCTACGGATCCCCGACGACGTCGTCGTCACCACCTTCGACGGCATCGGTGAGGCCACCGTCACCGGCCTCGTCCCCACCCAAGCGGTCGTCCCGGTCTCCACCCTGGCCGCCCGCGCGATGCAACTCCTCACGGAAAGGATGAGCGCCCCGGGCCTGAAGCCGCGCAACGTCGTGGTCGAGTGCGACGTGGAGTACGGGACGACCTGCGGCTGCGTGCCCTACGAGATGTCCCCCGTCATGTTCAGCGGTTACGCCAGACGCGGCTGACCGCATGCCGAGACCGGCCCGCAAGGGCCGGCCCCGGTTTCTGATGTGCCACCCAGGTGCGACCGGATCTGCCAGGACGCGGCCGCACCGCAGGGGTCGTCGAAGAGTTCGGCGCCCCCAGGAGACTCAAGGGAGAGTACGAGATGAAGACCGTTCGTTCCAACGTTCGGCCGATCACCCGCCTCAGCGGCGTGGCCGTGGGCGTCACCGCCGTGGCGTTCGCCCTGGCGGCCTGCGGCGGCGGTTCCTCCGCCGGTGACGGTGGCGGCACCAGCACCGAGAAGCCGAAGCTCGCCTTCGTCATCAAGCCCCTGGACAACACCTACTTCGGCGCCATGGCCAAGGGCGCGCAGGCCGAGGCCGACAAGCAGGGCGTCCAGCTGACCATCTCCGCCGCCCAGAACGTGACCGACGACTCGGGCCAGGCCAGCAAGCTGAACTCGCTGGTGACGGCCGGGTACGACTGCTACATCGTGAACCCGACCAGCGGCACCAACCTGCTCACCGGGCTGGCCCCGGTCAGCAAGGACGGCAAGCCGATCGTGAACCTCGACTACCCGATCGACACCGACGCGGCGTCGAAGGCGGGCGTCAAGCTGACCACCTACGTCGGCACCAACAACGAGACCGCGGGGGCCGCGGGCGGCGACGCGATGGTGGCCGAGATCGCCGCGAACTCGAAGGTGGCCCTGATCGGCGGCCTGGCCGGCGACCCCGGCAGCGAGGCCCGGCTGAAGGGCTTCAAGGACAAGGTCTCGGGCAAGCTCGACGTGATCCAGACGGTCGCGGCGGACTTCGACAAGGCCAAGGCCAAGCAGGCCGCCGCCACGCTGCTGCGGGCCCACTCGGACCTGAAGGGCTTCTTCACCCCGTCGGGTGACATGGCGCTCGGCATCCAGCAGGCGGTCGAGGAGGCCGGCAAGGACGACAAGGTCGCGGTGATCGGCGTCGACGGCACCGAGGACCAGCTGAAGGACATCAAGGCGGGCGGCGAGCCGGCCGCGGTCGAGCAGTTCCCGTACCTGATGGGCGTGCAGTCGGTCCAGGCGTGCCTGGCCGCGATCGACGGCAAGAGCATCCCCACCAAGGTGGAGACCCCGGTCCTGGTCGTGAACAAGGACAACGTCGACGCGGCGCTGGAGAACTACCCGGCTCCCCCGGCGGACTTCGAGGTCCCCAACCCGTTCGAGGGCTGACCCTCACCCACGGGGACCCGCGCCGGTGAGACGCCGGCGAGCAGGAAGGAGATGGCATTGAGCACGATCACCGAGGACAAACCCGCCACGGCGCACCGCCCGGCTCCGGGCGACCGCGCCCGGAGGCTCGGCAAAGTGGTTGCGACCGAGGACTTCTGGGTCAACGCGACCGCGCCGGTGGCTCTGGTGGCCATCATGGTCGTGTTCTCCTTCCTCTCGCCGGCGTTCCTCACCGTGGGGAACCTCTCGGGGATGCTGTCCGACGCGACGATCCCCGTCACCCTCGCGCTGGCGGCCACGTTCGCCGTCACCCTGGCCGGGATCGACCTGTCGCTGGCCGCGACGGTCGCCCTGGGCTCGGTGACGGCGGGGGTCGCCTACGACGCCGGCTGGAGCATCTGGGCCTGCTTCGCGGTCGCAATGGCGACCGGTCTGGCCATCGGCCTACTGAACGGCTTCTTCGTCGGCTGGGTGAAGATCCCCGACTTCATCGTCACGCTGGGCTCGCTCAGCCTGGTGATGGGCCTGTCGCTGATCGTCTCCGACGGCCAGCCGGTACAGATGTTCAGCACCGTGCTGACCACCATCGGGGGCGACTCGATCGGGCCGCTGCGCTACAACATCGCGATCGCGCTGATCGTCGCGGTCCTGCTCCACATCCTGCTGTTCCACACCAGTTTCGGTGTGCACCTGCTGGCGACGGGCGACAACACCGCCTCGGCGAAGGCGATGGGGCTGAAGGTGGCGCGGATCAAACTGGCCGGTTACGCGATCGGCGGCGCCCTGGCCGGCCTGGCCTCGATCCAGCTGATCAGCTTCATCTCCTCGAGCCAGCCCACCACGAACACCGACTACCTGCTGAAGGCCATCGCGGCCGTCGTCCTCGGCGGGGTCAACCTGTTCGGCGGTCGGGCGACCATCGTCGGCCCGGTCCTCGGAGCGATCCTCCTGACCGTGCTGCAGCAGGGCCTGACCCTGATCGGGGTGGAGGCCTACTACGAACCGCTGGTGATCGGCATCGTCGTGCTGGCCGCCGCCACGCTGATGAGAGGGCGCAACTCGTGACCGCGAAGATCGAGATCCGTGACCTGAAGAAGACCTTCGGGTCCGTGCAGGCCCTGCGCGGGGCGAGCCTGAGCGCGCAGCCCGGTGAGATCACGGCGATCGTCGGCGACAACGGCGCCGGCAAGTCGACGCTGATCAAGAACCTGACCGGCGTCTACACCCCCGACGAGGGCGAGATCCTGATCGACGGCCGGCCCGTACGGTTCCACTCGCCGCTGGAGGCCCGGGCCGCCGGCATCGAGACCGTCTACCAGGACCTGGCGCTCGCCGACCAGCTGTCGGTCTGGCAGAACATGTACCTCAGCCGCGAGCTGACCGCGAAGATCGGCCCGATCGGCTTCCTGCGCCGCAAGGCGATGCGCGAGGAGGCCCACCGCCTGGTCAGCTCGCTGGCGGTCAACGTGCCGTCGGTGACCAAGTCGGTGAAGCGGCTGTCGGGCGGTCAGCGCCAGGCCGTCGCGATCGCCCGGGGCGTCATGTGGGCCAAGTCGGTGCTGGTGCTCGACGAGCCCACCGCGGCGCTCGGGCTGCGGGAGACCGCCCAGGTGGAGGCCCTGATCAAGCGGGTGGTCGAGGGCGGCACCACGGTCCTGGTCATCTCGCACAACTTCGAGCAGGTCATGCGCCTGTCCCAGCAGGTGTGGGTGATGCGGGCCGGTCAGGTGGTCGGCGGCACCCGCACCTCGGAGGTCACCGGCGAGCAGCTGGTCGGCATGGTCACGGGAACCATCGCCGCCGCCTGAGCCGTTCCTCTCCCACCCCCAAGCGGCGGTGGCGGCGCCATTCCCCCCGTGACGGCGCCGTCACCGCCTTCCACCGCTGGGCTCAGGCGAAGAACTCCTTCAGCCGCGGCGCGAGGGCCTCCGGCTTCAGCATGTGGGTCTGCCCGGGCAGCGTCTCGTAGCGCGAGTCGCTCAGCAGCCCGTCGACCGCCTGCATCGCGTCGCGCATGTACTGCGGGCTCTTCCCGCCCGCCATGCTCAGGGTCGGCACGCTCAGCCCCCTCCACCGGTCGGCGGAAAGCGCCTCTCCCCGGCCTGTTTCGGGCCGCAGCTGCCGGTAGTCGTAGGGCAGCGTGTGCGCGATGCCGGTCATGGTCCTCCACATCGGGAACAGCCCCATGAGCCACACGAACGGCGCCGGCACCCCGACCGTGCGCATGAACAGCCGGACCGCCGCGCCGCGCTTGCCCTGGGCGACCAGGGTTTCGGTCTTCTCGATCAGCTCCGGGTCGCGGACCGGCCCGTCCGCCGTGACGATGAACGGCGCCTCGTACACGGCCAGCCGGCGCACCCCGATGCCGGCGGCGGCCGCGTCCAGGCTGAGGGCCGCCCCCGACGAGATGCCGTACACGTCGGCCTCCCCGCCGGCCAGGGCGATCACGGCGGCCAGGTCCTCGATCTCACGCTGCGGCGCGTACGGCTGGGTGTCGCCGCTCTCGCCCCGGCCGCGCCGGTCGTAGATGTAGACCGTGAACCGGTCGGCGAGCGCCTCGGCCAGCGGGCGGGCCGGGCCCTGCGCGCGCAGGCACATCGCGCCGTCCACCAGGACGACGGGCGGCCCGGAGCCGACCGCCTCGACGGCGATCGTGGTGCCGTCGGCGGAGGTGACGGACTGCGTGGGGGCGGTGGTGGAAGTCATGTCGGAGGAATCTCTTTCAGCTCAGGACATCGGTCAGCCAGGCGTTCCAGGCCGCCTCGCCGGGGTCGAGCGTCGGGTCGAAGACGTGGTGCATGGCGAGCATCGGACTACCGGTGCCGTGGGGGTCGAAGGCCTGCACGAACCGGTACATCGCCTGCGGGGTGCGGATGCCGCGGACCTGCTCGTTCGCGCCGTAGAGCACGCCCTCCACGGAGCGCCCGCCGAGCGTGAACCGGACCGGCGTGTCCCGGTCGAGCCCGCCCAGGCCGAGGGCGTCGTCCAGCTGCTTCCAGGCCCCCGCCCAGTCGGTGACGGTCGGCCCGAACACCGTGAGCGGCCGCGCCACGCGGCCCGCGAAGTGGTCGAGGTAGCAGGCCAGCGTCGAGCGGAACAGGCAGCTGCCGGCCCGCATCGCCTCGTACTCGCCCTGCCAGTCGTCCCCGGGCAGGAAGCCGCTGGTCACGACGCGCAGGACGGCGCCGCCACCGTCCCGGGCCTCGATCAGGTACTCCGACGCGAGGAACCGCCCGTCGGGGCCGCTCGCGCGGTAGCCGAGGTGCCGGCCCGGTTCCCAGGCCGTGACGGTCGCCGCGGGGATCGCCCCGCCGGCGAAGTCGGACGACACCTGCCCGCCCACCCCCGGTTCCACGACGTTGGCGCCCATGAACCAGGAGTCGTGCCCGGGGCCGGTGGCGATGGCCGCCCACACCTGCTCAGGCGTGGCGTCCACCTCGATCCGGTCGTCGCTCTCGAACCCGTGACCCATCAGTCCTCCAGCTCGTTCTTCGGGTGGACGGCGAGCACCAGCCGGTGCTCGCGGCCCTCCCCCGCGTGGTACTTGCCGACCAGCTGCGCGACGGCACCGGCCAGTTCCTCGGCGAACGCCGCCCGGTCGGCCGCCGAGGCGAACCGCACCTCGGCGTCCACGGCGAAGGTGGCCAGCGGCTTGCGGGCCCGTCCCGCCGCGGCGACCAGCGCCCCGACCTCTCGCAGGGTGCGCGAGACGACGGCCACCAGCCAGCGGGCCGACAGCGCGTCGGGCTGCTCCGACGACCGCACGCCCCCGATCGCCACCGGCGAGATGACGAAGGCGGCGGCCGCGGCCCGCATCACCCGTTCGGTCATGTTGCCCTTGCGCCGTTCCTCGACGAGCTCGACCAGGCCGTGCCGCTCCAGCGCCTTCAGGTGGTAGTTCACCTTCTGGCGGGGCAGGCCGACCTTGGCGGCCAGCTGCGCGGCCGAGCCGGGTTCGACCAGTTCGGCCAGCAGCCGGGCCCGGACCGGGTCGAGTGAGACCTCGGCCGCCGCCGGGTCCTCGATCACCGCGACGTCCAACATGCGATGAGCCTGCCCGCCGACGCATCAAACTGTCAAGACAACATTTCTTGTCGGTGCTAGGTAGCGGCCTTCTCGGGCTGCCCGCTGTCGGTGCCGGATTCCTCGGCCGACCCCTCCTCGGGCTCCCGCTCCTTCAGCCGCAGCAGGACCGCACACCCGGCCAGGACCAGCACCAGGACGCCGAGGAGCCCGATGTGCAGGGCGAACTCACCCAGGTCACCGCCCGGCTCGCTGGTCGGCTTGCCCTCCAGGATGTTCCCGGCCTCCACGCTGAGCAGGATGATCTCCTTGATCGAGGCGATGATGCCGACGACCAGGAACGGCTCGGCGACGATCTCCCGGCGGCGCAGCGTGGTGCGCACCGCGAAGATCAGCTCCACCAGGACGAAGACGAGCAGCAGGGTGTCGAGCAGGGCCAGCACCGCGGTCGTGGTGTCCTCGCCGACCGCGCGCAGTTCGCCCGCCGCCGAGACCAGCAGCACCAGCGCGCCCACCACGAGCAGCGCCGCGATCAGGACGTACACGACGTCCTCGCTGTAGCGCAGGGCCCGCTCGCCGACCGTACGGACGGTCTCGTTCAGACCGTCGGCCTGCCGGGCGGCCTTGTCACCCTGCTTCGTCGTGATCATCCGCGCAGTCTTCCGCTCCCCCATCGACCCCGCCACCGCGCGTGTCATGCCCCCGTACCCCAGGTACTAGATTCCTCGTCTGTGGACGACGCCGAGCTCGCTGATCTCGTCGGTCGGGCGGCGGCGTGGCGCGACAGCGACCCCGAACCCCGGACCAGGCGTGAACTGGACCGTCTGATCGCGCAGGCCGCCGGCGGCGACCGGGCCGGGCGGGAGCGGGCCGTGGCCGACCTGGAGGACCGGTTCAGCGCCGAGCTGACGTTCGGAACCGCCGGTCTGCGGGGGGCGCTGGGCGCCGGTCCGAACCGGATGAACCGGGCCGTGGTGATCCGCGCGGCCGCCGGGCTGGGGGCGTTCCTGCTGGGCGCGGTCCCCGGGGACGCCGGCGACGTGCCCCCGCTCGTCGTCGTCGGCTACGACGCGCGCACCGACTCCGACGTCTTCGCCCGCGACACCTGCGCGGTGCTCACGGCGGCCGGCTGCACCGCCGTCCTGCTGCCCCGGTTCCTGCCGACGCCGGTGCTCGCCTTCGCCGTCCGGCATCTCGGCGCGGACGCCGGCGTCATGGTGACGGCCAGCCACAACCCGCCGCAGGACAACGGGTACAAGGTCTACCTCGGCGGCCGGGTGGACGACGGTCCGGGGCAGGGGGCGCAGATCGTGCCGCCGGCCGACGCGCAGATCGCGGCGCAGATCGCGGCGGCGCCCGCGGCGATCGACGTCCCGATGGCCACGCACGGGTGGACCGTGCTCGGCGAGGACGTCGTGGAGGCCTACCTGGCGGCGGTCGTCGGGCTGGTCGACCCGGATGCGCCGCACGACCTGCAGATCGTCGTCACCCCGCTGCACGGGGTCGGCGGCGAGACCGCGGTGCGCGCGTTCAGCCGCGCGGGATTCCCCGTCCCGCATCTGGTCTCGGAGCAGGCCACGCCCGACCCGGCGTTCCCGACCGTCGCGTTCCCGAACCCCGAGGAGGCGGGCGCGATGGACCTGGCGCTCGCCTCGGCGCGGGCCCGGGGCGCCGACCTCGTGATCGCGAACGACCCCGACGCCGACCGGTGCGCGGTCGCCGTCCCCGACCCGGACGGCGACGGGGCACGCGCCTGGCGGGCCCTGCGCGGCGACGAGGTGGGCGCCCTGCTCGGCGACTACCTCCTCGCCCGGGCCTCGGTCCCGACGGTCGTGGCCAGCTCGATCGTCTCGTCGCAGCTGCTGGCCCGGATCACCAAGGCGCGCGGGCACCGGCACGTGGAGACGCTGACCGGGTTCAAGTGGCTGTCCCGCGTGCCCGGCCTCCGGTACGCCTACGAGGAGGCGCTGGGCTACTGCGTCGCCCCCGACGTGGTGCGCGACAAGGACGGGATCAGCGCGGCACTGCTGGTCGCCGAGCTCGCCGCCGGGTTGAAGGCGCAGGGCCGCACCCTGCTCGACGCGCTCGACGACCTGGCGGTGGAGCACGGGCTGCACGCCACGGGCCAGTTCTCGGTACGGGTCGACGACCTGAGCCAGATCGGCGTCATGGTCGACCGGCTGCGGGCGGCGCCGCCCACCAGGCTCGGCGGGTCGGCCATCCTCACCTACGCCGACCTGTCGCACGGCGTCGACGGGCTACCGCCCACCGAGGGACTGCGCTACCGGACCGAGAGCGGGGCCCGCGTGATCGTGCGGCCCAGCGGGACGGAGCCGAAGCTGAAGGTCTACCTGGAGGTCGTCGTCGGAGTGGGCGCCCGGCCGGTGCGCGAGGCGCGGGCCGAGGCGGCCGGGGCGCTGGCCGCGCTGGAGCGGGACGTGAGGACGTCCCTGGGGCAGTAACCAGGGCGGTAAGACGTAGGCTGGGTCCGATGACCACGGCCACTGACGTTCTGGGTTCGGGTGTGGTGGACGACGCCACGCTGCGCCGCTTCCTGCACGGACTTCCCGGGGTGGACCAGGTGGGGGCGGAGGCCCGCGCGGCCGCGCTGGCCACCCGGTCGATCAAGACCACGGCCAAGGCGTACGGGCTCGACCTGGCGGTCCGGGTCATCGACCTCACCACGCTGGAGGGCGCCGACAGCCACGGCGCCGTGCGAAACCTGTGCGCCAAGGCGGTGCGGCCCGACCCGAGCGATCCGAGCTGCCCGTCGACCGCCGCAGTGTGCGTCTACAACGACCTGGTGCCCGTCGCGGTCTCGGCGCTGGAGCGGCTGGGGGCGGCCGGGCGGGTGAAGGTGGCCGCGGTGGCGACCGCATTCCCCAGCGGCCGCGCGTCGCTGCGGGTCAAGCTGGCCGACACCGAGGACGCCGTGGCCGCGGGCGCGGACGAGATCGACATGGTGATCGACCGGGGCGCCTTCCTGGCCGGGCGGTACGGCGCCGTGTACGAGGAGATCGTCGCGACCCGCGAGGCGTGCCGGCGTCCCGACGGGGTGGACGCGCACCTGAAGGTCATCCTGGAGACGGGTGAGCTGGGCAGCTACGACCGGGTGCGGCGGGCGTCCTGGCTGGCCATGCTGGCCGGGGCCGACTTCATCAAGACCAGCACCGGGAAGGTCTCTCCCGCCGCGACTCTGCCGGTGTCGCTGGTCATGCTCGAGGCGGTGCGGGACTGGTTCTCGCTGACCGGTTCCCGCGTCGGGTTCAAGCCGGCGGGCGGCATCCGCACCGCCAAGGACGCGCTGAAGCACCTCGTGCTGGTGCAGGAGACCGCGGGCCCCGACTGGCTCACGCCGGAGTTGTACCGGCTCGGTGCCTCCAGCCTGCTGAACGACGTCCTCCTGCAGCGGCGGAAGCTGGCCACCGGCGCCTACGCCGGGGCCGACCACCTGACGCCGGCGACCTGAAAGGGCTCGTGTGATGACCGGTTTCGAATACGCGCCCGCCCCGGAGTCGCGCTCCGTGGTGACGTTGCGCGACGCGTACGGCCTGTTCATCGACGGGCAGTTCACCGACCCCGTGGACGGCGGGTCGCTGAAGACGGTGAACCCGGCCACCGAGGAGGTCCTCGCCGAGGTGGCGGTGGCGGGGCCGGCGGACGTCGACCGTGCGGTCTCCGCCGCGCGTGCGGCCTTCGCGGGGGTCTGGTCGTCGCTGTCGGCGTCGGAGCGCGGGAAGTACCTGTACCGGATCGCCCGCATCCTGCAGGAGCGGGCGCGCGAGTTCGCGGTGCTGGAGACGCTCGACAACGGGAAGCCGATCAAGGAGAGCCGGGACGTCGACATCCCGCTCGCCGCAGCGCACTTCTTCTACTACGCGGGCTGGGCCGACAAGCTGGACTGGGCCGGGCTCGGGCCGGCGCCGCGGCCTCTGGGCGTCGCCGGACAGGTGATCCCGTGGAACTTCCCGATGCTGATGCTGGCCTGGAAGGTCGCGCCCGCCCTGGCCTGCGGGAACACCGTCGTCCTGAAACCGGCCGAGACGACGCCGCTCACGGCCCTGCTGTTCGCGGAGGTCTGCCAGCAGGCCGGGCTGCCGCCGGGCGTGGTGAACATCCTGACCGGCGCCGGCGAGACGGGCGCCGCCGTGGTCGCGCACCCGGGAGTCGACAAGGTCGCCTTCACCGGGTCGACCGAGGTGGGCAAGTCGATCGCCCGGGCCGTGGCCGGTTCCCGGAAGAAGGTCACCCTCGAGCTGGGCGGCAAGGCCGCGAACATCGTGTTCGACGACGCCCCCATCGACCAGGCCGTCGAGGGCATCGTGAACGGGATCTTCTTCAACCAGGGGCACGTCTGCTGCGCCGGTTCGCGCCTGCTGGTGCAGGAATCGGTGCTGGACGACGTGCTGGCGCGGCTGCGCACCCGGGTCGCCACCCTGCGGGTCGGCGACCCGCTGGACAAGAACACCGACGTCGGGGCCATCAACAGCGCCGAGCAGCTGGCCCGGATCTCAGCGCTCGTCGAGGCGGGTGAGGCCGAGGGCGCGACCCGCTGGTCCCCCGCGTGCGAGCTGCCGTCGTCCGGGTACTGGTTCGCGCCCACGGTCTTCACGGACGTCTCCCCCGGTCACCGCATCGCCCGCGAGGAGATCTTCGGGCCGGTGCTGTCGGTGCTGACGTTCCGCACCGAGGAGGAGGCCGTGGCCAAGGCCAACCAGACGCCGTACGGGCTGTCGGCCGGCATCTGGACGGAGAAGGGCTCGCGCATCCTGTGGCTCGCGGACCGCTTGAAAGCCGGTGTGGTGTGGGCCAACACGTTCAACCGGTTCGACCCGGCGTCCCCGTTCGGCGGCTACAAGGAGAGCGGGTACGGGCGTGAGGGCGGGCGGCACGGCCTGGCCGCCTACCTGCAGGAGGCGGGGCTGTGAGTTCACCGGGCCGGCTGGCGGTGCCCAAGACCTACAAGCTGTACGTGGGTGGGAAGTTCCCGCGTTCGGAGTCGGGGCGGTCGTACGTGGTGTCGTCGTCATCCGGTGAGTTCCTGGCCAACGCGGCCCTGGCGTCGCGCAAGGACGCCCGCGACGCGGTCGTGGCCGCCCGCTCGGCGGTGAGCGGCTGGTCGGGCGCGACGGCGTACAACCGGGGCCAGGTGCTCTACCGGGTCGCCGAGCTCATGGAGGGCCGGCACGCCCAGTTCGTCTCCGAGGTGAGTGCCGCCGAAGGGCTGTCGGAGTCGGCGGCCAGGGCCGTGGTGGACGCCGCGATCGACCGGTGGGTCTGGTACGCCGGCTGGACCGACAAGCTCGCCCAGGTCGCCGGTTCGGCCAACCCGGTCGCCGGCCCCTATTTCAACCTCTCGGTGCCCGAGCCGATGGGCGTTGTGGCCGTGCTGGCCCCGCAGTCGTCGTCGTTGCTCGGGCTCGTCTCGGTCGTCGCGCCCGTCGTCGCGTCCGGGAACACGTGTGTCGTGCTGGCCTCCGAGTCCCGCCCGCTGCCGGCGGTGACGTTGACCGAGGTGCTCGCCACGTCCGACGTGCCCGGTGGGGTGGTCAACCTGCTCACCGGGCGGGTCGCCGAGGTCGCTCCCTGGCTGGCCTCGCACGAGGACGTCGACGCGCTCGACCTGGCCGGGTGCGCCGGTTCCGACATCGACTGGGGCGACCTCGAGCGGGCGGCCGCCGCGTCCCTGACCCGCGTCGTCCGGCCGGAGGGCGAGGCGCCGTCGTCCGACGACCCGGCCGAACCCGACTGGACGGCGACGCCGCCCGGCCCGCGGCGCGCCCTGGCCTTCACCGAGACCAAGACCGTCTGGCATCCGAAGGGCCGCTGAGAGCTCGCTGAGAATCGTCCCGAACCCCACCAATCCGGTTTCAGGGGTGTGACGAACGGACGTCGAGCGCGGCCGACGGGGCCGCGCCTGACGGATCGGGGTCTGATCACGATGCGCAGCGCACGAAGAGCAGTGTCCGCACTCGCAGCAGCCGGCCTTCTCCTCACGGCCGGACTCGCCGCCGCACCGAGCGCGTCCGCGGCGACCGGCACGCGGTCGCTGGCCGCGTACCTGACGGCCGGCGGCAACGGCACGTTCGACAGCAACGGCAAGGACTACGACATCGTCACGCAGGCGGTGCTGGCCGTGCTGAAGGCCAAGCCCGACTCGGCGGTCAAGGTGCTGACCGACGGCACGACGGCGGCGACCGCCTTCCTGCCGACCGACAACGCCTTCCGGATCCTGGTCAAGGACCTGACGGGGAAGTCGCCGAAGAGCGAGAAGGACGTGTTCGCAGCGGTTCTGAAGCTCGGCGTGCCCACGGTCGAGACCGTGCTGCTCTACCACGTCATCCCGGGCAAGACCCTCGGCGCGGTGAAGGTGATCAAGTCGCTGGGTTCGAGCTTCACCACTGCGCAGGGCGGAAGCTTCCAGACCTACCTGGTCGCCGACATCCTGCCGATCGGGCTGAAGGACAAGGACCCGAACGCACGTGACGCGCACGTCAAGGTGGTCAACCTGAACTACGGCAACAAGCAGATCGCGCACGGCGTCGACCGGGTGCTGCGCCCGCTCGACCTCTGAGCCGACGCTCCACGACAGAGATCGGGTGAGTTCGCGGTCGCCTGACGGCCACGAACTCACCCGATCTCCCCTGTGGCGGCCGGCTCACCCGACGACCACCCCTCCACCATGCCCACCGATCCAGGGCTGCCGAACGGGTTACCGCGGGGCTCAAGAGAGCCGGGGGGCGGGCCGAACCGAGGGGCGTCCACCGCTCCGCACCCACCAGGGGGCCAGCATGATCCAGCCCGAGATCCGGCACATCGCCCGCCAGACGTCGTCCGCCGAGGCCTTCGCCACGCAGTACGACCCGGACTTCGGTGAGCACCGTTACGAGGAGCTCGACGGGTTCATCGCGATCCAGGACGGCCTGATCGTCGGCACGATCCTCACCTTCTCGATCGACCACCCGAGCCTGAGCAACCCCGTCTGCCGGATCGTGGCGCTCGCCGTCACACCCGAGTGGGAGGCGGCCGGCCTGTCGGAGCGGCTCGTGCACGCGGTCGAGGACCACCACGGTCACGGGACGTTCGTCTACGGCGCCTTCGACGGCCCGCACTCGGAGGTCTTCGGCCGCATGGGGTACGTGGTCGGCCGGGCCGACAGCCCGCTGCGGATGCCCGGGACGTCGATCGAGGTCACCCCGACGGCCAAGCAGCCGCACATGGTTTCCCATCTGACCTAGACCCACGAGTGGTACGTGCCGGTACCATTCTCGGGTGACGAACCGACCCCGACTGCTCCGCCGGCTCACGGGCGAGGCCTGGAGCGGCCCCCGGGAGGCCGACCTGCGGGAGGCCGTGACCGGGCGCACGGTGCTGATCACGGGGGCCTCCAGCGGCATCGGCGAGGCCACCGCACGGCGGCTGGCCCGCGCGGGAGCCCACGTCGTCCTGGTGGCCCGCCGCGCCGACCTGCTCGACGCGCTCGCGTCGCAGCTCCGCCAGGACGGCGGGAGCGTCGCCACCTACCCGGCCGACCTGACCGAGCCCGAACAGGTCGCCGAGCTGCTGAAACAGCTGGCCGAGCAGCAGCCTCCCGTTGACGTGTTCGTCAACAACGCGGGCCGCTCGATCCGGCGCCCGGTCGAGGAGGCCTACGACCGGCTGCACGACTACACCCGCACGATGGCGATCAACTACCTCGGGCCCGTGCAGCTCACCCTCGGCCTGCTCCCGGCGATGCGCGCCCGCGGCGCCGGGCACATCGTCAACATCTCGACGATCGGCGTCGACATGCCGAGCGCGAACTGGTCGGCCTACTCGGCGTCCAAGACGGCGTTCGAGACCTGGCTGACCGCCGCCGGGGCCGAGGCCCGCGCGGACGGCGTGGCGTCGTCGTCCGTGCACTTCGGGCTCGTGCACACGGCCATGAGCGCCCCCACCTACGCCGGTGTGCGCGGCGGGATGAGCGCCCGGCAGGCAGGGGACGTCGTGTGCCGGGTGATCGTCGACCGGCCCCGGGTGCTGCGGCCCTGGTGGGCGAGGTTGGGCGCCGTGGTCTGGACCGGCGCGCCCGCCCTGACCGAGCGGATGCTGGTCGCCGACTACCGCCAGGACCGGGCCCGGCGTCGGAGGAAACAGGCTCAATAACTCACGTGGGAGGGGCTGCGGTACTGCCGCGGCTCACCGGGCGGCTCCACCCCGGCGGTGGCGGCGACCTCCTCGACGAAGTGGTCGTCGGGGGCGATCGACCAGGCGAGGCCGAGCAGCTGCTCGGCCTCCTCGGTGCGTCCCTGCCGGAGCCGGATCATGGCCAGCGAGGCCTGGGCCCGGGCGGCGTCGGGGAAGTGCGCGAGGTAGGTCTCCAGGTCGGCGGCCGCCGCGTCGTCCTCACCCAGCGCGAGCAGGCACTCCGCCCGCAGGTAGGCGACGTGGTCGCCGTCCGGGTCGATCTCGAGCGAGCGCAGCGCCGTGGTGAGCCCGGCGTGGTCCCGCCCGGCGTCGACCAGGGTGACGGCGAGATCCCTGACGCCGGAACGGTCTTCGGGGTCGATCTCGACCGCCCGGCGCAGGAACGGCAGCGCCCGCTCGACCAGCCCCTGCTGCCGGAACAAGCGCCCGAACCGGGCCGAGGAGTCGGTGATCTCGGGGAAGTCGTCGATGAACCGGCCGGCCCGTTCGATGGCCACCTCCTGCCGCCCCTGCCCGAGCGCGACCTCCACGGCCGCCTCGACGGCCGCGACGTCGTCCGGGTGCAGCTCGAGGTACGTCTGCAGGTCGAGGGCGGCCTCCCCGAGCTGGCCCAGGGCCCGCCGACACGTGCCGCGTACGAACCACATCCGGTCGTCGACGGGGTTCAGCTGCAGCGACCGGGAGGCGTAGGGCAGCGCCTCCTCCTCGCGGTCGAGCATCCACAACGCGCGGGCCATCCGGCCGTACATCACGCCGTCACCCGGGTCGTTGGCCAGCGCCTCCTGCAGGTACGGCACGCACTCCTCGTAGCGGTGCCGGTTGAACAGCCACTCCCCCATGAGTTTTGCGATCCCGATCCGCTCGGCCGGCGGCAGCGTGCCGATCGCGTCACTGCAGTCGCGCCAGGCCTGGTCGAACGCCCAGTCCTCGTCCTCGTGCAGGGTGTGCAGGATCATCGCCCGCTGCACCAGGGCCGTCGGCCGGGTGCGGGCCAGTTCGGGGTCGGCGTGCCGGCCGAGGGTCTCGTTCAGGACGGCGAGCGCCTCGGCCAGCGCGTCGACCTCGCCGGTCTCGTAGTGGGCCTTGAAGATGGCGTCGGCCAGCAGCAGGCCGTTCTCGCGGCGCGGGGCGCCGCGCATCCGGGCGGCGCGCAGCAGGTCGATGGCCAGCAGGTAATGGCCTCCGGCGAGGGACTTCTCGATCTCGCGCTCCAGCCAGCGCAGCTGCCGGATCACCTCGAGGTCGGTGCGCCCGGCCAGGTAGTCGGACGACAGCACCGACCCGCCGGCGGCCAGCACGGCGTTCACCTGATCCAGCGAGCTCTCGGCCGCCGGTAGCAGCTGCTCGTTCAGCACCAGCGGCGCGGGCACGTCGCCGACCACCTCACGCACGCCACCGTTCTCGACCAGGCCGATGCGGGTGCGTCCGGTGTCCAGCACGGGCAGGCCCAGGGTCCCGCCGATCAGCATCGGGAAGCCGTCGGAGATGAGCAGCTTGCCGTTCGCCCCACCGTCCAGCCGGGCCCCGCCGGCCGGGCCGGAACCGCTGAACACCTCGGTCACCGTGAGGGTTCCGCGCACCACGAGCTCGAGGCCGCTGATCGCGACGTTGCGGGCCTTCAGGTCGCCGAGCACGTACAACGACAGCCCGGCGGGCGCCTTCACGTGGTGGATCGCCCCGTTCACGAGCAGGTTCCCCGCGATCACCAGCCCGTGCACATCCGACTCGGCGCTGCGGTTCAGCGCGGCCAGAGGCGCGTCCATGCCGTACCGCGGGTCGAGGTCGAGGTCGTCGAGCTCGACGTCACCGAAGAGCTGCAGCATCATCAGGCCCGGATGCTCGGAGACCTGGCGGGCCATCAGGGTCCGCTTGAGGTCGTACCGGCCGACCACGTCCTGGGCGAGCATGCGGCGGGCGCCGGGGAACCGCTCAGCGCGATAAGCCACAGCTCCCCTTCCTCTCCACCGCACAGGGACCGACTCAGGGTAAAGCCTGCATCAATTCGGGTCATACGGCCCTGCAGACGCGCTCATACCCCCAGGACGGCGTACCCGGGTTTGACCACGCCCTCGATCAGGGCCAAGCGCTCGTCGAACGGGATGAAGGCGCTCTTGAGCGCGTTGATCGTGACCCAGCGCAGGTCGGCCAGGCTCCAGCCGGCCTCCCGGACCAGCAGCTCCATCTCGCGGGTCATGCTGGTCGCGGACATCAGCCGGTTGTCCGTGTTGAGGGTGATCCGGAAACGCAGGTCCTTCAGCGCGGTGATCGGGTGCTCGGCGATGCTCGCGGCCGCCCCGGTCTGCACGTTGGAGCTCGGGCACATCTCCAGCGGGATCCGCTTGTCCCGCACCCAGGCGGCCAGCCGCCCGAGGCGCACCTTCTCGCCGTCCAGCCCGACGTCGTCCATGATGCGCACCCCGTGCCCGAGGCGGTCGGTGCCGCAGACCTGCACGGCCTCCCAGATGCTCGGCAGGCCGAAGGCCTCGCCGGCGTGGATGGTGACGTGCATGTTCTCGCGGTGCAGGTACTCGAACGCGGCCAGGTGCCGGGACGGCGGGTAACCCGCCTCCGCGCCCGCGATGTCGAACCCGACGACGCCCTCGTCGCGGTGCCGGACGGCGAGTTCCGCGATCTCCTGGCTGCGCGCGGCGTGCCGCATGGCGGTCAGCAGGGTGCCGACCCGGATCGTGTTTCCCTGCGCCGCAGCCTCTTCCACCCCTTCGGCGAACCCCTCCTGAACGGCGAGCACCACCTGGTCGAGGTCGAGCCCCGCCTCGAGGTGCTGCTCGGGCGCGTAGCGCACCTCGGCGTAGACGACGCCGTCGGCGGCCAGGTCGAGCGCGCACTCGCGGGCGACCCGCACGAGATGGTCGCGGCGCTGCATGACGGCCGTGGTGTGCACGAAGGTCTCGAGATACCGCTCCAGGGAACCCGAATCGGCGCTGCCGCGGAACCACTCCCCCAGGCCGGCGGCGTCGGACGCCGGGAGCCCGTGACCGATCTCGGCCGCCAGCTCGACGATGGTCGCCGGGCGCAGGCCGCCGTCGAGATGGTCGTGGAGGAGCGCCTTCGGGGCGCGGGCCAGCGCGTCGGCGACGGGGGTGGTCTCCATGCCTGCCGAGCTTACGGTTCGGGCGGTCGATCTCCATGCCGACCTCACGAAACTCGCACCAATCAGGGTCAAATTGGGGCATGATCGACGATCATCGACTCGACGGGGAGAAGCCATGGTGGACAGACACTCAGGCGGGTCCTACCACTGGGAGGAGAGCCGACGAGAGCGGGGCAAACCGCTGACCCTCGAGGACTTGGTGAAGCTCGTGCAGCGCGCTCAACAACGCGGCGTGCCACTGACGGCCGAGGTGACGACCCGCCGCCTCGGCCTGCGACGCAGGGTTCGACGGATCAAGGTCGGGCGCGATGCCGACAGCCCCTCAGCTTCGACGGACACGGGCGGCATCCCGATAGTCACGGAATAGGCGAGTGGTCCCGGTTGGCCGGTTCTAAGGCTTATGCCGTACCTTCACGTTCAACCACAGGTTGAGGTCGACGTTCACCGGGGAGCGCGGATGTTCGGCAGGAAGAAGAAGCAGCAGGAACGGCGCCAGGCCAAGCCCCAGCCGACGAAGTCGATGACCATGACCACGATCCTGCGCATCGACTCGGGCAGCGACCTCGTCCGGCTCAGCAGCGACGACGTGCGCGAGTTCGCGCTGGAAATGAAGCGCAGGTTCATCGACCCTCAGACGCCCGTGGACGTCGTCCCCACGATCGACGGCAAGGGCAACCGATCGATGTCGGTGACCAGCCACGAGCGGCTCGAGCCGCTCGACCCGGCACTGCTGAACCACGAGGCGGTGACCGAGGCGGTCACTGAGGCGGGGCCGTTCCAGGTCACGGACACCGGATCGTTCGCGGTCATCACCCCGCCGGAGGCCCGCACCCCGTCCCACGACGAGGCCGCCTCCAACGGCAGCTTCCACCACGACGGCTGAGCGCAGCTGCGTCCGTTTGAGTCGCCATGAGGCGTCCACGCCGCACCGTGGCAACCCAAACGGTCGCTGAGCGCCCTCAGCCGCGACCGCGGGGCCGGTGGTCCCACTCGGGCGGCGCGTCGTCGCCCTCCCAGCGCTTCCGGTCGGCGTACCAGTCCCGCTCGGCGATGCCCTCGGTGTCGTCGCGGGACACGGACGGCCGCGCCCGCTTGGGCTCCCCCGGCATCTTCGGGTAGTCCGGCGGGAACGGCAGCTCGGGCAGCCCGCGCTCCACGTCCGCCTCCCACAGGGCCAGCGCCGCGTCCAAAGAGCCTGCGCTGGCGTTCATTTCGGCCCACGGGTCGGGGCGCGAGGCGACCAGCGACGGCACCGAGCGGACCGTGAGTCCCTGCGGGTCGACGTCCCCGAGCTCCTCCCACGAGACCGGCGTGGAGACCGGCGCGTGCGGCAACGGTCGGGGACTGTACGCGGCGGCGATGGTGCGGTCCCGGTTCGACTGGTTGAAGTCGACGAACACCCGCTCGCCGCGCTCCTCCTTCCACCAGGCCATCGTGACCAGGTCGGGGTCGCGGCGTTCCAGTTCCCGCCCGATGCCGATCACCGCATGCCGGACGTCGAGGAACTCGAAATCCGGCTTCACCCGGGCGAACACGTGCACCCCGCGGTTGCCGGAGGTCTTCGCGTACCCGGTCAGCCCCAGCTCGGCCAGCACCTCGCGCAACAGGTGCGCGGCCGTCACCGCGTCCGCGAACGTGCGGCCGGGCTGCGGGTCGAGGTCGATGCGCAGCTCGTCGGGGTTGTCGACGTTCGCCGTCCGGACCGGCCACGGGTGGAACGTGATGGTGTTCATCTGCACGGCCCACACCGCGGTGGCCAGCTCGTCGACCACCAGCTGCGCGTGCCGCCGCCCCGACGGGAACGTCACGTCGACCGTGCGTGTGTACTCCGGCACCCCGCGCGGCGGGTTCTTCGAGTAGAACGCCTCCCCCTCGACACCCTCCGGGAAGCGCTGCAGGGTCACCGGCCGATCGCCGAGCGCCTGCAGCACGCCGTCCCCCACGGCGAGCACGTACTGCGCGAGCTCCAGCTTGGTGATGCCCACCTGCGGCCACAGCACGCGGCTCGGGCTGGACACCTTGACCTCACGCGGCCCGTCCGGCCCGGGGACCTCGAGCAGCTGCGGCGCTTCCTTCGGCACCTGGCCGACCCTATCGCCGAGGCCACCCACGACAATGCGGTCATGGAGATGGCCGACCGCACCCTGCCCGCCGAACCCGACGTCATCGCCCCCGACGGTTCGCAGGTGCGCATCCTCTGCGGTGTCGACGGCGCCTCCACCGCGCACTTCCGGCTCCGGCCCGGGCAGGTGAGCGTCGCCGTCGTCCATGCGACCGTCTCGGAGGTCTGGTACGTGCTGCGCGGCCGCGGGGTGATGTGGCGGCGCCAGGGCGCGTCCGAGTCCGAGCTGGCGCTCGTCCCGGGCGTCAGCCTGAGCATCCCCGTGGGCACCGCGTTCCAGTTCCGGGCCGAGGGCGGGGCGGACGACGAACCGCTGGAGATCCTCGGCGTCACCGCACCGCCGTGGCCGGGTGAGGGCGAGGCGTCACCGGTCGAGGGCCGATGGGAGCCTGCGCTTTAGGGCTGTGGCTGGGGCAGGATGGCGGGCATGGACCTGCCGGTGATGCCTCCCGTCTCCCCCATGCTGGCCAAGTCGGTGAAGGACATCCCCGACGTCGGGCACGTGGAACCGAAGTGGGACGGGTTCCGCACCATCGTGTTCCGTGACGGCGACGAGGTGGAGCTCGGCTCACGCAACGAGCGGCCGATGACCCGCTACTTCCCCGAACTGGTCGAGGCGATCAAGGCCAACACCCCGGACAAGTGCGTGCTGGACGGCGAGATCGTGCTGATCACCGGCGACCGGCTCGACTTCGACGCCCTGCAGCAGCGCATCCATCCGGCGGCGTCACGAGTGAAGCTGCTGAGCGAGTCGACGCCCGCGTCTTTCGTCGCGTTCGACCTGCTCGCCCTGGGCACCGACGACCACCTCGGGACGCCGTTCGCCCGTCGCCGCGCGCTCCTCACCGAGGCGCTCGGCCCGGCTTCCGCACCGGTGTACGTGACGCCGGGCACGGCCGACCTGGACGTGGCCCGCCAATGGTTCGAGCAGTTCGAGGGTGCCGGTCTGGACGGCGTGGTGGCCAAACCCGTCGACGGCCTCTACCAGCCCGACAAGCGGGCGATGTACAAGATCAAGCACGAGCGGACGGCCGACTGCGTGGTGGCCGGGTTCCGGTGGCACAAGAGCGGTCCGATCGTCGGGTCGCTGCTGCTCGGGCTGTACGACGACGAGGGGCGGCTGCACCACGTCGGGGTCAGCGCGTCGTTCCCCATGGCCCGGCGCGCGTCGTTGCTGGAGGAACTCGCGCCGTACCGCGACGTGCCCGAGGGTTCGCACCCGTGGGGTGCCTGGGCCGACGCCCAGCTGAACCCGGAACCGGGCCAGCGGATGCCCGGCGCGGTGAGCCGGTGGAACGCCAAGAAGGACCTGTCGTTCGTGCCGTTGCGCGCCGAGTTGGTGGTCGAGGTCGCCTACGACCACATGGAGGGCGACCGGTTCCGGCACACCGCGCAGTTCCGCCGCTGGCGCCCCGACCGCACCCCCGACTCGTGCACCTACGCCCAGCTCGACCGCCCGCTCACCTACGACCTGGCCGACGTGCTCCGATCCAAAGCGGAATGACCCCGCTGGGTGGGGTCAAACCGCTTGCGATTCGGCGGCCAGCGCGTGAGTGGGGCGGCCGGTCCAGCGGAAGTAGAGCCAGACGCCGACGGACAACAGACCGAAGACGGCGAAGAACGCGACCGCGCGGATCACCGCGTCGGCCCCGAGCTGGCCCGCGTTGGAACCCTTCAGCACGAAGAGGTAGATGAAGAACGCCGCCGCGAGCGCCTGCGGCACGAACCACGCCGCCCAGTGCCAGGCCCGCAACGTCGCGCCGTCGAGGAAACTCAGCGGTACGAGCGCGAACACGAGCCCCTCGGTGGACAGCGCGAAGCACCAGAACAGCACCGTGTCGAGCAGCACCTCGGGCCACGTCGGGTCGCCCGCGTAGGCGGCGGCGTGCACCGGGCCCCAGAGGAAGTAGCAGGCGACGCCGAACACCCCCACCGCGACCACGCTGGCCAGTACTGCGCGGCCTTCCTGACGCGGTGTCATCTCGCGCGCCGCCAGGGTCGCGAAACCCGCGAAAAGCCCGTACAGGTAGGACGGTTCGAGCCCGAGCAGGCGTGAGAGCAGGGTGCAGACGACCGCCACCACGACGGCGACCGGCACCATCTTGAGCGTCGCCGGCACCCCGGTGACCCGCCGGGTGACGATCTCCTCGGGCAGCTCGGCGATCAGCGTGACGACGGCGATCGCGATGAGCAGCCCGACGATCTGCGCGGGCCAGTTGCCGTCGGCCGACTCGTTGCCGGCCAGCACCGCCGTGAGCAGCGTGCCCACCACGACGAACCCGATGAACTGGCCGCCCCGGGTCCCCACCCGGTGCGCGACCGACTCCCCGGCGCGGGCCATCCCGCGCAGGCCGAGCCACCCGGCGGCGACCCCGAGCATCGCCCTGATCTCCTCGGCGTTCGACTCGACCGTGTTGTTGAACAGCTCCGCCGGGAAGGCGACGAGCACGACGAACAGGGCCGCCAGCGCGAGCGCGAGCAGCGCGATCTTGGGCGCGAAACCCGCCTCCTGCGCGGTCGGGACGCTGGCCGTGACGCGCGCGGGGTGCAGGTCCGTAGTGCCGGTCGTCGACGCCGGCCCGGTCCGGCTCGCGGCCGGAAGGGCCTGCGCGGCGGGGGAGGTCGGCCCCGGGGACGGCGCGAGCGCGGGCGCCGCGGAGGCGCTCGGTCCGGGCGTCGGGGCCGTGGTGGGTGCGCTCGTGGGTGCGCTCGTGGGCGCGGTCGTGGGCGTGGTATCGATCGGGACCACCGTGCCCGTACCACCGGAGGACGAGCCGCCGGCCGTCGAGCCATCCCTGGAGCCGCCCCCGCCGGACGCGCCCGAACCACCTCCCCCGGAGCCGTTCCCACCGCCTCCGCCGTCGCCACCGCCGCCGTCCGGCTTCGACGGCTCAACGGGTTTCGACGGCTGGGCCGGTTCGGCCGGCTTCGGGGTGAGCCGGAACGTGGCCCGCGGACCGGGCAGCCCGAACGGGCCCGGCCCGCAACTGCTCACGAGCCGCGCCCGCGATCCGAACAGCGCCCGCGCCGGCGCCTTCACGGTGGCGGTGAAGGTGCCGTCGGCGCGCAGCGAGACGTGCTGGACGTTGAAAAGCCCACCGCCCCGCCACTTCAGGCCGGCCCGGCCACCGCAGATGCCCGGGTCGAAGCCGGTGCCGCGCACGGTGATCGACGACCCGGGCGGGCCGGACTTCGGCGACAGCTTGAGCGTCACGGGCTGCAGGCCGATCGCCCCCGGCACCGCCGCCGACGCGGACGACGCGCCGGTCAGCGCGAGCGCCCCGACGAACAACCCGACCACGAACAACCGCACACGCCGAGCCGCCCGGGGCGGGCGGACGTCGTCCCCGTGCCTTTGCATCGCGCGCCCACCTGTGCCCTCGATCGTCCCGTTCGTCGACAATATGCCGTATCGACCCGGGCGTTGGGACGGTCCTCGCGCGACCTCATGGTGAGTTGTGGTGTGCTTGCCGTCATGTCCCTGGGTCTGCCCGACGGCGTCCGAGCCTGTCTCTTCGACCTCGACGGTGTCCTGACCGACACCGCCTCGGTGCACGCCGCCGCCTGGAAGAAGATGTTCGACGACTACCTGCGCAGCCGGGACGGTGACGGGTTCACGCCCTTCGACATCGCCTCCGACTACCCGCGCTACGTCGACGGCCGCCGCCGGCCGGACGGGACGCGCGCGTTCCTGGAGTCGCGCGGCATCCACCTGCCGGACGGCGAGCCCGACGACCCGCCGAGCGCCGAGACCGTCAACGGGCTGGGCAACCGCAAGAACGACCTGGTGCAGCAGGTGATCGCCACCGAGGGCGTCACCGTCTACCCGGGGTCGGTGCGCTACCTGGAGGCCGTGCACGCGGCGGGGCTGCGGGTCGCCGTGGTCTCGTCGAGCGCCAACACCGCGCAGGTCCTGCAGGTGACCGGCCTCGACAAGTACGTGGAGGCGCGGGTCGACGCGCAGGCGGCGACGGCGGCGGGGCTGGCCGGCAAACCGGCGCCCGACACGTTCCTGGAGGGCGCCCTGCGGCTCGACGTGCGGCCGGGTGAGGCGGCCGTCTTCGAGGACGCGATCGCCGGCGTCCAGGCCGGGCACGCCGGGCACTTCGCGATCGTGGTCGGCGTGGACCGCGTCGGTCACGCCGACGCCCTGCGCGAGCACGGCGCCGACACCGTGGTGACCGACCTCGAGCAGCTGCTGGAGACCAGATGACCGCCCAGATCGCCTTCACCGTCGACCCGTGGTGCGTGCGCGAGCCCGAGCTGCGGCTCGACGTCCTCGGCACCACCGAGTCCGTGTTCGCCCTGTCCAACGGGCACATCGGCGTGCGCGGCAACCTCGACGAGGGTGAGCCGCACGGGCTGCCCGGCACGTACCTGAACTCGGTCTACGAGCGCCGCCCGCTGCCCTACGCCGAGGGCGGGTACGGGTACCCCGAGTCGGGCCAGACGATCATCAACGTGACCAACGGCAAGCTGGTCCGGCTGCTGGTGGACGACGAGCCGTTCGACGTCCGGTACGGCACCCTGCTGCGGCACGAGCGCAAGCTCGACCTGCGCGCGGGCACCCTGGAGCGGGTCGCGGAGTGGCGCTCGCCCGCCGACCAGGAGGTGCGGATCACCTCGACCCGGCTGGTGTCGTTCACGCACCGCTCGGTGATGGCGATCCTGTACGAGGTCGAGCCGCTGAAGCACGCGGCCCGGGTGGTGCTGCAGTCGGAGCTGGTGGCCAACGAGCAGCTGCCCATGCCGGCCAGCACGGACCCGCGGGTGGCCGCCGTCCTGGAGTCACCGCTGGCCCCGCTGGAGCACGACCGGGACGGCAACCGGCTGACCCTGATCCACGAGACCCGGCGCAGCGGACGGCGGATGGCGGCCGCGGCCGACCACCTGATCGAGGCGCCCGAGGGCGTGAAGACGTCGATGGAGACGGCCGTCCAAGAGAACTGGGGCCGGGTCACGGCGACCGCCACCCTGCAGCCCGGGCAGAAGCTGCGGCTGGTCAAGTTCGTCTCCTACGGCTGGTCGAGCGAGCGGTCGGTCCCGGCGCTGCGCGACCAGGTGGCGGCGGCGCTGACCGGGGCTCGGCACACGGGCTGGGACGGGCTGGTCGCCGAGCAGCGGGCCTACCTCGACGACTTCTGGGCCGGCGCCGACGTCGAGGTGGACGGCGACCCGGACCTCCAGCAGGCGGTGCGGTTCGCGCTCTTCCACGTGCTGCAGGCCGGGGCCCGCGGCGAGGGGCGGCCCATCGCGGCGAAGGGCCTGACCGGGCCCGGGTACGACGGGCACTGCTTCTGGGACACCGAGACGTTCGTGCTGCCGGTGCTCATCCACACCGCCCCGGACGCGGCCAAAGACGTTCTGCGCTGGCGGCATTCGACGCTGCCCAAGGCCCGGGCCCGGGCCCGGACGCTCGGCCTCGAGGGCGCGGCGTTCCCGTGGCGCACGATCAACGGCGACGAGTGCTCGGGGTACTGGCCCGCCGGGACCGCCGCCTTCCACGTCAACGCCGACATCGCCGACGCGGTGATCCGCTACCGCGACGCCGTGCGTGACGAGGAGTTCGACCGGACCGTCGGCACGGAACTCCTGGTGGAGACCGCCCGGCTGTGGCGTTCCCTCGGCGCGTACGACCGGGCCGGGAAGTTCCGCATCGACGGCGTCACCGGCCCCGACGAGTACTCGGCCGTGGCCGACAACAACGTCTACACGAACCTGATGGCGCAGCGGAACCTGCGGGCGGCGGCCGCGGTCTGCCGGCGCTACACCGACGAGGCGACCGCGCTCGGCGTCACCGGCAAGGAGACGACGGCCTGGCGAGAGTGCGCCGACTCGATGTACATCCCGTTCGACGAGAAGCTCGGGGTGCACCCGCAGTCCGAGGGGTTCACCGACCACGCGGTGCTCGACTTCGAGTCGCTCACCGACGCCGACTACCCGCTGATGCTGCACATGCCCTACGTCCAGCTGTACCGGCTGCAGGTGGTGAAGCAGGCGGACCTGGTGCTGGCCATGCAGCTGCGCGGGGATGCGTTCACGGCCGAGCAGAAGGCCGCCAACTTCGCCTACTACGAGAAGCTGACGGTGCGGGACTCCTCGCTGTCGGCCTGCACCCAGGCGGTGATGGCGGCCGAGACCGGGCACCTCGGGCTGGCCTACGACTACGCGTGCGAGGCCGCGCTGATGGACCTGCACGACGTCACCGGCACGACCCTCAACGGGCTGCACATGGCGTCGCTGGCCGGGGCCTGGTCGACGATGGTCGGCGGGTTCGGCGGGATGCGCGACCACTCGGGCACCCTCAGCTTCGCGCCACGACTGCCTCCGGAACTGAAGCGGTTGTCGTTCGGGATCACCCACCGCGGGCTGCGCCTGCGGGTGGAGACCGACGGCGCCGAGGCCACCTACACCCTGACGGACGACGCCAGCACCCTCGACCTGCTGCACCACGGGCAGCGCGTCACCCTGGTCGCCGGTGAACCCATGACGCTGCCGGTGCCGCCGACGCCCGCGCGACCCCGCCCGCAGCAGCCGCACGGGCGCCAGCCGCGCGACATGCGCGCGGGTAGCTGAGGCCTCCGGACAGCCGGCGCTAGGCGATCCGGTCGATGACCAGCGGCCCACGGTCCGGGCGGGAGCCCTCGGGCGCGATGTCGAACCCACCCTCGAGGGCGGCGACCGCCGTGGAGAACCGCTCCGGGGTGTCGGTGTGCAGGGTCATCAGCGCCTCGCCCGCCCGCACCGGCGCGCCCACGGTGGCGTGCAGCTCGACCCCGGCGGCGGCCTGGACGTCGTCCTCCTTGCGGGCCCGCCCGGCGCCGAGCCGCCACGCGGCCTGGCCGACCGCCATCGCGTCGAGCCGGACCAGCACCCCGTCGGCGGGCGCGAGCACCTGCTGCGTCTCCCGCGCCGTCGGCAGCGGCGCGTCGGGGTCGCCGCCCTGCGCGGCGATCAGGGCGCGCCACGAGTCCATCGCGCGGCCCGAGGCGAGGACCGCCTCGGGGTCGGCGTCCACCCCGGCCGCCTCGAGCATCTCGCGAGCGAGTTCCAGGGTCAGCCGGACGACGTCGGGCGGGCCGCCACCGGCCAGCACCTCTAGCGCCTCCCGTACCTCGAGCCCGTTGCCCGCGGTCAGCCCGAGCGGCGTCGACATGTCGGTGAGCAGCGCGACCGTCCGCACCCCGGCGTCCCCGCCCAGCCGGACCATCGTCTCGGCCAGGACGCGCGCCTCCGCCTCGGTCTTCATGAACGCACCGGTGCCGACCTTCACGTCGAGCACCAGCGCCCCCGTGCCCTCGGCGATCTTCTTGCTCATGATGGAGCTGGCGATCAGGGGCACCGACTCGACCGTCCCCGTGACGTCGCGCAGCGCGTAGAGCTTGCGGTCGGCAGGAGCCAGGCCGGAGCCGGCCGCGCAGATCACCCCGCCGACCTCGGCCAGCTGGCGGTGCATCTCGTCGTTCGACAGGCTCGCGCGCCAGCCGGGGATCGCCTCCAGCTTGTCGAGCGTGCCGCCGGTGTGACCGAGCCCGCGGCCCGACAGCTGGGGCACGGCGACGCCGCACGCGGCGACCAACGGGGTCAGCGGCAGCGTGATCTTGTCGCCCACGCCGCCCGTGGAGTGCTTGTCGGCGGTCGGCCGGTCGAGACCCGAGAAGTCGAGCCGTTCCCCCGAGGCGATCATGGCCGTCGTCCACGCGGAGATCTCGGCGGCGTCCATGCCGTTGAGCAGGATGGCCATCAGCAGGGCCGACATCTGCTCGTCGGCGACGGCGCCGCGGGTATAGGCGTCGACGACCCAGGCGATCTGCTCGTCCGTGAGCCGGGTGCGGTCGCGCTTGGCGGTGATCACGTCAACGGCGGCGAACGGTTCGCTCATGGAACCGACGGTAGAACACCGCAGATCGCCACCGTGAAAACCGGGGGATTTCGGCGTTTCGTGTCGTAGATCACACCAATTTCCGGGTCTTTTCCCGTTTATATCCGACACGCCGAGTTGGAAATGCTTGAGGCCTTAATCGCCTAAAGCGAATCTTCGGGTGATCATCTTCCCTTCTTCCCCAGGGGATTCACCATGCGACCTGCCTGGAAACGCTCGCTGCGCCGATTCGCACGTCGCGTCTGGGTCACGACCCTCGCCGTAGCCGTACTCGGCACCGGCTCCATCGCCTTCATCGCGGCCTCCGCACCGGCCTCGACCGCCCACGCCTCCGGCCTGCCGTGGTCGAGCGGCGTCTACGCCGAGCACTCCGCCGACGAGGCGATGGCCTTCGGCACCTGGCGGCGCCGCCCCGTCGACAACATCAGCGTCTTCCCCGACCGCGGTTCGTGGGCGTCCATGAACAGCGCCTGGTACCTCACCGACAGCGTCATCCCCAAGGGCTTCAAGGGCGACATCGTCGCCGCCGTGCCCCTGTGGCCGCAGGGCAGCGACGTGAGCGCGAACGCCGACGGCCAGTGGCGCACCTTCGCCCAGCAGCTCGCCGACAAGGACCCGGACGCGTACGTCCGGCTCGGCTGGGAGATGAACATCGGCCAGTACTGGAAGGTCACGGCCGCCAACCGGACCGAGTGGATCGCCGCGTTCACCCGGGCCGTCAACGCCATGCACTCCGTCGCGCCGGGCCTGCGCATCGTGTGGAACCCGAACTGGGGCGGCGACCAGACCGGCACCTCCTCGCGCGACGTCTTCCAGGCTGTGAAGAGCCTCGTCGACGTGTACGCGATCGACATCTACGACTCATGGCCCGCCAACGGGCTGCGGGCCGGTGGCCAGCAGCTCGTCGGGCCCGGTGGCCTCGCCGACTCGCTGGCCTACGCCAAGGCCAACGGCAAGAAGTTCGCCGTCCCCGAGTGGGGCGTCGCCTGCGACGGCGGCGGCTGCCAGTGGCAGGGCCACGCGGGCGGCGACAACGCCGTCTACATCGCGGGACTGCTCGCGTTCCTGGCCGCGAACGCCGACCGCGTCGCCTTCGAGTCGTACTTCAACGAGCCGGCCGCCTACATCCGCTCCGCGCTCTACCCGACCGGCACCAACCCGGCCGCCGGCAACGCCTACGTCAAGGCGCTGACCGGCATCGCCGCCCAGCCGGACCCGGGCTCGGGCGCAGGCCCGGGGACGACGCCGAGCGCCTCCGCGAGCCCCTCGCCGAGCGCGTCGGTCACCGGGAAACCGACGGCTTCGCCGTCGGAGTCGGCCACGCCCGAGCCCAGCGAGTCACCGTCGCCGGAACCCACCTGGTCGCTGGACCCCAGCACCCGACCCACGGCCGAGCCGACCGACGAGCCGAGCCACAGCGCCTCCATTCCGCCCCCGACCACCCTGCCGACGTGGGACCCGTCGGAGGGCACCGGTCCGACGACCGGTCCGACCGGTCCAACGGACGGCCCGACCACGGGGCCGAGCGAGGGGCCGACTGTTCCCCCGACCGCGAGCCCGACGGACGACCTGAACGGGCCGCCCACGGCACCCGCCTCGCCGACGGACAGCCCGACGGCCAGTCCCACGGCCAGCCCCACGGACAGCCCGTCGTCCGGCCCGACCATCAGCCCGACCACGAGCCCGACCACGAGCCCGACGGACCCGGCGACGCCGCCGGTCACCCCACCGGTCGTGACCCCACCGGTGGTCACGCTGCCGATCTACATCTGCATCCTGACCGGGAAGACCGGCCCGCTGGACCCGGCGCTGATCGCGGCGGTGCTGGGCGGCGCCGGCGGGTGATCGCCGCCGTTGCCGGGTTTCACCGAGTTCCGCTCGGCGAGACCCGGCAGCGGCGATGATCTCTAGCGTTCGCCGCCCTTGCGGTAGGTCAGGCCGTCGGAGGCGGGCATGCGGAGGCGTTGCGAGGCCAGGGCCAGCACCAGCAGCGTGGTCAGGTAGGGCGCCATGAACGTGACCTGCGAGGGCAGGGTGTCGGTGTTCAGGTACCAGTAGAGGCTGCCGAGCGAGGTCACCAGCCCGACGCCCGCGGCCACCCACGAGCGCTGCACGGCGGAACGCACCGCCAGGGCCAGCAGTAGGGCGAACAGCAGGAGCAGCAGGGCGTGCACGGCGGCCGCGTTGCGCAACTGCATGGCGTCCGTGTAGCCGAACAGCCCGGCCCCGGCCACCAGCCCACCGGGCCGCCAGTTGCCGAAGATCATCGCGGCCAGGCCGATGTAGCCACGGCCGCCGGTCTGCCCCTCGCGGTAGATGCCGGCCGCGGTGATGGCCAGGAACGCGCCGCCGAACCCGGCCAGCGCACCCGAGACGAGCACGGCGACGTACTTGTAGAGGTAGACCTTCACGCCCAGCGACTCGGCGGCGTACGGGTCCTCGCCGCAGGAGCGCAGCCGCAGGCCGAACGGGGTCTGCCAGAGGACTACGTAGCTGCCGATCACGAGCAGCACGGCGAGCACGGCGAGGATCGGCACGCTCGTCGTCAGCCCGCGCAGGATGCCGGCCACGTCGGAGACCAGGAACCAGTGCGTGCGCTCGATCGGCCCGAGCAGCGCGTCGGCCCCCGGCAGCGACGGGTTGGGCAGGTCGCCGATCTGCGGCGACTGCGACTCGCCGCCCCCCGGCGTCCCGGCCAGCAGTTCGGAGGCGAGGAACTGGGTCAGGCCCAGGCCCATGATGTTGATCGCCACACCGGAGACGATGTGGTCGACGCCGAACGTGACGGTGGCGATCGCGTGCACGAGACCGCCGACCGCACCGAACAGTACGGCGGCGACCAGGCCGGCCCAGGGGCCGTGCTGCCAGCCGATCCAGCCGGCCCCGAACGTCCCGAGGATCATCATCCCCTCGAGCCCGATGTTCACGACGCCCGCGCGTTCGGCCCACAGACCGCCGAGCCCGGCCATCCCGATCGGTACTGCGAGACCCAGTGCGGCGGAGATTGTTCCGGACGACGTGAGGTCGTTGGCGCCGGCGATGACGCGCACCGCGGAGAGCACGACGAGCCCGAGCGCGACGAACAGCAGGAGCCGGTAACGACGGGCGCGCGACACCGGGGCGGCAGGTGCCGGGCCGGGTGCCGAGGTCGCGGTCGTGACGGTCTCGGCGCTCATGCCGCCACCTCCTCGGCCGGGGTCGTCCGGCCCAGGGCGCGGCCCACCTCGTGTTGTTCGGCGCGGACCCGGTAGCGGCGCACGATCTCGTAGGCGACCACCACCGACAGCACGATGACGCCCTGGGTGATCAGCACGATCTCCTTGGCCACTCCCTCGAGGTCGAGGATCAACGAGGAGCTGTCCAGGAAGCCGAACAACAGCGCACCGATCGCGACCCCGACCGCCGTGTTCCGGCCGAGCAGCGCGATCGCGATGCCGGTGAAGCCGATGCCGGCCGGGAAGTCGAGCGAGTAGCTGCCCGCCCCGTCGACGGCCAGCAGGTCGGGCATGCCGACCAGGCCGGCGACGCCGCCGGAGATCAGCATGCTGATCACGACCATGCGCCGGACGCTCACCCCGCTGGCGACCGCGGCCTCCTCGTTGGAGCCGGTGACCCGCAGGTCGAAGCCGAACCGGGTGCGCTCCAGCAGGAACCAGAACCCGAACCCGACCAGGACCGCCAGGACGCCCAGCCCGTACACCTTCAGCTGGGAGTCGGGCACCAGACCGAGCCCGGGGACCTGCCCGGACGGTGGGATCTCCTTCGTGCCGATGTTGTTGGACCCCTCGGTCCGCACCGCGAGGCGCCCCGGGGTGAGCAGGTAGGCGACGACGCCGGTGGCCACGAAGTTCAGCATGATCGTCGAGATCACCTCGCTGACCCCGCGGTACACCTTCAGCAGCCCCGCGATCCCCGCCCAGGCGCCACCCACCAGCACGGCGATGACCAGGGTGAGCCCGACGTGCAACGGCTTCGGCAGGTCGACGTTGCCGGCGAACGCGGCCGCCAGCATGGCCGCCAGCCGGTACTGCCCGTCGACGCCGATGTTGAACAGGTTCATCCGGAACCCGACGGCCACCGCGAGCGCCGCGAAGTAGTACGTGATCGCCGAGTTGATGATCAGCGTCGTCGTCCGCGGCTCGGCCGCGTAGTTCAGCATCGTCCGGTAGGTGCTGAACGGCGACGTCCCCGTGGTGAGCAGTACCAGCGAGGTGATGACCAGGGACAGGACGATCGCGAGCGCGGGGGCCGCGAGGGTGATGCCGATACTGCGCCAGCGGTTCACGCGACGTCCTCCGAACCGTCAGCCCCCGTCATGGCCGAACCGAGCTGCTCAGGGGTGGCCGTCGCCGGGTCGACATCGGCCACGACGCGCCCGCGCAGCATCACCTTGAGCGTGTCGGACAGGCCGATCAGCTCGTCCAGGTCGGCGCTGATCAGCAGCACAGCCAGCCCCCCGGCGCGGGCCTGCCGCAGCAGTTCCCAGATCGCGGCCTGCGCGCCGACGTCGACGCCGCGGGTGGGATGGGCGGCGATCAGGAGCCGCGGGCCGTCGCTCATCTCGCGCCCGACGATCAGCTTCTGCTGGTTGCCGCCCGACAGCGCCGAGGCGAGGACGTCGACGGACGGCGTCCGCACGTCGTACTCCGCCACGATCCGCTCGGTGTCGGCGCGGGCCGGACGGCGGGTCAGCAGCCCCCGGCGGCTGTTCGGCGGCCGGGTCTGGTGCCCGAGCATGCGGTTCTCCCAGAGCGGGCTCTCCAGCACCAGGCCGTGGCGGTGCCGGTCCTCCGGGATGAAGCCCATGCCGGCGATCCGGCGGGCCCGGGTCGACCAGACGGTGACGTCCTGCAGGGAACCACCGTCCCCGGCCAGCTCGATCCGCCCGGCGGCCGCCGGGCGCATGCCCATCAGCGCCTCGACCAGCTCGCCCTGGCCGTTGCCCTCGACCCCGGCGATGCCCAGCACCTCACCGGCGTGGATGGTCAGGTCGATGCCGGACAGCAGCGCGCGCCCGGTCTCGTCGGTGACGTCCAGCCCCGAGACCCGTAGCACGGGCCGGTCGGTCACCGTCGACTCAGCCGTCTCGGGCGAGGGCAGCTCGCTACCCACCATGAGTTCGGCGAGCTGCCGGGAGGTGACCTCGCCGGGCTTCACGCTGGCGACCGTCGTCCCCCGGCGCATCACCGTGATCTCGTCGGAGACGGCGCGCACCTCGTCGAGCTTGTGCGAGATGAAGATGATCGACAGGCCCTGCTCCTTGAGCCCGCGCAGCGCGTCGAACAGCTCGTCGACCTCCTGCGGCACGAGCACGGCGGTGGGTTCGTCGAGCACGAGGATGCGGGCGCCCCGGTAGAGCACCTTGATGATCTCGACGCGCTGCCGGTCGCCGACGCCGAGGTTCTCGACCTTCGCGTCCGGGTCGACGGGCAGCCCGTAGCGGGTACCGATCTCGCGGATCCTGGCCCGCGCGGCGGCCCGGTCGAGCCGCCACCCCTTCCGGGGTTCCGCGCCGAGCACGATGTTCTCGAGCACCGTGAAGTTGCTGGCCAGCATGAAGTGCTGGTGGACCATGCCGACGCCGCGGGCGATGGCATCGGCCGGGCTGTGCAGCACGACCTCTTCGCCGTCGATCTCGACGGTGCCCTCGTCCGGCCGGTGCATGCCGTAGAGGGTCTTCATCAGCGTGGACTTGCCCGCCCCGTTCTCCCCGACCACCGCGTGCACGGTGCCGGGGCGGACGGTGAGGTCGACGTCGTGGTTGGCCACGACGCCGGGGAACCGCTTGGTGATCCCGGACAGCCGGACGGCCGGGGCGGCCTCCTCGGGGGAGGCCACCCCGGCCGACTCGACCGGTTGCTGCGTCATGCGTCAGTGGTACCGCACATTCGCCCGCGACGGGATGGTCACGGGGTGGTGGGAACCTTGAGCGAACCGTCGGTGATCTTCTTCTCGAAGTCCTCGACGCCCGTCGTGTAGTCCTTCACGGCCGGGTTGGACTCCGAGAAACCGACCCCGTCGGCCTTCAGGTCGAACGTCTGGACGCCGGTCAGCGGTGAGCCGTCGACGTCGGCCTTGATGTAGTTGAAGACCGCCACGTCGACCTGCTTGAGCATCGACGTGAGCACGTACTGCTTCACCGAGGCGGCCGCCGTCAGGTACTGGTCGGAGTCGACGCCGATGGCCCACTTCTTCTTGGCCGCGACGGCCTCGAAGGCCCCCGAGCCGGACCCACCGGCGGCGGCGTAGACCACGTCGGCGCCGTCGTCGAGCATGCCTGCAGCGGTCGTCTTGCCCTTGGCCGGGTCGTTGAAGCCGGAGAAGTCCGGCGGCTCGCTCAGGTACTTGCTCAGCACCTTGATGCTGGGCTTGGCGGCCTTGGCGCCCGCCTCGTACCCGGCCTGGAACTTCTGCAGCAGGGGCGTGTTCACGCCGCCGATGAAGCCGATCGTGCCGGACTTCGAGGCGTTGGCCGCGATGACGCCGACCAGGAACGAGCCCTGCTCCTCGGCGAAGACCAGGCTGGTGACGTTGGTGTTCTTCAGCGACGAGTCGTCGATGATGGCGAACTTGGTGTCCGGGAACTCGTCCGCGACCTTGCCGAGCGCCGTGGCGTAGGCGAACCCGACCGCGATGACCGGGTTGTAGCCGCCCTGGGCGAGCAGCCGCAGCCGCTCCTCCTTCTGGGCGTCCGTCTCACCGTTGCTGGCCTCGAGCTCCTTGGCGGTGATGCCGAGCTCGGACTTGGCCTTGTCGAGACCGCGGGCCGCCGAGTCGTTGAACGACTGGTCACCGCGACCGCCGACGTCGTAGGCGAGGCCCACCTTCACGTCGGACGCCGGGGCCGACGACGACCCCGTGTCGCCCCCGCTGCTGCTGCTGCCGCACGCGGCGGCGAGCAGGACTACGGCCGCTGCCGCGACCACATGGCTGAACCGGCGCACCGGTACCTCCTGAAGATCCGACGTCCTGCGGGGTTTGACGCGCAGGAAAGAGCGGGAGGACCCGCTCCCGCCGGAAATCTAGCCGTTGCCTGTGACCCTCCGCGGGCGCACCGCCAACAGTGGCCGAACCGTGACCGGTATCAGGACCGAGCGTGTGTTTCGAGGTCACGCACCGCGATGGCGGCCAGGGTCCGCGCCCCCAGGCCCAGCGCCCGCTCGTCGGGGACGAAGTCGGGCCGGTGCAGGTCGTAGGTGTGCCCGCCCGGCGTCCGGGTGCCCAGCCGCAGCATCGCACCGGGCACCTTCTCCAGGATCCAGGCGAAGTCCTCGCCGCCCAGGCTCTGCGGGGTCAGCACCACCGTGTCCTCGCCCAGCTCGGCCCGCACCGCGGCCTCGGCGATCTCGACGCACGTCGCGTCGTTGACCGTCGGCGGGACGCCGCGCACGTGCTGGATCTCGGCCCGCACCCCGTACGGCTGCACGATCTCGCGCACCGCGTCGCCGATCAGCGCGGCGGCCCCGGTCCACACCGAGCTGTCCAGGCACCGGAACGTGCCGGCCACCTCGCCCCGCGCCGGGATCGCGTTCGGGGCCTGGCCGGCATTGATCCGGCCCCAGACCATCGCGACGCCCGAGCGCGGGTCCATCCGCCGCGACAGCACCGCCGGGACGCCGGTCACCACCTGGGCGAGCGCGAATACCACGTCCTCCGTCAGCTGGGGCCGCGACGTGTGCCCGCCCTGGCCGAACAGCCGCACGGTGATCTGGTCGGCGGCCGCGGTGATCGGCCCGACCCGCGACCCGACCAGCCCGACGTCCGTGTGCGGGTCGCAGTGCAGCGCGTACGCGCGCTCGACCTCGTCCAGCCCACCGTGCGCGATGACGTCGTGGGCGCCGCCGGGCATCAGCTCCTCGGCGGGCTGGAAGATCAGCCGGACCCGACCGCGCAGCGGCGCGCGCCGGTTCAGGTCGGCGAGCGCCAGGCCGGCCCCGAGGACGGCGGTCGCGTGCACGTCGTGCCCGCAGGCGTGCGAGACCCCCGGCGTGGTCGAGGCCCATGGGACGTCCGTCTCCTCGGCCAGCGGCAACGCGTCCAGGTCGCCGCGCAGGGCCACGACCGGACCCCCCGTGCCGATGTCGCACAGCAGGCCCGTGCCGGGCAGGCGTCTGACCAGCAGTCCGGCGCGCTCCAGGCGCTGCGCGATCAGCTGGGTGGTGCGGGACTCGTGGAAGCCGAGCTCGGGATGGGCGTGGATGTCCCGCCGCAGCTCCAGGAGTTCCGGCAGGTACGGCTCGAGCAGGGGTTCGACGGTGGGGGCGTGCGAGGCCACGTCGGCACGGTACTCGCGCTCCGCGGCCGACGAGGGTTCACCCCCCGTTCAGCGCAGGTCGTTTCGCCCGAGCTCGCCCAGCGTCTCGACGACCTTCTTCACGTCCTGCGCCCACTCGCGGGTGGTGACCAGTACGGCCGAGGGCGTGTCGATCACGACGACGTCCTTCAGGCCGAGGACGGCGAGCAGCCGCCCACCGGCGGGCACGGCGATCCCGGACGCGTCGACGTCCACCACCTGCGCGGCGTCCCCGACGACCTTGACCGCGGCGTCCCCCGGCAGCAGCGCGGTCAGCGACGCCCAGTCGCCCACGTCGTCCCAGCCCAGCGCGACCGGCACGACCGCGACCCGGCCCGCGGCGGCGGCCGGTTCGGCGATCGCGTAGTCGATCGCCACCTTCTCCAGCTCCGGCCAGTGCGCGGCCATCGCGGCGTCACGCCCGCCGGGTTCAGGACTGTCCCAGGCCTCGGCGATCGTCAGCACACCCGCGTGCAGCTCGGGCCGGTTGCGCTCCAGCTCGGCCAGCAGGACGTCGGCGCGGGCCACGAACATGCCCGCGTTCCACCGGTAGCCACCCTCGTGCAGGTACGAGGCGGCCGTGTCGGCGTCGGGTTTCTCGACGAACGCCTCGACCCGGTGCGCCGTCGACGTCCCCGGGATCTCGAGCTTCTCCCCGACCCGGATGTACCCGAAGGCGGTCGACGGGTGGTCGGGCTGGATGCCCAGCGTGACGATCTCGCCCGAGCGGGCCGCGGTCACCGCCTCCACCACGGCGGCCTGGAACGCCTTCTCGTCACGGATCACGTGATCGGCCGCGAACGAGCCGACCACGGCGTCGGGGTGCCGGCGGGCGATCACGGCGGCGGCCAGGCAGATCGCCGCGGCCGAGTCGCGCGGGCTGGGCTCGGCCAGCAGATTGGCGGCCGAGAGCTCGGGCAGCTGCTCGCAGACCGCGTCCTGGTGGGCCACCCCGGTGACCAGCGTGATGCCGTCGGACCCGGCCAGCGGGAGCAGGCGGTCCCAGGTCTGCTGCAGCAGCGTCCGGCCGCACCCCGTCAGGTCCAGCAGGAACTTGGGGCTGGCCTGCCGGGACAGCGGCCACAGCCGGGTGCCCGCACCGCCCGCCGGGACGATGGCGTGGAAACCGGGCACGAGGGGCGGCCGGCCGCGGGAGGAATCGGACGTCACGTCACCCAGAGTAGAAGGAAGTGCAGGTCGGCGTCTGGAGGCCCGGGAATCATCACCCGCGAGACGCCCCTCGTTCACGGTCACATCATGAGCGCCACGGACGCTGACGGACATGTCGGATCTATCTGTCCGTCCGGAACTGGAGTCCCACGCCGACGCCGGGGGCCCGCGCCGCCTGCGGGTCGCCGTCGTCGCCGAGACGTTCGAGACCGAGCCGCTGCGCCCCGGCTTCGCCGCCACCCGGGCCGTCGTCGGGCTGCTGGAACACCTGCGGGCCCGCGGTCACAACGCCGTCCTGCTCTGCCCGGCCCCGGCGGGGGGCCGCTGCGCCCCCGGGAGCGTGGCCGGGGCCCCGGTCGTGACCGTGCCCGGCGTCCGGCTGTCCGGCGTGCGCGTCGGGCTGCCGACCCGCACGGTGATGCGGACGCTGGCCAGCTTCGCGCCCGACGTCGTCCACCTGGCGTCCCCCGTCCTGCTCGGGGCCGCCGCCCTCACCGCGGCCGGTCAGCTCGGCGTCCCGACGTTGGCGGTCTGCCGGGACGACGACCGCGCGCGGCTGGTCCGCCCGCTGCGGTCCGCCTGGCAGCGGCGGGTGCACTCGGCGGTCGACCTCACGCTCGTCGGCTCGAGCGCGGGCCTGGCCCGGTTCGCCGCCCTCGGCGTGCCGCGCGTCGCGTACGCCGGGCTCGGGGTGGACGGCGACCGCTTCCACCCGGGGCTGCGCGCGGGCGAGGGGGCGCGCACCTTCCGGGCCCGGTGGGACGCCGACGAGTCGTGCGTCGTGATCGGGCACGACGGAGCCCCGGAGCTGGGGTTCGGCGAGCTGCCGGGCGTGCGCAGCGTCGTGGTCGGCGACTCCCCCCAGGCGTTCGCCGCGCTCGACCTCTACCTCGGGACGGGAGCGGACGCGCCGGGCGTGCTGCGCGCGCTGGCCAGCGGAGTGCCGGTCGTGCGGCCCGCCGGACCGGGCGAGGACGTCGACCGGCCGCGGCCCGACGGCCTGCTGCACGACGGGACGGCGCGCGGTCTCACGCGCTGCGTCCGCGAGCTGGTCGACGACGCGGACCGGCGGCGCTGGGCGGGTCTCGCGGCCCGTTCCGGGTTCGAGCGCCGGGCCGCGCAGGCGCACGGTGACGAAGTTCTGGCCCGCTATCGCGAGCTCATCACACTGCGCAACGCGGGCCAGTAGTCTCTGGCCCCATGCGCAACAGCGGGCGGTGTGTGCTTGTCGCCTGCCTGCTGATCGGCGCCTCACTCACCGGGGCCCCCGCACTCGCCGGGACGACGACCACCCCGACCCCCACGCCGACCTACGGTTCGGGGCCCGGCACGTCCCTCACCGTCGGCGGCGAGCGGCTGGGAGTGGCGGGCACGCAGCTCGACCGGCCCGGCGGCGTCCCGGCCCCGAAGGTGCCCAAGGCGACGTCCTGGCTGATCGCCGACCTGACGAACCACACCGTGCTGGCCGCGCGCAACGCGCACCGGGGCCTGGCCCCGGCGTCCACGTTGAAGATCTTCACCGCGCTGGCGCTGGCCACCGAGCTGAGCCCCCGGCAGGTGTACACGGCCAAGCCGGCCGACGCCGCGATCGACGGGACGAAGGTCGGGCTGGTGCCCGGTTCGAGGTACACGGTCGACGACCTGGTGCACGGCCTGTTGATGGGCAGCGGCAACGACTGCGCGCACGCGCTCGGGCAGCTGTCCGGCGGGCAGGCCGCGGCCGTGGCCAAGCTGCAGGCCGTCGCCCGGGACCTCGGCGCGCTCGACACCGTGCCGCGCACCACCAGTGGTCTCGACGCCCCCGGCCAGACCAGCAGCGCCTACGACCTGGCGCTGGCCGGAGCCGCCGCGCTGCAGAACCCCTACCTGGCCAAGGTCATGACGACCCGGCAGTACGCGTTCCCGGGGCGGGGCAAGTCGTTCGGGAAGTCGCGGGACCGGTTCTCCACCCAGAACCACAACCACCTGCTCGGCACGCTCCAGGGCGCCACCGGGGTGAAGAACGGGTACACCGTCGCCGCGCAGGCCTCGTTCGTCGGGTCGGCCAGCCGGGGCGGGCACAGCTACCTCGTGGTGATGATGCACACCGGCGGCGCGACCATCTTCACGGGCGCCACGGCGATGCTGGACTGGGCGTTCCGGTACGGCCCGCAGGTCACCCCGGTGGGCACCCTTGTCCAGCCGGGCGAGCTCGGTGCCGGGACGGAAGACGCCGCCCCGCAGGCGGTCCCGCACCTGGCCGGCGCGCAGCAGGCTCCGCTGGCCGACCGGTTGGCGAACGCGGCCCAGGTGCGCCTGGAACGGCTCGGTCTGAGCCGCGACGAGCTGTACGTGTTCGTCGGCGCCGTCCTCGTCGCGGCCCTGGCCGCCGGTTCGCTCGTGCTCCGGCAACGCCGGTCCCGGCAGGTGCGGCACGAGAGGTTCTACTACTGATGTCCGGGGCCTGCTGATGTCCGGGACCGGCGCCCCGCCCGGCCGCGCGGAACTGCGCCGCGACCGGTCGCGGCGGGCCGCGCGCACGCCCGACGGCCCGGGCCCGGTCGAGCCGGCCGGGGCGGACGTCGTCACCGTCCCGCTGACCTCCGGACCCGCGGGCACGGTGCTGCGCCTGCGGGTGGTCCCGACGGCGTGGCTGCTGATCGTCGTCCACCTGGTCCTGACCGCGACCCGGCTGGCCCGGGGCTGGTGGTGGCAGGACGACCTCAACCTGCTCGCGCTGGCGAGGCGCCCGTTCGGCACCGACCTGCTGTTCGCCGACTACAACGGTCACCTCGTGCCGGGCACGTTCGCGATCGCCTGGCTCGTCGACCGGATCGGGCCGCTCACCTGGTGGCCCGCCGCGACCGCGATCTGGCTGCTGACCGCCGCGACCGACCTGGCGCTGCTGGCGCTGCTGCGCCGGATGTTCGGTAACCGGCCGGGCATCCTCGTCCCGCTCGGGATGTTCTGCGCGACCGCCGTCACGCTGACCTCGACGTTGTGGTGGGCGGCCGCGATGCAGTGGCTGCCGGTCACGTTCGCGCTGGTGGCGTCCCTGTACGGGCACATCGGCTACTGGGCGACCGGGCGCCTGCGCGACCTGGCGGTGGCCGTCGGGGCGATCCTGTTCGGGCTGCTGTTCTTCGAGAAGGCGCTGACCGTGCTGGTCGTGCTCGGGCTGTACGCGGTGGCCTACCAGGTGTCCGGGACCTGGCTGACCCGGCCGTTCCGCGCCCTGTGGGCCCACCCCTTCTACTGGCTGCTGCAGCTGGGGCTCGCGGTCGGCTTCCTCGTCGCCTACCTGGGGCGGGTGCAGATCGACACCGGCGGGCCGCAGAAGTCGGGCCTCGGCGACTACCTGACCCTCGTCCGGTACATGGTGCTGGAGTCGTTCCTGCCCAGCCTGGTCGGCGGGCCCCTGCGCTGGCTGGCCCCCAACGACACCGCGACCGCGTGGCCGGGGCCGGTCTGGCCGTTGACCGTGCTCGCACTGCTCGTGTGCCTGGCCACGGTGGTGCTGACCGCGCGGCTGCACCCGGGCGCCTGGCGGGGTTGGGCGCTGCTGGGGGTGTTCGTGACGGTGTCGGTGGTGCTGGTCGCCCGGACCCGGCTCGGGTTCGTGGGGCCCCTGATCGGGCGGGACACCCGCTACATCACCGACACGGCGGCGATGGCCGCCGTCGCGCTCGGTCTGGCCATCATGCCGCTGCGCCCCGGGCTGGATGCCGGGCTCGCCCGTCCGAACGGCCGGCCGGGGCCCTCGTGGGTGTTCGGCACGGGCGGCCGGGTGGCCGTCGGCGGCCTGGTGACGGTGCTGGTGATGAGCCTCGGCGGGCTCGTCTCCGGCGAGACCTACATGGGTCACTGGACGAAGAACCCGACCCGCACCTACTTCGACAACCTGCGCTCCTCGCTCGACTCGCAGTCGGACGGCGGGACGCGGCCGGTCCGGATGTTCCCCGACGAGACGCTGCCCGAGTCGGTCATGACCGCGACGTTCGAGGACTCCCGCAAGCTCACCTACATCAGCAGGATGCTCGACCAGCAGCCGACTTTCGTCGGTTCGGCCGCCGAGCTCTACACCGTGACCGAGGACGGCCGGGTGGTGAGGGCCGCGGTCGACTCGTCGCCCGTCAGCCTGCCGACGACGTGCTCGACCGACGGCCGGCTGGTCGTCCGGCTGTCCAGCCGGGTGATCGAGTGGCGGTGGAAGCTGCAGTTGAGCTACCTGACGAACCGGGCCGGCTCGGCGACCGTGCAGTTGGGGACGACGGGCTCCCCCGTGCGGTTCGACCTCGCCAAGGGGCTCGGGTCGGTGTTCGTCGACGTACCCGGCGGCCCGGCGAACACGCTGGTGATCGACGACCTCGGGTCCACGACGCTGTGCCTCGGTGCCTACGCCCTGGGCAACAAACTCAAACCCGCCCCCACCTGAACCGCCGAGTGGAACCTTCAGCCCCGTAAACCAGCCCTCAGCAGGCTCTTACGGGGCAGAACGTTCCAGTCGAGCACACGGGCGTATCGTCCGCACCCAGGCGAGGCGGTCGTCGTCCCGCAGGTGAGCCCGGGCGCTGGGGTCAGCGGGTGGTGAGGTCCCTGGCTGCGTCCCGGACGGCGCGCACGGCGTTGGCACCGGCGCGCGCGGCGCCCAGCGCGGCGACGCCGAGGACGGCCCCGGCGACGATCGAGACCCGGTCCGCGGCGCGGGGACTCACGACGGGCTGGAAGGCGCCCGGACGCTCGTCGAGTTCCAGCCGCTCGACGGGGAAGGTGCCGGTGACCGGCTGGAGCTCGGTCAGGTGGCCGCGGTCGAGGGCCACGATGGCGCCCCAGGACGCGGCCACGAGCGTGACCCGGGCGATCAGGTTCAGCCAGACCAGCAGCCCGAGGAGCACCCCGAACGTGGCCAGGAACTTGTTGTGCGTCGCCCCCTGCAACAGCAGGCCACCGGTCAGCTTGAGCACCCCGAGCGCGATCCCCCCGAACAGCGCCGCGTCCACGAGGTCCTCGCGGGGCAGGTGCAGCCCGGCCAGGGTGCGGAACAGCAAGAGGTAGATGCCGACGTCCACGGCCAGCACCACCAGCGCGCTCAGGGCGCCGAGCACGATCGAGCCGACCGTCGAGTCGTCCAGCCCGATCGGGCTCAGCAACCACCCCGTGACGGCTGTGACCGCGAAACCCGCCGCGGTGGAAAGGAGTACGAGCAGGCCGATGCCGACCAGCACCAGCAGGTCACGCCCCTTGCCCTTGACCGGGTTGTCCTCCATCGGCGGCTGCCCGAACATCGCGCGGATGCCCTCGCGCATCGCGTCCAGCCAGCCGAACCCGGTGAACAGCAGGCCGACGATCCCGACGACGCCCGCGATGGTCAGAGTGCCGCCCCCGACCAGCCGGTCGATGGTCACGATCCCCGGGCCCCCCGCCCGGGTGATGATCACCGGCGTCCCGACGCTGTCGTTCACCCCGTTCGCCATCCGCAGCTCGAGGTCCTCGTTGTCGCCGACGATCAAACCGAAGACGAAGAACCCGACCGCGATGGCCGGGATCAGCGAGAACAGCGCCGCATAACCCATGCCGCCCGCGAGCACCGGCCCGCGCGCCTTGCCGTAACGCTCCCAGGCCCGCCACGGGACCGACGCCTTGGCGCGCTCCAGCAGGCCTTTCGCCTCGTCCACCCGACTCGCCACTGCGGTCACGACCCCCCGACGTCCTAGTCCGACACGTCGCCGAAGAGGAACCGCCGCTCCAGCCGCCAGCCCGACGGCCCGTGCTCGTAGAACGAGACCCCGTCGACGGTGAAGTCGGCGGCGTAGTCGACCAGTGTCGTCTGGGCCCGGTCCAGCGCCGCCTCGTCGAGGTGGTGGGCGACGGTCACGTGCGGGTGGTACTCGAACGACAGCTCGCGCTTCAGCGGGCCGGTGCGGATGCTCTCCTGCAGCCGGTCGCAGTCGTCCGCCCCGTCGAGCAGGCTGATGAAGACGACCGGCGAGACCGGCCGGAACGAGTCGGTGCCGCGTAGCCGGACGCCGAAACTGCGCAGCCGCGAGGTCACCTCGGCCAGGTGCTCGGCGATCGCGGCGGAATCGACCGCGGCCACCTCGGTGGGCGGCAGCAGCGTGATGTGCGCGGGGATGGCCCGGGCCAGCGGGTCGCCGAAGTCGGCCCGCCAGCGCTGCAGTTCCTCGCCGTACGGTTCGGGCACGTCGATGACGACGCCGATGGTCACCAGGTCGTCCTGGGCCGAGGCCGGCCGGACCGGCATGCTCATGGTCGGCGAGTCCGCCGCGCGCGGTAGCTGCGTCACGGACGACCGCGCAGGAAGCCGACCTTGTCGTACGCCTCGGCGAGCTTGGGCGCGGCGAGCGCGCGGGCCCGGCGGGCGCCGTCCGCGAGGATGTCGTCGAGCGCCTGCTCGTCCGTCATCAGCTCCTCGACCCGGGCCTGGAACGGCTCGACGAAGCCGAGGTAGGCCTCGGCGACCTCCTTCTTCAGGTCGCCGTACCCCGCGCCCTCGAACTTGGACACCAGCGTGGGCACGTCGGTGCCGGACAGCGCCGAGAGGATGGTCAGCAGGTTCGAGACGCCGGGCTTGTTCTCGGGGTCGAACGCGATCTCGCGACCGGCGTCGGTGACCGCCGAGCGGATCTTCTTCGCCGACGCCTTCGGGTCGTCGAGCAGGTCCAGGCAACCGCTGCCGCCGAGGCTCTTGCTCATCTTCTTCTCGGGGTTCTGGAGGTCGGCGATCTTCGCCGTCTCCTTCACGATGTGGGGGCGCGGGACGACGAACGTCTCGCCGAAGCGGTGGTTGAACCGCTGGGCCAGGTCGCGGGACAGCTCGAGGTGCTGGCGCTGGTCCTCACCCACCGGGACGGCGTCCGCGTCGTAGAGCAGGATGTCCGCGGCCTGCAGGATCGGGTAGGTGAACAGCCCGACGCCCGAACCGTCGGTGCCCTCACGCGAGGCCTTGTCCTTGAACTGGGTCATCCGGCTCGCCTCGCCGAACCCGGTGATGCAGGACAGCACCCAGGCCAGCTCGGCGTGCTCGGGCACGTGGCTCTGGCAGAAGACGATCGAGCGGACCGGGTCGATCCCGGCGGCCAGGAACTGCGCGGCGGTCACCCGGGTGCGGTGGCGCAGCACGGCCGGCTCCTGCGGCAGCGTGATCGCGTGCAGGTCGACGACGCTGTAGATGGCGTCGTACTCGGCCTGCAGGGGTACCCAGTTGGCCAGCGCGCCGAGGTAGTTGCCCAGGTGGAGCGAGTCGTTCGTGGGCTGGATCCCCGAGAAGAGTCGGGGCCGGGTCAGGGATCCCGTCGCTGGCATGGCGGTCATTCTTACAGGTTCGCGTGCCACGTCGAACCGGAGCGTCTGGATGGCTCTGACTAATCTCTCGGCATGACCTCCCCCACCCCCGTCCGGCTCGGATTCGTCGGCGCGGGGGGCATCGTCCAGCGGGCCCTGGCCCCGGCCGCGCACGCGGCGGCGGGCGTCGTCGTCCAGTCGGCCGCGGCCCGCGACCGGGCCCGCGCCGAGGCCGTGCAACCCGCCGGCCGCGCGTACGAGGGTGCGGACGGGTATCGCGCCCTGGTCGAGGCGGACGACGTCGACCTGGTCTACGTCGCGCTCGACAACGCGGGGCACCTGCCCTGGACGCTGGCCGCCCTGGAGGCCGGCAAGCACGTGATCTGCGAGAAGCCGATCGGCCTGACGCCGGCCGAGGTCGAGCGCATGACCGACGCGGCCCGGGCGGCCGACCGGCTGCTGGTCGAGGCCTTCTGGTACCGCTGGCACCCGCGCACGCGCCGGCTGGAGCAGTTGCTCCGCCAGGGCGCTCTCGGACCGGTGCGGCAGGTCACCGCGGAGTTCAGCTTCGCCGGCCCGAAGGACGCCGACCCCGCGCAGCACTACCGCTACGACCCGGCCCGCGGCGGGGGCGGGCTGTACGACGTCGGCTGCTACGCGCTGTCGTTGGTGCACCTGGTGCTGGGTTCGCGGCTGGACGTCGTCGAGGCGAGGGCCGAGCTCAACGGCACGGGCGTGGACGTCGACCTCGGCGCCCGGCTACGGGTGCCGGGCGACGCTCCGCTCACCGGCCCGGGCCGGGTCGAGCCGGGCGCGCAGGCGGCGATCAGCTGCGGGATCGCCGCCCCGGACAGCCAGGTGGTGACGGTGACCGGTGAGGGCGCGACGCTGGCCTTCGGAGACCCGGCGTTCACCGCGCTGGGGATGCCGGTGGAGCTCACGATCACCACGCCCGACCGCGCCGTGCGCAGGGAGAGCTTCGCGCCGGTGAATCCGTACCAACTGATGATCGAGGCGGTCGCCGCCCGCACGCGCGGGGAGGACGCGTTCGTCGTCGACCTGGGGCATTCGCACGAGATCTCGCAGACCACGGCCGCCATCCAGCAGGCGATTGCGTACGCTTCGTAGTGTGATAACTGCTCTGAGTAGTCTCTCGTTGACGGTGGTGCCCCTGGCGGGAGGTCCCGGCCTGGCCGTGCACTACGCCGAGGGACCGCTACGACCGTTCCTCCTGCTGCACGACCGCGGGCAGGACTCCCAGACCTGGCACGACGTCGCCGTGCGGCTCAACCAGGTCGGACACGCGGTGGCTGCCATCGACCTGCGCGGCCACGGCGACTCCGACCTCGACGTGCTGACCGCCGGGTCGTCCTCGCGCCCGGTGCCGGACGTCGACACCGCCGCGGACGACGTCGCGCACCTGATCGACGTCCTCGACCTGCGCGGGCGGCGGGCCCCGATCGTCGCCGGGCACGGCGGGGGCGGGGCGGTCGCGCTGTCGCTGGCCGCCCGCCGGGGCGGGGTGGCCGGCGTGGCCTGCGTGGACGGTGGCTGGTCGCGCCCCGACGCGAGCGCCACCGATCCCCGCGCCTGGTACCCGCTGATCGCCGTCCCGACCCTGCTGTGCGCAGCGCTGCCCGGCGACGGCCGCACGGAGGCCTGGGCGACGCAGACCCGGGCGGACATCGCCCGCGCGCTGTCCCGGCTGCCCCGGGCCACGACCCGGATCAGCTGGTACCCCGGAGCCGGGCACGACATCCCGCGCAGCTCCCCCGGCGTCCTGACCGACGACCTGCTCGCCCTGGCCGACCGCGCCGAACCCGGCCCGGCCGACCCCCACCCCGTGCGCGAGGTGCCCGGCGTCCCGCCCGGTTACCTGCCGCTCGTCGTCCCGGCCGGCGGGCCGTCCCTCGGATTCGCCGGGACCTCCCCCGGGTAGGCTCGTCGGCATGAACGCTCCGCCTGCCGTGGCGGCCATGACCAACCCGGTCCGCGACTACGACTGGGGCTCGCGCACCGCGCTGGCCCGGCTCCAGGGGCGGAAGTCCACGGGCGGTCCCGAGGCGGAACTGTGGATGGGGGCGCACCCGGGCTCACCGTCGTCCGTGCAGGTCGACGGCGGCGACGTGAGCCTGCCCGAGCTGATCGCCTCGGCTCCCGAGGCGGTCCTGGGGGCGGCCACGCGGGCCGAGTTCGGCGACCGCCTGCCCTTCCTGCTGAAGATCCTGGCCATCGCCAAACCGCTGTCGGTGCAGGTGCACCCGTCGACCGCGCGGGCCCGCGAGGTGTTCGGCACGGCCGGTTCGCCGTACGTCGACGACGCGCACAAGCCCGAACTGCTGCACGCGCTGGAGCCGACGCAGGCGCTGTTCGGCTTCCGGCCGGCCGCCGAGGTCGCGGCTCTGCTGGCGCCGCTCGGCTCGCGACTGTCGGCGGTGGCCGCCCCGCTGACCACCGGCGGGCAGTCCGACGCGGTGCTGCTGCACGCGACCCTGGAGACGCTGATCACCTGGCCCAAGGCCGACCGGGTCGAGCTGGTCGCCGAGGTCGCCGCCGCGCTGGACAGGCTGCCGGACGACGTCCGCACCGACCCGGCGCACACCTGGGTCGCGAAGCTGGTCGACCTGTACCCGCTCGACCCGATGGTGGTCGCACCGCTGCTCCTGCGCCTCGTGGACCTGGCACCCGGCGACGCGATCTTCGTGCCCGCCGGGGTGCCGCACTGCTACCTGGACGGGCTGGGCGTGGAGATCATGGCCGCCTCCGACAACGTGCTGCGCTGCGGACTGACCCCGAAGCCGATCGCCGTGCAGGAACTGCTGCACGTCGTCGACACCTCCCCCGGGCCGTACGCGCAGGCCGTGGTCTCGCGCGACGCCAACGGCGAGACCAGTTGGCTGCCACCGGTGCCCGACTTCCGGCTCGGCCGCCTGGACGTCGACGGCTCGGTCGCGCTGACCCCGGTACCGGGCCCGCAGGTGGTGTTGTGCACGTCGGGGGCGGTGACCGTCCTGGCCGGCGGCGACGCCGTGCAGCTGCTCCCGGGGCGCTCGGCGTTCGTGACCGCCGGCGCCGGACCGGTGACCGTGATGGGTTCCGGCCGGATCTTCCGCGGCGCACCGGGCGCGCTCTGATGCTCCCGACGTCCCTCAGCGCGCAGCTGCCCGCCTGGGTCGCGCCGTTCGTCGCGGAACACGCTGCCGGGGAGGACCTCTCGACGGTCGAGGGGCGGATGGCGCTGGTCCACGCGCTCGCCGACCGCAACTACGTCGAGGGCAACGGTGGGCCGTTCGCGGCGATCGTCTGCTCGCCGTCCGGTGAGCTGCTGTCCGCGGGCGTGAACGTCGTGCTCTCCTCGGGGCTCTCCTCGATGCACGCCGAGGTCACCGCCGTCTCCCTGGCCCAGGTCGCCGCCGGGGGCTGGGACCTCGGGTCGCTGCGCCCCGGTCTCGAGCTGACCGTCAACTGGCGCCCGTGCGCGATGTGCCTGGGAGCCGTTCTCTGGAGCGGGGTCTCACGCCTGGCCGTGGCCGGCGACGGCCCGGAGCTCGAGGAGCTGACCGGGTTCGACGAGGGCCCGGTGGTCACCGACTGGGTAGCCCAGCTGGAGCGCCGCGGGCTGGCCGTGGAGCAGGACGTGCTGCGCGACGGAGCCCTGCGGACGTTCCGGCAGTACCGGGACCACGTCCGGCGCGATCCCGGCACCGTCGTCTACAACGCCAGCCGCTGATCCCCGTCGCTTCCCGGAGTCGGACCAAGCGGCGTACAAGCCGGACCCAAGTGATCGGTAAGAACGTCCCGGCACTGTTCTCGGCAGTCGGCCACCCCGGCCGCAAGCCCTCCCGAGAACAGGAAGCAGTCATGAATGCCGCGCACGCTCCCGAGGTCCCGACCCCCGCCCCCGCGGTGCAACGGGCCACGCTCGCCGTCGTCTGCGTGACGACCGCGATGCTCATGCTCGACATCGCCGTGGTGAACACGGCGCTGCCCGCGATCGCCACCGACCTTCGCGCGTCGATGACCGGCCTGCAGTGGGTGGTCGACGCCTACACGCTGGCCCTGGCGGCCGTCGTCCTCTCCGCCGGGTCGCTCGCCGACCGCAGCGGCCGGCGGCGGGTCTTCACCGGTGGGCTGGTGCTCTTCACGGTCGCGTCCGCGGCCTGCGCGTGGGCACCGGGGATCTGGTGGCTGGACGGCGCCCGCGCGGTGCAGGGGCTCGGCGGCGCCGTGCTGTTCGCCTGCTCGCTGGCCCTGCTGGCCGACGCCTACCCGTCGATGCAGCAGCGGGCCGGTGCACTGGCCGCGTACGGCGCCACCATCGGCGGCTCCTTCGCCGTCGGCCCCCTGCTGGGCGGCATGCTCACCCAGCACGTCGACTGGCGCGCGATCTTCCTGCTCAACGTCCCGGTCGGGCTCGTGACCTGGGCGGTCACGGCGCGCTGGGTCCGGGAGTCGAAGGACTCGAACCCGCGGGGCCTCGACGTCCCCGGCCAGGTGCTGGCCGCGCTCGGCCTCGGCCTGCTGATCTTCGGCCTGATGCGGGGCAACGTCGACGGCTGGACGTCGGGCACCGTACTGGCCTCGTTCGGCGGGGCCGCGCTGTCGCTGGGGTTGTTCGTCGCCGTCGAGGCCCTCGTCGAGCAGCCGATGCTGCCGCTGCAGATGTTCGCCAACCGCGCGTTCACCGGGGCCCAGCTGGCCGCGTTCGCGATCTCGTCGTCGATGTTCGCCGTGTTCGTCTACTGCACCTTCTACCTGCAGGGTGTGCTGCACCTGACGCCCGTCGAGGCCGGGCTGGCCTACCTGCCGGGCACCGTGGTGATGTTCTTCGTCGCCGGAGCCACCGCACAGATCGGCAAGAAGGTCTCGCCCGCCGTCACCCTCGCGGTGTCGCTGGTGCTGGTCGCCGCGGGCCTGCTGGTGATGGGGCTGACCGCGCAGGTCGACAGCTCGCGCTGGGCGATGACCTGGGCCTTCATGCTCGCCTGCGTCGGCGCCGGGGTGTTCAACCCGGTCATGAGCGGGCTCGTGCTCGGCGAGAGCGCGGCCACGCACTCCGGGCTGGCCGCGGGCATCAACGACGCCTTCCGGCAGACCGGCATCGCGGTCGGCGTGGCCGGGCTCGGGGCGCTGTTCCCGGCGCAGTCGGTCCTGGCCGGCGGCTCGGCGACCGGGTTCGTCGACGGGCTGCACACCGCGCTGTACGTGTCGACGGCGATCGCGCTGGTCGGGGCCGTGATCTGCCTGGTCACCCTGCCCTGGCGGGTGCCGGGCGAGGCCCCGGAGGCGGAGCCGGTGGCGCTCGACGAGATGCGCCTGGCCATGGCCGAGCTGCAACTCGAACTCGAGGGGCGGCTGACCTACCGCTGATCCGCGAGTGGAACGTTCTGCCCCGTAAGGGCCTCCGGACGGCGGCCTTCCGGGGCAGAACGTTCTCCTCGGCGCTAGAAGTCGCCGCCGAACCCGCCGCCGTCGAAGCCCCCACCGAAGTCGCCACCGCTGAAGTCGCCGCCGTCGTAGCCACCGCCGTCGTACCCGGTGTCGGCGGCTGCTTCCGCGTCACCGCCGTCACCCGTCTCGAACAGCCCGCCGTCCCACGGACCGTCGTCGAACAGGGCGTCGGCGACCGCCGTCCCGATGAAGGCACCCGCCACGCCGGCGAGCAGGCCGCCCGCGAGCATGCCGCCCATCCCCATCCCGCCGCCCATGCCGCCGGTGCGGCCGAAGGACCGCTCGAGGGTGCCGGGGTTGCGCATCTCGGCCCGCGTCGCCGCCCGGGCCAGCGTCCGCGGCTGCGCGTCGGCGGGCCGCTCCCCCGGCGGCAGCTCCGCGCTCAGCTCGGCCAGCACCTGGGCGCGCTGCTCGGGCGTCAGCTTCGCGAACGCCTCAGCATGGGCCTGCTCGATCTGGTCGGGCGGCGCGGTGCGCAGCAGGTACTTGTACCGCTCGACCGCCTGCTCGTCGGGGCTGAGCCCCTGCCCACGCGCGTACGGGTAGGCCTGCCGCTGCTGCGGAGCGTTCCAGCCGGCGCGCTGCCGGTCGTAGTCGTACTGCCGCTGCTCCGGGCGGCCGAACAGCCTGTCCAGGAAGCCCATCGAGATCTCCTCCCACGGTGAGGCTCGTGACCGGTGGAACGGGTGAGCCCTACCCGCGGTTCCGGTGGCTCAGACCTCGTACGTCACGACCACCGGGGCGTGATCGCTCCACCGCTGCGCATACGTCGCCGCCCGGTGCACGCTCGCCTTCACCGCCCGGGCGGCCAGGTTGGCCGAGGCGAGCTGGTAGTCGATGCGCCAGCCCGCGTCGTTGTCGAAGGCCTGCCCGCGCCACGACCACCACGTGTACGGGCCCGGACCCTCACCGCCCAGGCGGCGGCCGACGTCCACGAAGCCACTCTCGAGAAGAGCCGTCAGCCAGGCCCGCTCGTCGGGCAGGAAGCCGGACTTCTTCAGGTTGCCCTTCCAGTTCTTCAAGTCGACCTCGTGGTGGCAGATGTTGAAGTCGCCGGTCACGAGCACGTAGCGCCCGTCGGCCGCCAGCTCCAGCAGCCGGGTACGCATCGCAGCCAGGAAGGCGTACTTCTCGTCCTGCTTCGGGGTGTCGGCCTCCCCCGTGTGCACATACGTCGAGCAGACGGTCAGCACCCCGGACGCGACCGGCACGTCGGCCTCGACCCAGCGCCCGGCGTCCAGGAAGCCCGGCAGCCCGACACGCACGGCGACGGGCGCGACCCGCGAGTGCACCGACACCCCGGCGCGGCCCTTGGCCGCCGCCTCGGCGTGAACACCCGACCAGCCGTCGCCCAGCACGGCCGCGACCTCGGCGTCGGGCGCGCGGACCTCCTGCAGGCACAGGACGTCGGGCTTCGTGGCCGCCAGCCACGGGCCCATGCCGCGCCGGACGGCGGCCCGCACCCCGTTCACGTTGCAGGAGGCGACGGTCAGGAGGCGGGGCTCGATGGGCACGCGGCGATTGTTCCGCACCCCGGCGACAGTCCCAGCCGTCACAGGCAGATCGCGCAAAACACTGCCGGTGTGGGCCCGAACACGCTACATAGGTCTGTATGACCCTTCTCGACGACGCGCGGGGCCTGGCCGACGAGCTCTCGCAGCTGCGGCACCGCCTGCACCAGCGCCCGGAGATCGGCCTGCGGCTGCCCCGCACGCAGGATGCCGTGCTCGAGGCGCTCGACGACCTCGACCTGGAGATCAGCGCCGGTTCGGAGATCAGTTCGGTGACCGCCGTCCTGCGCGGCGGCGCGGGCGAGCACGAGCCCGAGGAGCCGAGACCCGTCGTCCTGCTGCGGGCCGACATGGACGCGCTGCCCGTGCACGAGGAGGTCGACGTCCCGTACCGCTCGGTGCTGGACGGTGCGATGCACGCCTGCGGGCACGACCTGCACACGACCATGCTGATCGGCGCCGCGCGGCTGCTGGACGCGCGCCGGTCCACGCTGCAGGGGGACGTCGTCCTGATGTTCCAGCCCGGCGAGGAGGGTTACGACGGCGCGCAGAAGATGATCGATGCGGGCGTGCTGAGCGCCGCCGGGCACCCGGCCGACATGGCGTACGCGCTGCACGTGATGCCGAACATGATGCCGCGCGCGCACGTCAGCACCCGGCCCGGGCCGATCATGGCCGCCAGCGACGGGATGTTCGTGACCGTGCACGGCGCCGGCGGGCACGGATCGACGCCGCACCTGACCCGCGACCCGGTGCCGGCCACGTGCGAGATGGTGCTGGCCCTGCAGACCGCCGTGAACCGCGGGGTCGACGCCTTCGACGCGGTCGTCGTGACGGTGGGTTCGCTGCACGCGGGGTCGCGGCGCAACATCATCCCCGAGACGGCGAGTTTCGAGGCGACCGTGCGCACGTTCGACCGGTCGGTGCGGCGGCGCGTGAAGGACCTGCTGATCCAGGTGTGCCACGGGGTCGCCGAGGCGCACGGGCTGGTCGCCGACGTCGAGTACGTCGAGGAGTACCCGGTCACCATGAACGACTCCGCCGCGACGGAAATGGGCCTGGAGGTGGCGAACTCGCTGTTCGGTGCCGACCGGACCGACGTGATGTCCCGGCCGATCACCGGTACCGAGGACTTCTCGCGCGTGATCGACCGGGTGCCGGGCGCGATGCTGCTGCTCGGTGCCTGCGTCGACGACAACGACCCTCTGACCGCGCCGAGCAACCACTCGCCGCACGCCGCGTTCGACGACCGGGTGCTGCCCGACGGCGCCGCCCTCTACGCCGAACTGGCCCTGAGCCAGCTCACCTGACCGCTGCGGTTACGCGCCAGTACGCACGGGATGTCGCGCGTACCAGCGCGTAACCGGGGTAGGTCAGAGGCGTTCGGCGGCGTCCACGACGTTGGTCAGCAGCATGGCCCGGGTCATCGGGCCCACCCCGCCGGGGTTGGGTGCGACCCAGCCCGCGACCTGCCGGACGTCGGGAGCCACATCGCCGGCCAGGCGCGACTTCCCGTCGTCCCCGACCACGCGGCTGACGCCGACATCGAGGACGACGGCGCCCGGCTTGACCATGTCGGCCGTGACGATGCCCGCCACGCCCGCCGCCGCGACGACCACGTCCGCCCGGCGCAGATGCGCGGCGACGTCGCGGGTCCCGGTGTGGCACAACGTGACCGTGGCGTTGATCTCGCGCCGGGTGAGCAGCAGGCCGAGCGGCCGGCCGACCGTGACCCCCCGCCCGAGCACCGCGATCTCGGCGCCGTTCAGGTCGATGCCGTTGCGGCGAAGGAGTTCCACGATGCCGTGCGGGGTGCAGGGCAGCGGTGAGCTCAGTGGCGCGTTGACGTTCAGCACGAGCCGACCCAGGTTGGTCGGGTGCAGGCCGTCGGCGTCCTTGGCGGGGTCGATCAGCTCCAGGACGGCGTCGGTATCGATGCCCTTGGGCAGCGGCAGCTGGACGATGTAACCGGTGCAGGCCGGGTCGTCGTTGAGCTCGCGCACGGCGTTCTCGACGTCGGCCTGCGTCGCCGTGGCGGGCAGGTCCGCCCGGATCGAGGTGATCCCGATCTCCGCGCAGTCACGGTGCTTCATCGCGACATACGTCGCGCTGCCGGGGTCCTCACCGACCAGCACGGTGCCGAGCCCGGGCACGACGCCCCGCGCCGCGAGCGCGGCCACGCGCTCCTTCAGCTCACCCTTGATGGCGGCCAGGGCCGCCTTGCCGTCGAGAACCCGCGCGGACGTCGTCCGATCGGTCGCGGTCACCACGACTCGAGGCCCTGGTACAGCGGGAAGTCGGCGGCGAGCTTCTCGACCCGCGCGCGCAGCGCGGCGATGTCGCAGGTCGGCTGCAGGGCACCGGCGATGATGTCGGCGACCTCGGTGAACTGCTCGTCGCCGAAGCCGCGGGTGGCCAGCGCCGGGGTGCCGATCCGCAGGCCGGAGGTGACCATCGGCGGGCGCGGGTCGAACGGGACGGCGTTGCGGTTCACGGTGATGCCGACCTCGTGGAGGCGGTCCTCGGCCTGCTGGCCGTCGAGCTGGCTGTCGCGCAGGTCGACCAGGACGAGGTGGACGTCGGTGCCGCCGGTGAGCACGTCCACGCCGGCCGCCTGGGCGTCGGAACCGGTGAGGCGCTCGGCCAGGATCTTCGCGCCCCGCAGGGTGCGCTCCTGCCGGTCCTTGAACTCGTCGCTGCTCGCAATCTTGAACGCGGCCGCCTTGGCGGCGATCACGTGCATCAGCGGACCACCCTGCTGGCCCGGGAAGACGGCGCTCTGGAACTTCTTGGCGTTCTCCTCGTCGCGGGACAGGATGATGCCGCCGCGCGGGCCGGCCAGCGTCTTGTGCGTCGTGGAGGTGGTGACGTCGGCGTACGGCACCGGGCTGGGGTGCAGGCCCGCGGCGACCAGGCCCGCGAAGTGCGCCATGTCGACCATCAGGTAGGCGCCGACCTCGTCGGCGATGCTGCGGAAGGCCGCGAAGTCGAGGTGCCGCGGGTAGGCCGACCAGCCGGCGATGATCAGCTTCGGCCGGTGCTCCAGCGCCTTCTCGCGCACGACGTCCATGTCGACGCGGAACGTCTGCGGGTCCACGCCGTAGGAGGCGACCTCGTAGAGCCGGCCACTGAAGTTGATCTTCATGCCGTGGGTGAGGTGGCCGCCGTGGGCCAGTTCCAGGCCGAGGATCGTGTCGCCCTGGCGGATCAGCGCGTGCATCGCGGCGGCGTTGGCCTGGGCGCCGGAGTGCGGCTGGACGTTCGCGTAGGCGGCGCCGAACAGGGCCTTCACGCGGTCGCGGGCCAGGTCCTCGGCGATGTCGACGTACTCGCAACCGCCGTAGTACCGCTTGCCCGGGTAGCCCTCGGCGTACTTGTTGGTGAGCACACTGCCCTGGGCCTCGAGGACCGCGCGGGGGGCGAAGTTCTCGCTGGCGATCATCTCCAGCGTGTTCCGCTGGCGACCGAGCTCCTGCGCCAGGACGGCGGCGAGTTCGGGGTCGGCCTGCTCGATCGGGGCGTTGGTGACGCTCTGCGCTTGAGTGGGTGCAGTCATGGCGGGCTCCTGGGCCTGGTCGTCGGACGGTGCTCTCCAGTGCCCCGGGCCCAGGCGAACGACCTCGAGGACGACGACTCTCACCGCTTCCCGGTGGTCAACCCACCTCAACGCCAGTCGCGGCGAGGGGAGCCTATCAGTCAGGCCGGCTGCGCCTCGGGCTGGGCGGCCCACGGTCGACCGGCCTGACCGAAGAGCAGGACCACCATGACCACCGCCAGGTAGCCGGCGACCGTGAGGCCCGAGTATTCGCGGTGTGCCCTTCTTGTGGGGGCGATTTCGACGGCGACGGACCGAAATCACACCCACAAGCGGGGCATACCGCGGGCTGTGGACAAGTTCGGGGGCGCCCGCGAACGAGCAGCCAGACTTGACTCGTGGGGCGGGTGACGGTGACGGACGCGATGGCGGCACTGGGCGGGGTCGCCACGACGGCCGAACTGCGCAGAGCCGGCGTGACCCGGGACGCCGTCCGGTGGGCTCTGCATCGGGGGACCGTGCACAAGGCTGGTCGTGGACTCTTCGTGGACGGTGTCGCCTGGGCGACCGGCGACGATCGCTCCCGGCACCGATGGAGAATCCTCGTCCGGCAGCGCAGATCACCGGAGCTGGTCGCGACCGGCCTGTCCGCGGCGGCCTTGTGGGGGCTGCCGCTGCCGAAGGGACCACCGGATCCCCCACACCTGGTGACCCCGCGGGACGAGATCCACGTCGGCGCGGTCGGCAACCAGGGCGGCGTGCTCCAACGACGGGCCTGGCTGACCGGCGACGAGATCTGCCGGCGGGAGAGGGTTCGTCTGACCACGCCGCTCAGGACCGTCGTCGACTGCTGCCGGCACCTGGACGACGGCTGGGCTCTGGCGGTGGCTGACGCGGCAGCCCGGTTTCACGGCGTGACCGGCGAGGAACTCACCCACCACATTCTGGGCGCGGCCCCAGGGCCCGGCCGCGCCCGGGTGACGTGGGTGGCAGACCATCTCGACGCCCGGTCCGAGAGCGCGCTCGAATCGCTGAACCGAGCGGTGTTGATCCAGGCGGGATTCCAACCGGAACCGCAGGTCTGGATCAGTACCGACCGCACCCGGTATCGGGTGGATCTGCTGGATCGCGCCAATCGAGTGATCAGCGAGGCCGACGGTCGACGGAAGTACGAGCAGGAGGAACAACCGGCGACCCCCTGGGAGGACAAGCTCCGTCAGGACTCGCTGTGGGACAGCGGGTTCGAGATCGTGCGGTTCACGATGGCCGATTACTACTCGCGCCGCGCCGCCTACCTGGCTCGGTACCGCAGGGCGGTTCTGCGGGCCGACCAACGCAGTGTGCCCCGCTTGTGGGGGTGATTTCGGGCCGTCAGAGGCCACATTCACCCCCACTAGCGGGGCACACCACAGGAACTCAGAGGAGGCCGAGCGCCTTCACGGCCTCGCGCTCCTCGCCGAGCTCGGCGACCGAGGCGTCGATGCGACCGCGCGAGAACTCGGAGATCTCCAGGCCCTGGACGATCTTCCACTCGCCACCCTCGGAGGTCACCGGGAACGACGAGATGAGGCCCTCGGGCACGCCGTACGAACCGTCCGACGGGATGGCCGCCGACGTCCAGTCACCGGCGGGGGTACCGAGCACCCAGTCGTGCACGTGGTCGATGGCGGCCGAGGCGGCCGAGGCGGCCGAGGACGCACCCCGGGCCTCGATGATCGCCGCACCACGCTTGGCGACGGTCGGGATGAAGTCGTTCTCCAGCCACGCCTGGTCGTTGATCACCTCGGCGGCGGGCTTGCCGGCCACCTCCGCGTGGAAGATGTCGGGGTACTGGGACGCCGAGTGGTTGCCCCAGATGGTGACCTTCTTGATCTCCGAGACCGGGACGCCGGTCTTCTGGGACAGCTGACCGAGCGCGCGGTTCTGGTCGAGGCGGGTCATGGCGGTGAACCGCGAGGACGGCACGTCCGGCGCCGAGGAGGCCGCGATCAGCGCGTTCGTGTTGGCCGGGTTGCCCACGACCAGCACGCGGATGTCGGAGGCCGCACCCTCGTTGATCGCCGCACCCTGGGGGCCGAAGATGCCGCCGTTGGCGGAGAGCAGGTCGGCCCGCTCCATGCCCGCGGTGCGCGGCCGGGCCCCGACCAGCAGGCCGACGTTGGCGCCGTCGAACGCCGCCTTGGGGTCGTCGAAGATGTCGATCGACGAGATCAGCGGGAAGGCGCAGTCGACGAGCTCCATGGCGGTGCCCTCGGCGGCCTTGACCCCCTGCGGGATCTCCAGCAGCCGCAGCGCGACCGGGGTGTCGGGGCCCAGCAGCGCACCGGAGGCGATGCGGAACAGCAGGGCGTACCCGATCTGGCCGGCGGCGCCGGTGACGGTGACCTTGACGGGCGTGGTGCTCATGGCGAACTCGCTCCTCGGTACAGAGATCTACTTGGTCGCGGCCTGGAGGTTCTCGTCCAGGGCGCCCAGGAACTCCTCGGTGGTCAGCCAGGCCTGGTCCGGCCCGACGAGCAGCGCGAGGTCCTTGGTCATCTTGCCGCTCTCGACCGTCTCGATGCAGACCCGCTCGAGCGTCTCGGCGAACGCGGTCACCTCGGGGGTGCCGTCGAGCTTGCCGCGGTGCTTGAGGCCGCCCGTCCACGCGAAGATCGAGGCGATGGGGTTGGTCGAGGTCGGCTTGCCGGCCTGGTGCTGCCGGTAGTGCCGGGTGACGGTGCCGTGCGCGGCCTCCGCCTCGACGGTCTTGCCGTCGGGCGTGGAGAGCACCGAGGTCATCAGGCCGAGCGAGCCGAAACCCTGGGCCACGGTGTCGGACTGCACGTCGCCGTCGTAGTTCTTGCAGGCCCAGACGTAGCCGCCCTCCCACTTCAGGGCGGCGGCGACCATGTCGTCGATCAGGCGGTGCTCGTAGGTGAGCCCGGCCGCGTCGAAGTCGGCCTTGAACTCCTTCTCGTACACGTCCTGGAAGATGTCCTTGAAGGCACCGTCGTAGGCCTTGAGGATCGTGTTCTTCGTCGAGAGGTACACCGGGTAGTTGCGGGCCAGCCCGTAGGACAGCGAGGCCCGGGCGAAGTCCTCGATCGACTTGTTGTAGTTGTACATGCCCATCGCCACGCCACCCTCGGCCGGGTAGTTGGCCACGAGGTGCTCGATCGGCTCGCCACCGTCGTCGGGGGTGAACGTGATCGTCACCTTGCCGGCGCCGGGGACCTTGAAGTTCTGCGCCTTGTACTGGTCGCCGTGGGCGTGGCGGCCGATGATGATCGGCTTCGTCCAGCCGGGCACCAGCCGCGGGATGTTCGAGATGATGATCGGCTCGCGGAACACGACGCCACCGAGGATGTTGCGGATCGTCCCGTTCGGGGACAGCCACATCTTCTTCAGGCCGAACTCCTCGACCCGGGCCTCGTCGGGGGTGATGGTGGCGCACTTGACGCCGACGCCGTGCTCCTTGATGGCGTTCGCCGCGTCGATCGTCACCTGGTCGTCGGTGGCGTCGCGGTGCTCGAGGCCGAGGTCGTAGTAGCGCAGGTCGATGTCGAGGTAGGGATGGATCAGTCGATCCTTGATGAACTGCCAGATGATCCGCGTCATCTCGTCGCCGTCGAGCTCTACGACCGGGCCGTTCACCTTGATCTTCGCCACGCCTAATCCACTCCTCATCGGATCGCTCGACGTCAACGTATCGGATCGCGGGACGTCCGCAGCCGCCGGGCGATGACCCGTTCCTCACACTCCACCCTCAGCGCAGGAGGGCCGCCACGTCGGGCTTGGCCAGCCACTCCCCCGCGAGGTCGCGCGGCAGGCCGGTGGCGATCGCCAGGACGGCGCCGCGCCCCTGCGCGCGGACCTCGCCGAGCCGGTCGGCCGGCAGCCGCTCGGCCAGTCCCGGCGCCCGCAGCAACGCGACCGCGGGCCACACGAGGGGGCGCGTGCCCAGGGCGAGGGCCAGGCGCAGCGCCGCCTCCCCGTCGTCCAGCGCGGCCCCGGCGTCGCCGGTCAGCAACCGCCCGACGCACCGGAACAGCAGGCTCTTGGCCAGGTGCCGACCCGACCCCGACTCGTGCGCCGCCCGCACCGACGCCTCGGCCGCCTCGAGCCCGGGGCCGGCGTCCCCGCGCAGGAACGCGACCTCGGCCGCCACCCAGCCCGACCGCACGCGGGGCCGCCAGCCCGGGTCGCCGCCGACGGCGAGCGCCGCGCCCAGATGCCCCGCCGCGTCGTCCGTCTCGGCCAGCCCCACGGCGTCCGCCGCGAGCCCGAGCAGCGCCTCGACGCGCGCCTCGGCGTCGGCGGCCAGGTCCAGGGCCCGCAGGTCGAGGGCCCGCGCGGGCAGGTAGCGGCCGAGCTGCCGGTGCAGCGAGCCGAGGGTGGACGACGCCAGCGAGACCCAGCGGTCCGCCCCGTCCAGCGCCTCGAGTTCGATGAAGGCATCGCCGTAGCGACCCAGGGCCCCGAGCGCGACCCCACGCTGCCAGGCCCCCGCCCGCTCGCCGCTCGACGGCGCGCTCAGCAGGTCGGACGGCGGCAGGGCGAGCGGGTCCACGGCCGCTGACTCTGCCAGGTCAGGCGGCGCTGTAGAGCTCCTTGTACGCGGCGGCGGCCCGCGGGTTCTGGTCGGGCCCGTAGAGGGAACCCGCGTAGTACCCCGCGTCCTCGTTGAAGTACGACTCGTAGGCCAGCCGGCTGCCCATCGACTTGAAGAACTTCATCATCTTCTGGATGTAGAACGGGTTGTCGCCGCCGTTGTTGCCGGCGTGCGCGCTGCCCGGGTAGACGCCCCACTCCGGCACGGACAGCTTCTTGCCGTGGTCCTGGGCGAAGTCGGCCCAGTACTTCAGGCCCTGGTCGCCGGAGTAGTGCTGCTGCCAGTCGGCGTCGCTGTGCACGCCCGGGTAGATGTCGTAGGAGTCGACGCCCACGTAGTCGACGTAGCCGTCACCGGGCCAGGCCTTCGTCGGGTCGGCCAGGCCGGCGCTCCGGCCGCGGTTGACCGTCCACTCCCAGCGCAGGGCGGGGTCGATCGCCTCCACGGTGGTGACGATCTGCCGCCAGCAGCCCGCGAAGGCCTTCGGGTCCTTCGCGCTCCAGGCGTACCAGTCGCCGTTGAACTCCCAGCCCAGCCGGATGATGATCTTGTTGCTGAAGCCGGCCGCCTTCACGTTGCGCGCGAACGTCTTCCACTTGTCGTTGTAGGCCCCGTCGGCGCAGTTGTTCAGGTTGCCGCTGCCGTCCTCGGGGATCGGCGCGATGCCGAAGACCTTCGTGTACGGGGTGCCCTTCCAGGCCCGCAGCACCCACTCGGGGTTCGTGATGTCGCCCCAGTTGGCCCGCGACGCCCACGTCACGACGACGTCCATGCCCTTGCCGCGCCACGCGCCGAAAGCGTCGAGCTTGGTCTTGCTGTCGCCCGGGATGTACGCCCCGCTGGCCCACGGCAGCCCCGACTCGCCGGCCGTGACGTCCGCGCTGCCGCTGGCCGGCTCCTTCGGCTCGGGCTTCGGTTTGGGGGTCGGCTTCGGCGTCGGCTTCGGCGTCGGCTTGGTCGAGGGGCCGTCACCGGTGCCGGTGCCGGTGCCGGTGCCGTCATCGTCGCCGCCCAACGGCACCGGCGACGGGATCGGGCTGGGCGTCGGCGTCTGCAGGTCCTTCGGCTTGCGCACCGGGGAGTTGTGGTCGGCGATCACCGCGTCCTGCGTGGTGAACTTCTTGGCCGGGAGGTCGCCGTAGACGTTGCCGCCGTCGCTGATCAGCGCGCCGTCGACCACGGGGCCCTTCGGGCTGAGCAGCGTCGTCCCGGGGATCAGCAGGACCATGGCGGTGACGAGGGCCGCCGCCCAGACGCGCTTGTCACCGCCGATCCGGCGCAGCGGCAGGCCGGTGCGCGGGTCGAACGTGGGACGACGGGAGCCCGGCTTGCGCGCGGGCGTCGCCTTCGCCGTGGGACGGGGACGGGCCGTGGGGCGGGGACGGCCCGCGGGGCGCTCTGAGGGGCGAGCGGCGGGCGCCGATCGGCGCGCACCGCGCTGCTCGGCCAGCCGGGCCTCGCGCCGGCTCACGGGGGCCGGCGAGGAGCCCGAAGCCGCAGCCCCGGCGTCGTCGACGGCGCTGCGGCGGTCGTCGTCCCAGCGAGCGGAGCGAGTGCCCATCGTCTCCACGCGAGCGGAGCGAGGGCTGGTCAGCTCCCGGGCGCGCGCCTCGCGCCGACTGGTGGGCGTCCGTGTGACCGTCACCTCGAGGGCCGGTACCCCACGCACCGGCACGGTCTGCGCAGCGACCGGCGGGACGTCGTCCGGCACCTCCTGCAGCACGACGTCGGGGTCGGTCAGGTCGATCTCGGGCTCGGCCTCCGCGGCCAGCCGCGCCGGGCGGGCCCGACCCGCGCGGCGGCGGGACGACAGCTCCTCGGCGGGCCCCAGCGCACCCTCCCAGCGAGCGGAGCGAGTGCTGATCAGGGCTGAGCGGGTTCGCGAACCGGGAGGGACGTCGCCACCCCTGGCTCTCTTTCCCACGATGATCGTGCTCCCGAGTGTGCTTGCCGTCTACGTGCGACCGTGACATTACGGGACACGGGGGGCCGCGTACCGGGGCATGGGACAAGGACACGACAGGTTTGACGGTGCCTTGACATTGATCCACTCCCAGCCGAACCGAGCGTCACTGGGGCCTCACCCAGCGAGCGCGGCGGGGGCTGGTTCCGCATGCCGTCCGGCACGCCCGGGGTGCCGACTTGACCGGGAGTCGGGCGGGCTGGACGCTGCCGACGTGACCGCCGAGTTCGTGCTGACCCTCTCCTGCCCCGACCGGCCGGGCATCGTCTACGCGGTGACCAGCTACCTGGTCCAGCACAACTGCAACATCTTGCAGAGCCAGCAGTACGGCGACCTCGGTCCCACCGGCACGGACCGCTTCTTCATGCGCGTCCAGTTCTCCACCCCCGACCCGGTGGAGACCCACGAACGGCTCAGCCGGGCCTTCCAGGCCGTCGCAGACTCGTTCCAGATGGACTGGCACCTGGTCGACGCGAGCGCCCGCTACCGGGTGCTGATCATGGTGTCGAAGTTCGGGCACTGCCTGAACGACCTGCTGTTCCGGCACCGCATCGGCGCGCTCGACGTCGACATCCCGGCGGTCGTGTCCAACCACACCGACTTCGCGGACCTGGTCGAGTCGCAGGGCATCCCGTTCGTCCACCTGCCGGTCACCCGCGACAACAAGCCCCAGGCCGAGGCCCAGCTGCTGGAGCTGGTCGAGAAGGAGTCGGTCGACCTGGTCGTACTGGCCCGCTACATGCAGGTGCTGTCACCGCAGCTGTGCGAGACCCTGTCCGGTCGGGTGATCAACATCCACCACTCGTTCCTGCCGTCGTTCATGGGCGCCCGCCCCTACCAGCAGGCCCACGCGCGCGGCGTGAAACTGATCGGCGCGACGGCCCACTACGTGACCTCGGACCTCGACGAAGGCCCGATCATCGAGCAGGACGTCGAACGCGTGGACCACACCATGAGCGCCGAGGAGATGGGCGCCGCGGGCCGGGACGTCGAGTGCCAGGTACTCGCGCGGGCCGTCACGTGGCACACCCGCAACCGGGTGCTGATGAATGGCCATCGCACGGTCGTCTTCCGCTGACCGATCACTTGAGTGTTGCCACGCAAGCGCTTTCGGCCGGTACTCAGTAGGGCCAGTCGTCCAGGCTGATGCCGTCGTCCGGTTCCTCGTCGCGCGGGGTGGTGCGGAAGCCACGGGCCCGGTCGGCGATCGCCTGCTGGATCCGCGCCCGGCTGCTCGGCGGGCCGCCGTTCGGGCCGGGGCGGCCGTTCGGCCCACCGTTCGGCGCCGGCTGCGGGCCCCGAGGCGCACCGCCGCGCGGCCCGTTCGACGCCGGACGACCGTTCTGGCCGTTCACGGGCCGCCCGTTCTGACCGTTCGGCACCAGGCCGTAGTCCTCCTGCGGGAGCAGCGTCGAGGCGTACTGGCGGTCGTAGCCCGGGCCGCGGTACTCGCCGTCCTCGCCGTCGTACCCCTCGTCGTAGGCGTACCCGTCGTCGTACTCGTCGTAGGCCTCGTCGGCGTACTCGTCGGCCGGCTGGTCGTCGGCCAGCAGCGGCGCGCGCTCCTCACCCTCGAAGTGCTCGTCGGGAAGGGCGGGACGCACGGCCAGCCGGGTCCAGGCCCCGACGAAGATCTCGAGGCCCGGGACGAGGGCGACCTTCTCGCCGGCCTCGACCGGTTCCTTGGGCAGCGGCTCACCGGCCGCCCGGACGAACGTGCCGTTGGCCGACTGCAGGTCCTCGACCCACCAGCGGCCGTCCTCGACGAAGACCCGCGCGTGCCGGCGGGAGGCGCCGTGGTCGGCGCCGCAGTCGATGCCCGGTTCCACCTCGAGGCTCTTGGAGTGCCGCCCGACCAGCAACGACTCGTCGAGCAACGGGACGAGACCCACGAGCCCGCCGGGCGGGCACGGCTCCACGCTCTGCTGGGTGTCGTACCAGTCGGGGTCCACCCAGATCTCCGCCACCCAGACGGACCGCTGGGCCTCGGGCTCCGGCGCCGACGGGCGCGGCTGCGGCGGCCGGGCCGGTCGGACCGGACGCTCGGCCGGACGGGCGGGCGGGCGAGCGACAGGCGCCGGCTCGCGATACCCCTGCTCGTAACCCGGCTCGTAACCCGGCGCCGGGTAGCCCGGGTAGCCCTGCGGGTCGTAGCCCTGCTCGTATCCGGGCTGGTCGTAACCAGGCTGCTCGTAGCCGGGGTCGTACCCCTCGCGGTACTCCTGCTCGCGGTACTGCGGGCGCGGCGGCACCGGCGGCCGCGGCTGGCCGTACCCGTTGGGGCCGTACCCCTCGGGGCGACCGTTCGGGCCGTAGCCGTTCTGCCCGGTGGGGCGACCGTTCGGCGCGGGCCGACCGTTCTGACCGTTCGGCGGCCGACCGTTCGGCCCGTACCCGTTGGGCCCGCCCGGACCGTAGCCGTTCTGACCGTTCTGACCGTTCTGGCCGTTCGGCCCGTAGCCGTTCTGGCCGTTCGGGCCGCGGCCGTTCGGCGCGTAGCCGTTCGGCCCGCCCGGGCCGTAGCCGTTGCGCGGTTCGCCGTAGCCGGACTCGTAGCCGCCGCGGCCGTCGTCCCACGAGGAGCGGGGGCGGCCGTACCCCGGGGGCCCGCCCTGGGGACCGCCCTGAGGGCCGTAGCCGCCCCGGCCGTAACCGGGCGCCTGACCGTTGGCACCCTGCCCGTCGGGGGGCGTCTGCGGGCCACGGTTGCGGCGGCCCATCACGCGCCCCTCGGTGGGGAGGCGCCCCTCACCGCGCATCGGGCGCACGAGCGACCCGCAGATCTCGCAGACGCTGGACGAGGTGAGGTGCCCCTCGGGGCAGCGGGACTTCATGCCCACCCCGGTCACCTCCTCTTCCGCTCGCGACGATCTACCCGAACCATCCGGATCGGCACGTACACCGACAGTACCTACCTACCAGGGTGCCATCACGGTCAAATCCCACATAGCCCATGCCCACTCTGAGGGTCGGTAGACACGCCAATCCAGTCTTACGGACCGATATTTCCTGCTCCGTCCCACCAGGGACAACCCTCCACTCAGTCAGGTTTCAGGAATGGGGTGTTCAACATCACCCGGGCCCTCACCCGGAACCCGGCCGGAGAGGAGGGGGGTCGCCGGGTCCCACCGGGTCCCCTCGCGGGCGTCGCGGCGCCGGCGGGCGATGGCCGACAGCGACTCCAGCACCACCCGGTTGGCCAGCGCCGCGGTGATGTCGGCGTGGTCGTAGGGCGGGCTGACCTCGACCACGTCCACCCCCACCACGGGGAGTTCGAGGCAGATCCGGCGGACGGCGTCCAGCAACTGCCGGGCGCTCAGCCCGCCCGGCTCCGGCGTCCCGGTGCCCGGCGCGTGCCCCGGGTCGCACACGTCGATGTCGACGGACAGGAAGACGCCCTCGCACTCGTCGGTGGCGATGGCGAACGCCTCGGTCAGGCACTCGTCGAGGCCGCGGTGCACGATCTCCGTCATCTCGTACGAACGCATGCGGTGCGCGGCCATCCAGTCGAGCGTCGCGGGCGGAGGCCAGTACCCACGCAGCCCGATCTGCAGGAACCGGTCGCCGCGCAGGGCCCCCGACTCGATGAGCCGTCGCATCGGTTGGCCGTGCCCCCACAGCGAGCCGAACTCGATGTCGCCGGTGTCGGCGTGGGCGTCGAAGTGGATCATCGAGACCCGGCCGTAGCCCAGGACGTTCGCGACCCCCTTGGCGTCGGGGAAGGCGATGGAGTGGTCGCCGCCGAGGACGACGGGGATCGCGCCCGCGCGCGTCACCTTCTCGACGGCGGCCTCGAGCGCGGGCAGTGCGGTCTCGATGTCGCCCGAGTACATCTCGACGTCGCCCGCGTCGACGACCTTGAGGTCGACCAGCCCGTCGGTGCGCAGCGCCAGGCTGGGCCGGGAGCCGTCGTGCGGCAAATAGTCGGTCATCCGGATCGCCTGCGGGCCGAACCGGGTCCCGGGCCGGTGCGAGGTGCCACCGTCGAACGGCGCCCCGAGGATCACGACGTCCGCGCCGGAGTACGTCGAGACATCGTCGAGGTCACACCGTTCGACGCCGAGGAACGTGATGTCCGGCCCGAACTGGGGCCCGTAGCGCGTCATGCGCTCAGCGTGTCAGCCCGGTACCGCCCGGGCCAGCACGGCCACGGCCACACCGAGCAGGACCAGCGTGGCGACGTCCTGCTGGCGCGAGCGGACCAGCAGCCCGAGGGTGAGGTAGTCGGGCAGTAGGGCCCGCGCCGTCCCGCCGACGAGCAGGGCGAGCGCCAGGACGTAGCCGCCGATCCGGAACCCGATGCCGAACGCGACCGGCACCGAGAGCGCGACCAGCACCAGCACCAGCGCGAACGCCGCGCGCCGGGTCGGGAGGGAGGGGCCGTCCATCTGCTCGGGCCTCAGTGCGCGAAGTGCCGGGTGCCGGTGAGGTACATGGTCACGCCGGCCGCCCGTGCGGCCTCGATCACCGACTCGTCGCGGATGGAACCGCCGGGCTGGACGACGGCCCGCACGCCTGCGGCCAGCAGGACCTCCAGCCCGTCGGGGAAGGGGAAGAACGCGTCGGACGCGGCGACCGCACCGCGGGCCCGCTCCGCTCCCGCCCGCTCGACCGCGAGCCGGCACGAGTCGACGCGGTTGACCTGCCCCATCCCGACGCCGACGCTGGCACCGTCCTTGGCCAGCAGGATCGCGTTCGACTTCACCGCACGGATCGCGCGCCACGCGAACTCCAGGTCGCGCAGGGTCGCCTCGTCGGCCGGCTCGCCGGTCACCAGCTGCCAGTGCTGCGCCGCGTCGCCGCCGGAGGCGGGTTCGGCCCCGACGACGGCGTCGAGGCGGTCGACGCTCTGCATCAGCATGCCGCCCGAGATGGGACGGAACTCGACGGCGTCGGGGTGCGGGTTGACCGGCACCTTGAGCAGCCGCAGGGCCTTCCACCGCTCGGTCAGGATGCGCAGCGCCTCGGGCTCGAAGTCGGGCGCGGCCACGACCTCGGTGAAGCCCTCGGTGAGCTGGGTGGCCATCGCCGCCGTCACCGGACGGTTCACCGCCACGACCCCGCCGTAGGCCGAGACCGGGTCGCAGGCCAGGGCTTTCGCGTGCGCGTCGGCGGTCGGGTCGGCCGCCGAGGCGGCGCCCACGGCGATCCCGCACGGGTTGTTGTGCTTGATGATCGCGACGCACGGCTCGGCGTGGTCGAACGCGGCCCGCCAGGCGGCGTCGGTGTCGACGTAGTTGTTGTACGACATCTCCTTGCCGTGCAGCTGCTCGGCGTGGGCCAGGCCCGGCCGCCAGTGCCGGTACAGGGCGGCCTTCTGGTGCGGGTTCTCGCCGTAGCGCAGGACGTCGGCCCGGTCCCAGCTGGCCCCGACCCAGGTCGGGAAGACGGTGCCGTCGGTCGGGGGCGCGAGCACGCTGCCCATCCACGAGGCGACCGCGATGTCGTAGGAGGCGGTGTGCGTGAACGCCTCGGCGGCCAGCCGGGTCCGCTGGGCGAGGGTGAACCCGCCGGCGGACGCCGCGGCCAGCACGTCGCCGTAGCGGGCCGGGTCGACGACGACGGCCACGCTCGGGTGGTTCTTCGCGGCGGCGCGCACCATGCTCGGGCCGCCGATGTCGATCTGCTCGACGCACTCGTCCGGCGCGGCCCCGGAGGCCACCGTGTCCCGGAACGGGTACAGGTTCACCACGACGAGGTCGAACGGTTCGATGCCGAGCTCGACCAGCTGGTCGACGTGGGCCGGGATGCGGCGGTCGGCGAGGATGCCGGCGTGCACCCGCGGGTGCAGCGTCTTGACCCGCCCGTCGAGGCACTCGGGGAACCCGGTCAGCTCCTCGACCGGCGTGACCGGGATGCCCGCCGCGGCGATCCGCCCGGCCGTCGACCCGGTCGAGACGATCGCGACCCCGGCCTCGTGCAGGCCGCGGGCCAGCTCCTCGAGCCCGGTCTTGTCGTAGACCGAGACCAGGGCGCGACGCAGCAGCACCCGGCCCTCGTCGTCCGCGGGCTCCAGCCGGTCGGGGGTGATGTTCAGGTCGGTCACGGCGCCGAAGATACCCGCTCGCCGCGGGCCAGTTCGCCGACCACCTCGACCACGAGGGCCCGCTCGAGCACCTTGATCCGCTCGTGCAGCGACGCCTCGTCGTCGTCGGGCCGGACGTCGAGCGCGCGCTGGGCGAGGATCGGGCCGCTGTCGGTGCCGGCGTCCACCATGATCACCGAGCAACCGGTGACCTTGACGCCGGCCGCGAGCGCGTCGCGCACCCCGTGCGCGCCGGGGAACGCGGGCAGCAACGCGGGGTGGGTGTTGATCATGCGGCCCGAGTACCGGCTCAGCCCCGGCTCGCCGATGATCTTCATGAAGCCGGCGCACACCACGAGGTCGGGGTGGAAGGTCTCCAGCGCGCGGTCGAGGGCGACGTTCCAGGTCGCGCGGTCGTCGAAGTCCTTCAGCGCGACGACGGCGGTGGGGACGCCGGCCGCGCGCGCCTTCTCGAGCCCCTCGGCGCCGTCGCGGTCCGACAGCACGGCGACGACGGCGAACGGGGCGTCGGCAGCCGAGCCGGCCTCGAGCAGGGCCTGCATCAGGGTCCCGGCACCGGAGATCAGGACCGCGACCCGGGTCCGCCCGGGAGTCGACTGGCTCACGGGGCGACCCTACCCACCGCCTCGCTCGGGGACGCACGCTGCGTCCTGGCAGGATGCCGGGGTGCAGAACACCCCGAACGCCCGCCCCGGCGGGTCCGCGACGAGTGGCGTCCCGGCCGACCCGGCGCCGCGCATCCGGCTGTTCTGGTACCTGCTGCTGGCCGCCTTCTTCGTACTGCAGCTGCAACTGCCGGTCCGGCTGGCGGGCGGCGCGTTCTGCCTCGCGGCGATCTGGGCCGGGATCAGCTCCCTGAACCGGCTGGCGAGCGTGCGCCGCTACGCGAAGTGGATCGCCGGGCCGCTCACCCCGCCCGCGCCCGGCTACCCGGCCCCACCGGCACCGCTCGCGGGCGACCCCGAGACGGCCCGGCGGATCACCGCCATGGCCGCCCGGCGGGCGTGGCCGGTCGGGCTGGGGCTGGGCCTGGTCGCGGTGCTGTCGTTCAGCGTGGTGGCCGACGCCGCGTTCTATCGCGTGAACGCCGACACCGAGGACTGCCTGGCCGGGGCCAACACCGAGGTCGCCCGGCAGCGTTGTTACGACGACCGGCAGCAGCGGCTGCAGAACATCGTCGACCGGCTCACGAACCGGCTTCAGTCGACTCCGGCTCCGTCGGCGGGCCCGTCGGTTCAGCCGCAAGGGACGTGACCAGCTCCCGGAACAGCACGGTGAGCAGGATGGTCACCAGCGTGGCCCCGCCGACGGTGAGCCCGACCGCCCACGGCACCGGCCCGACGTCCGCCAGCCGCCCCGGCCCGGCCGCTCCCCCGGACAGCCAGGACAGCACGAACCAGCCGAGCCCGACCAGCACGCCCGTGGTGGCGGCCTCGGCCAGCGCCTCGCGGACGTCCGCGGCGTAGCCGCGGCGGTGCAACGACATCCCGGCGGCCACGCCGGGCAACGCGACCAGGACGACGAGCGCCACCCGCACGAGCACGGGCACCGCGTCCACGGGCAGCCCGCCGAGCAGCGGGACGGCGGGCAGCGCACCCAGCCGCACCTCTCCGGGGCTCACCACCGAATCGGCGCCGATCGCGAAACCCGGTCCCGCGGCATAGGAGACGGCGTAGATCGTGAGATTGGGCAGCACGGTCACCTGGGCCAGGACCAGGACCAGGCCGCCGACCAGGCCCGGGGCCAGCGCCTCGTGCAGCAGGACCACCTGGTCGCGCCCGGCGACCAGCGCGACGACGACGAGCACCACGCCGAGCCCCAGCTGGAGGCCGACCGCCAGCGCGGCCGGGGCCAGGCACCTACGGACCAGCCACGGCAGCCGCAGCCACTCGAGGACCAGGCGGACGCCGTCCAGCCGGCCCCGCTCGGCCCACGCGGCCGCACCGGCCAGGGCGCCGACGGTGCTGACCACGCCGGCGCCGACCAGCGCCTGCGCGGCGAGCGGGCGGACGGTGGTGGTGGAGCCGATGCCGCAGGCCACGGCGGCCAGGCCGACGTAGCCGCCGACGAAGGCGACCAGCGCGCGGGCCGGCGGCAACGACGCCCCGACCCGGCCGACGCGGGCGCGGATCGCCTCGCCGTTCGGATCGAGCGTGCGCGCCACCCGGACCCCGGCCAACCAGCAGGCGATCAGGGGCACCAGGGCGAGGGCCAACGGCACGAGCCCCACGTGCCCCCCGGGGATCACGATGCCCGCGTGCTGGGCCAGCAGCCAGGCGTCGACGCCGACCTGCAGGGCTTGCGACCAGGGCGCCTCGCTGTAGGCGGCGGTCGCCCAGGTCAGGACGACGGGCAGCAGGACGACGGTGAGCGAGGCACCCGCGGCCTGGGCCGCGGCGAGGAGACCGGCGCCGATCGGATTCACGCCGGGAGTGCTGCGCTCGCGCGCCACGTCCCGTTCCCGCTCCAGCAGCCTGCTCATCATCCGATCCATGGTCACCCGTGGTCCCCGGCGACCCGCACCCGACACACCGGCGTGCCCACCCAAAGCACAGAGAACCAGCCCGAACGGACCGGTTCTCTGTGCTTTGGTTCGGCATGCCGCCGAACTACAGGGACTGCATGATCTCCCGCATCAGCTTGGCGGTCTCGGACGGCGTCTTGCCGACCTTCACGCCGGCGGCCTCGAGGGCCTCCTTCTTGGCCTGCGCGGTACCACTGGAGCCGCTCACGATGGCACCCGCGTGGCCCATCGTCTTGCCCTCCGGGGCGGTGAAGCCCGCGACGTAGCCGACGACCGGCTTGGTCACGTGCTCCTTGATGTAGGCCGCGGCGCGCTCCTCCGCGTCACCACCGATCTCACCGATCATCACGATGGCCTTGGTCTCGGGGTCGGCCTCGAACGCGGCGAGCGCGTCGATGTGCGTCGTGCCGATGACCGGGTCGCCGCCGATGCCGACGCCCGAGCTGAAGCCGATGTCGCGCAGCTCGAACATCATCTGGTAGGTCAGCGTGCCGGACTTGCTGACCAGCCCGATCGGGCCCGGGCCCGAGATGCTGGCCGGGATGATGCCGGCGTTCGACTGCCCGGGGCTGATCAGGCCCGGGCAGTTCGGCCCGATGATCCGGGTCGTGCCCGAGTTCTTGGCGTACTGGTAGAAGTCCGCCGTGTCGTGCACGGGCACGCCCTCGGTGATGACGACGGCCAGCGGGATGTTCGCGTCGACGGCCTCGTACACGGCCGCCTTGGTGCCGGCCGGCGGGACGAAGATGACGCTGACGTCGGCGCCGGTCTCCTTGATGGCCTCGGCCACGGAACCGAAGACCGGGATCTCGACCTTGCCGCCGTCGGCGCCGTCGAACTCGACGGTGGTGCCGGCCTTCTTCGGGTTGACGCCGCCGACGACCTGGGTGCCGGAGGCGAGCATGCGCTGCGAGTGCTTGCGGCCCTCGGAGCCGGTCATGCCCTGGACGATGACCTTGCTGTCACTGGTGAGGAAGATCGCCATGCCGTCACGCTCCCTGAGCTGCGAGCTCGGCCGCGCGGGAGGCGGCGCCGTCCATCGTGTCGACCTGCTCCAGGAGGGGCAGGTTCGCCTCGGTGAGGATGCTGCGGCCGAGTTCCGCGTTGTTGCCGTCGAGCCGGACGACGAGCGGCCGGGTCACGGCCTCGCCCCGGTCGGACAGCAGCTGGAACGCCTGCACGATGCCGTTGGCCACCGCGTCGCAGGCGGTGATGCCGCCGAAGACGTTCACGAAGACGCTCTTGACCTGCGGGTCGGAGAGGATGACCTCGAGCCCGTTGGCCATCACCTCGGCGCTCGCGCCACCACCGATGTCGAGGAAGTTCGCCGGCTTGGTGCCACCGAAGTTCTCGCCGGCGTAGGCGACCACGTCGAGCGTGCTCATCACGAGGCCGGCGCCGTTGCCGATGATGCCGACCTCGCCGTCCAGCTTCACGTAGTTGAGGCCCTTGGCCTTGGCCTTGGCCTCCAGCGGGTCGGCCGCGGCGTGGTCCACGAGCTCCTCGTGCGAGGCGTGCCGGAACGCGGCGTTCTCGTCGAGGCTGACCTTGCCGTCCAGCGCGATGATCTTCCCGTCCGGCGTCTTGACCAGCGGGTTGACCTCGACCAGCAGCGCGTCCTCGGCGACGAAGACCTGCCACAGCTTCTGGACGACGTCGGCGACCTGGTCCTTCACGTCCTCCGGGAACTTCCCGGCCTCGACGATCTCGGCGGCCTTGGCCGCGTCGATGCCGGTGAGCGCGTCGACGGGGATGCGGGCCAGCGCCTCGGGGCGCTCGACGGCCAGCTCCTCGATCTCCATGCCGCCCTCGCGGGAGGCCATGGCCAGGTAGGTGCGGTTGGCGCGGTCGAGCAGGACCGAGAAGTAGTACTCCTCGGCGATCTCGGCACCCTCGGCGATCATCACCTTGTGGACGGTGTGGCCCTTGATGTCCATGCCGAGGATGGCCGCCGCGTGCTCGGTCAGCTCCTCGTCGGTCTTGGCGAGCTTGACGCCGCCGGCCTTGCCTCGGCCCCCGATCTTCACCTGAGCCTTGACGACCTTGAGGCCGTCGCCCAGCGACTTCGCCGCGTCGACCGCGGCCTCGGGGGTGTCAACGACGACGGCGCCCAGTACCGGGACGCCGTGGGCGGCGAAGAGGTCGCGCGCCTGATATTCGAAAAGATCCACGGATGGTCCTCAACAACGGGGACAGAATTTTCAGGCCGAGCCTAGTCCGGACAGGCGGAACGGCCTTCACGGGCCGCCGTGCTGCTCGTCACTTTCGGATCGGACACCCGTCCGAGCCTTCCACCCGCGGACTCGTGCGGCGGTCCCCCGCCCGGCCGACCCGCATCCACGGCGTCGCGAACAGCAGGCCGCGGCCCGGTTCGTGCCCGTCTCGACCGCGGACGCTGGCACCGGGTGTCAAATCGGGCATTCACGGCACCAATCGGGTGATCCCCCGGACAGTGGAACGCGCAATCAGTAATTGTGAGCGACTATGTGATGGACGACGCATCGGCGCGCCGCGCCGACGTCGGCCATTCGTGGCAGGGATTGCGGAACGGTGAGTGACCGGTTCACTCGCCACTGTGACGACGGAGGTGCAGAGATGGCTCGTAACGGCCAGACCGGTGCCCTGGCGCGCGTACCCGCCAAGGCGGGGCGGACGACGTCCCCCTCGGCCCGCAACACGTACCGCGGCATCGCGGTGCGCCTCGGCCGCGACCTGCGGGCCCTGGCCACGCCGCGCGGCCTGCGCGGCGCGGCGACCGAGAGCGTATGGCTGGCCGCCCATCTCGCCATGTACCCGATGGGCATCCTGCGCGAGCGCGGCTCGCACGTGGAGCGCTACAACTTCGAGGGTCTGACCCCGCGGCAGCGCAGCCTGATGATCAACAACACCGACGCCGCGACCACGCCGATCCTGCTGGTGCACGGGATGCTCGACAACCGGGCCATCTTCGCGCTGCTGATCCGGCGACTGAGGGCGTTCGGCTTCACCCGCGTCGTCACGCTGAACTACTCACCGATCACCAACGACATCCGGGCCGCCGCCGAGGGTCTCGCGGCCGCCGTCGAGGAACTGGTGGGCGAGACCGGCTACGAGCGGATCCACATCGTGGGTCACAGCCTGGGCGGGCTGATCGCGCGTTACTACGTGCAGCGGCTGGGCGGCGACGAGCGCGTGCACACGCTGGTCACGTTGGGGACCCCCCACCACGGGTCGCTCGCCGCGCACGTCATCCCCGCCAACCTCGGCCGGCAGCTGCGACCCGGCAGCGATCTGTTCGAGGAGCTCGACGAGCCCGCCCGAGGCTGCCGTACGCGCTTCCTGGCCTTCTGGTCCGACATCGACCAGCTGGTCGTGCCGCACGACAACGCGCGGCTGAACCACCGGGACCTGACCGTGCGCAACGAGCTCGTGCACGGCGTGGGCCACCTGTCGCTGCCGATCAACGGCGACGTGGTGCAGCGGGTGTCGCAGGCCCTCAGCGAGCTGAACACCGACGGCACGACGCTCTCGGCGGGCGTCACCTCGCTGCACGCGAGTTGAGCCCGCAGCCCTGAGTCCCGGGTCGTCAGGGACCGGCGGGACGGGAGTGGCCGGACCGGGCGAACAGCTATGGATCTCCTGAGTGTCGCTTAACGGACGCCTCCGGGCTTCTTACTCGTTGTAGCAATAGCGTCACTCTTCGTGAAATCAGTGGAGGCGCCGGGGGCGCGAGGACGACGTAAGCGCCCGACCGGACGGCGGGCCCACCGGGCGGAGGGGCCGGCCATCCCGTTCCGGCCCAGCCAGGTCCGCCCGACGTCCCGGACCACCCTGCTCCTGCGCTCGTCCGTGGGGCTCGGCCTGGCCTCGGCGGCCCTGACCACCGGCCTGCGCGGGACGACTCCCCCGCCCCTCGAGCCACCGCCGGTGGCGGCCCTGCCCGACGCCGGCCCGGTCACCGACCCGCCGGAACAACATGTGGCACAACCGGTCTCGCGCGGCAAGACGCGCACCTCGGTGGACGACGCCGAGCCACCTGAGCGGGTCCGCCCGGCCGCGCAGCCGGTCACCGACGCGACGGTCGCACGTCCCGACCCGCAGACCGCCTCCGACGTTGATCATGCACAAACGCAGAACTTCCCCGTCGATCATGCGCAAACGCATGATGCGTTTGCGCATGATCACGGCGGAGATGCTGCGTTTGTGCATGATCAACGGGGGGAATGGTTGCGGGGCGACCGTGAAGAGGTGGAAGAGGTGGAAGAGGTGGGGGCCGCGGTCGCCCGGCTGGTCGCGTGGCGGCCGGAGCTGCGCATCGCCGACCCGCAGCACTGGTCGCGCGGCGGGCGGCACGTAGCTCCACCGGCCACGCCGTCGCAGCGGACCGGATGGCGCGCGGGCCAGGTACTCCTGCCAGGAGCACCTGCCAATGACACATGAAAAGGGCAGGTCAGGCCGCTTAGCGTGCTCGGGTCAGAGATCCGTACCCGGACGACGGGGGTCATCGCACCGTGCTGGCCACGCTCACCCACCGGATCGCCCGGCTCACCGTCGGGACGCTCGTGCCGGTCGCCCTGCTCGTCCCGCTGGCGCTCAGCGTGGACGCCGCACCCACCGGGCGCCCCTTCCTCGAACTGGGCCTGACCACCGGCGTGCTGGCCGCCTCCTGCCTGCTCCTGACCGTCCTCGCGGCCTCGCGGATCCGCTTCCTGAGCAAGGCTTTCGGCATCGACACGGTGCTGGCCGGGCACCGCTGGCTGGGCGGGGCGACGCTGGCCCTGGTACTCGCGCACGTCGCCCTGGTCGTGGCCGACGACCCCGGCCGTAACGTCGGGCTGCTGCTCGTCGTCGACGCCCCGGCCCGCGCCCGTGCGGCCACGGTCGCCACCGCCTGCCTGCTGCTGATCTGGCTGTCGACGTTGCTGCGCCGTCGGCTGCGGATCCGCTACGAGTGGTGGCGCGCGGTGCACGCCGTCCTGACCGCCGGCGCTCTGGTCCTCACCGGGCTGCACGTCTGGTGGCTGCGGCACCTGATCCAGGACCCGGCGATGCGGGCCTGGTACTTCGCGACGTCCGGGTTGCTGCTCGCCGTCCTGACGAACCGCTGGCTGCTGCGCCCGCTGCGCGGCGCCCGGTTCGACTACGTCGTCGAACGGCTCTACCGGGAGTCGCCCGACGTCTGGACCGTGGCGCTGCGCCCCCGGCACCCCTGGCGGCGGGGCCTGCGGTTCCAGCCCGGCCAGTTCGCCTGGATCAGCGTGGCCGGACGCACGTCCCGCTGGGACGACCACCCGTTCAGCATCGCCTCCAGTGCCGCAGCCCGGCGCCGGCTCGAGTTCACCATCCGCGACGCCGGCGACTTCACCCACGGCGTGGGCGGTCTGGCCCCGGGAACCCGGGTCCGGGTGGACGGCCCGCACGGCTCGTTCACGGCCGGGGCCCCGCGGGCGCCGCACCTGCTGCTCGTCGCCGGCGGCGTCGGCATCACCCCGATGATGAGCATGCTGCGCACCCTGTCCAGCCGGGAGGAGCGGTTGCCGGGACTGCTGGTGGTCGCTGCCCGGCACGAGCACGACCTGCTGTTCCGTGACGAGCTGGCCTGGCTCGCCCGGCGGCTCGGCCTCGAGGTCGTCGAGGTGTTGTCGGCGCCGGGGCCCGGCTGGCGGGGACCCACCGGCCGCGTCGACGCCGCCCTGCTGGCCTCGTTGATCCGGACCCGGCGACGGCGCATCGGGCTGGAGGTGCACGTGTGCGGGCCCGACGGGATGGTCACCGCGGTCCGCGGCGCGGCCGAGCAGCTCGGCGTCCCCGCGGCCCGGGTGCACGCCGAACAGTTCTCGGCCGTCTGAGGTGGGTGGCGCGGCGGACCGTCCCGGCGCCCCGCGCTGGCTGCGCTACTGGGTGGGTACGGCGCTGCTCGTCGCGCTGCTCGCGGCCGGGGCCCGGGTGCTCACCGCCGACCGCGCCGTGCCGCCACCCGCCGCCCCGTCCGGGCCCCAGGGCCTGATCGGAACAGCGTGGAGCGACACCCGGGTGATCTACTCGCCGACCTCGTAGATGAACGAGATGTGCTGCGACAGGGCCACTTCGGTGCCCGGCTCGAGGACGTAGCCGTCACCGGGCTCGACCTGCTCCGGGTGGCGGCCCGGCTCGGTCAGGTACGTGCCGTTGGCCGAGTTCAGGTCTTCCAGGACGACGTTCCAGCCGTCCAGCCGGACCTCGACGTGGCTGCGCGAGATCAGCTGGCCCTCGTCGTCCAGCCGGACCAGGCGCGGAATCTGACCGCCGGCCACGCGGTCGGCGTAGGGCGCGCGGCCGATGATGACCGGGCGGTCGAGCGTGACCGTCTGGCCCGTCGAGAACCGCAGCGTGCCCAGGGACGGACGCTGCTGCGGAGTGGGCTGCTGGAACGGGACCTCGACACCGCAGACCCGGCACCGGCCCTGCTGCGGCGGGTTCACGTGCCCGTAGCGGCAGGTCACGCCCATCACCATGGACGGATCGTCCATGGTGACGTCGGGCGCCTTGAAGACCGTGGTCGGGCTGTCGCCGACCGGGGCCTGCGGCGCCTGGGGCGAACGACCACCGCGCGCCGGCACGAGCGAGCCGGGCTCGCGCAGGGCCCGGATGTCACCCGTGCGGTCGGCCGCACCACCCATGCCGGGGTTGCCGGGCGCGGGCCGGGAGGGAGCCGCAGCACCCATGCCGGCGTGGGCGACCGGCCGCACCGGCAGCCCCGACTGGCCGACGCCGACCACCTGGGTCATGGGCTCGTTGGCCGGCTGGCCCATCGGCTGCCCGGCGGGCTGCTGAGCCATACCGCCGGGCCGGACCGCCTCCGTCGCGTTGCGCCCCGAGGCGAGCAGACGCTCGAGGTCGGACCGGCCACCGAGGTCGAACGAGGGGTCGCTCACGAAGCCGTTGCCGTCGCCTCCGTTCATCCCGTTGCCGTTCATGCCGGCGCCGTTCATCCCGGCGCCGTTCATCCCGTTGCCGTTCATCCCGGGGCCGTTCATCCCGTTGCCGTTCACGCCGGGCCCGTTCACGCCGGGCCCGTTCACGCCGACCCCGTTCATCCCGGGCCCGTCCGCCGCCCCGTTCATCCCGGCGCCGTTCATCCCGTTCATCCCGGCGCCGTTCATCGCCCCGCTCATGGCGCCGTTCATCGCGGGGTTGTGCATGCCGTTCATGCCGGTGCCGCTCATCGCACCGTTCATCGCGGGGTTGTGCATGCCGTTCATGCCGGTGCCGCTCATCGCACCGTTCATCGCCGGGTTGTGCATGCCGTTCATCCCGGCACCGACCGGCACGGGGGCCCCGCCGTTCAGGGCCACACCGCCCGTGGCGCCTCCGTTGAGGACGACGCCCCCCGCCGCCGCGCCGACGAGTTCGGCGGGAGCCGCCTGGACCTCCTCGACGGGCAGTTCCTCGGGCTGCCACCACAGCTCCTCGGCCATCACGACACCACCGCTGACCGGCAGGGTCACGCCGTCCGCCTTGGCCTCCGCCCGCGTCAGGCGGACGCGCGAACCGGCCGCGAGCGCATCCTCGACCCAGGTGCTGACCGAGCCGCCGTCCACGGTGCGCGGGTCACCCTTCAGGTCACTGCCGACGGCGCTGACGCCGGCGCGCACGATGACCCGCACCTGGTCGGCGTCGGCCACGGCCAGGGCGAACCCGGGCAGGTCCATGAGCTGACCGGCGCTGACCAGGTTCATCAGCTCGTTCAGGGTCGGCCGGTTGCGGCACGCCTCCCAGAGCGAGGCGAGGCGGTCGAGCGGGAACTCGCCGTCCACCAGCAGCGCCGCCCGCGGGGCGACCAGCGCGAACCACGAGCCGGGGCGATAGAGATGATCGGTCATGTGCCGGATCCGTCCTTGCCGGCGTCTACCACGATGACGCTCACGTTGTCGTTGCCACCGCTGCGCAGTGCGAGTCGCACCAGCTCGTCGGCAGCCTTCTCGGGGTCGGAGAACCGTCCGAGGACGGTCTCGATGGTCTCGTCCATGAGTTCCGCGTAGAGACCGTCGGAACACAGCAGGAACCGCTCCCCCGGTTCCGGCGGGAACACCCAGTAGTCCGCGCGGTGCCGCCCGTGCATCCCGAGGATGCGGGTGACGACGTTGCGGTCGGCGTGGGTGCGCGCCTCGACGGGGCCGATGCGGCCCGCCTCGACCAGTTCCTGCACGTAGCTGTGGTCGACGGTGACCTGGCTGAGCCGCCCCTCGCGGAACCGGTACAGCCGGGAGTCACCGATGTTCACGGCGAGCCAGTACGGCTCGTCGTCGTCGTGCACCAGCACCAGGCCGACGAGCGTGGTGCCCATGCCGGCCAGCAGCTGGTCGCGCTTCGCGGCGGCGACGATCTGTTCGTTGGCGGTCTCGACCGCGGTGGTCACGTCCTCCGGGGCCAGTTCGCCGCGTACGGCCAACGCCCGGAACACCCCCACGGCGAGCTCGCTCGCCACCTCCCCGCCGCTGTGACCGCCCATCCCGTCCGCGACGACGAAGACCGGAAAGCGGGCGAGCAGCGAGTCCTGGTTCTGCCGGCGCTTGCCGGTGGCGGTCGCGCTGCCCCAGGTCATGGGCTCGACGACGGCCGCCCCGACCGCAATGCGGCTTAGGGCAGCAGTGTCTGCTCCGTCCCGACTCACGTTCGTGATGCTACCCATGCCATCGGACCGTGACCCCGGCGTTATCAGTTCTTGTGCACAAAACCACGCCGACACGCCCAGCATGAAATTCGTTGCGTAGCAACGCAGTTACAGCGAGTCAGATGAGTTCTCGGAACGGGACGCGACCTCCCGGAGCCCGGTCAGGGCCGCCGCCACCGCCGGATCGTCCTCGGCCCCGGCCCGCACCGCCGCGTAGACCAGCCGCGAGGCCATCGTGTCGACCACCGGGCTGACGACCAGTCCGGGCTGGCGCAGCGGCTGGGCGGTGCGCGGCACCAGCGCGACGCCGGCGCCCGCGGCGACCAGGGCCGCGGCGGCGTCCCACTCCCGGCAGAAGTGCCGGACGTCCGGCGAGAAGCCCACCCCGGCGCACACGGCCTGCATGATCACCGAACACGGGTCGTTCGGATGGGCACTGACCCACTGCTCTCGGGACAGGTCGGCGAGCCGGACCCCGGTCGGGTCGGCCAGCGGGTGATCGACCGGCAGCACGGCGTCCATCCGGTCGACCAGCAGGTCCACCCGGTGGAACCGTCGGTCGTGCCGGTTGGGCGCGTCCTGGTGGTCGCAGCTGACGATCAGGTCGAACTCGCCCCGGTCCAGCCGCTCGAAGGACTCGGGCGGCTCCGACTCGCTGACCTGCAGCTGCAGTCCGGGGCGGGTCTCGCGCAGCCGGGTCAGGGCCGGGGCCACGACGGCGGAGATCCCGGTGGACAACGACCCGATCCGGACCTGTCCCACCTCGCCGTCGGCGAAGGCGGCCAGGTCGGCGCGGGCGCGCCGCAGCTGCTCCTGGACGACGTCCGCGTGCTCGAGCAGGACCCTCGCCTGGCCGGTCAGCCGGACCCGGCGCCCGTTGCGCTCCAGCAACGGGACGCCCAGCTCCCTGGCCAGGCCGGCCACCTGCTGGGAGACCGCCGAGGGGGTCAGGTGCAACGTCTCGGCGGCCGCGGAGACCGTGCCCCGCCGCTCGACCTCACGGAGGACCCGCAGGCGGCGCAGATCCATGATGAAGTCCGGACTGAACGATTCCATTCGCCAAGTCTAGATGGACTTAACGATCCGCATGCTCGAGAATCGATCCATGAACCGCCGCGCCGCGCTGCTCTTCCTCGCCCTGGGCGTCGCCTGGGGCATCCCGTACCTGATGATCAAGGTCGCCGTGAACGAGTTGCCGCCCGTGACGGTGGTGGCCGGGCGGACGGCGCTGGCGGCCCTGGTCCTGCTACCCCTGGCCCTCGCCCGGGGCGCCGTCGTCCCCGTGCTGCGGCGGTGGCGGCCGATGGCCGCGTACACGGTGATCGAGATCGTCGTCCCGTGGCTGTTCCTGACCCGCGCCGAGCGTGACCTGCCCAGCTCGACGACGGGGCTGCTCATCTCCGCCGTGCCGGTGGTCGGCGCGGTGATCGCCGTACTCGGGGCCCGCTTCACCGGGGAGCCCGGCGAGCGGCTCGGCCTCGGCGGGCTCAGCGGTCTCGCGCTCGGGATGGCCGGCGTCGGGCTGCTGGTCGGTTTCGACGTGGGCGGCTCCAGCCTGCCCGCGGTGGCCGAGATGGGGCTCGTGGTGGTCGGTTACGCGATCGGACCGGTGATCCTGGCTCGTTACCTGTCCGACCTGCCCGGGGTCGGGGTGGTCGCGGTGTCCGTCGCCGGCGCGGCGCTGGTGTACGTGCCCGCCATGCTGATCGGGCCCGGGCTGCCGGCCCGGGCGCCCTCGGCCGGGGCGCTGCTGTCGGTGGTGGGGCTGGCCCTGATCTGCACCGCACTGGCCTTCGTCCTGCTGTTCGCGCTCGTGAACGAGATCGGCCCGATGCGCGTCACGGCCATCACCTACGTGAACCCCGCGGTCGCCCTGGTGGCGGGCGCCCTGATCCTCGACGAGCAGATCACGGCCTGGAAGGTGGCCGGTTTCGCCGCCGTCCTGGCCGGTTCGTTCCTCGTCACCCGGCGGCCCACGCCGACCGGGACGCCGGCCGAGGCACCCGCCGTCCCCGAAGCACCCGTCGTCCCGGAGTCCCTGGCCCGGGCCTGATCGTGTGAACGCTCCGCAAATTTCCCGGCAGACGGGAATGTCGGTGGTCGCTGTCAGGCTTGCGCCTGACAACCGATCAAGCCATTCCCGTCTGGAGTTCCTGCATGTCCGAACCCACCGTGGAGACCTCCGCGGAACCCGCTCCGGAGCCCGCCCATCCCACCGGGATGGACTCGGCCGACCCCCGCCGTTGGCTGGCCCTGGGCATCATCGCGGTCGCCCAGCTGATGATCGTGCTGGACGCGTCGATCGTCACCATCGCCCTGCCCAGCGCCCAGGCCGACCTCGGCATCAGCACGGCCGACCGGCAGTGGGTGGTCACCGCCTACACGCTGGCCTTCGGCGGTCTCCTGCTGCTCGGAGGCCGCATCGCCGACTACACCGGGCGCAAGCGCACGTTCATCCTCGGCCTGATCGGCTTCGCCGCGGCCTCGGCCATCGGCGGGTTCGCCCCCAACGCCGAACTGCTCTTCGCGGCCCGCGCCCTGCAGGGTGCGTTCGCCGCGCTGCTGGCCCCCGCGGCCCTCTCCCTGATCACGGTGACGTTCGTCGAGCCGAAGGAGCGGGCCACCGCATTCGGCGTCTTCGGGGCCATCTCCGGTGGTGGCGCCGCGATCGGGCTGATCCTCGGCGGTCTGCTCACCGAGTACGCCTCGTGGCGCTGGTGCCTCGGGGTGAACGTGCCGATCGCGCTGGCCGCCGCGGCCGCCGCGCTGCCCGTCGTGCACGAGAGCAAGGCCCACGGCAACACCAAGTACGACGTGGTCGGCGCGCTCCTGTCCACGCTCGGCCTGGTCAGCCTGGTCTACGGGTTCACCGAGGCCGCCAAGGCCAAGAACCCCGACAACCCGAACGACACCGCGGTCCAGGGCTGGCTGGCCACCTCGACCATCACCTTCCTGGTGATCGCGGTCGTGCTGCTCGTCGGCTTCGTGCTCTGGGAGCGCCGGATAGCCAACCCGCTGCTGCCGCTGCGCGTCGTCCTCGACCGCAACCGCGGGGGCGCCTTCCTGATCTTCCTGTTCGTCGGCGCGGGGCTGTTCGGCATGTTCCTGTTCCTGGCCTACTACTTCCAGATCAACCTGGGCTACACGCCGTTGCGGTCGGGCGTCGCGTTCCTGCCGTTCAGCGGCGGGATCATCTTCACCGCCGGCATCGTGGCCCAGCTGCTGCCTCGCGTGGGGCCGCGCCCGCTCATGCTCGTCGGCCTGGTGATGGCGGTCGCCGGCATGGCGCTGCTGACCCGGCTGGAGCAGGACAGCTCGTACTGGAAGGTCGCCCTGCCGGCGGAGCTGCTGATGAGCATCGGCATGGCGAACGTGTTCATCCCGGTCTCCAGCGTGGCGCTGGTCGGGGTCGGCGGCCACGACGCCGGCGTGGCCAGTGCCGTGCTGAACAGCTCACAGCAGGTCGGCGGCTCGCTCGGCACGGCGCTGCTGAACACGGTCTTCGCCTCCGGTGTGACCGGGTACTTCGCGGCCAACCTCACCAACCCGGCGAACGCAGCCCAGCTCACGCCGTTCGCGCTGCTCAACGGGTACCACCACGCGTTCTGGTGGGCCACCGGCCTGCTGGGCGCCGGCCTGTTGCTCGCCGTGCTGCTGATCAACGCGAAGAAGGAGGACGTCCCCGCCGACGGGGCCGTTCCCGTCTGAGTTCGGCCGCGGCGGCCCCGGTCGCGAAGCCTCTGCGCTTCGCGGCCGGGGCCCAGCACTGTCGGGGGCTGGTGTCCTACAGCTTCTCGACGGGGGCGTAGCGCAGCAGCAGCCGCTTCTCGCCCTGGTCCCGGAAGTCCACCGTCGCGACCGCCTTGTCACCGGACCCGGCCACCCCCACCACGGTGCCGAGGCCGAACGCGTCGTGCGTCACCTTGTCGCCCGGCTCCAGGTGGATCACCTCCCGGTTGCCCGGCGACTTCACCCCCGGCCGCTGCGCCAGGCGGGCCACCGCGGGCGTGGACGACGGACGCATCGCCGTCGTCTCGCTACGTCGCCAGGTGACCAGCGTCGGTGGGATCTCCTCCAGGAACCGGCTGGCCGGCGAGTAGTTCGGCTGCCCCCACGCGCTGCGCACCGCGGCCCGGGACAGGTACAGCCGCTCCCGGGCCCGGGTCAGCCCCACGTACGCGAGCCGCCGCTCCTCGGCCAGCTCCTTCACGTTGCCCGAACGCAGCGCCTCGAGCGCGCGCATGTGCGGGAACGTGCCCTCCTCCATCCCGGTGAGGAACACGACCGGGAACTCCAGGCCCTTCGCGGTGTGCAGGGTCATCAGCGTGACGACGCCCGGGTCCTCCCGCTCGCCCTCGTCGGCGCCGTCGGCCACGTCCTCGTCGGGGATCTCGTCGGCGTCCGCCACCAGCGACACCTGCTCGAGGAAGTCGCGCACGGTGCCCTCGGGCGTCGTCCGGTCGTACTCCTGCGCGACGGCCACCAGCTCGGCCAGGTTCTCGACCCGCGACTCGTCCTGCGGGTCGTGGCTGGCCCGCAGCTCGGCCAGGTAGCCGGTCTGCTCGAGCACGGCCTCCAGCACGGTGCCCACGCCCGACCCGCCCTCGACCAGTACGGCCAGCCCGTCGAGCAGGTCGGTGAACGCGCGGATCGACGACACCGAGCGGGTCGCGATGCCCGGCGCCTCCTCGGCCCGGCGCAGTGCCGCGCCGAACGGGATGCGCTCCCGGTCGGCGAGCGCCGCCACCACGGCCTCCGCTCGGTCGCCGATGCCGCGCTTGGGCACGTTCAGGATGCGCCGCAGGTTGATCACGTCGTCGGGGTTGACCAGCACCCGCAGGTAGGCCAGCGCGTCCTTCACCTCGCGGCGCTCGTAGAACCGGGTGCCACCGACCACCTTGTACGGCAGCCCGGCCCGGACGAAGACCTCCTCCAGGGCCCGGGACTGCGCGTTCGTCCGGTAGAAGACGGCCACATCCCCCGGCCGCTGGCCGTGCTGCTTGACGAGCCGGTCGACCTCCTCGGCGACGAAGGCCGCCTCGTCGTGCTCGTCGTCTGCGACGTACCCGACGATCGGCTCCCCCATGGACCCGTCGGTCCACAACTTCTTCGGCTTGCGGTCGGGGTTCCGCTCGATCACCGCGTTGGCCGCCGACAGGATGGTCTGCGTGGAGCGGTAGTTCTGCTCCAGCATGATCACGGCGGCCTGCGGGTAGTCCGTCTCGAACTCGACGATGTTGCGGATGGACGCACCGCGGAACGCGTAGATCGACTGGTCGGCGTCGCCCACGACGGTCAGCTCGCTGATGCCCTGCGGACCCACGCCCAGCCCGAGACCCGCACCCCCGTCGTCCCCCACCCCGACCAGTTCGCGGATGAGCACGTACTGCGCGTGGTTCGTGTCCTGGTACTCGTCGACGAGGACGTGCCGGAACCGCTCGCGGTATCCCTGCGCCACCTCCGGGAAGGCCTGCAGGATGTTCACGGTCGTCATGATGATGTCGTCGAAGTCGAGCGCGCTGGCCTGCCGCAACCGCTGCTGGTACTGCGTGTAGGCCTCGGCGAGCTTGCGCTCCTTGTCGGTGCCCTCGGCGTTCACCTGCGAGGCGTAGGTCTCCTCGTCGACCAGCTCGTTCTTCAGGTTGCTGACCTGGGCCAGGAACGCCCGCGGGGGGAACCGCTTCGGGTCGAGGTCGAGCTCGCGGCAGACCAGGGCCATCAGCCGCTGCGAGTCGGCCGCGTCGTAGATCGAGAAGTTCGAGCGCATCCCCACCCGGCCCGCCTCGCGCCGCAGGATGCGCACGCACGAGGAGTGGAACGTCGACACCCACATCCGCTCGGCGACCGGGCCGACCATGCCGGCCACCCGCTCGCGCATCTCGGCGGCGGCCTTGTTGGTGAACGTGATGGCCAGGATCTGCCCCCAGTGCACCCCCCGCTCGGCCAGCAACCAGCCGATGCGGTGGGTCAGCACCCGCGTCTTGCCGGACCCGGCGCCGGCGACCACCAGCAGCGGCGACCCGGAGTGCAGCACGGCGGCCCGCTGCTGCGGGTTCAGCCCCTCCAGCAGCGCGTCGGAGTCGATGCCGTAGCGGTTGGTCCTCTTCGGCTCGATCTCGTCGACGTCCACATCGAGCCGGTCGACCGGGGCCGGGGCCAGCGCGGGGAGGGGATGGATGCTCATCGTCACCAAGCCTAGGTCCTGCGTGTGACAAACATCGGGACGACTTCCGGACCTGTGGACAGGGCCCGGTACAGTCCGGCATGCCCGTTTCGGCCCCGGACGGATCACCCCCGGACGGATCGACCCCGAGCAGCGAGGTCTGAGTGCGCCATCCCCGCCAGGCCGCTCGCACGCAGAAGCCGCCGCCGCGCTCGCCCGCGCGCTCGGCGCTGATCACGGGTGTCTCGCTGATCGCCGGCGTCCTCGCCTTCCTCGTGGTCTCGCGCCTGGTCGGCGGGGTCCCCTCCTCGACCCCTGCGGAGGCCGCGGGCACCCCGGTGGCCAAGCCGGCGGCGTCCGACCGGAAGGCCTCGACCAGCCGCTCCCGCACGCCGGCGGCGGGCGAGCAGTTGCGCGCGAAGGCGCCGCTGAACAAGGTCAGCCAGGACCAGGGTTCGAGCATCGCGCTGCCCGACGGCCGCACCCTGTGGATCTTCGCCGACACCTTCCAGAAGGACCGCTCCCCCTCGTTCTTCGTGACGTCGTCGGTGGCCACCACCGAACCCGGCGGGCGCGTGCTCAGCTACGCCACGCACGGCGGGGTGCCCACCGAGTTCCTGCCGCGTACCAAGCGCGAGCACAAGGGCAGCCGGGACGGGGTGCGGTACACCGCGGTGTGGCCCGTCGGCTCGACGCTGCTGCCGGACGGGCGGGTGATCATCGCCTACGCGAAGTACAACGTCACGGTGCGGTCGCAGCAGTACGAGTTCCTGGGCTCGGGGCTGTTCGCGTACCGGTACAGGAGCGCCAAGGCGCTGCACAAGGGTGCGGTCGCGACCCGGATCGCCGACGACATGTGGGCCGCCTACGACGGCGAGGTCCGCTCACCGGTCTACGCCGACGGGTTCGTCTACTTCAGTCAGTGCCAGGACCTGAAGTGCTACTCCCTGCGGACGACGCCCCAGGGGCTGACCGACCGGCTGACCTACCGCTGGTGGACCGGATCCGGCTGGAGCGCCAAGCGTTCCGACCGGGCGCCCGTCACCATCGGCAGTGCGCACCCCGGTGGCAACGCCTCCGTGGTGCGGCTGAGCACGGGCGGGTACGCGATGGCCGACACCGAGGTGGGGGCCCCGTCGCCGTACGGGTACCTCTGGGTGGCCCCGCGAGCCTGGGGGCCGTGGTCCCGAGCCGCGTCGTTCGTGATGCCGAACTGCGGGTCGCGGGGCTGCTACGGGTTGAACCTGCACCCGACCCAGTCGACGGGAACCCTTCTGCGACTGAGCTATTCGACCGTCATCGGGCCGTACGTGCGGGTCACGGACATCCCGGTGACGATGGCCGCCGACCGCACGTCCGTGAGCGTGCGGTGAAGTCGCGCGGGTGGGTCTGGCCCGTCGTGGTCGTGGTCCTGTTCGTCGGGGCGGCGTTCGCCCTGCAGCGCATCGCGGCGCGCGAGTACGACCTCTCCCCGCCCACCCTCAGCCGGCAGGTGGCGGCCGCCCCGCCGCTGGCCAACGTCCTGCAGGACCAGGGCAACTCGGTACCGCTGCGCGACGGCCGCACGCTGTGGATCTTCGCCGACACCGCTCACCTGGCGGCCGACCCGAAGTTCTTCGTGACGTCGTCGGCGGGGGTGACCGCGCGCGGCGGGCTGGAGCTGACCTACGTCAACGCCTTCGGGACCCCCGTCGAGTTCCTGCCGCGAACCGACGCCGAGAAGGCCGACCAGGTCGTGGGGCAGCACTACACGGCGGTCTGGCCGACCGGCGCGACGACGCTGCCCGACGGCACCGTGCTGATCGCCTACGCGAAGTACAAGGTGCAGATGCAGCCGCAGCCCTCGTTCACGTTCGTGGCCGGTGGGCTCTACTCCTATACGTACCAAGGGTTTTCGAAGGTCGGGTTCGGCGCGTCGGCCACCCGCACGGCCGACGACATCTGGACCTCGGCCGACGGTCCGGTGGCCTCCCCGGTGTACTCCGACGGGTTCGTGTACTTCACCAGATGCGTTCAGTACAAGTGCTACTCGGCCCGGACGACGCCCGCCGGGCTGGCCACGCGCGACGCCTACCGCTGGTGGACCGGTGCGGGGTGGGGGCCGCGCGACGAGGCGGAGGCGCTGACCTTCGGGTCGGACGTGCCCGGGCAGAACCCGGCCGTCGTGTTCGACCCGCGTGACGGGGTGTTCGTGATGACCGACACCACGGGCGGGATCCAGGACGGCACCGGCCTGCTGTGGGTGGCCCGGCGACCCTGGGGTCCGTGGTCGAAGGCGGCCTCGTTCCCGTTGCCGCAGTGCCCGGCCGGCGGCTGCTACACGCTGAACGTGCACCCGCTGGACTCACCGGCCGGGCAGCTGCGGGTCAGCTTCGCGACCAACGGGTTGGGCCCGTTCGTGCGCGTGGTCGACGTCCCCGTGGAGATCACCGACGGCGACCGGCCGAGCATCTCTACAGGAACGTGAGGCTCACCGTCGGCGAGGCTCCGGCCGAGTTGACCGTCTGGAACTTCACGGTGCACAGGCCGATCTTCGAACCCACCCAGTAGGACGAGACCGGCGCGCCCGGGTTGTAGCCGGCGGCCATGTACCCGCAGTTCGCGCTGGCCGACACGACCTTCACCCCGCTGGGCAACGCCTTGCCCGCCGGGTTCTTCCAGGTCACGGTGCGGCTGGTGACGAACCCGAGCTCGCTGCTCGACCACGTCGTCCGCGTCGAGCCCTTCAGGTTGGTGGGGGCGGCCGGCGGGGCCGTCACGGAGGTCGTGACGACCCGCGGCCCCACGGCGGCGTCGACCTCGTCCGCGGTCAGGCTCTGCCCGCCGTTGGGCACGAAGTACGGATTTTCCACCGTGAACCGGTAGGTGCCGGCGGCGCCCGGGCGCGGAGTGAACGTGCCCCTCCACGTACTGGTGGTGCTCGCGCTCCCGGCGGTCAGCGTCAGGTCGGCGACGGCGCCGGCCCAGTCGGCGCTGCCCGCCAGGTCACCGCTGCTCGGCGCCTGCGTGAAGTACGCGTTGACCGAGGGCTTCGTGAACCCCGCGGGGTTCGGCCCGAACGTCACGGTGACGGTGATGGGGGCCACCGCGGTGGTGACGTTCTGGCTGGTGGCCGACAGGGTGAGGGCCCGCAGGTCGAGCGGCACCGGTGAGAACGCCGCCTGCGCGGGGGTCGCCGCGGCGCCCGCCCCCAGCAGCACGGCGACGCCGACGGCGGCGAGGCTCTTCGTCGAGATGCGCATCCGCCCACCCGAACAGGCCCCGGGTGCTGCTGGCAAGAGCACCCCGGAGCAGCCCCTTCACCCTATTTTCGGGGATTGCCCGAGCATGGGTGGACTCGTACTGCATGATTCGGGTGAACCGGGCCGGCCCCGGCCAGTCGTCGACGAGGGGAAACACCGATGTTCGCCACGTACCGCAAGCTGAAGGTCAACCCCGGGTCGGCCGCGGAGGTGGCCGCACTGATCCAGGCCGAATACATGCCGCTGCTCGACGACGTCCCGGGCTTCGTCTCCTACACGCTCGTCGACCTCGGCGACGACGAGATCACCAGCATCGGGGTGTTCCAGAGCGCAGAGTCGGCTGCGGAGGCCAACGCCCGCGCGAAGTCGTGGGTCGGCGAGCGCCTGTCTCCCTTCGTGGCGACCCCGCTGGACGCGCGCGAGGGCGCCGTCCTGGTCAACTACCTCGACACCCCCTGAACCTCTCGCGACCTGGAAGGTGTCCCCGAATCGGTTGTCACAGGGGCAGAATCGAACGTCGTGACGACACTTTCGGGGACACCTGCACCCCTGTGGACAAATCCGACGGAGCGTCCGCGAGTACGGAACGCTTTACCGGGTGCGCCGTTGCGACCACGCCGCCCTGCAGGCCCTGGCTGATGCCCACCACGGGCTCATCACCCTCGCCGACGCCGCGGCGCACGGCATCAACGCATCGGCTCTTCGATGGGCGGCCGAGTCAGGGCGGTTGCATCGTGTCGCGGCGGGGTGTTACACCCCGGCGGGCCGCTGGGAGAGCTCTTCGCCACGGGCACGTCACCTGCTGATCCTTCTCGCGGCGCAACGGCGTTCGCGTGGATCGATCGTCTGCGGTCCGAGCGCGGCAGTGGTTCTCGGCCTGCCCCTGCCGGACCTCGGCACACCCACCCTGATGAGTACGCACCGCAAGGGCAACCGCTCCGGTGTCCTCTGGCGCCGGTTGACGGTGACCCGGGCCCGACGGGTGGGCCCCCTCGTGATCACCACCCCGGAACGGACGGTCGTCGACTGCGCACGGTGCCTCGACCGCCCCTGGGGACTGGCCGTCGCCGACGCCGCCCTGCACGCGGGCCTGGTCGACCACGCACAACTCGTGGCCGAGCTGACTGATGCCCCTCGGGCGGAGGGGCTCACCAAGGCGCGGTGGGTCGTGGAACACGCACGTTCGAGCCCGGAATCGCCACTCGAATCCCTGGGACGGGCGGACCTCCTGCTCGCCGGACGGCCTCAGACTGAGCCGCAAGGCTGGTTGCGCACGGCCCGCGGCTGGGTTCGCGTCGACCTGCTCGACCGGGCGAACCGGCTCGTGCTGGAGGCCGACGGCAGGATCAAGTACGGCGAGTTCCCGGCGGTGTGGAAAGAGAAGCTGCGGGAGGACGACATCCGCGACCTGCAGATCGAGGTCGTCCGGTTCACGATGGCCGACCACCACCATCAGGAGCCGTGGCTGCGCCGGTACGACCGTGCGCTGGCCCGCGGGCGTCTCAGTGCGACCCAGCTGGGGCCGGTGCCCGTCATGGTGCCCCCGTTTCGGTTGCCATGAGGCCCGCTCGCCCGGCGGTGGCAACCGATTCGGGGACCAGACCTCAGAGCAACCGGCGGTCGGCGGCCCAGCGGGTGAGTTCGTGCCGCGACGACAGCTGCAGCTTCCGCAGCACCGCGGAGACGTGGGTCTCGACGGTCTTCACGGAGATGTACAGCTCCTTGGCCACCTCCTTGTAGGCGTAGCCGCGGGCGATCAGGCGCATCACCTCGCGCTCGCGGGCCGACAGCCGGTCCAGTTCGTCGTCCACCGCGGCCACCTCACCGGCGCCGGTACCGAAGGCGTCGAGCACGAAACCGGCCAGCCGGGGCGAGAACACGGCGTCCCCGCCCGCGACCTTGAGGATGGCCTCCACCAGCTCGTCACCGCTGATCGTCTTGGTGACGTAGCCCCGCGCCCCGGCCCGGATCACGGCGATGACGTCCTCGGCGGCGTCCGACACCGACAACGCCAGGAACCGCACCGGCCCCCCGGCCTCGGTCGTCGTGGAACCCGCGCGCTGCAACACCTCTCGGCCACCCGGGCGCTCCAGCCCGCCCGGCAGGTGCACGTCCAGGAGCACCACGTCGGGCCGGGTGGACGCGACCAGCGCCACCGCCTCCTCGACGTCCCCGGCCTCACCCACGACGGCCAGCCGCCCGGCGGTCACGGCCGAGGCCAGCTCGGCGCGCACGCCGCTGCGGAACACCCGGTGGTCGTCCACGATCGCCACGCGCACCGCGCCCACGCCGGTCATCGCGCCTCCTCGCCCTCAGCGACGCACGGCATGAGCAGCCGCACCTCGGTGCCCTCGCCCGGCGTGCTGACCACCCGGGCCGACCCGCCGTGCCGCTCCATCCTGCCGATGATCGACTCCCGCACACCCAACCGGTCCTCGCCGACGTCGTCCACCACGAACCCGGGCCCCCGGTCGCGGACGAAGGCCTCGACCTCGGAGGGCCCGAACTCCACGTACACCTGAACCGGCGTCCCCGCGTGCCGGGCCGCGTTGGCGATCGCCTCCCGCAGCGCGGCGAGCAGGGCTTCGAGCCGCTCGTCGACGTCCCGGTCGCCGACCGTCACCACGTCGACCACGGCGCCGTACAGGTCCTCGGCCACCGCGGCCAGCTCGGCGACCCGGGCCGCGACCGTGCCGGTGCCGGCGTTCACGCCGCCGTAGATCCAGCCCCGCAGGTCGCGTTCCTGGGCTCGGGCGAGGCGAGCCACCTCCGTGGGGCTGTCGGAGCGGCGCTGGATCAGCGCCAGCGTCTGCAGCACCGAGTCGTGCAGGTGGGCGGCGATGTCGGCGCGCTCCGCCTCCCGCGCCGCGGCGGCCCGCTCGCGGTCGAGGTCGCGCCACAGCCGCACCCCCCACGGGGCCAGTACCACGACCACCCCGCCCAGCACCGCGACCGCGGCCAGCACCGTGCGGGTCAGGACCACGACGTCCGTGTCCTGGACGACGAGCAGCAGGATCCCGGCGATCACCAGCACCAGCCCGAGCCCCAGTCGCAACGTCGCGGCACGGCTGCCTACGCCCGTGCCGAACCAGCGGGCCCGGTCGGACTCGTCGAGCTGCGCGTAGGCGATCACCGCCCCGGCCGCGACGATCAGGAGGGGCAGCGTCAGACCGGGTTTCACGTTCACGTCGAGCCGGTTGGCCAGCAGCACCGCTCCCGCGGCGAGCAGGAACACGCCGGCCAACAGGTCGGTCCGGGCCCGCCAGCGCACCGGGCGGGCCTCGTCCAGGGCCGGCGGCGGGACGACGTCCGCCGGCGGGGGCGGGACGGGCGCGGGGCCCGCGGTGCTCACCGGCGGGACGGCGGGGGCGCCGGCCGGTGGGGCGGCCGCCGCCGGGGCCGGTACCACCGGCGCGGGCACCACCCGCCGGGCCGGGTCGTAGTTGCGGCTGGAGGGGACGAGGGCCCACAGCCAGGCGTAGAGCACGACCCCCGGCCCGCCCAGCAGGGCGGCGACGACGAAGGCGATCCGCACGGCCCGCACGGGCAGCTCGAGGTGGTCGGCCACCCCGGCCGCGACGCCGGCCAGCTTGCGGTCGGCGGTCGGGCGCAGCAGTGGAGGCCGGACCGGCACCTGGAAGGGCGCGCCCGGGCCTGAGGGGAAGGCGGTGCTGCTCATCGCGTCCAGGGTGGCACGGGACCTTGGCCCCTGGCCTCAGGGTGTGACCCCGGAACAGGATCAGGGTGACCTCGGGGTGTTACCGGATCGCCTCGGACAGCCACGTGACAGCAGGATCGATGCCATGACCACGAACCTGCCCCCCGAGGGGGGACACGACGAGACCGCGGCCACCCCGCCGCCGCCCCCGCCCTACGGGAGCCCCCCCGGGCCACCCGCCGGACCGCCCGGTCCGGAATCCCCGGGGGCCGGGTTCTTCGCCAGCATCCGGGAGCTGGGCATCTACCGCCCGGACGACGGTCGCTGGCTCTCCGGCGCGGCCGCCGGGATCGCCCGGCGCTGGGCGCTCGACCCGCTGCTGGTGCGCGGCGTCTTCGTCGCGCTCACGCTGTTCTTCGGCGTCGGCGTCCTGCTCTACGGCCTGGCCTGGCTCTTCCTGCCCGAGCCCGACGGCCGCATCCACGCCCAGCAGGTCCTCAGCGGTGACGTCACGGCCGGCTTCGTCGGCGCCTCGATCGTCACCGTGCTCGGCCTGTCCGGCGGCGGGCCCGGCCCGTGGTGGTGGGGCCGCCACGACGCCTTCTGGTTCCCCGGCGGCCTGCTGGTCGCCGCGCTGATCGTGGGCGGCGTCGTCCTGTGGTCCCGCAACCGGCCGGGCGGCCTGCCCGGCGGCTGGGGCGGCCCGACCACCCCGCCCCCCGGAACCCCCGACGCCACCGGCACTCCCGGCACTACCGGCACGCCCGGCACGCCCGGCACCGGCCCGGTGCCCCCGCCGTCCGAGCCGTTCGGCTCCAGCCGCACCCAGCCCTACGGGCAGACCTACGCCCAGGCCTACGGGTCGGCCGGTCACCCGGCGAGTGCCAGTCATCCCGGCGGCGTGGGTGGCACGGCGACCCTCACCCGGCCGGCGGCCCCGCTCCCCCCGTTCACGCCGGGCCGCCGCGCGGCCAGCGCGCCCTCGGGCCGGATCACCCGGGCCTTCCTGGGGCTGGCGCTGCTGGCCGCCGTGGCCGGTTTCGCGCTGGCCGGAACGGGAGACCACACGGGCGGTGAGCAGGCCCTCGTCGCGGCCGGCGCCGCGCTGGCCACGCTGGCCGTGGGCGTCGTGATCGCCGGGCTGAACGGCCGCCGGGCGGGCTTCCTGAGCTTCGCCGCCGTCCTCATGGCCTTCGGCGTGCTGATCGGCACGGGCGTGCACCACGAGGGCATCCGCTCGGACCAGACGGTGATCTTCGCCGGCGACCGCGACTGGGCGCCGACCACGGCCGCCGAGGCCCGCGACGGCCTGACGATGGGCTTCGGTGAGCTGACCGTGAGCCTGGACGACCCGGCCCTCGTGAAGGCGGTCGGCACCGGGGCCCTGGCCGTGCCGATCCGGATGGGCGCCGGGCACATGGTCGTCGTCCTCCCCGCGGACGTGCCGGCCGAGGTGACCGTCGACCAGGGCGGCGGCGAGGTCGTCGACTTCGCCGGGAAGACGCACGACAGCCAGGGCGCCGGTCGCGTGCACCTCAGGTACACCTCCGGGCCGGACGGCGAGCCGCGCCTACGGGTGGCGATCCGTCAGGGCGGCGGGCAGATCGAACTGCAGACGTCCACGGCGGCCGCGACGCCGACCGCCACGACCACCCCGAGCGCATCGGAGAGTGCGAAATGAGCCAGCCGACGAGTGACCAGCCGACCAGCGAACTGCCGTCGATCGACCCGTCGACCGACCCGTCGACCGCCCCTCCGCCCGCGGAAACGGTTGTCCCGCCGACGCACTCGGCGATCGTCGAACCCGTCACCCGGCCGCTGCGGATGCGGACCGTGGTCCTGGGGGTCATCCTCCTGGCCATCGCGACGCTCAGCCTGATCGACACCACCACGTCGATGAACGTCGACCTGGGCACGACGGTGCTGGCCCTGATGATCGGCTGCGGGGTGCTGCTGATCGTCGGCGCCCGGCGGGACTGACTTCACACGGCGGCGCTGCGCTCCAGCTGCAGCAGCGCCACCGCGCGCAGGGCGAGGTCGGGGTGGTCGGCGAACACGCCGTCCACCCCGATCCGCAGGTAGGCCAGCAGTTCGCCCAGCGCGTCACCCTCCCCCGCCGGGTCCTCCCCGCGGCGCAGGCCGACCGGCAGGAACGTGTTCTCGGCCCGGAACGTGTAGGCGTGCACCAGCAGCCCGGCGTCGTGGGCGGCCCCGACGAGGCCCGTCGAGGCGCCCAGCCCGATGCTGGAGCGCCTCAGCAGCTGCCCCTTGGCCGGCCCGATCGCCTGCGCGTAGGTCGAGATCTCGCGCAGCCCGGCCGGGGTCACCATCTCCGGGTAACCGTGCCGCCCCCCGGCCACCTCGACCTCCCACGGCGCCCCGGCGCTGCTCAGCAGCTGCACGCCGGTGGCCAGCAGCCCCAGCTCGCGCAGCCGGCGCAGGCTGCCCGGCTCGAACGACTGGACGCAGACCGGCGCCTGGGCGGCGTTCAGCCCGTACGTCTCCAGCAGGTCGACCAGGCGCTGCTCCTGCGGCAGGCCCAGCTCGCGGAACAGCGACGGGTGCTTGGTCTCGGGGTAGACGCCGATCTCGCGGTCCAGCTCGACCGACAGCGACACCCGCAGCTGCAGCAGCTCCTCGAACGTCGGGATCGCGAACCGGCCGTCGTACGTGGTGTTCCCGGGTCGCAGGTGCGGCAGCCGCTCCTTGACCCGCAGGGTGCGCAGCTCGTCGAGCGTGAAGTCGTGCACGAACCAGCCGCTCACCTCCGTGCCGTCGATCTCGGTCGTGCGGCGACGGTCGGCGAAGCGGCGGTGGGCGGCCACGTCGGTGGTGCCGCTCAGCTCGGGCTCGTGCCGGCAGACCAGCTCACCGTCCGCGGTCACCACGAGGTCCGGTTCGAGGTAGTCGGCGCCCAGCCGGGCCGCCAGCTCGTACCCCGCCAAAGTGTGCTCCGGGCGGTAGCCGCTGGCCCCCCGGTGTCCGATCACGACAACCATGCGCGGCAGCGTGGCGGGCGCAGACGGGCAGCCGGTCGAATCGACATGACGGGCCGACGACCCGGCGGTGAACGCTCAGCCGTCCGGGCACAGGGTCGAGAACGCGGCGGTGACCCGTTCAGCCGTACCGAACCGCCCGGTGGCCGCCACTTCTCGCGCCCGTAACGCACCGAACGTGCCGATCGCGTGGGTCAGGTCGGCCCGGGAGAAGCCCAGCAGGACGGCGTGGGCGGCGTCGAGTTCGGCCCGCGCCTGGGCGCGGGTCGCCGCGGTGGAGGGACCCGGCCGCACGCCCAGCTCGGCCGCGAGACCGGCCAGGCTCCCGTCGTCCGGCCAGTGCACGGCCGCGACGAGCCGTTCGGTGACCCACTCGCCCACCGTGCGGCCCCGCGCCCAGGGGGCCTCGGCGTCGTAGGCGGCCGGTGGCGGGACCGGCACCTGCTCCAGCTTGAAGAAGTTCACGTTGGCGCCGGTGTGCTTCTGCCGCAGGAGGTAGTCGACGGGCAGGCTGGCCAGCGCGGCCAGCAGGAGGGGCAGCCGGGGGGCGTGCACGAGGGGCATCGAGTTGCCCACCCCGGTCACCGGCAGCGGGGTGGGCAGCAGCGTGCGCGGTGAGTCGGTGGTGGCGACGTTGCGGTACCCGGCCAGCCAGCCGCGCGCGGTCAGTTCGCCGTAGCGGTCGTGCATCAGGTTCTCGGGCACCCAGTACCGGGGCGCGGGAGTGCTGCCGCCGCGCGGGTCGAGCAGGCCGCAGTGCTTGGCCTCGACGAGCGGGACGAGCCCCGGACCGGGGGCCGTCGCGAACCAGCGCGCGTCGCGGGTCATGTGCAGCGAGGTGACCAGGCGCACCTGCCAACCGTTCTCGTCGACCAGCGGGTCGAGGGGCGCGCCGTCGAACGCCACCCGCCGGGCCAGCACCGGCACCTCCCGGTGCACGCGGGTGACCAGCCGCGCGTCCACCGTCGACGTGAACAGCGGGGCGGTGGCCGTGTTCGGGTTCACCGTGCGCAGAAGGTCGGCGGTCAGGGGGAACTCGCGGTCCGCCGGGCGCTCGGCGGGGTCGCGCAGGCCGACCGCCATCCGCGCCCCGGGCGCCTCCCCCACGGCCGCCAGCTCCATCACCGCCACCCCGATCCGGGCGCTGACCCCCGCGAAGATGGGCTCCACGGGCTCGATCAGGTCCAGCCGGCCCAGCCCCCCGGCCGCGACCAGCCCCTCGATCAGGCGGGCGGCGGACCGGTCGGAGGCGATCCCGGCCGGGACCAGGACGGCGGCCCGACCACCGGGACCCAGCAGGCGCCAACAGGTCTCGACGAAGGGCAGGTAGGCGTTCAGTTCACCGGCCCCGGTCAGCGGGTGCCGGCCGGCGGCCCGGACGGCGCGCGCCGCCTCGGCCCGTTCGGTGCGCAGGCCGGGCGGCGGCTCACCGGACCAGTCGCGGGCGTGCACCTTCATCCGCTCCCACGGCGGGTTGGCGACGACCGCGTCGAAACCGCCCCGCCAGCCGGTGACTTCCGCGGGCGGCACGTCGGGCCGGTCCAGCACGTGCGGGAACGTCGCGGCCCAGTCGAGGCCGAGCAACGCGTCGCCGACCACCACCTGGTCGTCGAAAGCCTCTGCGGGACAGTCGAAGCCCGCCACCGCAAGGTCGGCCCGCAGCGCGGCTCGGCACAGCGCGACCGCCACCGGGTCGTCGTCCACCCCGTGCACGGCCCGGGCCGCGTCGGCCGGGGCGACGCCGAGGGCCAGCAACCGGGCCAGCGCCGCCCGCAGCAGCGCCCCGGCCCCGCACGCCGGGTCCACGACCACCCTCTCGCGGTGATCATGGAAACTTCTACTCTGCGCCCGCGCCACACCAGCCGCGGGAGCAGTAGAAGTTTCCATGATCACCGCAGGGAGGGCGCGGGCGGCGAGCTCCGCCGCGTAACCGGGTGGGGTGCTGAACGCGCCGCGGCGGCGACGCTCGCCCGAACCGGCGGCCACGAGCGCCACCCCGCCCTCGGCGGTCTCGACCGGGGTGACCAGCAGCAGCGCGTCGTACCCGGATGCGAGCGAGCGGACGTCGTCCCACTGCCCCTGCTCCTGCGCCCGGCGCAGCTCGTCGAGCACCGCGGCCGCCCGCCACCCCTCCCCCCGCTGCTCGACCGGCACCCGCGCGGCGGCGGCGAGCAGCCGAGGCTTCAGCGTCTCTGCCGCCACCGGCGGACCGCCTCGTGCACGGTGGCCACGGCCCGGATGCGGTCGAGTTCGTCGACGTGGTGCCAGGCGACGGCGTCGGTCGAGCCGTCGACCTCGGTGACCCGGGGTTCGAGCCCGACCGGGACGGACCCTGAGTAGACCAGTGAGATGCCGTGGAAGTCCTCGAGCCGGCCGGTCGGGGCACGACCGGTGAAGTGCCGGCTGATCACGTCGAGGAGCGGGCCGGGCGTGAACGGCAGGCCGGTCTCCTCGTACATCTCCCGGATCAGCGCGTCGACCGGGTGCTCGCCGAAGTCGATGCCGCCGCCGGGCAGCGTCCAGGTGCCGTTCGACCCGGTCACGTGCGCCAGCAGGACGCGCTCGTCCTGGAACAGCGCGGCGTAGGCGGCCGGGCGCTGGACGACGACGGGGCGCTCGGCATCGCCCGTGGCCGCGACCCCGGGCTCACCCCCACCGGGGTCGGGGACGATCGTGGTCCGCGGCAGGTCGACCAGCGGCAGCGGGCGCTTCGGCTCGCTCGCCTCGACCTCGTCCGCCGGCAGCCCGAGAACCCGCGCCACGAAAGGCATCAGGGGCAGGCGGCGGAGCTCCTCGGGGGTGACGAAGCGAGCCTCGTCGGTGGTGTCGTCAGCCTCGGCGCGCAGCACCGGCGGCTCCTTGGTCGTGACGTCGTAGAGCAGGCGCAGCGTGTGCACCCGGGCGCCGCGGTGCGGCAGGTCGATCACGTCGGAGTCGGCCAGCAGCGCGCGGGGCCGGGCCCCCACGACGCCCGTCTCCTCCAGCAGTTCACGCAGCACGCCGTCCCGGGGGTGCTCCCCGTGCCGGACGCCGCCGCCGGGCAGGAACCAGCGGCCCTCGAAGTCGGACCGCTCCGAGGCGCGCGCCAGCAGCACCGACTCGCCCTGGCGCACGACGGCGTACGCCGCGGTGCGCAGCACGGGGTGCAGCCCGTCGGGCTCGGGACCGGTCAGGGGAGGCATCACGAGCACGGTACCGGCAGGTGCGGACACCCACGGGCCACATAGGGTTGATGCATGACCACGGACGGGACGGGGTTGCGGCGCCAGGTGGTGCGCCGACCGTACGCGCTGGCGCTGAGCCTCTACCGGCGCCTGCCCCGGTTCCTGCGCCTCTTCATCATCCGGATGGTCGCGCCGGGGCACACCGTCGGCGCCCTCGCGCTGATCGAGCACGAGGGTCGGTTGCTGATGCTGGCCCAGCGGCACCGCAAGGGCTGGACGTTCCCCGGCGGGCTGATCAACCGCGGCGAGAACGCGGCCGAGGCCGTGGTCCGCGAGGTGGCCGAGGAGACCGGGCTGCACGTCGAGGTCGGGCTGCCGTTCGCGACCGTGGTCGACCCGGGGCCGCGGCGGGTCGACATCCTGTTCTGGGTGTCGGCGTCGTCGGCCCCGGACGTCGAGGCCGCCGGTGAGGCGCTGCGCGCGGCGTGGGTGCCGGTCGACGACATGGGCGAGGTCGACATCCCGACCCGGCACACGCTCGCCGAGTGGGCGCGGTTCCGCGGCGGGGTGGCACACGAGGGCCGCGTGCTGGGCACCCTGTGACGTCCCTGGCCGGAGTCGTGCTGGCGGCCGGGGCGGGGACGCGGCTGCGGCCGTTGACGGACCTGCGCCCGAAGGCGCTGTGCCCGGTGGGCGGGGTGCCGCTGGTGGATCTGGCCCTGGCGCGGCTACCGGTGTCCGGGCCGGACGACGTCGCGGTCAACGTGCACCACCACGCCGCCCAGCTCGTCGCCCACCTGGGTGGGGGCGTGCACGTCTCGGTGGAGTCACCCGAGGCGTTGGGGACGGCGGGCGCCCTGGGCCTCCTGCGGCCCTGGCTGGACGGGCGGGACGTGCTCGTGACGAACGCCGACGTGTACCTGCCGGGCGGACTGCCCTCGGGGTTCGTGGAGGGCTGGGACGGCGAGCGCAGCCGGCTGCTGTGCGTACCTGCCGGTTCCCGTCGGGCTGACTTCCTGACGCCGGCCGGTGCGCCGGTGCGATACGTCGGTACGTGCCTGCTGCCAGGTCGTTCGGTGGGCACGCTCGAGGCGGTGCCGTCGGGGTTGTACGAGGTGCTGTGGCGGGACGCTTCGGTCGACCTGGTCGCGCTCGGGGCGGATGCGGTGGCGATCGACTGCGGCACGGTGACCGACTACCTGGCCGCGAATCTTCACGCCTCGGGCGGGGATTCGGTGATCGGAGCCGGTGCGACGGTGCTGGGTTCGGTGCAGCGCAGCGTGGTCTGGGACGGCGCCTGGGTGGGCCCTGACGAGAAGCTGACCGACGTCGTCCGAGCGGGTACGCGGGACCAGCCGGTGACGGCTCGAGGGAGCGACTGAAGGATGAGCGGAATCACGGGCCGGACCTGGTCGAGCCCCGGGCTTCGCGAAACCGTGGTCATGGACGAACTCAGGGGTACGGATCCCCACGAAGGGCGGCGCAGAGCTGCGGCCAGATCCGGGCGTTCCTTCCGGTACCGCTCTGCTGGAACACCTGACGCTGTCCGGCCGCACGTTGCTTCTCGATGAATTGCAGCAGAAAGTCGGCCTGGCTCTTGTCCTTCTCGTCGGTCCATTGCGCCACGATCGGCCTGGCCCGCTCGACCGCCGCCTGTGCGTCCTCTAGATAGAGGTACTCGGGCCCTTCCGGGAGCTTCTGTTTGCGCAGGTCTACCCCACCTCGGAACTCGACCTCGACCATCCGGGCCCGCGAGAAGTCATTGCCCTCGTAGCGGTTGTCCACTCGATGGAACGCGCTCTGCCAGAGAGGCTCGACCGACCCGCGGAAGATGGACTTCTTGATCGTCCCGGAGAACGTGCAGCCGATGACGTCTCCGGCGGCGATCGTCCAGTGGGAGAGTGCCGCGTCACGGAACGTGCAGTTCACGAAGTTGACGATGCCTCCGGGGCTGAACTCCAAGCGGCTGCCGTCGAACGAGCAGCCCACGAAGTCCGTGGCCACCGAACCGGCGCCGAAGGTCGCCATCCGGATCCGCATGTCTTCAAACCGTGAGTTCGAGAAGCGGCAGCCGGCGGTGACGAACTCGTCGAGCTTGAGGCCCGAGTAGTCCCCGTCCTCGACGATCACCTCGTCCAGCACCAGCCGGGAATCGCTCGGCCGGCGAGAACCCGTGACCTCAGCCCGCACATCATCCGGATTCCAGTCCTGCACCGAGCCTCCTTCTACTTCGGCAAGGCGTAGGTAGCGTACGTCACCGTCTCGTAGGCACCACCTCTGGCCAGGTGGGCGCCCACCTGGCCGGGGGTCGTCAACTCGACTACGGCCCCGGTCCAGGTGTCCGTGAAGTCGGGCCCACGAGATCGGTTGTACGTGAAGCGGCCCTTGAAGAGTTCGTTCAGTCTCGCGGCGGTTCCGTCGTGGACAGCGTGGCCCAACATCGGTGAACGCAGCCAACCTTCACGTGCGACCGCCTCCTGCGAAGCCTGCGACAAGGAACCGAGCAGTACATCAGCCCCCTGAGCCGCCTGCTCTCGGGCCGCCTGCTGAACGAGTTGTTGCGACTCCTTGAAGGCGACCTTGCAGGCCTCGCCTGCGGCCGGTGCCGCGATCGCGCCCTGCATGACCTGGATCGACGAGTTGTGAACCAGGACCGCGGGACTCTTGCCGACCTTGACGTAGTAGGTATGACGGTCGGCGATCGTGAAGTTGTAGACCGAGGCCACGGCTTCACGGCGTTCAGCGGACAGCACCTTCACCGGGCGTCCGGCCGAGTCGACCAGGCGGTCGCCGACCTTCAGCTCATCGGCGCCGACCCAGCCCTGGCCCGCGACGAACATCGGGTGGCCTGAGGTCACCGACAGGGTCTCCGGGGGTCCTCCGCCACCTGCGCCGGCACCGACCAGCTTCAGGTCGATCAGCTGCTTCTTGGCGTGGCTGGTGATCCGCACCGTCACGGCGCGGCCCTCCGGCTCGCTCACCGACGGCCCCTGTTCCGCACCGTCCTGCGGAGCCGACAGCACCTGGTCGCCCGGCTTGACCTTCGCGATCGGCTTGGTCGAACCGTCGGCCATCACGACCCGCGCCGAGTCCGTGAACGACTGGGCCGGTGGACAACCGGCCGTCATGCGGTCGCGAACCGGCCGCTTGGGTTTGACCTCTTTGAGGTCGTCGACCTTGTCGGTGGCATGTCGGGCGTTGTTCTTCCCGGCCTGGACCGCGTCGCGGGTCTTAGCCAGCGCGGCCTCGGTCTGGCGGAGTGCTTCCGCCTTGCGTTCCTTGGCACCGATCCGGATCGCGTCGATCGTGGCGTTGGTCGCGTCGCGGACCTTCCCGAGGGCGGCGACCGCCGCCTTCAACCGGCTGTAGCCCTCGACCAATCGCTTGGCCAGCCCGACCGACTTGATCAGCACCTTGGCGGCCTTGAACATCTTGCCCCAGGGCACTGCGGTCAACACCGTGTTGAGGCACGCCCCGACGTCACCGTTCTTGACGCAGTTGACCGCGTCGGTGACCCCGATGAGGTCCATCACCAGGCTGATGATCTCGTCGCCCAGTTGCTTGGTGAACGACTCAGCCTCGTTCACGGACTGCTCCGCGGCAGCCTGCTGGGCCTGGAGCTGGTCGATCTGCGCCCGCTCGGCCTTGGAGAGACCTTCCTGCTCCTGCTGGTTCTCGAGGAACTGGATGCGGGGCTCGGTCATGTCGGCCGTCGACGGCTGGTCCATGCCCGAGGGGTCGGTGAAGGCCGTCGACCGGTTGTCGACGTAACCGTAGTTGTTGGCGTTCGGGTTGCCGACGCTGCGGGCCTTGGGGTCGGTGCCGGTGAAACGCCCGGTCTCCGTGTCGTAGTCACGGGCCCGGAGGTGGTAGTTACCGGCCTGGCCGCCGGCGCCCGCATCGTTGTAACCACCGGCGAACTGCAACGGGTTGTCCGGGGCGTTCGCGGCCAGCTTCAGCCCGGCGGTCGGACCGCCTGTCCCGCGGGCGTTTCCGAACGGGTCGTAGTTGTAGGACCATTCGGCGGCCCCGTTCGAGCCCACGAGCGCCGCCGTGCCGCCCAGCCAGTCGTGCAGGTAGGGGTGCCCGGCAGCCCCGCCGCCGTCGTACAGACCGAGCGTGGCGCCGTCCTGCCCGTACGAGTACGCCCGGCCGTTCAGAGCACCGGCCCCGGTCTCGACGGCGAGCATCGGGAGCGAGTTGTTGATGTCCCAGTCGTAGTTTCGCGTCGTCCCGGGCGTGCCACCACTGCCCGTGACCCGGTTACCCATCGGGTCGTACGTGAACTCGGTGGTCTGACCGGTCGTGGTGGCGCTGGCCAGCGTGTGATCGAGGTTGTAGACGGAGCGGTCGGCGCCGTCACGGGTCTGGTTGCCCTCGCCGTCGTAGCCGTACAGGGTCACGCCGGCCCCGGCGCCGACCGTGGTCTTCGTCAGCAGCTGGTCGGCCAGGTCGTAGCCGTAGGTGGTGACGCTCTTCTTGGTCAGGTCCGCACCGACGGTGTGGGTCTGCGTGGTCCGGTTGCCGACCTGGTCGTAGGTGTAGTCGTAGCGCTCGGCCGAGCGGTCCAGCAGCGGGGTGCCGCACGTGGTCGACCCGTAGCAGGCGGCCGTCAGGCGCTGCGACTCGTCGTAGGCGTACGACACGGTCTCCTGGGTGCGCGGGGTCGCGGCCGACGTCCGGCGGGTGGTGTCGACGCGGGTCGGGTTGCCCATGGAGTCCCGGGTCAGCGCGTAACCGGTCTCGACCCCGGCCCCCGTCGTGGCCGCGACCTGCGCCAGCCGGCCGGCCCGGTCGTAGGCGCGCGTCTCCTGGCCGCCGACCGACGCCGGGAACGTCGTCCTGACCAGGTTGTTCGAGACGTCGTAGCCGAAGGTGTACTTCTGCGCGCTGCCGTTGCGGGTGGTCGTCGACTCGGACATCCGGTTCGAGGAGTCGTACTTCGCGTCGACGACGGTGCCGTCGGGGTACGTGCGCTTCGTGACGTTGTCGTCGTCGTCGTACTGGTAGCCGAACGTGCGGCCGTTGCGTGTGGTGTTCGTCAGCAGCCCGGAGTCGTCGTAGGTGTAGGTGCTGGCGCCACCGGGGTCGGTCGCGTTGACCAACCGGCTGTTCGCGTCGTACCCGTACGTGTAGCGCGGGCCGTCGGCGCCCAGGGCCCGCCGGGTCAACCGCCCCAGCCCGTCGTACGTGTTGGTGATGGTGCGGCGCTCGCGGTCGGCGTCGGTCAGGGCGAGCCCCGGCACGTTCGACGCGGTCTGCAGCGTGGTCAGGTTCGAGTCGGCGTCGTAGCCGTAGGCCCGCGCCCGGCCGAGCGGGTCGGCGCTGGCCGACGGGCGGTTCAGGTTGTCGTACAGCGTGCGGTCGATGCGGCCCAGCTGGTCGCTGGTGACCAGCAGGTTGCCGTTCAGGTCGTACCCGTAGCGGGTCATGGGGACGCCGGTGATCTGGCCGAGCGCGAAGGTCACCGGGGCGTCGAGGCCGCTCAGGGTCAGGATGGTCCCGTTCACCGGACCCTTGCCGCTGATGAGGTTGACCTTGGCCAGGAACAACTGACTCAGCGCGTCGGCGACCGCGCCCTTCACCGGCCCGGCCACGGCGAACACCTGGTCGGCGTCGTCGTAGGCGTACCGGACGATCGAGTCGTCGGGGTTGGTCTTCCTGATGACCCGGTCCTGGGCGTCGTACTCGTAGGACGTGGTGTTGCCCAACGGGTCTCGCGTGCTCGTCAGGTTGCCGGGCTTGTCGTACGTGTAGGTCGTGGTGAAGTCGGCGGCCGTCGCGCCGGCGACGTTGCCGCGCGGCTCGGTGATGGCCGTCGTCCGGCCGTCGTCGTCGTACTTCCAGGTGACGATCCCACCGCCCGGCAGCGTCTGCCGGGTGGGGTCGCCGATCTTGTTGTACTCGATCCGCGCAGCGCTCTCGGGGCCCGTGCCGTCGTCGGCGCCCGTCCGCCGGCCGGCGGCGTCGTAGGCGTACTTGAGCTCCTGGCCCTTCTCGTTGGTGATGTTCGTGATGTTGCCGTTGCCGTCGTACTCGAGCGTGGAGCTGTGCTGCAGCTGGTCCTGCTGCGTGACCGGGCGCCCGAGCGCGTCGTAGGTGGTGACCACCTCGGCCCCGCCCCCGCCGGGGTTCGGGCGCGACGACACACGCCGGTTACCGCGCTTGTCGTAGGTGAACCTGGTGACGTAGGGCGCGGCGGCCGCGGCGTTCACACCGCCCAGTTGATTTCCGCGGGGCGTGGTCTCCGTGGCCTGGCGACCGAAACCGTCGTAGGTCCAGGAGAGGACGTTGTCCTGGGCATCGGTGACCGACCGGTCGCGACCGGCTGCGGTGTAGGCGTACCGGGTCCGGTTCAGCGCCGCGTCGAACGTGGCCGTCAGCCGCCCGGCCCGGTCGTACTCGTTGCGGGTGGTGCGCTTGAGCGGGTCGGACGCGAGGATCTGCTGCCCGGCCGCGTCGTAGGTGACCTCCGAGGGCAGCAGGTTGCCCGGCTCGTAGACCCGAACCACCCGGTCGAGGGCGTCGTACGTCGTCCGCACCGTGTGCAGCGGGCCCTGGATCAGCTTGTCCGCACCCGTGCCCCGGGGGTCGGTGACGCCGACCCGGCGGCCGGTCGAGTCGTACTGGAACTCGGTGCGCCGCCCGGTCGCGGTGATCTCGGCGGTCCGGTTGCCGGCGGAGTCGTACTCGTACGTCGTCTTGTGACCCATCGGGTCGGTGCGCGCGGTGACCAGGCCGCGGCTGTCGCGCGTGTAGGTGTACCCACCCTGCTTGTTCGCGTCCTCCTGCCCGGTCAACTCGTTCTGGTCGTTCCAGGTGTAGGTCCACGTGTTGCCGTTGCGGTCCTTGTGCGCGGTCAGGTTGTTGCGTGCGTCGTAGGTGTTGGTCTCCGTGACGGGGTTGTCGTCGTCGGCCTGCGTCGCCACGACGTTGCCGTCGTCGTCGACGGTGGTCCGGGTCTGGTTGAACTCGGCGTCGACCGTGAGGTTGCGGTGCAGGCGCCCGTCGTACCGCGCGGTCACCACGTTGTCGTCGCGCCCCGTCGGGTCCAGGACCGAGCTGCGCTGCAGCACGTTCGCCCGGTACTCGTCGAGGTACTTGACGCCGTCCGCATCGGTGGTGGTGGCCTGCTGCGTCGTCGCGTTCCAGGCGAAGGTCGTGGTGTTCCCCAACGCATCGGCCTGCGACGTCACCCGGTTGGCGGCGTAGGTGACCGTGATCTCGGGGCGACCGAGCGGGTCGGTCACGGTGGCCAGCTGGCCGGCCGCGTTGTAGCCGTACTGCCAGGTGAACAGCGCAGCGTCACGGTAGCTGACCAGGCGACCGTCGGCGTTGTACGTGTAGGCGACCGAACGCCCGTCCGGGAGGGTGAGTCTCGTGATCCGCTGGTTCGCGTTGGTGGCCACCTGAACGGTGCGCCCGGCCGCATCCTTCAGCGACGTCAGGGCGCCCGCCGTGCTGTACGCCAGCGTGATGCCGTACCCGCGCTTGTTCTTCACCGACAGCAGCCGACCGGCCGCGTTGAACAGGTAGTCACGCTGGTCGGCGGTGTGCAGCTGCCACCCGGTCCCGACCTTGGTGAGCGTGGAGTCGACGCCCGCCGGCCGCGTGAACCCGCCCGCCCCGTCGGCGTTGAACACGGCCTGCGCGCCGTCCTCCGCCTGGATCCGGACGTCCGGACCGGCCGACGACACCACCCGGACGTCGTACGTCCAGCTCCAGCCCGGGCCGAACATGCCCGGCTGCGAATTGCGTGAGCTGTAGATCCGATTGGCCTCGAAGGGCAGCCCGAACGAGGTCATCGCCAGGTCGGACTCGGTCCGGACCATCGCACCCGTGGCCGTGTTGACGAGACCGCCGCGCAGCGCCTGCGGCCCGGGGTCACGGGTGAACGCGTTCGGGCAGGCGCACCCGGCGGCCTGCGCGTCCGGCACGGCCGGGGTGACGTTGTAGAACCGCGGGGTGACGGGCTTGGACAGCGCGGTCTCGACCTGGCGACCGTCCGCGTAGATCATCGTCAGCTTGACCCGGTACTGCTTGGCGTCCGACAGCACCCAGCCGTCGGTCGCACCCAACGTCTGGCAGTAGGCCAGCGGCTTCACGCACGGCCCGGTGTTCGCCTTCGTGGTCGTGATGCTGCGCTGCTCGGCGCCGGTCTCCTCGTCGACGGCGGTGCCGTACCAGCTGGTCCAGTTCGGGTCGCCGGCCACGTCGTCGGCGAAGAAGACCTGGATGGACGTCGTACCGAGCAGGTATCCGGGGCGGACCCGGAGCTTGTCGAGGGGAGCCTCGTCGACCGCCTGCGGCCCGACGGCGGCCGCGCCGATGCGGGCCTTCGTCACGCCCTCGGCGCTGTCGAGGGCCGCGGCCTTCGCCCGGGAGACGGGCTTGCCGTCCGCCTTCAGCCGTGGCGGTTCGGACGCGGGCTTCACCCCGGCGGGCAGACCCCGGTTCGGCCTGAGCTCCTTCGGCAGGGGCTGGGCGGCCGGGGCCGCCACATTGCGCGCGGCCCGCACCTGGGCGGCCTCCGCCGGCGCCGAGATGGCTATCGCGGTGACCAGCGACGCCAGTACCGCGAGCACCGTCAGCCGCGCGACGACCGACACCTGGAACGACAAAAACCGGATAGGACGAAACATCCTAGAACCCCCCGAATCGGCCCCCTGCCGTGCATGACGCTAGAGCGTTAGCTGTGACAGATCTATGTGATCTGGGTCACTGAGGACCGCGGGTGGCAGACTCGACGGCATGGTGGACACCGACCGGGTGCGCGCGTGGCGACCCCGCGTGGCCGGGGTCGCCGAGGTGCTGCACGCCGAGTGGCGCGATCACGCCTACCCGGCCCACACACACGACACCTGGACGCTGCTGATCGTCGACGACGGGCTGATCGGCTATGAACTCGACCGGCACCACCGCCACGCCGCACCCCGCGGCGGGGTCACGCTGCTGCCGCCGCACGTCGTCCACGACGGCCGGCCGGCGACGTCCCGCGGGTTCCGCAAACGGGTCGTATACCTCGAGGAGGACGTACTCGGCGAAGCACTGATCGGCGCCGCCGTCGACACTCCCCTGCTCACGGATCCCGCTCTGCGGGAACAGGTCTCACGCCTCGACCGGGCCCTGACGGCGCGCGACGACCTCGAGGCCGAGTCGCGGCTGGCGCTCGTCGCCGAGCGGCTCGCCTGGCACCTGACCGGACGACGCCCCGCACCGAACCTGCCGCCGGTCGCCGTGGTCGCGGGGCGGGCCCGCGACCTGCTGGACGCCGACCCGGCCGGGACGACGAGCGTCGCCGAGGTCGCGGCCCGGCTCGAGGTCAGCACGGCCCACCTGGTGCGGTCGTTCACCCGCAGCTACGGCATCCCGCCCCACCGGTACCTGCTGGGCCGGCGCCTCGACCTGGCCCGGCGACGACTGCGAGACGGCGAAGACATCACCCAGGTCGCCCTGGGCACCGGCTTCTACGACCAGGCCCACCTGACCCGCCACTTCAAGCGCCTGCTGGCCACCACCCCGGGCCGCTACCAGCGGGGCATCAACGTCGTACAAGACCGAGCCGGTTAGCGCGGCCCAGGCTGCGGGTGTGGACGACCCCTTGACCCCGCCCTTCGACACCAAGATCGCCGTCCTGGTCCGCGACGACCTCGAGTCGTGGCAACGGCTCAACGTGACGGCCTTCCTGGTCAGCGGCATCACCGCGGCCCACCCGGAACTCGTGGGGCAGCCCTACGCGGACGCCGACGGCCAGAAGTACCTCAGCCTGCTCGGCCGTCCGGTCCTCGTCTTCGAGGGCAGCGCCGAGAACCTCACGAACGCGAGAACCCGCGCCCTGCAGCGCGAACTACCCCTGGCGGTCTACACCCGCGAGATGTTCGGCACCGGGTTCGACGCCGCCAACCGGGCGGTGGTCGCCGCCGTACCCGGCGCCGAACTCGACCTGGTCGGCGTCGCCCTGCACGGCCCGAAGAACGCCGTCGACAAGGTGATGAAGGGCGCCCACCTGCACCCTTAGAACAGCTCGGCGACGACCGCCTCGCCGACCGACGTACCCGCCTGGGCCAGAACGGTCCCGTCGCCGGCCCAGATCGCAGAGCGACCGGCCGGGTCGGTGTACCCCTCCCCCGTCGGTGCTGCGTACCCGGCGAACGCCACCGGCACCTGCAACTCACGGGCGATCTGCACGCCGCGCCGGGCCTGCATCTGCGACTCGTCGACGTGCATCAGGATGCCGGCCACGTAGGCGTCGATCCCCAGAGCGGCCGTGCGGGAACGGTGTTCGCCGAACCGGGTGTCGCGACAGATGGCCAGGCCCAGCCGCCGCCCGTCCACCTCGAGGGCCACCGGCCCGGGTCCGTCGGTGAACGACGCCTCCGACTCGTCGCAGTACACCTTCCGGTACACCACCGACGCCCCGCAACCGTCGACGGCCAGCATCCCGATGTACCGGGCGCCGCCCTCGGTCACGGGTGCCCCCACCAGCGCGACGGAACCGGAGCGGCCGCAGGCCGCGACCAGCGGGGCGAGGCGGGCGTCGTCCGGCGACACGGGCGCAGCCCCGAGTTCGTACCCGGTGAGCGACAACTCGGGGAACACCACGACCCGGGCCTGCGCCTCGGTCACCAGCGCGGCGTGCGCGGCGACGTTGGCGACCACGTCCAGAGCGACGCAGGACGGTTGTGCGACGGCCAGTCTCACGACGCGACGCCCGCGCGGCGCATCAACACCGGCACCAACTGCTTCGAGAACCCGACCGAGTAGTGCACCCCGTCACCGCGGATCAGCAGCCCGTCCCGGATGGCCGCACACGACCCGCCGGGGCAGATCACGTCGGTGACCGACACCGTCGACGCGGCGTCGGGGCGGGCCTCGGCCACGGAGCGCAGCACGGCGTTGTAGTCGTCGACGTAGCGGCCCGGGACCTTCGGTTGGGCGGTGGCGGCGGGGCGGCCGGCGGCGACCTGCGCGCCGATGCCGTCCCCCGGCGGCGGCAGCTCCAGGAACACGACGCGCCCGCCGTGGGCCGCCACCTCGTCGACGATCTCGGTATACCCGGCCCGCAGCGCCGCATCGTGCTCGGCCGTGCCCGGCATCAACGTCCGGCCGTTCACGATCAGCGGCTGGTGGTTCGGCCAGAACTCGGCCACCAGAACGGTTTCCGGGTGATACAGGTTGAGCATCGAGGTGATCCGGGCGCGCGCCTGAGCCGCGCAGACCTTGGCCGGTTCGTCCACCGGCACGGTGGCCCGCACGAGCAGACCCGTGGCGGTGCAGCGTTTCCAGGCCGCCTCGATCCAGGTGGCGTCGTTGGCCGAGGCCCATGCGTCGAGGCCGGGGCTCAGTGCCCGGGCGGTCGAGTCGCCGAGCACGGCCACGGTGGGGGCCACCGACTGGTCGGGCCACACGCAGTAGGTCAGGTGGGAGACGGTCTCCCCCGGGCACCCCCGGTCGCTGGGGGTGGTCAGCTGCGCCGCGATCGTGCCGGGTAGCGCGGTCGCGGGGATCGCCACGGCCACGACCAGGGCGATCGAGGCGACCATCGCCGCCAGCACCCGCCCCGGGCGCCCGCGCAGCCGGACGCTGCGCTGCACCGGCCGCTCGAGCCCGTAGTAGCTGGCCACCGACAACCCGACGGTCAGCGCCACCCGCAGCGCCTGCCGCGCGACCTCCTCGCCGAACGACCCCTGCAGGGGCACCGCCACCACGACCGGCCAGTGCCACAGGTAGACGCCGTAGCTGATCCGCCCCAGCCAGGCGGCCGGCCCCCACGAGAAGGCCCGGGCGAGCCGCCCCTCGGGCTCCCGCTCCAACCCGGCGATCAGCAGGGCGACGGCGACGCTGACGCCCAGCGCACCGCCCCGGTAGTACAGCGGGGCGGTGTCGGGCAGGGTCAGGAACGCGCCCGCCAGGACGACGAGCCCCACCGTCGCGGCGCCCGTCACCCACCGCCGGGGCCGCAGCGGCCGGGCCGCCAGCACGATCGCCAGCAGCACGCCCGCGAACAGTTCCTGCACCCGGCCGCGGGTCGAGTAGTAGGCCAGCGATGCGTCGTCCGGCGAGTACAGCCAGGCCATCGCGCCGGCCGAGGCGAGCGCGCCGAGCAGGGCCACCCCGGCCAGCATCCGCCGTCCGGTCAGCATCACCGGCCAGTCCCGGGTGGCCCGCGCGACCCGGCCGCCCGCCCACAGCAGGCCCAGCGTCAGCGCGGGCCAGACGAAGTAGAACTGTTCCTCGACCGCGAGCGACCAGGTGTGCCGCAGCGGCGACGCGGTGCCGTAGGCCGCGAAGTACGAGTCGGCGCCGGCCAGGTGCCAGTTGGCCAGGTATCCGAGGGTCCAGAAGACGTCGTACCGACGGTCGGGCCAGTCGGCCGGCGACCCGGCCCACCAGAGCCAGCCGCACACGACCAGGAGCATCAGCATCAACGCCGGCGCGAGCCGCTTCACCCGGCGGGCCCAGAACCCGGCCAGGCTGATCGTGCCCGTCCGGGCGTGCTCGGCCAGCAGCAGGCTGGTGATCAGGTAGCCCGACAGCACGAAGAAGACGTCGACGCCGAGGAACCCGCCCGGCAGCCACGAGGAATCGCCGCCCCCGAAGTGGTAGACGGCCACCGAGGCCACCGCGAGGGCGCGCACGCCGTCGAGCGCGGGGCGTCGTCCCGTGGCTCTGGCCTGGGACGACGGGGGCTGGGCCGCTCCTGTGACCTCCCGTCCGGCGACCGGCGCGGCCGTCGGTTCGGGGGGCGCTGTCACCCGCTCACGCTACCCCGACCCGTCGTGCTCACCGACAGCAACCGTTACTCACCGGTACGAACCACCCCCACGAGGCGCACGGCGCGGATATCGTCGCGAGTGTGACCACCTTGCCCGGCTCCCAGGAGGTGCCGGTGCTGATCACCGGGGCCGCGGGCCGGATCGGGCGGATGATCCGGCCGCTGTTGGCCGACGCCGGGTGGGACGTCACGTGCGTGGACGTCGCCCCGGGCGGTGACGCGGCCGTGCAGGAGCTCGACGTGCTGGACGGCGAAGGCCTGGACGCCGCGACCGTGGGCTGCGGGGCCGTCGTGCACCTGGCGGGGATCGCGCGGGAGGCGCCGCTGCCCGACATCCTGCGCGCGAACGTCGAGGGCACCCAGGCGGTGCTCGACGCGGCGTTGCGGCGGGGCATCCGGCGGGTGGTCCTGGCCAGCTCCAACCACGCGGTGGGTTTCTGCGCCCGGCCCGAGTCGGGTTCGTTGCCGGTCGACGTGCCGGTGCGCCCGGACACGTTCTACGGGATGTCGAAGGTCGCCGTGGAGGCGCTCGGGCAGCTCTACTCCGACCGGTTCGGGCTCGAGGTCGTGTCGTTGCGGATCGGCACGTGCCTGCCGGAACCGACCGCGGTGCGCGAACTGTCGACGTGGTTGAGCCCCGGGGACGCCGCCCGCCTGGTCGCGGCCGCGCTCACCGGGCCGGTCGTCGGGCACGTGATCGCGTACGGCATCTCCGCGAACACCCGCGGCTGGTGGGACCTTTCGAGCGCGCGAGCGCTGGGCTACGAACCCGAGGACGACTCGGAGTCGTTCGCCGACCGCGTCCCGCCCGAGCCGGCGCCGCGGGTGCCGCGGACCGGGACGCCGGTGCCGCCGGCGCCCGAGCGGGTGGGTGGCCTGTTCACCCTGATGCCGCTGGGCGGCTTGAGCAGCGGCTTCTCCCATCCACGCCCGTCCGCCGAGCCGCCGGACGACCCGCCGTCGAACTGAGGACGGAGCGGAAAGATCCAGCGGTATCGCTGCACCAGATCTTCGATTCGGCTCGTGATTCACGAGAGAGTCGACCGGCGCTGGCAGATCCTGACGGCGCTGGGCAGCAGTTTGGCTCCATCTGAGCGTCGAATGAGGTTGCCGCAGGCCGTCCGTTTCATTCGACGATCGTCACGACCTTCACGAATTGGCGGCCGGCTCGACTGATGACAGGCGTGGTGGCAGCTTCCGTTCGCTTTCACGACGCGTTGGCTGCCACCACACATGCCATCAGGAATGCCGCGGTCCTGAACCGGCAGGTATCAGCAGCTTCATGCCGCGTCTCTGCAGTGAAGGCCAATCTCGTCGTGCCGTCCGGTGCACTCAGCCCGGTGAGTCGTCGCTTGCCGAGCCGAATGAAGAGCTAGATCAAGAGCTGGCCGGAGCCTTCGGTTGCCATCACGACACGTTGGCTGCCTTCAGGCTGCAGATCACCGATCAGAATCAGGCGACCCGTCGTGAGCCCTGACGTCACTCCCACTCGATGGTGCCCGGTGGCTTGGACGTCACGTCGAGGACCACGCGGTTGACCTCGGCCACCTCGTTGGTGATCCGCGTCGAGATCCGGGCCAGCACGTCGTAGGGCAACCGGGTCCAGTCGGCGGTCATGGCGTCCTCCGACGAGACGGGCCGCAGCACGATCGGGTGGCCGTACGTGCGCCCGTCGCCCTGCACACCCACGGACCGGACGTCGGCCAGCAGCACCACCGGGCACTGCCAGATCTCGCGGTCCAGCCCGGCCGCGGTCAGCTCCTCGCGCGCGATCGCGTCGGCGGCCCGCAACGTCTCGAGCCGGTCCTGCGTGACCGCGCCCACGATGCGGATACCCAACCCCGGGCCCGGGAACGGCTGGCGCTGGACGATCTCCTCGGGCAGCCCCAGTTCGGCGCCGACGGCCCGCACCTCGTCCTTGAACAGGGTGCGCAGCGGCTCGACGAGTTCGAACTGCAGGTCGTCGGGCAGACCGCCCACGTTGTGGTGCGACTTGATGTTGGCCGCGCCCTCGCCGCCGCCGGACTCGACGACGTCGGGGTACAGCGTGCCCTGGACGAGGAACCGCACCGGCTCACCCTCGCCGTGCTCGGCCGCCTCCTCGACGACCTCGCGGGCCGCGGCCTCGAAGACCCGGATGAACTCGCGGCCGATGATCTTCCGCTTCTCCTCCGGGTCGCTGACCCCCTCGAGCGCGCCGAGGAACCGGTCGACGGCGTCGACGACCTTCAGCTTCACGCCGGTCGCGGCCACGAAGTCCCGCTCGACCTGCTCGGCCTCACCGGCCCGCAGCAGCCCGTGGTCGACGAACACGCACGTCAGCTGGTCGCCGACGGCCCGCTGCACGAGGGCCGCCGCCACGGCGGAGTCGACCCCGCCGGACAGCGCGCAGATCACCCGGCCCGAACCGACCTGCTCGCGGACCTTGGCGACCTGCTCCTCGATGACGTTGCCCATCGTCCAGGCCGGAGGCAGCTTGGCGCCGTGGTAGAGGAAGTTGGTCAGCACCTGCTGGCCGAACGCCGTGTGCTTGACCTCGGGGTGCCACTGCACGCCGTAAAAGGCGCGCTCGTCGTCCTCGAACGCGGCGACCGGCGACCCGGACGACTCGGCGATGACCGTGAAGCCGGCGGGCGCGGCGTGCACGGCGTCGCCGTGGCTCATCCACACCGACTGCTCCTGCGGAGTGCCCTGCAGGAGGGTGGACGACGCGAGCCCGCCGTCACCGACGACGTCGACCCGGGTGCCGCCGTACTCGCGCAGCCCGGTCTTCGCGACGTCGCCGCCGAGCGCGACGGCCATGGCCTGGAAGCCGTAGCAGATGCCCAGCACGGGGACGCCGAGGTCGAACAGCTTCGGGTCGACCTGCGGGGCGCCGTCGGCGTACACGCTCGACGGGCCGCCGGACAGCACGATCGCGGCCGGGTTCTTGGCCTGGATCCGCTCGACGCTCATGGTCGAGGGGACGATCTCGGAGTAGACGTTCGCCTCGCGCACCCGGCGGGCGATCAGTTGGGCGTACTGGGCGCCGAAGTCGACGACGAGGACAGGGCGGTGCTCACCGGCGGGGTCGGGCGTCTCATCACTCACCCCGCAAAGCGTACTGGCGCTAGGGGGCGGCCGACGCGTCGACCGGCTGCACGGCGTCGATCATGGGCTGCACGCGCTTGGTGACCCACCGCTCGGCGACGAAGCTCATGGCCGGGACGGTCCCCGCGATCACGACCAGCAGGGTCCGCACGAACGGCAGCCGGGTCCGCATCCACAGGTCGACGGCGGTCACCACGTAGATCAGGTAGAGCCAGCCGTGCAGGATCGGGATCACGTGCCCCGCGCCGGGCACCGCGTCGTCCAGCCCCGGCTCCTCGAAGACCCCGGCCCACGAGAACGACGGCCCGTCGAACTGCACGACCTGGAGCACGACGTGCAGGGTCAGGAGGAGCAGCAGGACGCCGGTCGCCCAGGCCATCACGCGGTAGCGGGTCAGAGCGGGCTGCAGCTGCTTCACGGCGTCACCGTATCCGCCCGACTTGTGGGCAGAAGCCCCCGGTGGTCGTCGCGGACCAGGCGCCACCAGAACAGCAGCCCGATGCCGGCGAACACCCACCACTGGACGGCGTAGGACAGGTTGCGCCAGTCGTAACCCTGGTGGGGCGGGGGCGGCGGGACGACGGCGGGCGCCGCCCCGGTCGCCGGCGCCTGAGATTGCTGGACGACGAAGCCGGTGACCAGCGGATTCGCCGTCCAGTGCCCCAGCAGGTCGGGCATCGACACGTAGGCGATCTGCCCGTCGGGCAGCCCGTCGCTCCGGCCGGGGGCGAGGTCCTGCGCCGGTTCGGACGGCTGCAGCAACCCGGTGACCGTGACCTCCTGGTCGATGGCCGTGGACGCGGACGGGTCGTCCGGCGAGGCGATCCAGCCGCGGACCACGGGAACCGCGCTCCCGTCGGCCAGCACCAGCGGCAGCAGCACCCAGTACCCCGACCGCCCGCCCAGCTCGCGTCCGGCCACCAGCAGCCGGCGGGCGCCGTCCCAGTGCCCGGAGGCGGTGACCCGCACCCCGACCGCGTCCTTGGGGAACGTCTCGCGGGCCTTGATCACGGCGCCGATCGGCTTCGGGGCGGCCTCGGCGGCGGCCGTCTCGGACGCGGCGCTCGAGCCGTTCGCGCGGGCCCGGTCGAGCTGCCAGGTCCCGAGCAGGGCCATGCCGCTGGCGGCGAGCAGCACCACGAAGAGCAGCGCGAGCCAGCGGGGTCTCAAGGCCGTGCGGAGCACCCGATCACCGTAGAGCAGCGTCGCAGAGCCAGGTCAGGGCGGGCTCGGCGAAGGTCTGCATGCCCTTGTAGACGCGCTGGTCGGGCGGGAGGTTGGCGAGCGCGTCCCGCGTGGTGGCCAGCAGCGCCGGCCGGTCGGCGAGCGCGGTCAGCGGCTCCAGCGCGGTGCGGATGGTGAAGAGCACGTGGGCGTCGGTCACCCGGCGCAGGGTCTGGTACTCGACGCGCAGGTGGACGACGTCCGCCGCCTCGGCGGGCCCGCTCACCGGCGGTTGCGGGTCGCCCGGGGGGCGGAACAACGCGTCCCCGGCCTGCATGGTCCAGTTCACCCGGGCCACGATGCGGTCGGCGGTGAGCTTGCGGAGCAGCTGATCCGAGGCGGTGCCGATCTGCTCGGCGTACTGCGGCACCGGCTCGTGCACGGCGAGCATCGGGCGGCCCACCTTGTCGCCGATCAGCCAGCCGCTGGGCATCACGACGCTGCCCGCCACGAGCACGGGTTCCGGGCCAGTGACGTCGACCAGGCACAGGTCCTCGGCGACGTAGCGGGCGGCCAGGTCGAGCGGGTGCTTCACGTCGTGGGGCCGCCGGCCCAGCAGGTCGAGCACGGCCCGCCCGGCCTCGACGGTGTCCGGGCCGCCGCGGAAGGCCCGGGGCCCCAGTTCAGCCAGGCGGCGGTCCTTCCACTCGACCAGCGCCTCGTCGTGGGGGCGGGGCCTGAGCCAGCTCCCGGCGTCCACCGGCCGGGCCCCGACCGTGTGCCGGTGCTCGCCCGCGGCGTTCAGCGCGGGCCGCGGCCACCAGGCGTCGTCCAGGCGCAGGGCGCGGCGGACGGCGGGGGGCAGTGGCATGCGGTGAGCCTAAGCCGAGCGATGCCGGAGCCCGGCTTCCCCTCATCACAAGTGACAAGAATCGTCCGGGGCAGGGCGATCTCGCCATACATAGACACAGCGACTCCCATTACCCAAAGTAGTCGTGGAATTCCTGCGCCTAGGCCTTGCGGATCGGGATGCGCGCTCATTACATTTCCCGGTGCGGACATATTAATCACATCGGGGGGAAACATGTCTTTACCCAAGATTGCCTGCTGCCTGCTCGCGGTCGGATCAATGTTCGTCGCCGGAGGTGTGGGGGCGACCGGAGCGGCGGCGGCATCCAGTGGTAGCTCCGTCATGGCGCAGCCAGCCATCACCACCCGGATTACGGGAGCCGAGACCGCCTGCGACCCGTCCAAGAACGGGACACCCTGCACCTTCACGGTGGAAACCACGACCGGACCGTCGACCCCCGTGTCGGCTGGCGACCTGGCCACTGACGGTGCGCTCACTTCCGCGACCGGCCAGAAGCTCTCTGCTGCAGCAGCTTCCGGTCCAATCTCTTCGCGCTCGTGGTCCCAGTCGTACATCGCGAAGAAGGCTGGAGTCACCTTCTGGAAAGAGGTGCACGAGGGGCGCTTCTACTATGATGGGTACACCGTCTGGGTGGCGAACTACCGCGGCACGACGAACGGCTACCACACCTGCGATCTCGGTGGCAGCACTTGGGTCACGATCACGGTCCAGCAGTGCGGCAAGCGAGGGGAGCGTACGGCAGGGATGGACATCTTCGATATCTTCAAGGTGAGCGTTCCCGCTGCCGCGACGGCAACCCATAAAATGAACTATCACCCGAACGGAAATGGCACAGTGACGGCCACGATTCCCTACTGACGTAACTGGAATTTGATTCCGCCCGCAGTTCACGGAATGAGAGGAATTGAAATGGACCTCACGGCCGATGAAACGAACGGCGGAACCAACGGTCTGATTCTGGCCCTGACCTTTCTCGCCATCCTCGCCGCCGGGATGTTGGTTCCCGGCGGCGGGTTGGCGGTCGCGCTCGGAGCCGCCTTCACCACGCTACGAAACGCCGGCAGGTTCCGGGTCGCCGCGATTCTGCTCGGCATCCTGCTGATCGCCGCCTGGGCCCTGGCCGCCTATCTGGTCGGCCTGCCCAACTCGGCCGGCATAACCCAGACCAGCGACCCGACGGTGGTCTTGCCGCGCTGAGCGGACGCTCCATCGCGAGGGGCATCATGAGGGGTATCCGGACTCCGATCGCGGCGAAAATCGTTCGACCGTAGCTGAGCGGTTCCGTAGCGTGGTGACATGTGATCACCATCCCCGACCGCGCGGTCCACGCCGCCGACGAGCGCTCGCCGGGTCACTACCTGGCCTCGCTCGGCCGGCGGCAGTGGCGCACCCTCGCGCTGGCCGCAGCGGTCGGGGTGGTCTGGATGGCCAGCCGCGCGGCCGTCCCGGCCGTCCTCGGGAACACGCTCGACGCAGGGGTTCTCGCGCGGAACCCGAGGCACGTCCTGGTCGGCGCGCTCACCCTGGCCGGCGCGGGCCTCCTGACGGCGGGCAGCGGCGTCGTCCGGCACCGGCTCGCGGTGGCCAACTGGTTGCAGGCGGCGCTGCGCACCGAGCAGGTGGTGGGTCACCACGCGGCGCACCACGGGCCGGCCGTCGCGGCCCGGACGACCACCGGCGAGGTGGTCTCGGTGGCCACTTCCGACGCCCCTCGCATCGGCGACCTGTTCGACCTGGTCGGCCGCGGCTCGGGGGCGGTCGTCAGCGGAGCCCTCGTGACGGTGCTGCTGTGGCGCGTCGAACCGGTGCTCGGGATCAGCGTGCTGACCGGGATGCCCCTCCTCGTAGGCGTTCTCGCGTTGTTGATCAATCCACTGACCGGCGCGCAGCGGGCCCACCGGCAGGTCGAGGGCGAACTGACCGCGCTGGGCGCCGACACCGTGGCCGGGTTACGCGTGCTGAAGGGCATCGGCGGCGAGACGCAGTTCTCGAACCGGTACGGGGTGCGCAGCCAGCAGGTCCGCCTCGCCGGGGTGCGGGTGGCCGGCGTGCAGTCGCTCCTGGACGCCGCGCACGTGCTGCTGCCCGGCGTCTTCGTGGTCGCGCTGACCTGGTTGGCGGCCGACGCCGCGATCGCCGGCCGGCTCGAACCCGGCCAGGTGGTGACCGTTTTCGGCTACGCCGCGTTCCTGCGGACGGTGATGGAGACACTCACCGAGCTGCTCAGCAAGGCGGTCCGCTCCCGCATCGGCGCCCAGCGGGTGCTCTCCGTGCTGGCCCGCAAGGTCGACCCCGGCCCGAGCGAGAAGGCCGCGCTCCCGGCCGCCTTCGCCCCGCTGCACGATCCGGCCAGCGGCCTGACCGTCACCCCGCGGCTGCTGACCGGCCTGGTCACCGACGACCCGGACGACGCCGTCGCGCTGGCCGAGCGCCTGGCCCGCTTGCCCGGTGCCGCCGGAACCGAGGCGCCGCGCCTGGGCGGGACGTCCGCGGACCGGCTCGACCCGGCCGCCTACCGCGACCGGGTTCTGGTGGCCGAGGCCGAACCGCGCCTGTTCACCGGGACCGTGCGCACCGCGGTCGACCCGTGGGCCCGACACACCGACGCCGAGGTGCTGGCCGCGCTGGAGACGGCCGACGCACTCGACGTGCTCGACCTGGACGACGAGGGCCTGGCCGCCCCCGTCGAGGAACGTGGCCGGGGCCTCTCCGGCGGCCAGCGGCAGCGCCTGGCCCTAGCCCGGGTCGTCCTGCGCGACCCCGAGGTCCTGGTCCTGGTCGAGCCGACGTCGGCGGTCGACGCCCACACCGAGGACCGGATCGCCGACCGGCTGGCCGCGGCGCGGGGTGGGCGCACGACGCTGGTCATGACCGGCAGCCCGCTCGTCCTGGAGCGGTGCGACCGGGTGGTGCGGCTGGGCGCGGCCCGGGTGGCCGCGACCGGGACCCACGCCGAGCTGCTGGCGCGGGACCCCGCCTACCGGGCACTCGTCGTCCGGGACCTGGAGGCACAGCCCGAGGAGGGAGAGGGATCGTGAGCACGCAGACGCTTCCGGTCGCCAGCCCCGACCGCGTGCGCCGGGAGACGGTCGACCTGCTCGTCACGCACCGGCTCGAGCTGGCCTGGATGCTGACCCTGCAGGCCGGGGTGGCCCTGGCCGGGCTGGTCGCGCCGTTCCTCCTCGGCCGCCTGGTCGACGCGCTGCAGGACGGCACGGCGACCCGGACGACGCTGGTCGAGGTGGCGCTCGGCTCAGCCAGCGCACTCGGACTGCAGGCGCTCCTCACCTGGCGCGGCAACCGGCGGGCCGGCCTGCTCGGGGAGCGCGTCTTCGCCCGGCTGCGTGAACGTTTCGTCGACCAGGTCACCCGGCTTCCCCTCTCCACGGTGGAGCGGGCCGGCAGCGGTGACCTGATCTCGCGGACCACCAACGACGTGGAGACGATCAGCGAGTCCGTGCGCTACGCCGTCCCGTCGGTCATCGTGGCGAGCGCGACGATGCTGATCACGGCGGGGGCGATGCTGCTGGCCTCACCGGTGGTGGCGGTCGCGTGGCTGGTCGCGGTGCCGGGGCCGTACGTGTCGGCGGTCTGGTACCTGCGCCGGGCCCGCGCGGGGTACCTGGCCGAGATGGCCGCCTGGGCGCGGATGAACGGCGTGATCAGCGAGACGATCGACGCGGCAGGCACGGTCACGGCCCAGAACCTGCAGGCTCGTCGGGCCGCGGAGATGGACGCCGCGCTCGCCGAGGTGTGGCGGACCGAGCGGTACACGCTGTGGCTGCGTTCCGTCTGGTACCCGGTGCAGGAGTTCCACTTCGTGCTGCCGGTGGCGGTCATCGCCGGCTGGGGCGGCTGGCTGGCCCTGAACGGGCACGTGAGCGCCGGGCAGGTGACGGCGGTGGCGCTGCTGGCCGTCCAGATCTCCTACCCGCTGGGCGAACTGCTGGAATGGATCGACCAGCTGCAGCTGGGGGCCGCGGCGCTGGGCCGGATCATCGGCATCGGCGAGGTGCCGCCCGACCGCTCGGCCGGGGCGGACGCGCCGGACGGCGAGCAGATCGTCGCGCGCGGCTTGCGCTACGCCTACCGCGGTGAGCGCGACGTGCTGCACGGCGTCGACCTGGCGTTGCGGCCCGGGGAGCGGCTGGCCGTGGTCGGTCCGTCGGGGGCGGGCAAGTCGACGCTGGGTCGGCTGCTGGCCGGCATCCACCCGCCGCGGGTGGGCGACGTCAGCGTCGGCGGTGTGCCGCTGACCCGGCTCCCGGTCGACGACCTGCGCGGTGAGGTGCTGCTGGTCACCCAGGAGCACCACGTGTTCGTCGGGACGCTGGCCGAGAACCTACGGCTGGCTTCAGCTTCCGCGTCGGACGAGGAGCTGGTCGCGGCCCTGGTGGCGGTGGACGCCGACCGTTGGACGGCCGCCCTGCCGGCCGGCCTGGACACGGTCGTGGGGTCGGGCGGGCACGCGCTGACCCCGGCCCAGGCGCAACAGGTGGCCCTGGCCCGGTTGGTGCTGGCCGGTCCGCACACGCTGGTGCTGGACGAGGCGACGTCGCTGCTCGACCCGCGCTCGGCCCGGCACCTGGAGCGGTCGCTGTCGGCCGTGCTGTCCGGGCGCACCGTGGTGGCGGTGGCGCACCGGCTGCACACCGCGCACGACGCCGACCGGGTGGCGGTGGTCGAGGCGGGTCGGATCACCGAACTCGGCACGCACGACGAGCTGGTCGCCGCGGGTGGCCGCTACGCCGCGCTGTGGCGCTCGTGGCACGGCGAGAACGCCGGCGGATGATGCGTTTGCGCATGATCGACGGAGTACGTGGTGATCATGCGCAAACGCATCATCGCCGCTTCGGCGGGAGCGGGATGAACCCGCTGGTGCGCTCGACGTACTCGGCGTAGCCGGGACGGGAACTCGACAGCGCCTTCTCCATCAGCGGTTTACCCGTCTTCGCGGCCAGGAGCCAGGTCATGAAGGCGGTCGCGGGGAAGACCAGCAGCGGCCAGCCGGCGTCCCCGGCGATCAGGAACAGGCCCCACCAGACGGCGGCGTCCCCGAAGTAGTTGGGGTGGCGGGTGTAGCGCCACAACCCGGTGTTCAGCACCTGGCCCTTCGACGACGGGTCGTCGCGGAACCGCTGCAGCTGCCAGTCGCCGACCGTCTCGAAGAAGAACCCGACGGACCACACGGCGACGCCCAGCCAGGCCAGCACACCGAACCCGGCCGGCCCGATCAGGCTGCCGTCGCTGATCAGGCCGACCTGCACCGGCAGCGAGATGAACCACGCGCTGGCCGCCTGGAGCAGGAAGACCATCACCAGCGCCGCGAGCTTCGGCGGCAGCTTCGACCGGCCCAGCATCTCCGTGTAGCGCGGGTCCTCGCCGTCCTGGCCGCGCGGCACGCCCCGCTGGCGCAGGCCGATGTGCGTGCCCAGCCGCAACCCCCACACCGTGGTGAGGACGACGAGGGCCACGCGCCGGGCCGGGTCGCCGTCGTCGGGGGTGGCCAGGAAGGCGACCAGGGCGATCACCGCGAAGGTGGGCCCCCAGGTCACGTCCACCACGCTCACCCGGCCGAGGCGCAGCGCGACGAGCCAGGTGAGCAGCTGGACGAGGACCGCGGCGAGCGCGGTCACCAGCAGGACGACGAGAACGCTCACCAGGTACGCACCTCCGGCATTCCGCTGAACCCGTGCGGTCCGGACCGCACCGCGAGGATCTGGTCGACGCCCATCCGGCCCTCCTCGAACGCCAGCCCTCCGCCGACCAGGTACAGCCGCCAGACCCGCGCGACCTCCTCGCCGACCATCGCCACCGCCCGGTCCCAGTTCTGCTCGAACGTCGCGTACCAGTGCTCGACGGTACGCACGTAGTGCTCGCGCAGCGCGTGCACGTCGCGGACCTCCAGGCCGGCCCGCTCCAGGAAGGCGACCGTCTCCCCCACCGGGCGCATGAACATGTCGGGGGCGATGTACGCCTCGATGAACGGGCCGCCGCCGGGGTGGCGGTTGGGAGCGCCGAGCCCACGGGACATCTGCTGCACCAGCACGCGGCCCCCGGGCCTGACCATCGCGCCCAGGATGCCCGCGTACGTCGGATAGTTGCCCTGCCCGACGTGCTCGCCCATCTCCAGCGACGCGACACCGTCGAAACAGCCCACGGCTGCGGAGGATTCGAGTTCCCGGTAGTCCTGCAGCCGGATCTGCACGCGGCCGGTCAGGCCCTCGCGCTCGACGCGGGCCCGGGCGAACTCCGCTTGTTGCTGCGACAGCGTGATGCCCGTGACCCGCAGCCCGAGGCGCCCGGCGAAGACGCTGAGCGAACCCCACCCGCACCCGACGTCCAGCAGGGTGTCACCGGGTTGCAGCCCGAGCTTGCGGACGACGAGCGCCAGCTTGGCGGCCTGGGCCGCCTCGAGCGACTGGTCGGGTTCGGTGAAGTACGCCGACGAGTAGGCCATGTGCTCGTCGAGGATCAACGCGTAGAAGTCGTTGCTGAGGTCGTAGTGGTGGGCGATCGCGGCCCGGTCGCGACGGCCCGAGTGCAGGCGGCCGCGCAGTCGGGCCTGGCTGTCGGGCGGGGCCGGCGGGAGCGCGACCAGGCGGCTCAGGGCGCCGCTGCGGCGCACCGTGCCGAACAGCCGCGGGGCCAGGGCGGCCAGCTCGCGAGGGCCGGGCATCCGGGCGTCGAGGCGCCGGACCGTGCGGAAGCCGGCGGCCAGGTCGCCCTCGACGTCCAGTTCACCCGTGACGTACGCCTGCGCGAGGCCGAGTTCACCGGGGTGCCACAGCAGCCGGCGCAGCGCGTCGGGCGACGCGATCACGAGGGTGGGCGCGGCCGGGTCGACGGGGTCGACCCGGCTGCCGTCCCAGGCCTTGAGGCCGACGGGCAGCGGGCCGCCGAGCAGGCGTTCGGCGAGGGCGGCGAGCTCGGCGGCGACACCCGTCCCGGTGGGGGCCTCGAGGACCGTCATCGCCCGGCGCCCGCGGTCAGCACGAACTGGTGCACGTCGAGGTAGCGGGACCGGAAGCCGGCCTCGGAATAGGCGAGGTAGAAGTTCCACATCCGGCGGAACAGGGGGTCGAAGCCCAGCCGCGCGACGTCGTCCGCCCGGTCGTTGAACCGTTCCCGCCACAGCCGCAGTGTCTCGGCGTACCCGTCGGCGAACGCGACGTCGTCCACCACGGCCAGCCCCACAGCGGCCCCGGCCTCCCGGATGGCGCGCACCGACGGGATCAACCCGCCCGGGAACACGTACTTGTGGATCCACGTGTACGTGGTGCGGGAGGCGACCATCCGGTCGTGCGGCATGGTGATGGCCTGCAGCCCGACCCGGCCGCCGGGAGCCAGCACGTCGCTCAGCTTGCCGAAGTACACGGGCCAGTACTGCTCGCCGACGGCCTCGATCATCTCGACGCTCAGCACGGCGTCGTACTCGCCCTCGACCATCCGGTAGTCGCACAGCTCGATCGTCACGGCGTCGGCGAACCCGGCCTCGGCCACCCGCTCGCGGGCCAGCTTCAGCTGCTCCTCGGACAGCGTGATCGAGTGCACGGTCGCACCGCGGCGGGCCGCCCGGAGCGCCAGTTCGCCCCACCCCGTGCCGATCTCGAGCACCCGGCTGCCCGACCCGACCCGGCACGCGTCCAGCAGCCGCTCGATCTTGCGTCCCTGCGCGGCCGGCAGGTCCGCCCAGGCCGGGGCCAGCTTGGCCGGGTCGAACATCGCCGCCGAGTACGTCAGCGTCTCGTCGAGGAACGTCTCGAACATGTCGTTCGACAGGTCGTAGTGCCGGGAGATGTTGCTGCGCGCGCCGTCCGGGGTGTTCCGTTCGGCGTGCGGCTGGCGCCGGACGGCGAAGCGGCGCAGCTTCTGCAGCCGCTGCGGGATGAGCCGGGGCAGCTCGGCCGCGTACACGGTGAGGACGTCCACCAGCCCGTCGCGCTGCCCGGTGGTCGAGGGTCCCGGCTCCCAGTCGCCGGCCAGGTAGGCCTCGCCGATGCCGATCAACCCACCCGTGGCGACCCGGGCGAAGAAGTCCTCGGGCCGCAGCACCCGCATGAGCGGGTCGGCCGGACCGCCGGCCCCCTTCAGGACGATCCCGCCCCGGTCGTGCAGCTCGACCCGGATCGGCAGCCGGTTGGTGGCCGCCATCAACAGTTTCCGGGTCACGGCGGCGCGCAGCCGGGCCTTGGGCACCCGGACGACGTCGGGCCAGCGGGCGGCCAGGTCTGCCTGGGTCAGGGCTTGGGTCTCGGGGGTGTCGGGCGTGACGGGTTCGGAGAGCGAGGTCAACGGACGGCCTCCTGTCGTTCGGCGGAAGGGTCGGGTCGGGTGGTCCCGGGTCTGGGGACGACGGGCAGGCCCCGCAGCCACAACGCGATGCCCTGGCGGCGGATGCGCAGGGCGCCCACGAGCGGCGCCAGCGGCGACCGGACGGCGAGCGCCAGCAGAGTGCCCGCGGTGGCCGGACGGCGCCGGCCGCGCACGGTGGCGACGAACGGCGGCGCGGGCGGACCGCCGTCCGGCGGCGACGGCCGGTGCAGGGTGACGACGAGCTCGAGGGTCTCGCCGGGTTCGGGCAGGGACATCCGGTAGGTGCCCTCGACCGGCTCGAAAGGCGATACGTAGAAGGCCTTCGGCGTCTCGGCGCCGCCGCGCGCGTCGGTGCGGACCAGGTAGGGGTGACACTGGCCGTAGGTGTTGTGCACCTCAGCCACGACGCAGACCAGGTCGCCCGACGGGTCGTGGCACCAGAACACCGACAGCGGGTTGAACACGTACCCCAGCACCCGGGCCGACGCGGCCATCAGCACGCGCCCACCGCGCAGGTCGACGCCCTGCGTCGCGAGGTAGGCGTCGAGCCGGGCCCGGATCGTCGTCCCGGCCCCCTCGAAGTGGTCGGCGGCCCGGAACCGGGCCAGGGGCCGCAGGGCCCGGGGCAGCACGGGCAGGGCGTCGAGGTCGACCAGCCACAGGTAGCTGCGGTAGCGGAACACGTTGCGCAGCGGGGCGGTCCGCGCGTGGGCGATCTCGACGGAGTACAGGGCGGCGGGTTGCGGGTCGAAGGGGTTCACCAGTCGCCCCCGAGCGAGCGGGCCGCGGCCAGGCCGGAGCGGGCGCCGTCCTCGTGGAAACCCCAGCCGTGGTACGCGCCCGCGAAGGCCGTCCGGCCGTCGTTCAGCGCGGGGAGGTCGGCCTGGGCGGCCACGGACTCGGGCGTGTAGGCGGGGTGCTCGTACGGCATCCGCGCGATCACGGTCGCCTCGTCGACTCCGGTGTTGAGCGAGGCGAAGTACCGGCGCCCGCCGGGCAACCCCTGCAGCCGGGTCAGGTCGTAGCTCACCTGCACGGCCTCGGCGGGGGCGGTGCACGAGGTCATCCGGTAGTTCCACGCGGCATGCGCCCGCGGGGCCCGGGGCAGGACGCGCGAATCCGTGTGCAGCACAGCCGGGTTCGGCGTGTACCGGAAGGTTCCGAGCACGCGCCGTTCGTCGGCGGTGGCGTCGGCGAGCAGCCGCAGGGCCTGGTCGGGGTGGGTGGCCACGACGACCTGGTCGTAGCGCGCCACCTCCCCGGCGTCGTCGACCACCTCGACGCCGTCGGCGTGGCGGGTGACCGCGCGGACTCCGACGCCGGTGCGCACCTGGGCCAGCTCCTTCACCGCCGCCTCGACGTACGTGCGCGAGCCGCCCACGACGGTGCGCCAGCGCAGGGAGCCTCCGACCGAGAGCATCCCGTGGTTCTCCAGGAAGGCGAACAGGTAGCGGGCCGGGTACTGCAGCGCCGTCGCCGGGGCACTCGACCAGACGGCGGCCACCAGCGGCGTCATGAAGTGCGTGCGGAAGTACGCGGAATACCCACCGGCGTCGAGGAACTCGGCGAGCGTGACGTCGTCCGGCGTCGTCCCCGCCCCGGACAGCAGCGCCCGGGCGGCCCGGTGGAAGCGGGTGACCTCGGTCAGCATCCGGACGAACCGCGGCCGGCCGAGGAACCGGGCCCGGGCCACGATGCCGCGCGCGCCCTGCCCGCCCGAGTACTCCAGCCCGCAACCGGAGCACGAGACCGACATCGACATGTCGGTCTCCCGGGTCTGCACGCCGAGCTCGCCGAACAGCCGCAGCAGCGTCGGGTAGGTGACCCCGTTGTGCACGATGAACCCGGTGTCGACCGGGATGGACCCGGCGGTCGGGTCGAGCACGTCGTGGGTGTGGGCGTGCCCGCCGAGCCGGGCGTCCGCCTCGTACAGGGTGACGTCGCGCGAGCGGCGCAGCACGTAGGCGGCCGTGAGCCCGGAGACCCCGGCTCCGACCACGGCGACCCGCCTCACCGGTTCAGTCCCTCGGCGACCCCGCGCGCCACCAGCCCGTTCCAGGTGCGCGGTCGGCGCAGCAGCGCATGCGTCTCCCCCGGGACCGCGACGTACTCGACGTCGGCCCCCGCCGCGGCCGCGCGGCGAGTGAACTCCCGGGACTGGGCCGGTGAGGTGATCCGGTCGGCCGTGCCGTGCGCGACCAGCACCCGGCGGCCGGCGAGCTGCGCGACCGGCTCACCCGGCGGCGTCCACGGAGCGAGGGCGACCACCCCGCGCACCTGGGGGGCTCCGGCCACCCGCAAAGCCGTCCGGCCGCCCATGGAGTGCCCGACGAGGACGACGGGCACGTCGCCGAGGTCGGCCCGGATGCGCTCGAGCGCCCAGCGGGCGTCGGCCACCGGCGAGGCCACCTCGCCGTTCCAGCCGCGGACGGCGAACTCCAGCCGGTAGACCGCCGTCCCCGCACCGCCGACCCGGCGGTACAGGGCCGCGGCCAGCAGCCGGACCCGCAGGACCGCGAGCTGGGTGGGTCGCACGGGCGCGAACGAGTCCGAGCGACCGCCGTGCAGGACCAGCGCGGCGGCGACCGGGGCCGGGCCGGACCGGCGGGCGACGCTCAGCCGCGGAGCAGGGGCGGATTCGCCCGCCTCGTCGCCGACCGGCCGGCCGGGGCTGGGGTTACCGATATGCCTGGTGCGCATGACCACGTCCACATCTGTCGTTCGTCGCCGATCCCCGATCGGATGGGGTCGGCTGTGAACTGGATGCAGACGCGGCGCCACCCCGGCACGAGAAGATCACGGGCGGGACGGATCAGCACGCCGAAACGCGCTGCGAGAGACGGATGCAGGCGCGGATCGCGCGGCTTCGCCCTTACGGCCAGGGGAAGCGTGTGGCCCGGCTGAGCCTCAACAGGAAGGTGAAGGCCTTGCTGTAGAAGTCGCCCCCGCGGAACAGCAGGACCCGCAGGCCCACCGCCTGGACGGCCACCGACTGGCTCTCGGTGAACCGCAGGATGCCCGCCGAACCGTGCCGACGACCCATGCCGGACTGCTTGCGGCCCCCCATGGGCGAGGCGACGCTGGCCCAGCCGACGGTGTAGGCCTCGTTCACCACGACCGTGCCGGCCTCGATGCCGCGGGCGATGCGTGCCCCGCGCCGGCGGGTGGCCCAGACGGAGGCGTTCAGGCCGTAGTCGGTGTCGTTGCAGGCGTCGATGGCCTCCTGGTCGCTGGCCACCCGGTAGACCGACAGGACCGGGCCGAACGTCTCCTCCGCGAAGCAGGTCGCGGTCTCCGGGACGTTGGCCAGGACGGTCGGCTCGTAGAACAGCGGGCCGATGTCGGGGCGGGCCTTGCCGCCGGCCAGCACGATGGCCCCCTTCTCGATCGCGTCGTTCACGTGCGCCTCGACGAGGTCGAGCTGCGACTGGCTGGCGATGCTGCCGAAGTCGGAGTTGTAGTCGAGGCCGGAGCCGAGCTTCATCTCCTTGACCTTCGTGAGGAACGTGTCGAGGAACTTCTCCGCGATCTTGTCGTGCACGTAGAGCCGCTCCATCGACACGCAGGCGTGCCCGGAGTTGGAGAACGTGTCGCGGATGATGCCCTCGGCCGCCCGGTTCAGGTTCGCGTCGTCCGCGACGTAGACCGGGTTCTTGCCGCCCAGCTCCAGCGAGCTCGACACCAGACGGGCCGCCGCCTGCTGGGCCACCCTAGTGCCGGTCGCGGTCGACCCGGTGAAGCAGACGTGGTCGGCCCGATTGATGATCTCCGTGCCGACGATCCGGCCCTGGCCGTACACGATCGTGAACAGGCCCTCCGGCAGCCCGGCCTCGGCCAGCACGTCGGCCGCCCACAGCGCGGTGAACGGGGTCTGGCTGTCGGGCTTCAGCACCACCGCGTTGCCGGCCAGGAGGGCGGGCACCGCATCGGAGATGGTGAGCACCAGCGGGTAGTTCCAGGGCGAGATCATGCCGACGACGCCCTTGGGGTGGTGCACCTCCCGCACCTTGGTGAGGATCGGGACCAGGCCGACGTGCCGGCTCTCGCCGAGGATGCCCGGCCCCTTGCGGGCGCACCAGGCGGCGTTGATCGCCGCGTCGGAGATCTCGTCGAACGCATGGATGCGGGCCTTGCCGTTCTCCAGCTGGATGATGTCCAGCCCCTCGTCCTGGCGGGCCAGGACGATCTTGGCGACCCGCTTGAAGACCTTGGCCCGCTCGCGCGCCGACCGCTTGGCCCACTGCTTCTGGGCGGCGCGCGCGATGGCGAAGGCGCGCTCGACGTCCGCGGGCGTCGAGCGAGGCAGCTCGGCGACGACGGCACCGGTCAGCGGCGTGTGGATGGGCACCTGCTCCGCGCCGGGAGAGGCCACCACGTAGGCGGCGAGCTTGCGGGCCAGCTTGTGGTCGAGCGCCCACGGGACGGGGCGACCGGGCGCGACCACGGGGCGGTCCTCAACGTCGAGGGGGTGCTCGTGCAGGGCGAGCGGATCAGCCGTCATGGCTGTGAGGGTAGAACGCAGGACACCCCCTGGCTACCCACAGGTAACGAATGACCCTCCCGCCGGGTTCCCCCTCCCGATCGGTCCCGCTTGAGCGGAAATGCGTCATCTGGGCGTTAAGCACAGTTCCGTGGACATTTCAAGCCTTGTCGGTGACACCACGTAGCGGGGAACATGCCGTGCGTGACGAGTCATCGTGCACCGCACCGGCACCGCCTGTCCCTGACCCTGGCCACCCTCCTCGGGGCGGCCGTGGTGACCCTGCCGGCCGGGGGCGCGGCCGCCGCCCCCGCCCCGCCGACGGGCTGCTCCGACGTCCTGGTGATCACCGCCCGCGGCACGGGCGAACCGGCGGACGGCGGCGGGCTGAACGGCCTGGTCTCGGCCGTGCGGGACGGGACGTCGAAGACCGTCGCCGGCTACAGCCTCCCCTACCCGGCCACGTACGACTTCTTCGACAGCGTCGCGCAGGGCGTCTCCCTGCTGCGGGCCAAGGTCACCGAGCAAGCCCGGGACTGCCCGCGCCAGCAGGTGGTGCTGGCCGGGTACTCGCAGGGGGCCTGGGTCGTCGGCGACGCGCTGGCCGGCGCCGGGCTGGGCTCCTCGGGGTCGCGCGTGGCCGCCGTCGTGCTCTTCGGCGACCCCCGGTTCAACGGCTCGGAGTCCTTCGACGCGGGGTCGTTCAGCACCGGGACGAACGGCGTCATCCCACGATCCGCCGGCGAGCTGGCCCCGTACTCCTCGCGGACGCGCTCGTACTGCGACGCCGGGGACGTGGTCTGCCAGAACGGCAGCAGCGGGGACGCCCACGTCGGCTACGGCGCGCGGAAGACGGCGCCCGCCGCGAAGTTCGTCCTGGGCCGACTGGCCGCTCCCCTCACCGCGCCCGCCGCGCCCGCCGAGGCCGCCGCGCCCGCCGAGGCCGCCGCCCCGGCCGCCCCCGTCGCCGACCAGGCCGCGCAGCCGCCGTCCTGGTTGACCCTCCTGCAGTGGTTGTGGAACCTCTTCGGCTGAGGCACGCCGGGGGCGGCACCGGTTGTCATCATTTGTCCGACGGGCCAGGATTCTGCGGTGACTTCCCGCCGCCCGCTCGGGCCGACCGCCCGGCTCCTCGCGCGGGCGACGGCGGCGCTGGTGACGGTGCTGGCGGCGGCGCTGGCGACGGGCCTGGGCGCCGCGCCCGCCCACGCCGTCCAGGCGTCGTCGTCCGGGTGCGCCGACGTGCTGATCATCGCCGCCCGCGGCACGGGTGAGCCCGGGAACGTCGGCGCCGGCCTGAGCGGGCTGGTCTCGGCAATCCAGAACGGGACGTCGAAGAAGGTGGCCGCCTACGGGGTGCCCTACCCGGCGAGCACCGACTTCGACACCAGCGTCCCCGACGGCGTCTCCCGGCTGACGAAGCGGGCCACGAAGGCCGTCGCCGACTGCCCGAGGCAGCGGCTGGTGCTGATCGGGTACTCGCAGGGAGCGTGGGTCGTGGGCGACGCCCTGGACTCCCCGAACCTGAACGCGGCGGGCCGCCGGGTGGCCGCGGTCGTCCTCTACGGCGACCCCCGGTTCAACGCGGCCGAGTCCTACGACCGGGGTTCGTTCCGGGCCGGCGTCGACGGGCTGTACCCGCGGGCCACCGGCGCGCTGGGCAGGTACGCCTCGCGCGTCCGCTCGTACTGCGACACGGGCGACTGGGTCTGCCAGAACGGCGCCGACGGCAACGCACACAACCTCTACGGCCGGAACAAGACCTCAGCGGCCTCGACATTCGTTCTGGCCCAACTGAGGTCGAGCGCCGGAACCGGCGGGACGTCGTCCGGCCCGAGTTCGGCGACCGGGACCGAGCCCGGGGCCAGCGCCTCGGCGTCCGCCACGCCCGTCCCGACACCCTCGACGATCCCGGCGCCCGCGGCCCTGCCCGGCGCCGTGCCCGCCGGTGCGGCCTGGGTGACCGGGCGCGAGGGCGCGGCCCCGAACTACCCGGCGCCCACGCCCCGCAAGCCGTGGTGGGACGTGCTGGTGTTCTGGGACTAGCCGCGTCTCAGCTGGGCTGGTACGGGGACACCACGACCTCGACCCGCTGGAACTCCTTGAGGTCGGAGTAACCCGTCGTGGCCATCGACCGGCGCAACGCCCCGATCAGGTTGCTCGTGCCGTCGGCGACGTGCCCCGGCCCGTGCAGGATCTGCTCGAGCGTGCCGACCGTGCCCACGTGGGCCCGGGTGCCCCGCGGCACCAGCGGGTGGTGCGCCTCCGGGCCCCAGTGGTAGCCGCGACCCGGCGCATCGCTGGCCCGCGCGAGCGCGGCACCGAGCATGACGGCGTCCGCCCCGCACGCGACGGCCTTGACCACCTCGCCGGAGCGGCCCATCCCACCGTCGGCGATCACGTGCACGTACCGGCCGCCGGACTCGTCCATGTAGTCGCGGCGGGCGGCCGCGACGTCGGCGATGGCGGTGGCCATCGGCGCGTGGATGCCCAGCGTCTGCCGGGTCGTGTGGGTCGCTCCCCCGCCGAACCCGACCAGGACGCCGGCGGCGCCGGTGCGCATCAGGTGCAGGGCGGCGGTGTACGTGGCGCAGCCGCCGACGATCACCGGGACGTCGAGCTCGTAGATGAACCGCTTCAGGTTCAGCGGCTCCTGGTTGCCCGAGACGTGCTCGGCGCTGACCGTCGTCCCGCGGATCACGAAGAGGTCGACCCCGGCGTCGACGACGTGCTTCCACAGCTGCTGGGTGCGCTGCGGGGTGAGGGCCCCCGCGACGGTGACCCCGGCCTCGCGGATCTGCTTGATCCGCTGCCCGACCAGGTCCGGCTTGATCTCCTCGGCGTAGATCTCCTGCATCCGCCGGGTCGCGACGGCCGGTTCGAGGCCGGCGATCTCGGCCAGCAGGGGCTCCGGGTCCTCGTAGCGGGTCCAGAGGCCCTCGAGGTCGAGCACGCCCAGACCGCCGAGCTCGCCGAGGACGATCGCGGTGGCCGGCGACATCACCGAGTCCATCGGCGCCGCGACGATCGGCAGCTCGAACCGGTACGCGTCGATCTGCCAGGCGGTGGACACCTCTTCCGGGTCGCGGGTGCGCCGGCTGGGCACGATCGCCACGTCGTCGAAGGTGTAGGCCCGGCGGCCGCGCTTTCCCCGGCCGATCTCGATCTCGCTCACCACGTCAGGCTACCGATACCCGGCAAGATCACCGTGCGCGCCGGGTCTCAGCGAGTTTCGCTCGGCCGAATCCGGCAGCGACGGTGATCACGGGCGAGGGTCCTGTCGTCCACAGCAGGCAGGAGTCGGGGTTTGTGCACAGGGCACGGACGACGAGCGCCGGCGGCCGCGCGGGCCACGCCAGGCTCCGACCATGCACTCGGATCCCCCGCCCGTGAGCTCGCGTCAGAGCGGCGTGTTCACGAGAGCCCAGGCCCACGCGGCGGGCTGGTCCGACTACCGGATCAGGCGCCGGTTGGACGACGGGAGCTGGCGGCAGCTGCTCGGGCGGGGGTTGGTCGGCGGCTCTACGCCGGTGACGCCACTCGCGGTCGCCTGGGCCACTCATCTCAGCCACCCCCGCGGCGTGATCAGCCACACGACGGCGGGCTGGTTGTACGGGTTCCCGTTGGCCTCGGTCGTCCATGAACAGTTGGCCGCCGGAACGGCCGGACACGTGCTGACGGACGTCGGCACGGCGGTGCCCGGCGTGGTGCGGCACCGGGTGATTCAACCCCGGCCCACGGTGCGGTTCGCGGGGCTACCCCTCACCGGTCGTCTCGACACGGCACTCGACTGCCTGGTCGTACTCCCTCGCGATCGGGCGGTCTCGTTGTGGGGGTGGCTGTCCAGTCGTGCCGTCCTCGACCGGAGCCGCTTGGCGCAGGAGGCCAGGGCCCGGTTCGGACGACCTGGTACGCCCAACCTCCTGGCGATCCTCGGGTTGAGCGGCACGGGAGCGGCGAGCGTGGCCGAACGCCGACTGCACGACATCCTGCGCCGGGGCCGCATCACCGGATGGGAGGCCAATGTCCCGGTCCGGGTGAACGGGGTGATCGTGGCGGTGGCCGACGTCCTGTTCGCCGCGGCCCGGCTGGTCGTCGAGGTCGACGGGTGGGCCGCCCACGGGAGCCGCGAGGCGTTCGTGAACGACCGGCGGCGCCAGAACCTGTTGATGAACGCCGGTTACCGCGTCCTGCGCTTCACCTGGGACGACCTGGTGAACCGACCCCGCGAAGTCCTGGCCGAGATCACGGCCGCTGCCGGGTTCCAGCGAGTTTCACTCGGTCGAACCCGGCAGCCGTGGTGATCACTTCGAGCTGTAGTTCGGCGCCTCGACGGTCATCTGGATGTCGTGCGGGTGGCTCTCCTTCAGCCCCGCCGCGGTGATCCGGACGAACTGGCCCTTGTCCTGCAACTGCGGCACGGTCGCCGCCCCGACGTAGAACATCGACTGCCGCAGGCCCCCGACCAGCTGGTACGCGACGGCCGAGAGTGGCCCGCGGTAGGGCACCTGACCCTCGACGCCCTCGGGGACGAACTTGTCGTCGGACACGTCACCCTGGAAGTAGCGGTCCTTCGAGTACGAGCGCGCCTTGCCCCGCGACTGCGCGGCACCCAGCGAACCCATCCCGCGGTACTGCTTGAACTGCTTGCCGTTGATGAACACGAGGTCGCCGGGGCTCTCCTCGCAACCGGCCAGCAGCGAGCCCAGCATCACCGTGTCCGCTCCCGCAACAAGGGCTTTCGCGATGTCGCCGGAGTACTGCAGGCCGCCGTCGCCGATCACCGGCACGCCCGCGGGCTTGCACGCCCGGGCGGCCTCCATGATGGCGCTGACCTGCGGGACGCCGACTCCGGCCACGACCCGGGTGGTGCAGATCGACCCCGGCCCGACGCCGACCTTCACGCCGTCCGCGCCGGCCTCGACCAGCGACTGGGCCCCGGCTCGGGTGGCGACGTTGCCGCCGATCACGTCGACGTGCGCGCACACCGGATCGGCCTTCAGCCGGGCCACCATCTCCAGCACGCCGCGCGCGTGCCCGTTGGCCGTGTCGACGACGATCGCGTCGACCCCGGCCTCGACCAGCGCCATCGCGCGCTTCCAGGCGTCGTCGAAGAACCCGATCGCGGCGGCGACCCGCAGTCGGCCCGCGTCGTCCTTGGTGGCCAGCGGGTATTTCTCGCTCTTGGTGAAGTCCTTGACGGTGATCAACCCGCGCAGCCGCCCGGCGTCGTCGACCAGCGGCAGCTTCTCGACCTTGTGCTGGGCGAGCAGGGCCATCGCGTCGTCGGCGCTGATCCCGACCGGGCCGGTGACCAGCGGCATCCTGGTCATCACCTCGGCGACCCGGCGGTCCATGTCGGTCTCGAACCGCAGGTCGCGGTTGGTGACGATCCCGATCAGCCGGTTCTCGTCGTCCACCACGGGCAGCCCCGAGATGCGGTACCGGCCGCACAGGGCGTCCACCTCGCCGAGCGTCGCGTCGGCGGTCGTGGTGACCGGGTGCGAGACCATCCCCGCCTCGGACCGCTTCACCAGGTCGACCTGCTGGGCCTGGTCCTCGATCGACAGGTTGCGGTGCAGGACGCCCAGACCGCCCTGGCGGGCCATGGCGATCGCCATCCGCCCCTCGGTCACCGTGTCCATGGCCGCGGACAGCAGCGGGACGGCGACCCGGATACGGCGGGACACCCACGAGCCGGTGTCGGCGGCGGAGGGATTGACGTCCGTCTCGCCGGGCAGCAGCAGGACGTCGTCGTAGGTGAGGCCGAGCGGGAGCTCGTGCTCACGCGCGGCGGAGGTGAAGTCGGAGGGGGACGGCGCGGAGTTCAGGACGTCGCTCACCCAGCGAATCGTACTGCGCCCGAACGGGTCGCCTGTACCACCGTCAGGATGTCGCGTCGGACGAGGAGCCCGAGCCGGACGAGTCGGTGGTCGCGGGAGCCGACGGCGTGGGCGTGACGCTCGCGGACGGCGAGTCGCTCGGGGCGGTCGGGGTGGGCGTCGGTGAGGCGTCGGTCGTCACGGAGGGCCCGACCGACGGCGCCGGGGTGGCGCTGGCCGTCGGGTTCTGGACGCCGAGCTCCTGCCGGGCCTGCTGGAGAGCGACGGCCGCATCGCTCTGCTTCGCCGCCGGCAGCTCGTCGATCTTCTGCTCAGCCTGGTCGAGGACCGTCTTGGCCTCATCCTGCTGCTGCTTGGCCGCGAGGTCCTTGGCCTGGGAGAGCTTGTCCTGGAAGGCCTGGACATCGGAGCGGTCGCTCGAGACCCCCGGCAGCGCGGACAGCACGCGACCGACCCCGGAGACCGGGGCCATGGGGTCGCCCGTGACGACGCCGCTGACGCCGGAGCTCAGCCCCAGCACCAGGAGCGCGACCACCGAGGCCGCGGGCAGCAGGGCGTGACCGGGCGCCTTCTCGCGCAGCTGGTCGGCCACCCGGGCGGCCCGGGCGGTGAAGGCGGCCAGGCCGACCGGCTCGGGGACGGGTTCGATGTTCGACTCGGGCAACCCGTCGGGGCTGGACGCCGCCAGCGCGGTCAGGTCGACGACGAGCCGGCCGTCGGTCTCGGCGCCGCGGCCCAGGTGGATCGGCAGCTCGGTGGCCTCGTCGGCCTCCTCGCCGTCGACCAGGTAGAGCGGGCGCTCGCCGAGCACCTCGAGCAGGCGCGCCATGTCGACGCCGGGGTCGCCGCCCGGCTCCTCGAGGTCGGTGCGCAGCGCGACGAGGGCCCCGACGAGTGCGTCCTGGCGGTCCTCGGACGTGGTGGTGCCGAGCCCCAGGCGGTCGAGCAGGGCGTCGGTGGCCTGGACGGCGGCGATGTCCGCGGGGTCGATCGGGGTGCTCATGCCGTGCCCACCGCCGTCGCGGGCAGGAGCGCCCGGAGCTTCTGCATGGCCCGGTGCTGGGCGACGCGCACGGCGCCCGCGGTCATCCCCAGGGCGCGCCCGGTCTCCTCGGCCGACAGGCCGGCGGCGACCCGCAGCAGCAGCAGCTCACGCTGGGCCGGGGGCAGCTGGAGCAGCAGCTCACGCAGCTGGTCGGCGTCGCTGGCCGCCTCGGCGTGCTCCTCCGGGCCGCGGTCGGTGCTGACCACCTCGGGCAGCTCGGCCTGCGGGATGGCGGCCCGGTAGGCGGCCCGCTGGGCGTCGGCCACCTTGTTCGCCGCGATGCGGTAGACGAACGACTCGAAGGGACGCCCCTCGTCGCGGTACCGGCCGAGCGCGGACAGCACCGCCAGGCAGACCTCCTGCGCGACGTCGTCCGCAGTGTGGTCCGCTCCGGCGAAACGGCCGAGCCGTGCACGGCAGTAGCGGCGAATCATCGGGTGAAGCAGCCTCAGCAGTCGTTCGGTGGCCGCGGCGTCCCCTTGGGCGGCGCGGGACGACAGGGCCTGGATGTCGTCCATGCCGTCGTTACCGGACATCGCCCGATTGCCCCCTGGCGTTACACCGGCGACATCTGCACTGCCGCCCCGAACGGCCACGGCGTTACCGTACCAAACCCCACCTGAAGCCGATGGCCACCGCCTGGGCGCGGTCGGCTGCTCCCAGCTTGCGGAACAGGCGCCTCGCGTGGGTCTTCACGGTGTCCTCGGACAGGTAGAGCTCCTTGCCGATCTCCGCGTTCGAGCGCCCCCGGCTCATGCCGGTGAGGACCTGCATCTCGCGCTCGGTCAGCGTGGGGGCGGACGCCTCCACGCTGCGCGGGGCCGGCACGGCGCGCCGGGACAGGCCGTCGGACAGGGCGTACACCACGGTCGCGGCCACCTCCTCGCGCGTCGCGTCCTTGACCAGGTAACCCCTGGCCCCTCCGGCCACCGATCGTGCAACACCTTCGGCGTCCTCGGCAACGGTCACCATGACGACGATCGCCTCGGGATGGCGGGACAGCAGCCGTCGGGATGCCTCCACGCCGCCGATGCCGGGCATGCGGACGTCCATCAGCACCAGGGACGGTCTCTCGACCGACCACCGGGCGAGCGCCTCCTCACCGGAGGACGCGTCAACGATCCGGGTGATGCCCGGCACGGCCGACAGGGCGCGGTGGAAGTTCTCCCGCACCAGGGCCGAGTCGTCACACACGAGAACGGTCGCCACTGCTCACCTCTGCACATCGGCCCCCCATCCATGGAGGGCGTCCAGTGCGAGGTATCGACCGAGGCCGGGGGAACCTGAACTCCCGGTTGGGATTTCGGTGCACCGCTGGGCCACGTGGAGCAGCCCCGTTGGGCCGGGTGCAGCAATCAGGTCAGGGCGGCCTGCAGGACGATCTCGCAGGCCTCCTGCAGGGAGTTGGCCCGCAGCGCGAAGGCGGGGACCGTCTCCGGGTCCCAGCCCGGCCCGGCCAGCAGGACGGCGGGCGCCGGCCGCTGGCGACGCATCTGCTCCGTGGTGGAGGCGTCGGCCCCGGGCATCCGCGCGAACAGGACGACGACCGAGGGCCCCGTGCGGCGCACGGACGCGGACAGCGCGGTGGGCGGCAGCCCGGTGCCGAGCAACCGGGTGCCGATCTGCCGCTCGGCCAGGGCCGCGGCCAGCGCGTGCATGGGCAGCGAGTGGTAGTCGCGGTCGGCGCAGGCCAGCAGCACCGGGCTGTGGTTGCGCGGGTTCGGCAGGTAGGCGCCCGGCCCCCGGAACACGCTCAGCACGACCTCGCTGAAGGCATGCTCGACGTCGATGCCGTCGCCCGTGGCGTTGGTGCGCTCCCCCAGGGCCCGCAGCACGGGCATGATCATGTCGTTCCAGGTCACGACCACGCCGTCGGCGCGGACCGCCTCGGCGAGCATCCGGTAGGTCGCGGGGGTGTCCAGGCTCATCGCGGCGCGGGCCAGGCCGCGGCTGCGCGGCGTCCCGTCGGGCATGGCGACCACGCGCCCACCGCCGCTCGCCCGCCGTCCGCCCCGGCGCAGCACGCCGAGCCAGGCGGTCTCGATCTCGCCGCCCTCCTCGCGCCAGGGCTCGGCGACCCCCAGGCCGTCGTCCGGGTCGGACTCGTCGGCCCGGCGGGCCGACCACAGGTCGGCCTCGGCGAAGGGGTCGTCGGCGTCGGCGAGCTGGAGTTCCTGCTCGGCCTCGGACAGGCCCGACCGGGGGGTGATGGGGCCCTCGGCGAGCGGGGGGTTCGAGCCGTCGGGCCCGGCGACCTGCTGGACGCCGTCCGCGGCCGCGGGTGCCGCGGCCCCCGGCACGGAGGCGGCCAGGGCGATCTTGGCGGCGTCGGCCGGGGCCACGCCCTGCAGCGTGAGGCGGCGCATGACCATCAGGCGGGCCACGTCACCCGGGGAGTAGCGGCGGTGGGCGCCGGCGGTGTGCTCGGAGGGGCCCAGCCCGTAACGGCGGTCCCACGTCCGCAGGGTCGGCGGCGCCACGCCCAACCGGCGGGCGACAGCGGCCACGGTCAGGTTCGGAGCAGGTGCAGGCGGCGCAGGGATGTCGACGACCTCCTCCGACCCGTCCGCAGTACTCATGACCCCAGATTCTCCGTCGCGTCCCGTGAACGAGCACTTCCAGCCCGCCATGGCGTCCTCGGCAGACTCCCCCTGACCGTCAATCGCGCCGACCCTGCACGGGCGTTACTCCTCAAGCGTTTCGCCAGCGTAGCGACGGAAGGATCATGAGGTACATCGTCCTGCGGCGACCAACACATGAATCGGTTTTGCAACGGTGTCTTGAACAACCCTCGAAACGATGTGTAGTGTCGAAGACATCGCTTCACGCATGGTTCGACTGAACCGGCGAGAGGTGGGCCCACCAGCAGATTGCCTGACCAATTGCCTGAAAGCGCCCCTGTCGGCGCCACACGTTGGGACTGATTCACGATGGCCGAGATCTCACGCCTCCCGGGTCCGGTGGCCGACCTGTGGGAATGGCAGTTCGAGGGTGCCTGCCGGGACAGCGACCCCCGGCTGTTCTTCCACCCCGAGGGTGAGCGCGGTCCGGCCCGCAGAGAGCGGGACCTGGCGGCCAAGGCGGTCTGCGCGTCGTGCCCCGTGATGGACCAGTGCCGTGAGCACGCGCTCGCCGTCCGGGAGCCCTACGGGGTCTGGGGCGGCCTGAGCGAGGACGACCGCCAGGCCCGCTACGTCGGCGCCCGCCCCCAGGACGAGGTCTACCGCCGGGCCAGTTAGACGTTCCCGTCACACGTTCAGACGTTCACGCGCGTCGGTTCCCCCGGCCGACCGCTCCCAGGGAAGCTGTCCGCGGTTGCGGAGTCGCGGACAGCCGGAAGGGCCCCCACCCGATCACTCGGGTGGGGGCCCTTTCGTATGCCCGGTTCGTAGGCCGGGTGCGGGTCGGTCAGTGGCCGTGCCCGTGGCCGTGCCCGTGGCCGGTCGTCTCCGCCGGCTCCTCCTCCTTCTTGTCCACCACCAGGGTCTCGGTGGTGAGCACCATGGAGGCGATGGAGGCCGCGTTGCGCAGCGCGGAACGGGTCACCTTGACCGGGTCGATGATGCCCTTGGCGACCAGGTCGGTGTACTCCCCGGCCGCCGCGTCGAACCCGGAGCCGACCGGCTGCTGGCGCACCTTGTCCACGACGACGTAGCCCTCGAGGCCCGCGTTCTCGGCGATCCAGCGCAGCGGCTCGGAGGCCGCCTTGCGGACGATCTCGACGCCCGTCGCCTCGTCGCCGGACAGCGACAGCCCGCCGTCGAGCACCGAGACGGCGTGGATCAGCGCGGAGCCGCCGCCGGAGACGATGCCCTCCTCGATCGCGGCGCGCGTCGCGGAGACGGCGTCCTCGATGCGGTGCTTCTTCTCCTTGAGCTCGACCTCCGTGTGCGCGCCGACCTTGATGACGCAGACCCCGCCGGCCAGCTTCGCGAGCCGCTCCTGCAGCTTCTCGCGGTCCCAGTCGGAGTCGGTGTTCTCGATCTCGCCGCGCAGCTGCGCGACCCGGGCCGCGACCTCGGAGGCCTCGCCGGCGCCGTCGACCACGGTGGTGTCGTCCTTGGTGACGACGATGCGCCGGGCCTGGCCCAGCACCTCGAGGCCGACCTGGTCGAGCTTCAGCCCGACCTCGGGGCTGACCACCTGGCCGCCGGTCAGGGTGGCCAGGTCCTGCAGGATCGCCTTGCGGCGGTCGCCGAAGCCCGGGGCCTTGACGGCCACCGTGACGAACGTGCCGCGGATCTTGTTCACGACCAGGGTCGACAGCGCCTCCCCGTCGATGTCCTCGGCGACGATGAACAGCTGCTTGCCGGCCTGCAGCACCTTCTCCAGCAGCGGCAGGATCTCCGAGACCGAGGAGATCTTGTTCTGGTGGATCAGGATGTAGGCGTCCTCCAGGACGGCCTCCATCCGCTCCGGGTCGGTCACGAAGTACGGCGACAGGTAACCCTTGTCGAACTGCATGCCCTCGGAGAAGTCGAGCTCCAGGGCGGTGGACGAGCTCTCCTCGACCGTGATCACGCCGTCCTTGCCGACCTTGTCGAACGCCTCGGCGATCAGGCCACCGACGCCCGCGTCCTGCGCCGAGATGGTGGCGACGTGAGCGATCTCCGTCTTGCCCTCGACCTCGCGGGCCGTCTTCAGCAGCTGGTCGCTGACCGCGTCGACGGCCAGGTCGATGCCCCGCTTGAGCGCGGACGGCGCCGCCCCGGCGGCCACGTTGCGCAGGCCCTCCTTGACCATGGCCTGGGCCAGGACGGTCGCGGTGGTGGTGCCGTCCCCCGCGACGTCGTTGGTCTTGGTGGCGACCTCCTTGGCGAGCTGGGCCCCGAGGTTCTCGTACGGGTCGTCCAGCTCCACCTCCTTGGCGATGGTCACGCCGTCGTTGGTGATGGTCGGCGCGCCCCACTTCTTGTCGATGACGACGTTGCGGCCCTTGGGGCCGAGCGTCACCTTGACCGCGTTGGCCAGGGCGTCGACGCCCCGCTCCAGCGACCGGCGGGCGTTCTCGTCGAACGAGAGGATCTTCGGCATGTCTTCCCTCTGTATCTGGGTGCAGAACGACGCACGCCCCGAACGAGGTCGTCGTCCGGGGCGGGTCGGTGGGCCTGAGCCCCTTACTTCTCGATGATCGCCAGCACGTCGCGGGCCGACAGGATCAGGTACTCCTCGCCGGAGTACTTGACCTCGGTGCCGCCGTACTTGCTGTAGAGCACGGTGTCGCCGACCTTGACGTCGAGCGGGATCCGCTTGGCGCCCTGGTCGTCGAAGCGCCCCGGGCCGACCGCGAGGACCTGGCCCTCCTGGGGCTTCTCCTTGGCGGTGTCCGGGATGACCAGGCCGGAGGCCGTCGTCTGCTCAGCGTCGAGCTGCTTGACGACGATGCGGTCCTCGAGCGGCTTGATGGAGACCGACACGTTGGTGACCTCCCCTTCGGGAACGTCGAAGATGAACTTGCGGGACGGGTACTGCTGGAACTGCCCGCCGAGGTCGCACCCGTCGTCGCGGTGCCGGACGCAGCCCGGGCGGTGGAACATCGAGCTGGCAGACTCCCAGGGAGAGTGCCAGTTCCTCTGGAACCCTAGAACGGGTTTTAGCACTCGGTCAACTCGAGTGCCAGCCTCCGGGGACCGGTCGGGAGTGGCAGGATCGGGGACGTGGACCAGCAGGCCGTCGCGACACTGCTCACCCCGGAGGGGTGGGCCCTGCTGGAGTCCCTGCCGCCCTACGACGAGCACGGCGCCATGGCCCTCGGCGAGCAGCTGCGCAGGGCCGGGCACGCCCCCGAGCTGGTCTCCGCCGCCCTCACCCAGTCGCGGCTGCGGGCCGCCGGGGAGCGCAAGTTCGGGCCGTTCGCGGCGGGCATGCTGTTCACCCCCGCGGGCCTGGAACAGGCCACCCGGTTGCCCGTCGCCGCCCGGCACGCGGCCCGGTTCGCGACCGCCGGGGCCACCCGGGTGGCCGATCTGGGCTGTGGCATCGGCGGTGACGCGATGGCCCTGGCCGGGCTCGAACTGGGCGTCCTGGCCGTCGAGCGGGACGAGCTGACCGCGGCCGTGGCCACCGTGAACCTGCGGCACTGGGCCGAGGCGGAGGTCCGGCACGGCGACGCCACCACGACCGACCTGGGCGACCTGCAGGCCGCGTTCCTCGACCCGGCCCGGCGCACGTCGTCCGGCAAGCGCCTGCTCGACCCGCGGGCCGGGTCGCCGCCCCTGTCCTTCGCGCTCGAGCTCGCCGCGACGATGGCGGCCGTCGGCGTGAAGACCGCCCCCGGCATCCCGCACCACCTGCTGCCCGACGGCTGCGAGGCGCAGTGGATCTCGGTGGACGGGGACGTGGTGGAGGCGGGCCTGTGGTTCGGGCTGGCCGCCCGCCCGGGCGTGCGCCGCTGCGCCCTCGTGCTGTCGGACGCCGGGGCCGCCGAGGTCACGGACGCCGACATGCCGGTCGCCGTCCCCGGAGAGGTCGGCGCCTACGTCTACGAACCCGACGGCGCGGTGATCCGGGCCGGGCTGGTCGCGCAGGTCGCCGTGCAGGTGCAGGGCCGGCTGCTGGACCGCTCGATCGCGTTCGTGACCGCCGACCGGTACGTCGAGACCCCGCTGGCCACCTGCTTCGCGGTCGAGGAGGTCTTCCCGTTCGGCCTGAAGTCGCTGCGCACCTGGCTGCGCGACCGCGGCGTCGGGCGCCTGACCATCAAGAAGCGCGGCACCGCCGTCGACCCCGACCAGCTGCGCAAGCAGCTGCGGCTGCAGGGCGACAACGAGGCGACCATCATCCTGACCCGGGTGTCGGGGCGGCAGTCCGTGCTCGTCGTCCGGCCCCTTCGGCGGGCGGGGGCCGGCGTGCCCGCCTGAGCTTCGGCACAGCCGCTTCCTAAGTCTGTGAACCCCCCTGTACCTTCCGGCGCATGTCTGTCACCGTTCGCCGCCTGCTCGCCGTAGCCGCCCTGCTCGCCGTCGGGGCGCTCGGTTCGCCCGCGCTCGCGGCGACGCCCGCGCCGTCGGCCCCCACGGCCGTGGAGGTCAACGCGGCCACGGAGCCGAGCATCGTGCAGCTGGCGATCCGGTGGCGGGGCTACATCTACTACGAGACCGTCGACGGCTACGTCTGGACGCAGGACGTGGTCACCGCCTACGCGGGCTGCACCGGCTTCTTCGTCACGACCGACGGGCACATCACCACGGCCGGGCACTGCGTGGAGCGCAAGTTCGGGCGCGAGGCGCTGATCGAGACGTTCCTGAGCGACCAGGTCGACCAGGGGCTGATCACCTCCTCCGAGGCGGCCGACCTGCTCGACGGCGCGCTCATCAACTGGAAGGCCGAGGGCCTGGAGAACGGTTCGGCGATCGAGCGGAAGGTTGTCGCCTACCAGCCGAAGGGGCTGGCCGGGGCGCCGCTGGCCGACGACTCCGAGACCGCCCGGGTGCTCGACACCAAGCCGTTCGACGAGGGCGACACCGCGCTGCTCAAGATCGAGGCCACGGACACCCCCGCGCTGCCCGTCGCCACCGTCGACCCGAAGACCGGCAGCGAACTGACCGCGATCGGCTTCCCGGGCTCCGTCGGCAAGGTGGTGGACGTCGAGCGGCTGCGGGCCTCGTTCAAGAGCGGGACGGCGTCCAGCCAGCAGGTCAGCGAGGGCGGGGTGCCGCAGACCGAGGTGAACGCCGACATCAGCCCCGGGATGTCCGGCGGCCCGACCATCGACCCGCTGGGCAACGTGCTCGGCGTCAACTCGTTCAAGATCGTCGGCGAGGACCAGAACTTCAACTTCATCACCGACACGACCGACCTGCGCGACTGGCTGCAGTCGAAGAACCTGACCCTGGTCGCCGTGAAGACCCCGCCCGCCGCGGTGGCGCCGGCCGCCACCCGGTTGCCGTCGACGGCCTCGGACGACGGGCTGTCCACCGGGGTCGCGCTCGGGCTGATCGCGGGCGGCCTCGTGGTGCTGGCCGGGCTGATCGCGCTCGTCGTCGCGGTGACCCGGGCCAAGCCGGCTCCCGCCGCAGCGGCCCCCGGCGGCCCCGCGGTGATCACGCTGCCGGACGCCGGTACGCCCGTCACGCCTCCGGCGCCCGCCCCGGCGCCCGTCGTCCCGGCGCCGATCGCCGAACCGGAACCCGTTGCGACGCAAGCGGTCCCGGCCAGCACGCCGACGCAGCCGATGCCCGCCGAGGCGCCGGCCACCGTCACGTGCCCCAATGGTCACGAGGTCCCGGCCGGTCAGGCGTTCTGCGGGACGTGCGGCGCCAAGATCACCGACTGAGTGCAGAGATTCGGAGTTTCACCGCCGATCACCGCACCCAGACGGTGATCTTGGTCAGCTTTGCGGGAGCGGGCGCAGGCGCATCACCCAGGCGTCGTGGTCGCCCGGCTGGTAGTACCTGCGCCGCACCGCGATCCGCTCGAAACCGGCGCCCGTGTACAGCGCGACGGCGGGCTCGTTGTCGGCCCGGACCTCGAGCATCAGGGTGTTCGCACCCCCGGCCGCGGCCTGCGAGACCAGTTCGGCCAGTAAGGCTTTCCCGACGCCCCGACCCTGCGCGGCGGGCAGCACGGCGACGGTCTGGACGTCGGCCTCGGGCCCGGGTCGCAGCAGGCCCGCGTACCCCAGCAGTTCGCCGTCCGGCCCCTCGGCGACCACGTAGTGCCGGGTCTCGGGATGGGCCAGCTCGCCCCAGAACGTCTCCGCGCTCCACGCGGTGGCCCCGAACAGCTCCTGCTCGGCGGCCAGCAGCGACGACACGTCCCACCAGCGCATGGGCCGCAGCGCCAGGCCCACGCCCTAGCCCAACTCGAGGGGCAGGGCGACCCCGGCCCAGCGGTCGCCGTACCCGGTCATCAGCACGGTGCGTTCCTCGTCGAGCTCGGGCCGGGGCGCGTCGGGGCCCAGGTCGCCGAACGGGCGCCGCACCGTGACCTGCAGGCGGTCGGTGGCCAGCCCCTCGACCAGCCCCTCCCCCCATTCGACGACGGTGACCGACTCGGCCAGCGAGGCGTCGAGGTCCAGGTCGTCGACCTCGGCCAGGGTCTCCAGCCGGTACGCGTCGACGTGCACGAGCGCCGGGCCGAGCGTCCCGTCGGGGCGCGGCAGCGGCGGGTGCACCCGGGCGATCTCGAACGTCGGGCTGGTCACCTCACCGCGCACGTGCAGGCCGGCGCCGATCCCGCGCGACAGCGTCGTCTTCCCGGCGCCCAGGTCACCGGACAGGATCACCAGGTCACCCGCGCCCAGCCGGGCGGCCAGCCGGAAGCCCAGCTCCTGCATGGCTGCGGTGGTCGGGACGACGAGGCCCGCGTCGAGCACCGGGATCTCGCTGGTCAGCGGATCGAGCCGGTGCGCCGGGTCCAACCGGCCGGTCATGACGCCTTCCCTCCGGTCAGCTTCGTGGGCCGTTTCAACGACGCCCCCCTCGGGGCCGGGGCCACCGTACGCCGGGTCCGGGCCCGACGGCGCGCCGAACGGCCGGTCCCGGCCCGTTCGAGCAGGCCCTCGATGTGACCGTTGACCAGTCCCGGATACTCCAGGGGCAGGAGGTGCCCGGCTTCCGGGACCAGCACGAACTCCGCCTCGGGCAGCCGGTCGGCGATCTCGCGGCCCTGCTCGGCCGGGATCAGCAGGTCGCGGTCGCCGACCATGACCAGGCCCTCGATCTCGCGCATCGCGCTGAGCGCCTCGCGCTTGTCGTGGGTGCTGAACGTGGGCAGGAAGTCGGAGATCACCTCGACCCGGGTCTCGGCGATCATCCGGGCCGCGAACGCGACCAGCTGCGGCGGCACCGTCGAACCGAACGAGTAGCGCCGCACCAGCAGCGTCTCGAGGTCGTTACCGAGCTTGCGGCTGCGCGCGACCAGCCCCGGCCGGCGGGCCAGCACCTTCACCGCGGTCGGCGCGGCCCGCATCGCCAACCGCCCGAAACCGGCCAGCCCGAGGTCCATCTTGTCGAGGCCGCCGGCGCTGGTGGACAGCAGCGCGACGCCACGGACCCGCTTGCGGAACAGGTCGGGGCGCTGGGCGGCCAGCGACATCACCGTCATGCCGCCCATCGAGTGCCCGAGCAGGACCAGCGGGCCCTTCGGTTCGACCGCGTCGATGACGGCGGCCAGGTCGCGGCCGATCTGGTCGATCGTCGAGGCGCCCGCCGGCCCGGTACCGGACCGCCCGTGCCCGCGCTGGTCCCACAGCACCAGCCGGAACCGGCCGCGCAGCGCGAGCCGCTGGTAGTGCCACGAGTCGAGGGTCAGCGCGTACCCGTGGCTCATCACGATCGTCGGGCGGCGCCGGTTCCTGGTCAGGTTGCCGAGCCTCTCGACCAGCGCCTCGGCGAGGCTCTCGTCGGGGCCGTGCACGGCGTCGTCCGGTTCGTCGACCTCCACGTGCAGCGGCACACCGTCGCTGATCACGATGCGGGCCTCGCCATGGACCGAACCGAGCGCGGGGCCGCCGCGGCCGTCACCGTCCGGGTCGACCGCCGGGGCCCGGGTGCGGCCCATCGCGGCCCGCTCGGCGGCCAGGCCGAGCACGGCGCCGAGCCCGGTGGCGGCGATCCCGACGCCCAGGGCGACCAGCCCGTCGTCCGGGCGCCAGGAGGACACGGGCCGGACGACGGGAGCCGGGTCGGGCTGCTGCCGATCAGCACTCGCTCCGCTCGCCGGGTGGCTCACCTCGCCCCCTCGTTCAGGTAGAGGCGCGGGACCCGGGCTCCGATCCGGGTGACGATCTCGTAGTTGATGGTGCCGCAGACCTCGGCCCAGTCCTGGGCGGTGGGCACGCCGGTGCCGTCGGAGGGTCCGTCCCCGAACAGGATCGCCACGTCGCCCACGCTCACCTCGGCTGTATCGGCATGGTCGCGGCCCAGATCGAGCACGACCTGGTCCATGCAGACCCGCCCGGCGATCCGGTACCGCCGCCCGCCCAGCCAGGCCGGGCCCTCGTTGACCGCGTGCCGGGGCAGCCCGTCGGCGTACCCGACCGGCAGCAGGGCGGCGCGGGTGTCGGCCGTGGTCGTGTAGGCGTGCCCGTACGAGATGCCCTCGCCGGCCGCGACGCCCTTCACGTTGGCGACCCGGGCCAGCAGCGACATCGCCGGGCGCAGGTCGAAGTCGGCGGGGCTGCCGAGGTCGGGGGCCGGCGACAGCCCGTAGACCGCCAACCCGGGCCGGACCAGGTCGAACGAGGCCGCCGGGTTGGTCAGCGTGGCCGCCGAGTTGGCCAGGTGCCGGACCTCCAGCCGCGCGCCCCGGGCCTCGGCCAGGGCCACGGCCTCGGTGAACAGGTCGGTCTGCCGGGCCACCGTCGGGTGCCGCGGCGCGTCGGCCCAGGCGTAGTGGCTGAACAGCCCGGCGACCCGCACGACCTCCTCGGCCTCCAGCTTCAGGGCCGCCTCGAGCAGGTCGGGGAAGTCGGGGACGGTCACGCCGTTGCGGTTCAGCCCGGTGTCGACCTTCAGCTGGATCCGCGCGGTGCGGCCCGTCGCGCGGGCGGCCGCGGCGATCTCGGCGAGCGCCCACGGCGCGCTGACGGCCAGGTCGACGCCCCGCTCGACGGCCTCGGCGAAGGCGTCCCCGGGCACGGTCAGCCAGGCCAGGACGGGCGCGGTGATCCCGGCCCGGCGCAGCTCGAGGGCCTCGGCCAGCTGGGCCACCCCGAGCCAGGTGGCGCCGCCCTCGACGGCGGCCCGGGCGCAGGGCAACAGCCCGTGCCCGTAGGCGTCGGCCTTGACCACGGCCATCACGGGAGCCCCCGCGCGGGCCCCCAGCGAGGCGACGTTGTGCCTGATGGCGGCCAGGTCGACGACCGCCGCGGCGGGGGCTCCGGGCGGCAGCGCGGTCTCGATCGCCTTCTCGATCTCTGGGCCGGTCACGGGGTCAGTCTCTCGCAGACCGGCTCGCGTCGCGTCACCCGGAGATCGGGAAGGACCGCGGTCACCACCTGACCGCGGTCCTTCCCGGTGCGAGGCTTAGCCCGTGCCCGCCGACCTGATCGTCTCCGACGCCCGGATCTGGACGGGCGACGCGGCGACGCCCTGGGCCGAGGCGCTCGCCGTCTCCGGGGACCGGGTGGTCGCGGTGGGACCGGCGGACGACGTGGCCGCCCTGGCCGGGCCGCGCACCCGCCGCGTCGAGGCCCCCGGGCGGCTCGTCGTCCCGGGGTTCCATGACGCCCACGTGCACCCGTCCTTCGGCGGGCGGTTCCGCCTGACCTGCGACCTGCACGAGGTGAGCGGCCTCGCGGCGGTGCTCGGCGCCGTCCGGGCCTACGCGCGGGCCCACCCGGACCGGCCGTGGGTGTACGGCAGCGGCTGGGAGATCACGGGTCTGGACGGCGTGCCGCCGAGCGCCGCGCTCCTCGACGACGTGGTGCCCGACCGGCCGGTGTTCCTGCTGAACGCGAGCGTGCACGAGGCCTGGGTGAACACGGCGGCGCTGCGGCGGGCGGGGATCACGGCGGACACGCCCGACCCGGCCGGCGGGTGGTACGAGCGCGACGGCGACGGCACGCCGACCGGGCGGTTGTACGAGGGCGCCGCGTACGCCTTCGAGGCCCGGTTCGTGCCCGGGCCCACACCGGTCGAGCGCGAGGCTGCGCTGCTGGTGGCCCAGGAGTTCCTGCACTCGTTGGGGATCACCGGCTGGCAGGACGCCTGGGTGACGCCCGAACTCCTGAGCGCCTACGAGGACCTGGCGGACGACGGCCGCCTCACCGCGCGCGTGTCGGCGGCGCTGTGGTGGGAGCGGACGCGGGGACTGGAACAGATCGACGGGTTCGTGGCGGCCCGCGGCGAGGCGGGCGGGCGCGAGCGACTGGTGGTCCGGACCGTGAAGATCATGCTGGACGGGGTGGTCGAGAACCACTCGGCGGCGATGCTCGCGCCGTACCTGCACGTCCACGACGGCGACCATGCCGGGCGGTTGTACGTCGAACCCGGGGTGGTGACGGAGGCGGTCACCCGACTCGACGCGCTGGGCTTCCAGGTCCACTTCCACGCGCTCGGTGACCGGGCCGTGCGGGTGGGACTGGACGCGGTCGAGGTGGCAGCGGCGCGCAACGGGTCGCCGGGCGCGAACCGGCACACGCTGGCCCACCTGCAGGTGGTGCACCCGGACGACGTCGCGCGGTTCGCGGCGCTCGGCGCGGTGCCGAACTGCCAGGCGCTGTGGGCGCAGTACGAGCCGCCGATGACCGAGCTGACGCTGCCGTTCCTCGGGCCGGAACGCTCGGCGCAGCAGTACCCGTTCGGGTCGCTGGCCGCCGCCGGGGCGCGGTTGGCGATGGGTTCGGACTGGCCGGTGTCGACGCCCGCGCCGCTGGCGCAGATCGACGTGGCCGTGCATCGCTCGGAACACGGTGCGGCGGCACCGTTCCTGCCCGAGGAGGCGCTGACCCTGGAGCAGGCGTTGACGGCCTTCACCGCGGGGTCGGCGTTCGCGTGCCACGACGACGACGCGGGCGTGCTGCGCGCCGGGTCGCGCGCCGACCTGGCCGTGCTGAGCTCAGACCTCTTCGCCGCGTCCGATCTCGCGGAGGCGCTGGCCGAGACCCGGGTCGAGTTGACGGTCGCCGCGGGCCGGGTGGTCCATCAAGATCGCTGAAAGGGTGCCGGGATTCGCGGTTCCACCCGCAATGAGTGCACTCAGCCGGTGATCTTCACGGTGTAGGCATGGCCGTGGTTGGCGGCGTAGCCCGTCCACACACCCGACGCGTCACGACGGCGGGCCAGTGGACCGTCGGGAAAGTCCTGCGCCGACATGGCGGCCTGGACCTTCGGCCCGTACCACTCCTGCCAGGTGTCACTCATCGCCTGCCGGTTGCCCAGGAGCGCCACTGTCAGCAGGACGCCGACCAGCAGCGCACTTCCCCGTCGTGTCACGTGATCCCCCTCTGCGGGCGCCCATCATGCCCGAGCCCGCAGGTGCGATCGGGCGGGATCAACCGCGGTTGTGCCCACCCACCCGGGATCTTGATCACAGGGCGATCCGCAGGGCTGACTGCAACGAGCGTGCACCGATGACGACCGGATCCTTCAGTCCGCTCCGCGGATCCTGACGGCATCGCTGACGGCATCGCTGATGGCATCGCTGATGGCATCGCTGATGGCAGCGCTGATGGCAGCGCTGATGGCAGCGCTGATGGCATCGCTGATGGCAGCGCTGATGGCAGCGCTGATGGCAGCGCTGATGGCAGCGAACGTCACGGCTTCCGGCGGGTTCGCTGCCATCACGCCTGCCACCCCCACCGCACGGTGGCCGATCCGAGAACGCTCGCCCGATCGGCGTCAGGGGGCGAGGGCCTCGGCGACCGCGGCGGGGACGTGCGCGGCGACGTCGGAGGCGGCGATCGGGCCACCGCCTCCCCCGGCGGCCCGGGACGCGAGGGTGGCCGCGCGACCGTGCACCCAGGCGGCCGCGGCGCCCGCGTCGAGGGGCCGGACGCCGCCCGCCAGCAGCGCGCCCGCCACCCCGGCCAGGACGTCCCCGGCGCCCGCGGTCGCGAGCCACGCCGGCGCCTCGGCCTGGCTGCGCGCCTCACCGTCGGGGGTGACCACCAGGGTGGTGGCGCCCTTCAGCAGCACGCAGGCCCCGGTCAGCTCGGCGGCGGCGTGGGCGTGCTCGAAGGGCCGTTCCTCCACGTCCGCCCGCTCCCGGGGCAGGCCGAGAGTGCCCAGGAGCGAGGCGAGCTCACCGGCGTGCGGGGTGAGCAGCAGCCGGTCGGAGGCGTCGTCGGGGTCGCGGTGCACCCCGGCCGCCCACACCTCGAGCGCACCCGCGTCGAGCAGGCACGGCAGGCCCGAGTCCAGCGCCGAGCGGATCGCGGCGGGCTGGTCGTCGTCCGCGTCGGGGTTCACCCCCGAACCGAGGGCCCACGCCTGGACCCGCCCGGCCCCCGCCACCACCTCCGGGTGGGCCGAGCGCACGGCCCGCGTGGCGTCGTCCGGGCCGACGTAGCGGAGCATCCCGACCCCGGCCCGCACCGCGCCGGACGTGGCGAGCACGGCCGCGCCCGGGTAGCCGGCCGACCCGGCGACCATGCCGAGAACACCGCGGCGGTACTTGTCCGCCCCTGGGGCGGGCACGGGCCACAGCGCCCCCACCCCCGCCGCGTCCAGGCGCCGCAGCGGCGCGGGCGGCACGTCGAAACCGAGGTCGAACACCTCGACGCGGCCCGCCGCGGTCGAGGCGGGCGGCAGCAGGAGGCACCGTTTGGCGGCGCCCAGGGTCACGGTGACGTCGGCCTGCACGTGAGGGCCCGGCAGGGCGCCGGAGTCGACGTCGACACCGCTCGGCACGTCCACCGCCACCACGACCGCCGACGCGGGGATCCGGTCGACCAGGGACGTGGCCGGCTCCCGCAGGCCCGGACGCCCGCCCAGCCCGACCAGCCCGTCGATCACCAGGTCCGCGGCCGCCAGCGGCGCCAGGTCGGTCGCCGAGGGCGGCGAGGACACCCGCAGCACCCGGGCACCCGCCACGCGCACCGCCGCGAGCCCCGCGGGATGCGCCGTGTCGGCGCTCAGCAGCGCCGTGACCGCGACGCCGCGACGCCGCAGCCGCACCCCGGCCCACAGCGCGTCCCCACCGTTGTCGCCCGAGCCGACCAGCAGGACGGCGGCCCGCCCGGCGATCCCGCCCGTCGCCTCCCGCAATGCCCGGGCGGCCGTGACCGCCACCGCGGTGGCCGCCTGCTGCATCAGCGCATCCGGCGCACCCGGCGGAAGCCCGGCGAGCGCCGCCCCCTCAGCCGCCCGGACGGCGGCCACGGAGTGGGCCGCCACGGCGGGCCGTCGGTCCTGCTCAAGCTGCACGAACCCATCTTGGCCCCTGGGTCGATGTGTCACGAAACACATCCAACGACGTGCGGGATCGGACCCGAGCGCCCATCCTGTTCTTCATCCCGATTGGTTAACGCGCGGGTAACTACGGGTGTCGAGGGGGACGCTCGGGGGTTGCGCACCGCCGTCGACGACGGCTCCGGCCCACGACAGGAGGGATGACTCGTGCCCGTTCCCCACCTCGCCGCCGGGCTGGCCGCCGGCGCGACGAACGGCGTGACGGCGGGTCCGCTGCTGACCCACCTCCTCGTCGACGTGCTCGCCCTGGTCGCGCTCGTCGGTTTCGCCTACCGCCGGCGCCGCTCCGACGCCGAGATGATGTTCGCGCTGACCGTGCTCAACCTGGGCCTGTTCGCGGTGCTGGTAGCCATCTCGGGAGACGCCTTCACCGCCGGGGCGGGGTTCGGCCTGTTCGGCGTGCTGTCCTTGATCCGCCTGCGCAGCGCCTCGTTCACCTCGGCCGACATGGCCTACGCGTTCCTGGTCATCGTCGTGGGGCTGGTCTGCGGGCTGCTGGCCCTGCCGCTGTGGGTCACGGTCAGCCTGGTCGGCCTGCTGACCCTGGTCACGGCGGCGGCCGACCACCCCCGGTGGCAGCCCCCGCAGACGTCCCGGACCGTCGTCGTCCTGGACCGGCTCTACCCCGGCCCGGCGGCCGTGCGCGCCGACGTCGCCGCCCGGCTCGGCGTGACGGTGGTCGACCTCGAGATCGAGGAGGTCGACTTCGTCCGCGAGACCACCCGGGTGGCGGCGACCTTCCGCACCGGCGGCTCCGTGGGGGCCTGGCCGGCGCTCGCCCGGCCCCGCGAGGCCTCCGCCGGCGAGACGGGCGCGGCATGACCGCGCTCGACGAGCGCGTCGCCCTCCACGGGTACCGGCCCGACAGCGACCGCGTGCTCGCGGCCCTCGACCTGGGCCGCCTGGCCACCGCGACCCTGGCCGAGGTGAGTGCGGTCGCCGCGCTGCAGACCCGGGTCGACCGCAAGTACCTCCTCGACGTGCGCGCGGCGCACGTGCTCGTCGAGCGGCTGCGCAGCACCCACCACGTCCTGGGCATCGACGGACGGCGCTCCAGCGCCTACGCGAGCGTCTACTTCGACTCCCCCGACTGGCAGTCCTTCCGCGCCCACGCCCAGGGCCGCCGGCGGCGCTGGAAGATCCGCACCCGGACGTACCTCGAGGACGACCTGTGCCGTCTGGAGCTGAAGACCAAGGACGGGCGCGGCTTCACCGTGAAGGAGGCCCTGGAGCTGCCCGCGACCGCCTTCGGCGGACTCACGCCCGAGGCCCGTGACTTCCTGCTCGAGCGGGCCGCCGCCCAGGACCTGCAGGTCGACGTCGACGGGCTGCGACCCGGCGTCCGGATCGACTACGCCCGGGCCACGCTGTGCAACCTCGGGGAGGCCACCCGGCTCACGATCGACGGCGGGCTCGTGGCCAGCCTCGGCGGCCGGGTCGTGCGGATGCGGCCCGACCATGTCCTGGTGGAGACGAAGGGCGGGCTGCGCCCCTCGCACGCCGACCGGATCCTGCTGGACGTCGGGGTGCGGCCGGTGTCGGTCAGCAAGTACACGGTCGCGGCGTCCCTGCTCGAGCCGTCGCTGTCCGGCCACCAGTGGCGCCCGACCGCCCGCCGGTTCTTCGAGCGCACCGCCGCCTGAACCCGCCCGGCCGTCCACCGGTCGCCGGGAGCGCCCGGGCACGTCACCATGCGGTCATGCCGACGACGTCACCCCACCCGCCACCCGTCGCCCGGATCGACGGTCCGCGGGTCACGCTGGCCGCCGTCACCGGCGACCACGTCGAGGCGCTGCAGAGGATCGTCCGGACCCCCGAGGTGCACGCCTGGTGGTCCACCCCGGAGCCGGACTTCCCCTTCGACACCGACGACGAGACCGTCCCCTACACGGTGCTGCTCGGCGACCGGGTGATCGGCTACGTGCAGTTCTACGAGGAGAACGACCCGATGTACCACCACGGCGGCATCGACCTGTTCCTCGACCCCGCGGTGCACGGGCAGGGCTACGGCCGCGAGGTGGTGGCCACGGTCGCGGCCCACCTGTTCGACGTCCGGGGCCATCACCGGGTGGTGATCGACCCCTGCGCTGAGAACGCCGCGGCGATCGCGACCTACACGGCCGTGGGCTTCCAGCCGTGCGGGGTGATGCGCCAGTACGAGCGCTCGCCCGAGGGCGTCTGGCGCGACGGGCTGCTGATGGACGTGCTGGCCGGTGAACTCGTCCGCCCGTAGCGGCTATTCGACGGTGACGGACTTCGCGAGGTTGCGGGGCTGGTCGACGTCCAGCCCCTTGGCCCCGGCCAGCTCGCACGCGAAGACCTGCAGCGGCACGACGGTCACCAGCGGGGCCAGGAGGGCGGGCGTCTGCGGCACCCGGACGACCTCCTGGGCGTAGGGGACGACGTCCTCGTCGCCCTCCTCGGCGATCACGATGGTCCGGGCCCCCCGGGCGTTGATCTCCTGGATGTTGGAGACCACCTTGGGGTGCAGCGGGCTGGTCGGCGAGGGCACCACGACGAAGACGGGCTGCCCGGGCTCGATCAGCGCGATCGGGCCGTGCTTCAGCTCGCCGGCCGCGAACCCCTCGGCGTGGATGTAGGCGAGCTCCTTCAGCTTCAGGGCGCCCTCCATCGCGACCGGGAAGCCGACGTGCCGGCCCAGGAACAGCACCGAGCGGGTGTCGGCCATCCACCGGGCCATCCGGCGGACCTGGTCGAGGCCCTCGAGGGTCTTGGCGATCTTGTCGGGCATCGCGTGCAACTGGCCCAGGATGTCGGTGACCTCGCCGGGCGACTTGTTGCCGCGCAGCTGGGCCAGGTACAGGCCGAGCAGGTAGCAGGCGGTGATCTGGGCCAGGAACGCCTTGGTGCTGGCCACCGCGATCTCCGGGCCCGCGTGCGTGTACAGCGCGGCGTCGGACTCGCGCGGGATCGTCGAGCCGTGGGTGTTGCAGATGGCGATCACCCGGGCGCCCTGCTCGCGGGCGTGCCGCACGGCCATGATCGTGTCCATCGTCTCGCCGGACTGGGAGATGGCCACCACCAGCGTCCTCGCGTTCACCACCGGGTCCCGGTAGCGGAACTCGTGGGCCAGCTCGACCTCGCACGGGATGCGGCACCAGTGCTCGATCGCGTACTTGGCCACCATCCCCGCGTAGGCGGCGGTGCCGCAGGCGACGACGACGATCTTGTCGATCTCGCGCAGCGCCGCCTCGTCGACGCGCAGCTCGTCCAGGATCAGCCGGCCGTCCTCGTCACTGCGGCCGAGCAGGGTGTCGGCGACCGCCTGCGGCTGGTCGGCGATCTCCTTGGCCATGAAGCTGTCGAAGCCGCCCTTCTCGGCGGCGGCGGCGTCCCAGTCGACGTGGAACCGGCGGCCCTGCACCGGGTTCCCGGCGAAGTCGGTGATGGTCACGCTGGCCGGGGTGATGGTGACGATCTGGTCCTGGCCGAGCTCGATCGCCTCGCGGGTGTGACCGATGAAGGCGGCCACGTCGGAGCCGAGGTAGTTCGCGCCCTCCCCCACGCCCACGACGAGCGGCGAGTTGCGGCGGGCGCCGACGACGACGTCCGGCAGGTCCGCGTGCACGGCCAGCAGCGTGAACGCGCCCTCGAGCCGGCGGACGACGGTGCGCATGGCCTCGGCCAGGTCGCCGGTGTGGGCCTTGGCCAGGAGGTGGGCGACCACCTCGGTGTCGGTCTGGCTGGTGAACGTCACGCCCTCGGCGAGCAGCTCACGCTTCAGCGCGGCGAAGTTCTCGATGATGCCGTTGTGGATCACGGCGACCCGGGCCACGCCGTCCGGGCCGACGCCGCCGCCCAGGTGCGGGTGGGCGTTCTCGTCGGTCGGCCCGCCGTGGGTGGCCCACCGGGTGTGGCCGATGCCGGTACGGGAGGGCGGGGGCGGCTGCTCCTCGAGGGCCTCCTCCAGCCGGGCCAGCTTGCCGGCCTTCTTCTCCGTGTACAGCGCGCCGTGCGCCCGGCCGGCGATCTGCAGGGCCACACCCGCCGAGTCGTAGCCGCGGTACTCCAGCCGGCGCAGGCCCTCCAGGACGACGTCCAGCGCGTCCGCGTCGCCCGGCGCCCCCGTGCTGGTGTAACCCACGATTCCGCACATGGGGAAGAGGGTAGTCGGTGGCCCGCGTGGGGCGCCTGAGTGAACGTCACACCCTCCCTGGGTGGCCGGGGACCGGTGGGCGGGCACAATGCCGGGGTGAGCACGGCAGACGCGGTCGGCGGCATCAAGTCCACCGGTCACACCCCGTACGTCGAGCTCGACCGGGAGTCGTGGAGCGCCCTGCGGGCCAGCACCCCGATGACCCTGGACGCCCGGGACGTGGCCCGGGTGCGCGGCCTCGGCGACCGGATCGACGTGCACGAGGTCGAGGAGGTCTACCTCCCCCTGGCCCGGCTGCTGAACCTGTACAACGCCGGCGTCGACCAGTTGCACGCCGCCACCTCGACGTTCCTGCACGAGGAGGGCGAGCGCACCCCCTTCGTGATCGGCATCGCCGGTTCGGTGGCGGTCGGCAAGTCGACCATCGCCCGCATCCTGAAGGAGCTGCTGGCCGCCTTCCCCGACACCCCGCGGGTCGAGCTGGTCACCACCGACGGGTTCCTGCTGCCCAACGCCGAGCTGGCGGCGCGCGGGCTGATGGAGCGCAAGGGCTTCCCCGAGTCGTACGACCGGCGCAAGCTGACCCGGTTCGTCTCCGACGTGAAGTCAGGGGTCGAGGAGGTCCGGGCGCCGGTCTACTCGCACCTGACCTACGACATCGTGCCGAGCGCCGAGGTGGTCGTGCGGCGACCGGACGTGCTGATCGTCGAGGGGCTGAACGTGCTGCAGCCGGCCCGTGTGCGCTCCGACGGCCGGCAGGGTGTGGCGGTCAGCGACTTCTTCGACTTCACGATCTACGTCGACGCGCGCACCGACGACGTGCGCACCTGGTACACCGACCGGTTCCTGCGCCTGCGGGAGACGGCGTTCGCCAGCCCCGAGTCGTACTTCCACCGCTACGCGTCGCTGACCGACGACGAGGCCGTGGACACCGCCCAACGCATCTGGCGGGAGATCAACGAGAAGAACCTGGTCGAGAACGTGCTGCCCACCCGCGGACGGGCCACGCTCGTGCTGACCAAGGGCGGCGACCACAGCGTCCGCCGCATCCGCCTGCGCAAGCTGTGACCCTCCCCCTTGTTGTTGATCATGCACAAACGCATCATCTCTGCGGTGATCATGCACGAACGCATGATGCGCTGACACACGATCAAGACCGGACATGAGGGGCCGGTAGCGTGACGGCGTGATCGACCTGCGGATCGTCGTCCCCGGGCCGATGCCCCCGGCCGTGCTGGACCTGCTCGAGGCGGAACCGCGCGTGGCGCACGTCGTCCTGCTCACCGGGACCTCATTCTGCGGGCCCGGTCTCGACCGGGGCGACACTCTCATCTGCCTGGTGGCCCGCGAGGCGGCCAGCGACGTGATCGCGCAGGTCCGGGCGGCCGGGCTGCATACCGAGGCCGGGATCGTCATCGAGGAGGTCGAGGCGGTCGACTCCCCTGCGGCAGCCCGCGCCGAGCGGGCCGCCCCCGGGGCGCCGGAGGACGGAATCGTCTGGGACGTCGTCCGCCGCCGGGCTGCGGACGACGCACGGCTCTCGTGGTCGTACTTCGCGTTCCTGACCCTGGCCACCGCGATCGCGGCGGTCGCGGTGATCACCGACTCGCCGATCCTGATCGTCGGCGCGATGGTCGTCGGCCCCGAGTTCGGCCCGGTCTCGGCGATCGCCGTGGGGCTCGTGCTACGGCGGCGGCACCTGCTGGCCGGCGCCGGACAACTGCTGCTGATCGGGTTCGCGGTGGCGATCCTGCTGGTCGCGGTGCTGGCGGTGCTGGCCCGGGCGGCGGACTGGGTCTCGGCGGCCGACGTGCTGGCGCCGCGGCCGCAGACCGGGTTCGTCTGGCGACCCGACCGGTGGTCCGTCGTGGTGGCCTTGCTGGCCGGAGCGGCCGGGGTGCTGTCGCTGACCGCCGGGCGCGGCAACGCCCTGGTCGGGGTGTTCATCTCCGTGACGACGGTGCCGGCCGCCGGAAACCTGGCCCTGGCCCTGGCTTTCGTCGATCAGCCGCGAATGGTGGCGGAGATCGGCGGGGCGGCGACGCAGTTGGGCGTCAATCTGCTGGGGATGGTCGTCGCCGGTGCCGTCGTGCTGGCCGTGCAACGCGTGCTCACCGACCCGCGGTTCAGGCCGGCCCGCAACCCCAGGCGTTGAGCATGCGTTTGTGCATGATCACCGCGCAGATGATGCGTTTGTGCATGATCACGAACTGATGGACGTCAGCGGGCGGTGAGGACCAGCGGGCCGTCCTCGGTGAGGGCGATCGTGTGCTCGCTGTGCGCGCCGCGGGAGCCGTCGGCGCTGCGCAGCGTCCAGCCGTCGGAGTCCATCCGCAGCTTGTCGGTGCTCTGCAGGAACCACGGTTCGATCGCGAGCACCAGGCCGGGTTTGAGCACCAGCCCCCGACCGGGACGCCCGTCGTTGGCGACGTGGGGGTCACCGTGCATGGTGCGGCCCACGCCGTGCCCGCCGAACTCCAGGTTGACGCTCAAGCCGGCCTCGCGAGCCACCGCACCGATGGTCGCGGAGATGTCGCCCATCCGGTTGCCGGGCCGGAACACCTCGATGGCGGCGGCCAGCGCGCGTTGCGTGACGTCGATCAGGGCCAGGTCGCGCGGGTCGGGCGTGCCGACGACCACCGACAGCGCCGAGTCCGACACCCAGCCCTCGAGCGAGGCGGCGAAGTCGAACGACACGAGGTCGCCGTCCCGCAGGCGGTAGTCGTGCGGCAGGCCGTGCAGGACGGCGTCGTTGACCGACGTGCACAGCACCTTGCCGAACGGGAACGCGCCGAACGACGGGTGGTAGTCGATGTAGCAGCTCTCGGCGCCGGCCGAGCGGATCATCTCGTGCGCCAAGGCGTCGAGCTCGAGCAGGTTCACACCGACGTCGGCGGCGGCCTCGAGCGCCGTCAGCACGCTCGCCACGAAGCTTCCGGCCGGGCGCATCTGCTCGATCTCGCGGGGCGAGTGGTACTCGATCACTGTGAGATCACCTCAGAGACAGCCGGTCCCGGACGACCGCCGCCAGGTCTGCCGCGACCGCGCGTGCGTCGTCCGCGTGGGCCGCCTCGACCATCACCCGCACCAGCGGCTCGGTGCCGCTGGGGCGCAGCAGCACGCGCCCGTCGTTGCCGAGCTTCTCCTCGGCCGCGGTGACGGCGGCGAGCAGTACCTCGTCGTCCGTACGGGTGCGGTCGACGCCCGAGACGTTGATCAGTACCTGCGGCAGCCGCTCCATCACCGAGGCCAGCTCGGCGAGGCTCTTGCGGGTCTGCGCGATGCGGGCCATCAGGTGCAGGCCGGTGAGGACGCCGTCGCCGGTCGTCGAGTGGTTCAGCATCAGCACGTGGCCGGACTGCTCGCCGCCGAGCGTGTAGCCGCCGTCGCGCAGCGCCTCGAGCACGTAGCGGTCGCCGACCGCGGTCTGGACGAGGTTGATGCCCTCGCGCTGCATGGCCAGGCGCAGGCCGAGGTTGCTCATCACGGTGGTGACGAGGGTGTCGTCGACCAGTTCGCCGCGTTCGCGGAAGGCCAGCGCGAGGATGGCCATGATCTGGTCGCCGTCGACGTCGCGGCCCAGGTGGTCGATGGCCAGGCAGCGGTCCGCGTCGCCGTCATGCGCGATCCCCGCGGCCGCGCCGTGGCTGACCACGGCGTCGCGCAACCGGTCGAGGTGGGTCGAGCCGTAGCCGTCGTTGATGTTCAGCCCGTCGGGGTCGGCCCCGATGACGACCACGTCGGCGCCGGCCTCGCGGAACGCCCGGGGCGACACGGCGCTCGCGGCCCCGTGCGCGCAGTCGACGACGATGCGCAGCCCGTCGAGGCCTCCTGGCAGCTCGCCGAGCAGGTGCGAGACGTAGCGGGCGCCCGCGTCGGGCATCCGCCGGACGCGGCCGACGTCACCCCCGGTCGGGCGGGCCCAGGGCTCGCCCATCCGCTTCTCGATCTCGTCCTCGACGTCGTCGGACAGCTTGTGCCCGCCGCGCCCGAAGAACTTGATCCCGTTGTCGGGCATCGGGTTGTGCGACGCCGACAGCACCACACCCAGGTCCGCCCCGGTGTCGGCGACCAGCGTCGCGACCGCCGGGGTGGGCATCACGCTGACGTCCTCGACGTCCACGCCCGCGCTGGCCAGGCCCGCGACCACGGCCGCGGACAGGAACTCGCCCGAGGCGCGCGGGTCACGCCCGACGATGGCCCGTGGACGTCGTCCCTGGGCGAACTCCCCCGCCTCGCCGAGCACGTGCGCGGCGGCGACCGCCAGGTCCAACGCCATCTCGGCGGTGACATCCCGGTTCGCCAGCCCGCGCACGCCGTCCGTGCCGAAGAGCCTCGCCACGACGCGAGCGCCGGATCAGCGCTTGGAGTACTGAGGAGCCTTGCGCGCCTTCTTGAGACCGGCCTTCTTGCGCTCCTTGACCCGGGGGTCACGGGTGACGAAGCCGTTCTTCTTCAGCGCCGGCCGGTTGGCCTCGGCGTCGATCTCGTTCAGGGCCCGGGCCACGCCGAGGCGCAGCGCGCCGGCCTGGCCGGAGCTGCCGCCGCCGTGGATGCGGGCGATGACGTCGAAGCGGCCCTCGAGCTCGGTCACCCGGAACGGGTCGTTGACCAGCTGCTGGTGCACCTTGTTGGGGAAGTAGTCCTCGAGGGTGCGGCCGTTGATCGTCCAGTTGCCGGAGCCCGGCACCAAGCGGACCCGGGCGATGGCCTCCTTGCGGCGACCCGTCGCGGCACCCGGCGCGGTGATGCTGGAGCCGGTGCCCTTGGGGGCCGGGGTGGCAGTGGTGTAGCTGCCCGACTCGTCGAGCTCTTCGGCCTCGATCTCGTCGGTCACGTCGTCGATGGTGGGCTCAGCCACGGTTCTCCTCGGTTCTACGTTTCTCGGTATGCGCCGCGGCGGGGCTTACTGCGCGACCTGGGTGATCTCGAAAGGCACGGGCTTCTGGGCCGCGTGCGGGTGCTCCGGGCCGGCGTAGACCTTGAGCTTGCTCAGCACCTGACGCCCCAGGGAGTTCTTCGGGATCATCCCGCGGATCGCCTTCTCGACGGCCCGCTCGGGGTGCTTCTCCAGCAGCTCGACGTAGCCGACGGCCCGCAGACCGCCCGGGTAGCCGGAGTGCCGGTACGCCTTCTTCTGCTCACGCTTCGAGCCGGTCAGGGCGACCTTCTCGGCGTTGATGATGATGACGAAGTCGCCCGTGTCGACGTGCGGCGCGAAGGTCGGCTTGTGCTTGCCGCGCAGCAGCACCGCAGCCTGGGTGGCCAGCCGGCCCAGCACGACGTCGTTGGCGTCGATGACGTGCCAGCGGCGCTCGACGTCGCCAGGCTTCGGGGTGTACGTACGCACGGTGGCAGCCTCGTTCTAGATCTATGTCTGACATGGGGTCGGTCCCGCGACCAGCGGCCCGCACGTTCCGGGCGCATGACGAACGGGTCACACGACGGTTGAACAGCCTACCGCCGAGCCGGATGGAGGGTCAAAACGCCGACGACGGGCACCGCGATCGTCCTATTCTGCCCGGACGGTGAGCACAGCTTCGGAAGACGTCCAGGACCTGAGGGTCGCGCGCACGACGCCGCACGCCGACGTCTTCAAGGCCGGCCGCCGGGCCGCGCGGCTGACCCGCACCGTGGACGGCGTCCGCTTCGCCTACCTGCCCGAGTACCTGGCCACGGCGACCGCGCCGGTCGCCACCACGCTCCCGCTGGTGGCCGCCCCGACCCTGACCCGGGCGGGCGCCGTGCCGGCCTTCTTCGCCGGGCTGCTCCCCGAGGGGCCGCGGTTGAGCGACCTGGCCCACGCGGTCGGCACGTCCCGGGACGACGAGCTGAGCCTCTTGCTGGCCGTGGGGTCGGATCTCGTGGGCGACGTACAGGTCGTGCCCGGCGGGGCGCGCCCGGGCCGGTCGACGGCCCTGATGGCGGTGGCCCAGTACTCGGACGTCGACTTCCGGGCCTACCGGGCGGGGACCGGGGTCGTCGACCGGGCCGGACTGCCCGGCGTCCAGGACAAGGCCTCGGCCGGGACCGGGCGGCACCTCCTGAAGTTCGAACCGGCGCAGTACCCCGGCCTGGTGGAGGCGGAGGCGTTCTTCCTCGCCGAGTCCCGGCGGGCCGGGATCGCGACGGCCGGTGCCGAGGTCGTGCGGGACTTCGCCGGACGGCCCGGGCTGCTCGTCGAACGCTTCGACCGGCCGGCCGACGGGCGACGGCTCGCGGTGGAGGACGGCGCGCAGGCCCTCGGGCGCTACCCGGCCGACAAGTACGCCGTCAGCGCCGAGGAGGTCGTGACCGCCCTGGCCGACCTGTGCCCGGCCCGGCCGGTGGCCCTGCAGACACTGTTCGCCCAGCTGGTGTTCGCCTGGCTGACCGGTAACGGCGACGTGCACGCCAAGAACCTGTCCGTCCTCGCGACCCCGGGCGGCGAGTGGCGCGTGGCCCCGGCCTACGACCTGCCGTCGACCCTGCCCTACGGCGACCACACCATGGCCCTGCGCCTGCAGGGCAAGGAGTCGGGCTTGTCCCGCAGGACGTTCCTCGCCTTCGCGAAGGAGATCGGGCTGCCGGAACGGGCGGCGGTGCGCATCCTCGACGCCTTGCTGGCCGCCACCAGCGACCTGTACGACCGGCTCGTCGCCGCGGCGCCGCCGTTCACCGTGCGTCAGCTCAACGACCTCCGCCGGGCCCTGCGGGACCGTCGCCGGTCGCTCTCCGGCTGATCCCGCCGGCCAGGACGGCCCGGACCACGACCGCTCGGGAAAAATTCTTCGACACCCGGAACAGGCACGTACCGGACATTCGCGCGTCACGGACCGTGTGCGCAACCGATCCTGTCGCACACCCGCGCGCGACCGGTTCTTTCTTCGGCCGGGCCTGGTACGTGGAATTACCGTTACCCGCACGTAGCCAATTCGTGTCTTGTGACCCTCAGTAATTCTGGCTAGATATGTGCCTCGTCGATATCGGAAAACCAATGGAGGTTCCCATGCTGACCAGCTTCCTGGCCCACCTGACCGTCGTCGGAGCCCAGGCCGCTGCTGCCGCGCTGCACTGGCTCGGCTGGGCCATCTAGGCCATACGCTGCGCGGACGTCACCCCGGAGGAACCCCTGACCCACTGCCTACCCCCTCCGGGGTGGCCGACGCGATACGCCCTTCGACGGGGGGCAAAGAAATCGGCACGCTCGTTCCGAAATGCGGAACGAGTCTCTTTGATGCATCATTTTCGCCGCGCACCGGAACAGTCGGCGAGAATTCTTGGTGCCCATTTCCGTCGCACATTCCCTTCTCTGGAATTCTCGTGAACCCGCCCGGAGGTCCGGATGACCGACGACGTCTCCACCAACACTCTCGGTCACGACCTCCGCCGCAGACGCCGAGAGCTGGGGCTGCGTCAGGAGGAGCTCGCCGGGCTGGCCGGGACCTCCGCGCGGTTCATCGGGGCACTGGAGAACGGGAAGCCCACCGTGCGGCTGGACAAGGTGCTCTGCGTGATGGATGCGCTCGGCCTGCAGCTGCGCGCCCACCCCCAGGGCGAGACCTGCCCCTAGGGCGCCGGGGAATCGGCCGGTACGAGCACGCGCAGCGCCCCCGGCCGCACTCCGAAGTCGAGCGGGGTGCGCGCCGACAGCTCGCCGTCCACGTTCGCGGGCAGCGAGGGGGACGTCGTCAGCCGCACCCGCCGGGTCCGCACGTGCAGGACGTGGTCGGCCCGGGTGAAGGCCCCGGACACGAAGTGCCGGGCCACGCCCAGCCGCTGCCCCGCCGTGCCGCGCGGGATCGCGTACACGTCGAGCAACCCCTCGTCGATCTCCGCCTCGGGCGCGGCGACCGCTCCCCCGCCGTAGTACCGCCCGTTGGCCACCCCGACCTGCAGCAGGTCGCCCAGCTCCACGTCGGGATGATCGCCGTCGGGGAAGTGCAGGGCCGCGGCGAACGGCCGGTGCCGCAGGTAGGCCCGCAGGGCCGCGACGGGGTAGGCCGCGGCCCCGAGCCGGCGCTTCAGGCGCGGCGACAGGGACTTCGTCACCTCGACGGCCAGCCCGACCGAGGCCAGGTTCAGGTAGACGTCGTCGCCGACCACGCCCAGGTCGACCCGGGCCGGCCGGCCGTCGGCCACCACGTCACAGGCCGCGACGAGGTCGGTGGGCAGGCCGAGGGTGCGGGCCAGGTCGTTCGCGGTGCCGGTGGGCAGCAGCCCCAGGGTGATGCCCGCCTCGGGCAACAACGCGGCCACCGAACTGACCGTGCCGTCGCCACCCCCCAGCACGACGAGCCGGGCCCCCTCGTCCACCACCGACCGGACGACGTCCGCCAGGTGTTCGGGGTCGGTCACCTCGCGGGCGTGGGTGAGGTCGAGACCCCGCTCCCGGAGCCGTTTCTCGGCCGTCTCGAACGCCTCGTGCCCGGACCGCGACGCCGCGTTCACCACCAGCGCAGCCTGCATGATCGCCAGGTTAGGCGCGGTTCCTGGAAACCGCCTGGGGACGTCCACCCTGGTGAGCAAGCGCTTACTTAGTTAGAGTCCCCGGATGAGGTACACCGCGATGACCCCGGCCCGGCTGCGGCGGTTGATGAACTGGTGGCCGCCGATGCTCTTCTCCGGCATCCGCGTCGAGCACGTGGACGACGAGTGGCGCGAGGCGCGGGTCCGCCTGAAGCTGCGCCGCTGGAACCGCAACTACGTCGGGACGGCGTTCGGGGGCTCGCTGTTCGCGATGACCGACCCGTTCTTCATGATCCTGATGATGAACCGGGTCGGGCGCGACTACATCGTCTGGGACCGGGCCGGGGAGATCCGGTTCGTCACCCCCGGGCGCACCGACGTCACCGCCCACATCACCCTGTCCGACGCGCAGGTGGCGGCGTTCCGGGCGGCCGCCGACGCCGGCGACAAGCACCTCGAGTGGTTCTCGGTGGACGTCGTGGGCACCGACGGGACCGTGGTCGCCACGGTGCGCAAGCAGCTCTACATCAGGCGGAAGGAGCGGCTCACTCGTCGATGACGTGGACGGCGGCCTCCTCGGCGCTGGCCGCACCGCCGTCGAGCCCGACGTCGTCGCCGACCAGGTCCTTCTCACGGTCCTCGTGCGCGCCCTCGTCGGGGTCGACCAGGCGCCCCGCCCGACCGCTGCCGACCTCGCTGTAGCGCAGCTCCTCCGGCTCCAGCTCGTCCTCGTTCACCGCGTCGACGTCCTCGTCCGTCTCGTAGCGGGACGTCGGGTCCGGCTCCTCCTGGGCGATGCGCTGGTCGAGCGTCTCACCGGCGCTCTCCTCGGCCCACGTGGTGCCGAACTTGGTGTTCGTCGGCTCCCGGTCGGGCGGGGAGTAGCTGGTGTCGTAGATGTCGTCGACGTTGTCGTCACCGAAGGCCTGGTCCAGGTCCACGACGTCGTTCTCGACGTCGCCGTCGCTGGGTTCGTAGATCGCATCGCTCACGGGCCTAACCTCCCACCCCGCGGGCGGCGACGCCAGCCCGCCCGCCCGTCATGTCGGGACCCGCGGCGAACCGCTCGACCACCCGGTCGACGTCCCCCGCCAGAGCGGCCACCCGAAGCAGCACCCGGACCTCGGCCTCGACGTCGTGACCGCCGCGCAGCAGTGGGCCGAAGCGCGCGAGGTCACCCGGGTCGGCGCCCGGCCACGCGCTCGGGCGGCCCCGCAGGGCGTCCCGACGGGCCAGCTCCAGCTCCACCGCGTCGGCCATCAGGTCCAGATCGGGCGGGGCGACCCGCGGCTCCAGCCAGGCCCGGACCCGACCCCGGCGCCCGGCGTCCAGGAACGGCAGCAGGAGCAGCACGGCGTCCCGGAACTCGATCACCCGACGGTAGCGGCGCATCCCCAGGTCGCGCGGGTCGACGGCGTCCCGCAGCCAGCCGTCGGTGCGCAGCACGACCTGGGGGTGCACCGCCACGGTGCGCGACCACAGCGGTCGCATCCGGCGCAGCGCCCGGCGGTCGACCACGGCCGCCCGCAGTCGGCCCCACGCGTCGCGCAGGCTGAGGAACGCGGCCAGGTAACCGAGGATGGCCAGCTCGAACGAGAGGTCGGAAGCGCGGAACAAACCCCCGACGTCGATCCGGCTGCCGCCGATCACCAGGACCAGCCCGATCAGGCGCAGCACCATCCAGCCGGTCAGCAGCGCGTTCGCGACCAGGATGCGCTGCAGCGCCCGGGCCGACGGGCCGTCGGGGGCCAGGTGGCGGTACCAGAGGCAGCACCGGCTGGTGATGATCAGCCCCACGGTCAGCAACGGCGACGAGATCACCAGCGACACGTACGCCTGCGGGTGCAGGGCCAGCTGCTCGGCCAGCCGGTGGTCCGGCACGTCGACGACCGTGACGGCCGCGGGCAGGCTCAGGAGGGCGACGAGTTCGGCCGTCACCACCAGGGCCAGCAGCGCGTAGACGATGCGGCGGGCCCGCCGGTCGAGCCAGTCGGGGGCCGCCCACTCGATGATCGCCAGCACGCCGAGCCCGCAGCCCAGCATGGTCGCCCCGCCGTACAACGCCCCCGCCACCGGACGGCCGGGCAGCAGGCCGTCGAGCCGATGGTTCAGGGGCCAGGCGTCGAAGGTCGACCCGGCCGCGAGCCCCACCAGACCGGCCCACATCAGCCGTCCGACCCGGCCGGTCTCGGGTTCCGGGCGGCGCAGCAGGACCACGGTCCAGCAGGCCAGGGCCAGGACGACGTGCACCCACGCGTCGGTGCCGAGGGAACCGCGACCGTCAAGCATCGAGCCGGGCGTCGGGCCGGGCCGCCAGTTCCTCGGCGGCCGAGGAGGTCAGCGGCGGCGGCGGCACGCCCGCCCGGCCGCGCAGCATCGAGGCCAGCAGCTCGGCCTCGCGCTCCTGGTCGTCCTCGTAGTCGCTGCGGGCCAGCACCCGGCGGATGGTCTCGGGGTCGAGATCAGGCACCAGGGCGGAGACGTCGGCGAACCGGGACTCGGCCAGCCCCGAGCGATGACCGCACAGCATGTGGGCCAGCTCGTGCAGCACGATGTGTTCGCGGTGCACGCCGGTGGCCTGGCCGTCGACGAAGATGAAGTCCTCGGACTCGCCCGTGACCCAGACCCCGCAGACCGCGTGCCAGGCCCCCCGGTTCATCGGCAGCAGCCGGATCGGGCGGCCGCGGGCGGTCGAGACCTGGGCGACGACGTCGTCCAGGTCGAAGGGGTCGCTCAGCACGAGGTCGCGGACCAGCTCGGCGCAGCGGCGCCGCATCCGCCGGTCAGCCCGGCGCACCGGACCCCTCCTCGGCGTCATCCCTGAGCCCCTCCAGCCGCCGCACCTGCTCGATCATGGCCGTGACCGCTTCCACGCCCGCGGGTGAGAGACCGAACGTGCGCAGGGCGACCCCGCGGACGTTCGCATCCCGCAACGCGGTCAGGACCCCCAGCTGTTCGTCCAGCCGGGCCGCAGCCTCGTCGTCGAAGAAGTATGACGGCGGGACGCCGAAGAACTTCGCGATCGCCTCGAGGTGGTGCATGGTCGGGTTGTCGCGCTGACCGTTGCGCAGCTGCCAGAGATAGGTGACCGAGATGGTCGCCCCGCCGTCGGCCGCGATCGCGTCGGCGACCTCCTTGTTGGTGTACTCGCCCCGGCCCGCGGGGTGCACCGTGCGGAACAGCGTCTCCAGCCGGTCGGCCAGGCTGCGCTCCTGGGTCACTTCACGAACACCCCGTTCCTCCTTCGCCGACCTTCCGGCGCCGGCCTGCGCCCCATGATGGGCCATCAACTGAGATGTACGCCACCGGCGTAGGCCGAATCACATCAGCAATCGCAGGTCAGACCCCCTGACCCGGGACGGGACGCGACGCGACCGTCGGTCAGGTCTGGCGAAAAGGATGGACAGAACGATTTATTTCAGCAAAAGTCCCGTCCATGAGCAGCCTCGTCCCCGGCACGGTCGCTCTCGTCACCGGAGCCTCCCGAGGCATCGGGGCCGCCTGTGCGGTCGACCTCGGCCGCAACGGCGCGACCGTCGTCGTCAACTACCGGTCGGACGAGGCCGCCGCACTGGACGTCGTCGCCCGGATCGAGTCCCTCGGGGGGAGGGCGGAGGCCGTCCGGGCCGATGTCGCCGACGAGGACGAGGTGCGCGCGATGTTCGCCGGCGTGCGCGAGCGCCACGGACGGCTGGACATCCTTGTGGCCAACGCCGGGATCACCGCCGACAACATGGTGGTCCGGATGAACGCCGAGGAGTTCCGGCGGGTCATGGACACCAACGTGTTCGGCACGTTCCTGTGCTGCCGCGAGGCCACCAAGGTCATGCTGAGCGCCCGCCGGGGCGCCATCGTCACGATCTCCTCGCTGACCGCCCTCGGTGCCCCGGCCGTCGTCAACTACGCCACCTCCAAGGGGGCCGTGGCCACGCTGGCCAAGAGTCTGGCCGCGGAACTGGCCCCGGTCGGCATCCGGGTCAACACCGTCTCCCCCGGGCTGGTCGACACGGACATGGTCGGCGCCATGGGGCCCGCGGTGCAGAAGGCGTTCGTCGACCGGGTGGCCCTCGGCCGGGCGGCCCGGCCCGAAGAGGTGGCCACCGTCGTGACCTTCCTGTGCAGCGACGGCGCCTCCTACGTGACGGGCGCCGACATCCCGGTCAACGGCGGCGCGACGCTCGGCATGGTCATGACCACGATCCTCGAGGACCGCGACGGGACCGGCCCCCGCAAACGGGCGATGTCCAGCCAGTCCTCCGGGCGACCCCGCCGATCGCTCACCGCGCCGTCCCCCTCCCCCGACCGTCTCTCCTCCTGACGAAAGGCATGCACCCATGACCACCCCGCTGCGCGAGGCCGCCCTCGCCCACGCCGCGCACTGGCAGGCGATGACCTCCGAGATCAAGGCCGTGATCATCGACCGGCTCGACCTCCCCGTCCCGCCCGAGTGGCTGACCGACGACCAGCCGCTGTTCGGCCGCGGCCTGGAGCTGGACAGCATCGACGCCCTCGAGCTGTCGATGGCGATCGACCAGAAGTTCCACATGCCGGTCTACGAGGACGACATGTCGATCTTCGGCTCCGTGGGCTCCTTCCTCAGCCACCTGACCACCAACCGTGAGGCGGCCGGCGAGGACATCGCCGCCGTGCTGGGCATCGACCTGAAGGAGCCGCAGGCATGAGCGTCGCCACCGGGAACCCCGAGATCCTCACCTCCCCGCTCGCCGACCGGCACCCCGCCACCGCCGTGGTCGAGCGCATCGGCGCGGCCGACGTCGTCCGGCACTACGGCGACGCCGCGTCCGAGTACCTGGGGCTGCGCTCCCACGGCGCGCGCATCGACCTGTCCGGCGCCGGGCTGGTCGAGGTCACCGGACCCGACGCCTTCGACTTGGTCCAGGGCGCGCTGACCCGCGACCTGGAGTTCGTCACGCCCGAGCAGTCGCTCGTGGGCGCGCTGCTCGACGACGACGGCCACCCCGTCGACATCGTCACCGCCTACAACGTCGGCGACGGCTTCCGGCTGGAGACGTCGCTCGGCACCGGCCCCGCCGTGATCGAGCACCTGAAGGGCCTGGCCGAGCGGGTCGGCCTCGACGTCGGGTTCCGGCTGGGCAACCCCGAGACGACGATCATCCTGGTCGAGGGTCCGAAGGTCGCCACGCTGCTGGGCGGCGCGATCCACCGCGACATCCCGGCCATGCCGCTGATGGGCGTGCGCAAGGCCGAGCTCGGCGGGGTCCCGGTGACCCTGGTCCGCAGCGGGTTCACGGGTGAGTACGGCTACAAGTTCTTCGTGGCCACCGAGCACGCGGCCGCCGTCTGGGACGCGCTCCAGGACCTGACCCCGGCCGGCTCGCAGGCCCTGGAGACGGCGATGCTCGAGGTCCGTCAGCCGATCGCCCACAAGGAGCTGCCCGCCGCGGGCAACGCGCTGCAGCTGGGCTGGTCCTGGCTGGTCGACGTGACCAAGGACGACTACGTCGGGCGCGCCGCCCTGATGGACGCCTTCGAGGGCGGGGCCCGCGCCGAGACGGTCGGCTTCACCACCGAGGGCACCGAGCCCGTGGCCGCCGGCAGCGACGTGCGGCTCGGCGACGAGGCCGTGGGCCTGGTCCTGCACAGCGTGTACAGCCCGGGGTTGGGCAAGGTCCTCGGGCTGGCCCGGATCGAGCCGGAGCTCGTGGCGCCGGGCCAGGAGTTCGGGCTGGACGGCGACCGCGCGGGCCTGACGCTCGTGGCGCCGTACCTGACCCCGGCCAGCTGGGCGCGGTCCTGACGGCGATGACGGACGCACACGAGCGGGTCGTCGTCACCGGCGTCGGGCTGATCTGCGCCCTCGGCCGGGACACGACCGAGTTCTGGGCCAACCTCGTCGCGGGCCGCTCGGGCGTGCGGCCGGCCACCCAGAGGTCGTTCGACGGTCTGGACGGCGTCTGGGTCGGCGAGGTCGAGGACGCCTGGCTGGACGAGGGACTGCCCGCGGGCGCCAAACCGCAGGACCGGCTGTCGGCGCTCGCGCTGGTCGCCGCCCGCGAGGCTCTCACCCGGGCGAGGCTGAGCTCCGGTCTCGACACCGGCGGCGAGCGGGTCGGGGTGGTCGTCGGGCAGTGCCAGATGACCGACACCGACGACCCGCACGAGTTCCTGCCGTTCCACGCCCCGGCCGACTCGGTCGCGGAGCAGTGGGGCCTGGTGGGCCCCCGGATCGTGCTGTCCAACGCGTGCGCCGCCGGCGCCAACGCCGTCGGCGCCGGGCGCGACCTGCTGCTCGACGGCCAGGCCGACGTCGTCCTCGCGGGCGGCACCGACAACCTGCAGCGCGGCAGCCACCTCGGGTTCTCGGTGCTGTCCGCCATCGCCGACGGCCCGACCGCGCCCTACTCACGCTCGGACGGGCTGAGCCTGGGCGAGGGCGCCGCGTTCCTCGTGCTCGAGACCGCCGCGCACGCGGCGGCCCGCGGCGCGACCGTCCTGGCCGAGGTCGGCGGGTACGGCCTGTCCGCCGACGGCTACCACGCGACCGCGCCCGACCCGACCGGCGCCGGGCCGCTGCGGGCCGTCCAGCACGCCCTGCACGAGGCGGGCATCGGTGCGGACCGCGTCTCCTACGTCAACGGGCACGGCACCGGCACGCCCGCCAACGACGCCATGGAACAGGCCGCGATGATCACCCTGTTCGGCGAGGACCGGGTGGCGCAGGTGCCGATCTCCAGCACCAAGGCCGCCCTCGGCCACAGCCTCGGTGCGTCCGGCGCGATCGAGGCCGTGACCTGCGTGCTGGCCCTGGGCAGCGGCACCCTGCCGCCGACCGTGAACTTCGACGGGCCCGGGCCCGAGGGCTTCGACTTCGTGCCCGGCGTCGGGCGCCCGGCGCAGATCGACGTGACCCTGTCGAACAACTACGCCTTCGGCGGCAACAACTGCTCACTGGTGCTGGCCCGGCCCGGCCTGCTGCCGGACCGGCCCGCGACCGGCGCCGAGCCGGACGTCGTGATCTCGGGTCTGGGCGTGGTGTCCGGCTTCGGCCTGGGCGTCGACGCCTGGCGCGCGGGCGTGCGCTCCGGCCGCACCGCGATCGGCCCGCTGGACGAGCAGTACCGGGTCGACGGGCGGCCCACGTTCGGCTCGTCGTTCACCCTGGACCGCAAGCCCCTGGTCGCGGCGTCGCTGTGGCGCCAGCTGCCGGAGTTCGCCCGCGCCTCGGCCGCGGTCGCCGCCTACGCGTTCCGGGACGCCGGGATCGCCACCAGCGGGCTCGACCGGGAGGACGTGGGCCTGTCGTTCGCGACCTGCTACGGCCCGGTCGCCGTGGGCGCCGCGCTGCAGGCGCAGGAGGGGACGCCGGAAGGGCTCAGCGCCCGGGCCTTCTCGAACGCGACCGTGAACGCGGCCGCCGGGGCCGTCGGTCTCGGGCTCGTCATGCGCGGCCCGACCACCACGATCGCCACCGGTGGGGCCTCGGCGCTGATCGCGCTCGACGTCGCGCTGCAGTTCATCCGGACCGGACAGGCCCGGCGCGTGATGCTGCTGGCCGTCGATGAGCTGCACGAGGGGATCGTCCGGCACCGGGCGGCGCGGGAGGCGCTGGCGCCGGACGGGATCGTGCGGCCCTACGACATCGGCCGCACCGGCACCGCGCTGGGGGCGGCCGCCGTGGGCATCCTCCTCGAGGACGCGGCGTCGGCGCGCGAGCGTGGCGGGAAGGCCTACGCGCGAGTGCTCGGCACGGCCCAGTCCGGCGTGACCGGGGGTTCGCTGGAGGGTGCCGCCGCACGGGCGCTCGGCTCGCTGCTCGCGCGCAGCGGGGTGGACGCCGGGGGCGTCGACCTGGTGGTCGGGTCCGGTCGCGGGGCGGTGGACGACGACGCCGAGATGCGCGCTGTCGCCCGGCTGCTGGGGCCGCAGGTCCTGCTCACCGCACCGGCCTCGCTGACCGGGGACTGCGGCGCCGCCTCGGGCGGGATCTCGCTGCTGTGCGCGGCGCTGGCCGTCTCCGAGGGGCTGGTACCCGCCACGGCGAACCTCGGCGACCCGCTGCCGGGGGTCCGGTACGTGACCGCCCCGGGGGACGACGTCCGGATCGAGGCCGCCGTGGCCACCGCGACGAGCATCGGGTCGCTGCACGCGGCCGCGCTGCTCGGGGCGGTCCGATGACCTACGACCCTCCCCGCCTGGCCACCCGCGCGGACGGCGGATCGGTCTGGGACGACGGGAGGCCCACCCCCGAGGAGTTGTCCGTCCTGGACTGGGTGCTCACCACGACCCGGGCCACCCGGCGGACGCTCGACCTCGACCGCCCCGTCGACCTGTCCGTGGTCGAGGAGTGCCTGGACGTCGCGCTGCAGGCCCCGGTCTCGCACAACGACGAGCGGTGGCACTGGCTGGTCGTCACCGACCTGGAGAAGCGGGCCGCGCTCGCCGACCTGTACAAGCGCGCCTGGGACGCCTCCACCCAGTTCGCGTCGCGCCGGGCCCGCCGGATCCGCGGCGCGGACCAGTCGATGGCCCGCAGCCAGGACTCCGCGGTCTGGCTGGCCGAGCACATCCACGAGGTGCCGGTGATGGTGGTGCCCTGCATCACCGGACCGAGCCCCGAGGAGAAGGCGGCCATGTGGTGGTGGCTGATGCGCGAGGGGGGCATCAGCGACGACGAGATGGGCCCCATGCTGGCCGCCCACTGGGGGTCGATCTTCCCGGCCGCCTGGTCGTTCCAGCTCGCCCTGCGGGCCCGGGGCCTGGGCACCGTCATGACCGTCATGCACCTCGCGATGGAGGGCCAGGCCGCCAAGATCCTCGAGTTGCCGCCGAGCGTGGTGCAGGCCGGTCTGATGCCGGTCGCCCACCTGACCCGCACGGTCTTCAAGCCGGCCCGGCGCAAGCCGCTGGGGACCCGGCTCTCCTACGACACCTGGCACGGCCGGCGTCCGGAACCGCCGGTCGCACCCGTGCATCCCCTTGCCCCGCGGATGGAGTCGCCGGGCGCTCGCTACGAAGGAGATCGGTCATGACGTGGTTGCAGGCCTACGGCCGCTCCGGGGCGAAGGAGGAGCTGGCCAAGGGCGCCGACGCCGACACCTACGCGTTCACCGGCACCTACACCCCGGGCGACAAGCCGCTGGCCCTCGTCCTGCTGCCGGCGCTGTTCATCGGCGAATGGATGTGGGAGAAGCAGTTCGAGGCGCTGAAGGCGGCCGGCTGGCCGATCGTGCAGTTCACCGAGTCGATCTCGCTGGTCGACCGGAAGACGGCCCGCTCGATCAACCGGATGGCCGCCCGGATCATGGAGGTCTGCCGCAGCTTCACCGACCGCGACCTCGTGGTGGCCGGTGACTCGCTCGGCGGGCTGGTGGCCTTCGAGTTCGCCCGCTCGTTCCCCGACCGGACGGCCGGCATCGTGGCCAGCGGGGCCCCGGGGCTGAACACCACGGTCAGCCAGATCGCGCGCGAGGTCGGCGAGGGCGCCCACACCCCGCAGCAGTACGCCGACAACTTCATGGCCAAGCTGATGTACGACCCGTCGGCGCACGACATCGACGAGGAGCGCTACCAGGCCACGGTGAAGGAGCTGTCGAAGCCGGCCACCGTCGTCTCGATGTTGGGCGCGCTCAAGGCGATCAGCCGCTACAACTCACGCAAGATCGTGATGGAGCTGCCCACCCCGAAGCTGTTCATCTGGGGTCGGCAGGACGAGATCACCCCCGCCGAGGAATGGGAGGAGGCCACCCCGCTGATGCAGGACGCGCGCATCCACGTCATCGACGAGTGCGGGCACGGCCCCATGTTCGAGAAGCCCGAGGAGTACAACCGCGAACTGCTCGGCTTCCTCGATGAACTCACCGCCCGACGTGCCCCTGGTCCGGGCTGAACGAAGGGCGGGAGATGCACCCGGAGGGGTCAGGGCCCCAGGGTGCGCACGACGCGGGCCTCTGCCGTTCACGCGGCGGGGCCCGCGTCCGCTTTGCCGGGCGGCTCAGCGCAGGCGCAGGCCGATCAGGACCGGGTCGTGGTCGGAGGTCCGGAACCGGTCGGGCGCGTACAGCGAGGCGACCTGCCCGGCGCTCTTGAACTCCGTGTTGTAGTCGAGCACGGCGGGCTCGTCGGCGTTGATGTGCACGTCGGCCGCGCCGGTCACCTGTCCGGCCAGCGACGGCGAGGCCAGCGCATGGTCGAGGTACCCCCACTGGCCGTCGAAGGCGTAGGAGTAGGCCAGCGGGTTCTCCCGCTGCACGAGGTTGCGGAAACCGGCGCCCTCCAGCGTGACCACCGGGTCCTCCTCGGCGTAGCTGTTCAGGTCGCCGATCACCAGGACGTCGGGATCCTTCGCGGTCGGCACGACCCCCTGCCGGACGAAGGCGGTCAGGGCCTGGGCCTGCGCGACCCGGCGGGCGTTCCAGCAACCCTGGCCGTCGCCGCGGTCGGCGTCGTCGCCGGTCGCCGCGTCGCACCCCTTCGACTTGAGGTGGTTGACGACCACGCTGAACCGGCCCGGCCCCGACGTGCGGGTGAAGGTCTGGGCCAGCGGGCGGCGGTCGTAGCCGTCGAAACCGGTGTCCACGAGCGTCGTCCCGGCGACCGGCGTGACCCGGTCGGCCCGGTACAGCAGCGCGACCTTGATGGCGTCGTCCGAGACGACGTCGGTGACCCCGAGCGCGGCGTCCGGGTCGACGTACGACCACGTCCCGGCGCCCGCGGCGTTGAGCCGGGCGGTGAGGTCGGCGATCGAACTGCCCGGCCCGTAACCGTCGTTGGCCATCTCCATCACGCCGACCACGTCGGCCTGCAGCGACGTCAGCGCGGCGACCTCCTTGGCCGCCTGCCGCTCCAGCTCGGCCGCGTTGTTCGCGCCCCGGCAGCCGGTCGCGGGGCCCGCGACCCCGAGGGTGCAGCCGGTCGACCGGACGAAGTAGTTGAGCAGGTTGGCGCTGGCCACCTTCACCGTTCCCCCGACGTCGGGGACGCCGGTCGGGCGCGGGTTCGCCGCGGCGAAGGTCGCCTTCCCGCCGAGCGCACCGACCGGGCGGAGCCGGTAGGCGTTGCCGGACGCCGCGTTTCCGGCCCAGGTGTAGGTCAGGACGCCGACCGCTCCGGTCACCGTGTCGCCCCCGCGCAGGGTGTTCCCCGCACTCAACGGCTGCCCGAGCCGGCCGAAGACGATCGGGTCCGGGTTCTGCGCGTTGGTCGCGTCGTCGATCAGCAACTGGTTGCGGTCGTTCAGGTCCTGCAGGGCGGCCGCCACCGGGCCGGGCCGCAGCAGCGAGGTGGGCTGGCGGAGCCGGCCGCCTGCCGAGACCAGCACCTGCCCGAACCGGCCGAGCTGGAAGTGCTCGGTGACCGACAGGGTCTGCGGGAGGCGGACGAGCATGCCCTCGTACCGCTCGAGGGCCGTGCCGGAGGCGACCGGCAGCCGCACGTCGACCGGCTTCACGGCGGCCCCCGGCCCGCACACCGTGACGGTCGTCGAGGTGATCTGGGTCTGCCCCTGGAACTCCCCCGCGGAGCCGGTCACCTCGACCGAGTCGCCGTTCTGGACGGCCGCCCCGCTGCCCTCGAAGACGAAGATCCCGTCGGAGGTCGCGCGGTCGCCGTCCCCGACCGGGTCCTGCAGGTAGAAGCCGCGCAGGGCGGGGCTCGACCCCTCGTAGTCGCCGACCACGACGCCGCGCACGGTGACCGGGCCGGTGATCGCCGCGTCCGGGCCGCTGCCCTGGACGGCGCCGATCGGCGTGGTGGTGCCGGTGCAGGCGGCGGCCTGCGCCGGGGCCGCGACGGCCCCGGCCCCGAGCAGCGATGCGATCAGCGTCCCCGTCAGGCCCGCGGTGAGCCGTCCCCTCGTCGTCATGGCGATCAGGGTGCCACCGGAAGGCGAGAGTCGCCCGTTATGCACCTTTCCAGCGGGTGAACGGGCGGGTCAGTCCAGCGTGCGCACGGCCCGGGCCTGCGCGGCCCGGGCGGCGAGGCCGTCGTCGTCCGGGTAGTCGACCCGCTCGAGGACCAGCCCGTGCGGCGGGGCGACCGTGACGTGCGGGTCGCGCACCCCGGCGGTGAGCACCTCGAGCGGCCACCCGGCCGGACGCCGTCCCTCCCCCACCGGCAGCACCGCGCCGACCAGCGCCCGCACCATCGAATGGCAGAACGCGTCGGCGACGACGGTGCCGACGATCAGCCCGGCGTCGCGCGCCCACGAGTAGGTGAGCAGCGTGCGGACGGTGGTGGCGCCGTCCCGCAGCTTGCAGAACGCGGCGAAGTCGCGCAGGCCCACCAGCCGCGCGCTCGCGTCGTCCATGGCCTCGACGTCCAGCGGGCGGCGGTGCCCGACGACGTCGTGGCGGCGCAGCGGCGCGACCCCCGACGGCTCGTCGGTGAGCCGGTAGGCGTAGTGCCGGCGCAGCGCCGAGAACCGGGCGTCGAACCCGGGCGCGGCCGGTTCGACGCCGTGCACGCGCAGGTCGGGGGGCAGGACGCCGGACAGCCGGGTGAGCAGCGCGGCCGCCGGTTCCCGGTCGGAGCGACCCGGGGCCCGGGCCAGCGCCTCGGCCGGGAGGTCGACGTGGGCCACCTGGCCGGTGGCGTGCACCCCGGCGTCGGTGCGGCCGGCGACGACCAGCTTGGGGGGCGCCTCGAGGCGCAGCACCTGCGCGAGCGCCTCGGCCAGGGTCTGCTCGACGGTGCGGCGGCCGGGCTGCGCGGCCCAGCCGGAAAAGCCGCTGCCGTCGTAGCCCAGGTCCAAACGGACCCGGGTCACGACGGCAGCGGTCATGACGTGCCTGTGGTGCGGGGTTGTTACTCGGCCGGCTTCTCGGCGGCCTTCTTCGCGGCGGCCTTCTTGGCCGGAGCCTTCTTCGCGGCGGCCTTCTTGGCCGGCTTCTCCTCGGCCGTCTCCTCCGCAGGGGCCTCGGGGGCCTCAGCGGCGACCTCGGCGGTCTGGGACGACTCGACCGCGTCGGCGGTCTCGGCCTCGGCCGGGGTCTCCTCGGGCGCCTCGGCCGGAGCCTCGGCCGCCTTCTTCGCGGCGGCCTTCTTCGCGGGAGCCTTCTTGGCGGCCGACTTGGTGGCGGCCTCGGCCTCGCGGACGGTCTCCTGCTTGGCGGTCAGCGGCTCGAGGACGAGCTCGATGACGGCCAGCGGGGCGTTGTCACCCTTGCGGTTACCGATCTTGGTGATCCGGGTGTAGCCGCCCTGCCGCTCGGCCATCGTCGGCGCGATCTCGGTGAAGAGCTCGTGCACGACGCCCTTGTCCTTGACCACGGTCAGGACGCGACGCCGGGAGGCGAGGTCGCCCCGCTTGGCGAAGGTGATCAGGCGCTCGGCCAGCGGGCGGACCCGCTTCGCCTTGGCCTCGGTCGTGGTGATGCTGCGGTGCGCGAACAGCTGGGTGGCCAGGTTGGCCAGCAGGAGCCGCTCGTGCGCCGGGCCACCGCCCAGCCGCGGACCCTTGGTGGGGGTGGGCATGACTTGTTCTCCTCGGAGTACTGGCTCGGTGCCCGGCCGCTGCGAAAGCGGCCGGGCACCGGCTCAGGGGGTGGTCAGAACTGCTCGTCCTCGGCGTAGGACATGTCGTCGTCGGCCGGGAAGCTGTCGACGACGAGGCTCGGGTCGAACCCGGGCGGGCTGTCCTTGAGGGCCAGGCCCATGCCGTGCAGCTTCGCCTTGACCTCGTCGATGGACTTGGCGCCGAAGTTGCGGATGTCGAGCAGGTCGGCCTCGGACCGGCCGACCAGCTCGCCGACGGTGTGGATGCCCTCGCGCTTGAGGCAGTTGTACGAGCGGACCGTGAGGTCGAGCTCCTCGATCGGCAGGGCCAGGTCGGCCGCCAGCGCGGCGTCCGACGGGGACGGGCCCATGTCGATGCCCTCGGCCTCGAGGTTCAGCTCGCGGGCGAGACCGAACAGCTCGACCAGGGTCTTGCCGGCGCTGGCCATGGCGTCGCGCGGCTGGGTGGAGGGCTTGGTCTCCACGTCCACGATCAGCCGGTCGAAGTCGGTGCGCTGCTCGACGCGGGTCGCCTCGACCTTGTACGTCACCTTCAGCACGGGCGAGTAGATCGAGTCGACCGGGATCCGGCCGATCTCCTGCTCCGCGAACTTGTTCTGGTTCGCCGAGACGTAGCCGCGGCCCCGCTCGACGGTCAGCTCCAGCTCGAGCTTGCCCTTGGCGTTCAGGGTGGCGATGTGCAGGTCGGGGTTGTGCACCTCGACCCCGGCCGGGGGCGCGATGTCGGCGGCGGTGACGACGCCGGGGCCCTGCTTGCGCAGGTACATCACGATGGGCTCGTCGTGCTCGCTGGAGACGACGAGCTGCTTGATGTTGAGAATCAGCTCGGTGACGTCCTCCTTCACCCCCGGGATGGTGGTGAACTCGTGGAGGACGCCGTCGATGCGGATGCTGGTCACGGCCGCGCCCGGGATGGACGACAGCAGGGTGCGACGCAGCGAGTTGCCGAGGGTGTACCCGAAGCCCGGCTCGAGCGGCTCGATGACGAACCGCGACCGGTGCTCGGAGACTGCCTCCTCGGTGAGGACGGGGCGCTGGGCGATGAGCACGGAATTTCCTCTCCTCAGGCGACCGCTATATGACGCCTGTTTGTTGCGCCGTCCCGGGTCTCGGTCCCCGGGCCGGCTCCTGCTGTTCTCGTTCCGCGGTGATCATGCACAGACGTGCATGCGCACCGCGGACTGGTCGTGCCCGTGCAAGTGATCATGCACGTCTGTGCATGATCACCGCACTAGACGCGGCGACGCTTGGGCGGGCGGCAGCCGTTGTGGGGCGTCGGCGTGACGTCCTGGATGGCGCCGACCTCGAGGCCGGTGGCCTGCAGCGAACGGATCGCGGTCTCGCGGCCCGAACCCGGGCCCTTCACGAACACGTCGACCTTGCGCATGCCGTGCTCCTGCGCGCGGCGGGCGGCGGCCTCGGCGGCCATCTGGGCGGCGAAGGGGGTCGACTTGCGCGAGCCCTTGAAGCCGACCTGGCCGGCGGAGGCCCAGCTGATCACCGCGCCGGTGGGGTCGGTGATCGAGACGATCGTGTTGTTGAACGTGCTCTTGATGTGCGCGTGGCCGTGAGCGACGTTCTTCTTCTCCTTGCGCCGCGGCTTGCGGGCGCCTGCCTTGCGTGCCTGGGGGGGCATTCGAATCTCCTGCTGCTGTGAGGTCGTCGGACGCATCAGCCCCGGCCGGGTGGGCCGGGGCGAGCGCTACTACTTCTTGCCGGCCTTCTTCTTGCCGGCCACGGTGCGCTTGGGACCCTTGCGGGTACGCGCGTTGGTCTTGGTGCGCTGGCCGCGCACGGGCAGACCGCGACGGTGGCGCAGCCCCTCGTAGCAGCCGATCTCGACCTTGCGACGGATGTCGGCGGCCACCTCACGGCGGAGGTCACCCTCGAGCTTGAAGTTGGCCTCGAGGTGGTCGCGCAGCGCCACCAGGTCGGCCTCGGTGAGGTCCTTGACCCGGGTGTTCGGGTCCAGGTTCGTCGCGGCGATGGTCTGCAGCGAGCGCGTGCGGCCCACGCCGAAGATGTAGGTGAGCGCGACCTCGAGCCGCTTCTCACGGGGCAGGTCGACTCCGACCAGACGTGCCATGGATTCAGATCTCTTTCCGGTTGTGCACCTGGTGTGGAGCAGCACCGCTCCCGCCGATCGGCGGGTCCCCGGCCGGGTGCGGCCCGGGGGTGTCCGGTCCCGTGCGGGACCGGGGTGCTGCCTGGACGGCGCGCAGGAGTGAGTGACTCAGCCCTGGCGCTGCTTGTGGCGCGCGTTCTCGCAGATCACCATGACGCGGCCGTGGCGACGGATCACCTTGCACTTGTCACAGATCGGCTTGACGCTCGGCTTGACCTTCATCAGTCGTTGTCTTTTCCAGTCGCAGTGGTTCTCGATGGGTCTTACTTGTACCGGTAGACGATCCGGCCCCGGGACAGGTCGTAGGGGCTCAGCTCGACCACCACGCGGTCCTCGGGGAGGATGCGGATGTAGTGCTGGCGCATCTTTCCCGAGATGTGCGCGAGGACCTTGTGGCCGTTGGCCAGCTCCACGCGGAACATCGCGTTCGGCAGGGCTTCGACGACCGAACCCTCGATCTCGATGACGCCGTCTTTCTTCGGCATGTCCTCCGCTTTTCTCTGTTTCCGTACCGTGCTCCTCGGCGCCGGCACACAGGCAGCACGAGTGCACACAAGCCGACGCACGAGTCTACGGGACGGGCCCCGTGCAAACGAAATCGGGCGCCGGGCCGGCGGCCCTCACCCACGTGGCTCAACGCGGTGGGAGCGCAAACCCTTCCGTCCCGGGCGGGCACGGTGTCACACAGTGCTCACCCGGTGGTTGCGGTGTCACACCGTGCCCACCAGGAGGAGAGGCGCGGCACGCCTCAGGAGAGCCGGGTCGAGACCGGGGCGCCGAGCGCACCCAGCTCGGCCGCCCCGCCGTCCCGGGCCGTCAGCACCCACAGCCCGTCGTCCAGCAGCGCCACCGAGTGCTCCCAGTGCGCGGCCCGCGACCCGTCGACCGTGGCGACGGTCCACTTGTCGGGCAGGATCCGGGTGTCCGCTCCCCCGGCCGTGAGCATCGGCTCGACGGCCAGGCAGATGCCCGGCTGGAGCTTCGGCCCCTTGTCCCGGGTCCGGTAGTTCAGCACGTGCGGGTCCTGGTGCATCTCGGTGCCGATGCCGTGCCCGCCGTACCCCTCGACCAGCCCGTACCGGTCGTCGACGTGGTCCTCGACGGCTGCCCCGATCGCGTTCAGCCGGGCCCCGGCCCGGATCGCCGCGATCCCGTGCCACAGCGCCTGCCGGGTGACCTCGACCAGGTCGGCGTCGGCAGCCTGCTGCTGCGCGGTCCGCGGGTCGGGTTCGTCGGCCGTGCCCGCGACCACCGCGGTGAAGGCCGAGTCCCCGTGCCAGCCGTCGACCACCGCGCCGCCGTCCACCGAGACCACGTCGCCGGCCCGCAGCACCCGGGAGCCCGGGATGCCGTGCACGACCTCGTCGTTCACCGAGATGCACAGCACGGCCGGGTAGGGCGGCTCGCCGTAGTTCAGGAAGTTGGACGTCGCCCCGGCCGCCGCGATCACGTCCCGGGCGATCCCGTCGAGCTCTCCCGTGGTGACTCCCGGGCGCAGGGCCGCGCGGACGGCGTCCAGCGCGTCGGCGACCACCAGGCCGGCGGCGCGCATGGTGCGCACCTGGTCGAGCGTCTTGTACTGGATCCGGTCGCGACCGCGCATACCCGGCACCCTAGCCGCCGGGGCCCCGCCTGGACGTTCAGAGGGTCAGGCGGCGGGCTTCTCCAGCGCCTGGATCACGCGCTCCGTGACGTCGTCCATCTCGCCCATGCCGTCGACCGCGATCAGCAGACCGCGCTCGGAGTAGACCTCGACCAGCGGGGCGGTCTGCTCGGCGTACACGTTCTGCCGGTGCCGGATGACCTCTTCGGTGTCGTCGGCCCGACCCTCGATCTCGGCCCGCTTCAGCAGCCGGGCGACGATCTCCTCCGCGTCGACGGTCAGCTCCAGCACGGCGTCCAGCCCGCAGCCCAGTTCCTTGAGCATCGCGTCGAGCTCCTCGACCTGCGCCCCGGTGCGGGGGTAGCCGTCGAGCAGGAACCCGGGGGTGCAGTCGGCCCAGGACAGCCGGTCGCGGACGAGGTCGTTGGTCAGGCTGTCCGGCACGTACCCGCCGGACTTCACGATCTCGTCGACCTGCTTCCCGAGGGGGGTGCCCTCGGCGATGTTCTTGCGGAAGATGTCCCCCGTCGAGATGGCGGGGATGCCGAACCGCTCGGCGATCCGCTTCGCCTGGGTGCCCTTGCCGGCACCGGGGGGCCCCAGAATCAGAAGCCTCATCGCAAGAACCCTTCGTAGTGCCGCTGCTGCAGCTGGGACTCGATCTGTTTCACCGTTTCCAGACCCACCCCGACGACGATCAGGATCGACGTGCCGCCGAACGGGAAGTTCTGGTTGGCATCGAGTGCCACCAGAGCGATCAATGGGATCAGAGAAACGAGGCCCAGGTACAGAGCTCCGGGAAGGGTCACCCGGGTGAGCACGTAGTCCAGGTACTCGGCGGTCGGCCGTCCGGCCCGGATGCCCGGGATGAAGCCGCCGTACTTCTTCATGTTGTCGGCCACCTCGTCCGGGACGAACGTGATGGCGACGTAGAAGTAGGTGAAGAACACGATGAGCAGGAAGTACGTGACGATGTAGATCGGGTGGTCGCCCCGGACCAGGTGGTTGTTGATCCACGTCACCCAGGCGCCCTTGTCGTCCTTGCGGAACTGGGCGATCAGGGCCGGGAGGTACAACAGGGACGAGGCGAAGATGACCGGGATCACACCGGCCATGTTGACCTTGATCGGGATGTAGGTGCTCGAACCGCCGTACATCCGGCGCCCCACCATGCGCTTCGCGTACTGGACGGGGATGCGCCGCTGGCTCTGCTCGACGAACACGACCAGCGCCATGATGATCAGGCCGATGCCGATCACGGCGAGCATGACCAGCCAGCCGCGGTCGCCGTTCTGCTTGATCGACCAGATCGAGGTGGGGAACTGCGCGGCGATCGAGGTGAAGATCAGCAGCGACATGCCGTTGCCGATCCCCTTCTCGGTGACGACCTCGCCCAGCCACATGATCAGGCCGGTGCCGGCGGTCATGGTGATGACCATCAGCAGGATGGTCATGATGCCGTCGTTCGGGATCAGGTCGTTCGAGCAGTTCTGGAACAGGCCACCGGGGTTACGGGCGATCGCCACGTAGGTCGTCGACTGCAGGACGGCCAGACCGATGGTCAGGTACCGGGTGTACTGCGTCAGCTTGGAGGTGCCGGTGGCCCCCTCCTGCTTCAGCGCCTCGAACCGCGGGATGACCACGGTGAGCAGCTGGATGATGATGCTGGCCGTGATGTACGGCATGATCCCCAGCGCGAAGATCGACAGCTGCAGCAGCGCACCGCCGCTGAAGAGGTTGACCAGCTGGTACAGGTCGGCGCTGGAGCTCGAGTTCGCGGCGGTGATGCACTTCTGCACGGCGGTGTAGTCGACGCCCGGCGTGGGGATGAACGACCCCAGCCGGAACAACGCCATGATCGCCAGCGTGAACAGAAGCTTGTTGCGAAGATCCGGGGTGCGGAACGCCCTGGCGAACGCGGTGAGCACGCCTACCTCCAGCACCGCCCTTGCCCCGAGCGGTAAGTCGTGTCTGCCGGGACGTCGTCACTGACGGTCAGCGATGACGCAGGGCCCCGGTCGAGGTGACCCTAACACCCCGGTGACGCACCTCCACGGCCCCCAGGGACCGCCGTGCGACACCGGACGAGACGAAGCCCGGCCGGTTCGGACACCCGCGCCGCAGCGCTGGTGCGGGCCGGCCGGGCCGTCGTCTCAGAGCGTCGTGGTGCTGCCCCCGGCTGCCTCGATCTTCTGCTTGGCGCTCGCCGAGAAGGCGTTCGCCGTCAGGTTCAACGCCACGGAGATCTCCCCGGTGCCCAGAACCTTGACCAGGTGCCCGTCACGGACCGCGCCCTTGGCGACGAGGTCCTCGACCGTCACGGTGCCACCGTCGGGGAAGAGCAGGCCGAGCCGGTCCAGGTTCACGACCTGGTACTCGGTGCGGAACGGGTTCTTGAACCCGCGCAGCTTCGGCAGCCGCATGTGCAGCGGCATCTGCCCACCCTCGAAGGCGGCGCTGACCTGGTAACGGGCCTTGGTGCCCTTGGTGCCGCGACCGGCCGTCTTACCCTTGCTGCCCTCACCACGACCGACGCGGGTCTTGGCGGTGCGGGAGCCCGGGGCCGGGCGCAGGTGGTGCACCTTCAGGGCGTGGCCGGCGACCTCGGTCGTCTCGTCCTTCGCCATCACTCGTCAACCTCCTCGACGGTCACGAGGTGACGGACCGTGCGGACCATGCCCCGGACCTCCGGGGTGTCCTGCCGGGTCACGACGTGACCGATCCGCTTCAGGCCCAGCGTGCGCAGGGTCTCGCGGTGGTTCTGCTTGGTGCCGATCTGGGACTTGATCTGGGTGACCTTCAGCGTGGTGGCCATCAGCTCTTCGCCCCCGCCTTCAGACCCGCCTCGCGGGCCCGCAGCAGAGCGGCCGGGGCCACCTCGTCGATCGACAGCCCACGCCGCGCGGCCACGGACTCCGGCCGCTCCAGGCCCCGCAGCGCGGAGACCGTCGCGTGCACGACGTTGATCGCGTTGTCGGAACCCATCGACTTCGACAGGACGTCGTGGATGCCGGCGCACTCGAGGACGGCGCGCACCGGACCGCCGGCGATGACGCCGGTACCCGGGGACGCCGGACGCAGCAGGACGACGCCCGCGGCCTCCTCGCCCGTGATCGGGTGCGGGATCGTGCCCTGGATGCGGGGAACGGTGAAGAAGTGCTTCTTCGCCTCCTCGACACCCTTGGCGATCGCCGCGGGCACCTCCTTGGCCTTGCCGTAGCCGACGCCGACGGTGCCGTCGCCGTCGCCCACGACCACCAGGGCGGTGAAGCTGAACCGGCGGCCACCCTTGACCACCTTGGCGACGCGGTTGATCGCGACGACGCGCTCGACGAACTGGTTCTTGTCGCCACCGTCGCGACCGCCACGGCCACCGTCACGGCCACCGTCACGGCCGCCGCGGCGACCGGAGTTCTCGTTCCCGCCGGCGCCGGGGCCGCCACTGCCGCCACCGGGGCCGCGGCGCTGAGGACCGGGCATCAGATGTTCCTCATCTCTACGTTCATGGAAGTCGTCACAGGGTCAGCCCCGCCTCACGGGCGGCGTCGGCGACGGCCGCGACCCGGCCGTGGTAGCGGTTGCCACCCCGGTCGAACACGACGGTCTGGACCCCGGCGGCCTTCGCCCGCTCGGCGACGAGCTCGCCCACGCGCTTGGCCTTGGCGGTCTTGTCGCCGGTGAGCGCCCGCACGTCCTTCTCCAGGGTGGAGGCCGACGCGAGGGTCTTGCCCACGGTGTCGTCCACGACCTGGACGACGATGTGCCGGGCGGAGCGGTTGACCACCAGACGCGGGCGCTCCGTGGAGCCCCGCAGCTTCTTGCGGACCCGCAGGTGACGGCGGGCACGGGCGGCGGAGCCGTTACGCACGGAACCGCCACCGCTGCGCTTGAGACCGATGGCCATTACTTCTTACCAGCCTTTCCGACCTTGCGCTTGACCTGCTCGCCCGCGTAGCGGACGCCCTTGCCCTTGTACGGGTCGGGCTTGCGCAGCTTCCGCAGGTTGGCCGCGACCTCGCCGACCTGCTGCTTGTCGATGCCGGAGACGGAGAACCGGGTGGGCGCCTCGACCGCGAAGGTCACGCCCGCCGGCGGCTCGACGGTGATCGGGTGGCTGTAGCCGAGGGCGAACTCGAGGTTCGAACCCTTGGCCTGCACGCGGTACCCGGTGCCGACGATCTCCAGCTTCTTCTCGTAGCCCTCGGTCACGCCGATCACCATGTTGGCGATCAGCGTGCGGGTCAGGCCGTGCAGCGCCTTCGAGGTGCGCTCGTCGTCCGGACGCTGCACCAGGAGCACACCGTCGTCCCCACGGCCGACGGTGATCGGCGCGGCGACGCTGTGCTGCAGGGTGCCCTTCGGGCCCTTCACGGTGACCTCGGAGCCGTCCACGGTGACGTCGACGCCACCCGGAACGGTGATCGGCAGCTTGCCGATGCGAGACATGGCGGACCTCCCTTACCAGACGTAGGCGAGGACTTCCCCGCCCACGCCCTGCTTCGAGGCCTGCCGGTCGGTCAGCAGGCCGGAGGACGTGGACAGGATCGCCACGCCGAGGCCGCCGAGCACCTTGGGCAGGTTGGTCGACTTCGCGTACACCCGCAGACCGGGCTTGCTGATCCGCCGGATGCCGGCGATCGAGCGCTCACGGTTGGGGCCGTACTTGAGAGTGATGGTCAGCGTCTTGCCCACCTCGGCGTCCGCCACCTCCCAGCCGGAGATGTAACCCTCCGCCTGGAGGATCTCGGCCACCCGGGACTTCAGCTTGCTGTAGGGCATCGCGGTCTGCTCGTGGTACGCCGAGTTGGCGTTGCGCACGCGGGTCAGCATGTCCGCGATCGGGTCGGTCATGGTCATCGGGCTTCTCCGCCCTTCCTCACCGCGGTTTCGTCAGCGCGGGCCGCGCTGTCGACCTTCGGCGTAGCAGTCTTCTCGACGGTCCCCTCGACCTCGGTGAGGAAGGTGGGGACCTCCTTGCGCAGCGTGACGTAGCCACGCGGCATGGTCTGGCGCAGCGAGACCACTCGCTCGGTGCGCATCGTGCGGGTCGGACGCCGGCGGGCGACGCCGGGAGCGGTCAGCTGCGCCATCGGGCTCACCAGCTGCTCTTGGTCACGCCGGGCAGCTCGCCCCGGTGCGCCATGTCGCGCAGGCAGATCCGGCACAGGCCGAACTTGCGGTACACCGAGTGCGGGCGACCGCACTTCTGGCACCGGGTGTAGGCGCGCACCGCGAACTTCGGCTTGCGCGCGGCCTTCTGAATGAGAGCCGTCTTAGCCATCTCAGTTCTCCTTGAACGGGAAGCCGAGGAGCTTGAGGAAAGCCCGGCCCTCGTCGTCGTTGGTGGCGGTCGTGACCACGGTGATGTCCATGCCGCGGACGCGGTCGATGCGGTCCTGGTCGATCTCGTGGAACATCGACTGCTCGTTCAGACCGAAGGTGTAGTTGCCCCGGCCGTCGAACTGGCCCGGGTTGAGACCCCGGAAGTCACGGATACGCGGCAGCGCGATGCTCAGCAGCCGGTCCAGGAACTCCCACATCCGGTCGCCGCGCAGCGTGACGTGCGCACCGATCGGCATGCCCTCGCGCAGCTTGAACTGCGCGATCGACTTGCGGGCCTTGGTCACCTGCGGCTTCTGCCCGGTGATCGCGGCCAGGTCCTTGATGGCGCCGTCGATCAGCTTGGAGTCGCGGGCGGCCTCGCCCACCCCCATGTTGACGACGATCTTCACCAGACGCGGCGTCTGCATGACGTTCTCGTAGCTGAACTGCTTGAGCAGCTCGGCGGCGATCTCGTCGTTGTAGCGCGTCTTGAGCCGCGGCTTGGTACGGGTGTCGGTGGTGGTCACTTCGCTCACAGATCCTTACCCGAGCGCTTCGCCACCCGGACGCGCACCGTCTTCTGGCGGCCGTCACGGTCGGCGGTCTCGACGCGGATGCCCACGCGGGTGGGCTTCTTGGTCTCCGGGTCCACCAGCATCAGGTTGCTCAGGTGGATCGACGCCTCGGTGGTGATGATCCCGCCGGTGCGGCTGCCCCGGTTGGACTGGCCCACCTTGGTGTGCTTGGTGACCCGGTTGATGCCCTCGACCAGCGCACGGCCGGTCTCGGTGTCGACGGAGATGACCTTGCCGGTCTTGCCGCGGTCCCCACCGTTCTTCTGGGACCGGCCCGAGATCAGCTGGACGGTGTCGCCCTTCTTGATCCGGGTCTTCGCCTGCTTGGTAGCCATCGCTACAGCACCTCCGGCGCCAGCGAGATGATCTTCATGAACTTCTTGTCGCGCAGCTCGCGCCCGACCGGCCCGAAGATGCGGGTACCGCGCGGGTCGCCGTCGGTGCGCAGGATGACGGCGGCGTTCTCGTCGAACTTGATGTACGAGCCGTCCGGACGCCGGCGCTCCTTGCGGGTGCGCACGATGACCGCCTTGACGACGTCGCCCTTCTTGACGTTGCCACCGGGGATCGCGTCCTTGACGGTCGCCACGATGACGTCACCGATGCCGGCGTACCGGCGACCGGAGCCACCGAGGACGCGGATGCAAAGGATCTCCTTGGCGCCGGTGTTGTCGGCGACCCGGAGCCTGGACTCCTGCTGGATCACTTGGCCTTCTCCAGAATCTCGACCAGCCGCCAGCGCTTCGTGGCGGACAGCGGGCGGGTCTCGGAGATGACGACGAGGTCGCCGATGCCGGCGGTCTCGAGCTCGTCGTGCACCTTGACCTTGGTCGTGCGGCGGATGACCTTGCCGTACAGCGGGTGCTTGACCCGGTCCTCCACCTCGACCACGACGGTCTTGTTCATCTTGTCGCTGACGACGTAGCCGCGGCGGGCCTTGCGGTACCCGCGCGCGTCAGCAGCAGACTGCTCCTGCTCACTCATGCTCAGGCCTCCGGCCGTTCGGTGATGCCGAGCTCGCGCTCGCGCATGATCGTGTAGATGCGGGCGATGTCCTTCTTCACGGCCTTCAGCCGGCCGTGGCTCTCCAGCTGGCCGGTGGCCGACTGGAAACGAAGGTTGAACAGCTCCTCCTTGGCCTTGCGGAGCTCTTCGACGAGACGCTCGTCGTTGAAGCCGCGCAGGTTGGAGCTGGTCAGGTCGGGGCTACCGACGGCCATCAGAGGTCACCGCCCTCGCGCCGGACGATCCGGCACTTCATCGGCAGCTTGTGGATCGCGCGGGTGAGCGCTTCCTTGGCCACCTTCTCCGTGGGGAAAGACAGTTCGAACATCACGCGGCCCGGCTTCACGTTCGCGACCCACCACTCGGGCGAACCCTTACCGGAACCCATGCGGGTCTCGGCCGGCTTCTTGGTCAGCGGACGGTCCGGGTAGATGTTGATCCACACCTTGCCGCCACGCCGGATGTGCCGGGTGATGGCGATACGCGCGGACTCGATCTGCCGGTTGGTCACGTAGGCCGGCTCGAGGGCCTGGATGCCCCACTCGCCGAACGTCACCTGGGTGCCACCCTTCGCAGCGCCCGAGCGGCTCGGGTGGTGCTGCTTGCGGTGCTTGACCCGACGCGGGATCAACATGGCTCAGGCCTCCGATCCGGTCGTCGCCGGAGCCTCGGCCGCGGGGGCCTCGGCAGCGGCGGGCGCCGAGGCGCCCTCGGGACGGCGGGCGCGCTGCGGGCGGGCCGCGCGGTCACGACCGCCGCCACCCGGACCCTCGCGCCGCGGGCGGGAGGCCGGAGCCTGCGCCTGCTGCGCGGCCAGCTCGCGCTGGGTCACGTCACCCTTGTAGATCCACACCTTCACGCCGATCCGGCCGAAGGTGGTGCGGGCCTCGTACAGGCCGTAGTCGATGTTCGCGCGCAGCGTGTGCAGCGGCACCCGGCCCTCGCGGTAGAACTCGCTGCGGCTCATCTCGGCGCCGCCGAGACGGCCCGAGCACTGCACCCGGATGCCCTTGGCCCCGGCGCGCAGCGACGACTGCATGCCCTTGCGCATGGCCCGCCGGAACGAGACCCGGCTGGCCAGCTGCTCGGCGATGCCCTGGGCGACGAGCTGGGCGTCCACCTCGGGGTTCTTCACCTCGAGGATGTTCAGCTGCACCTGCTTGCCGGTCAGCTTCTCCAGCTCGCCGCGGATGCGGTCGGCCTCGGCGCCACGGCGGCCGATGACGATGCCCGGGCGGGCGGTGTGGATGTCGACGCGGACCCGGTCGCGGGTGCGCTCGATCTCGACCCGGCTGATGCCGGCCCGCTCCATGCCCTTGCTCATCAGCTTGCGGATCGCGACGTCTTCCTTCACGTAGTCGCGGTACCGCTGGCCGGACTTGGTGCTGTCGGCGAACCACCGGCTCTTGTGCTCGGTGGTGATGCCCAGCCGGAACCCGTGCGGGTTGACCTTCTGCCCCACTATCGGGCCCTCCTGTTCGTGCTGCCGGCCTCGCCCCGGGTCTCACGGGGCGCGACGACGACGGTGATGTGGCTGGTCCGCTTGCGGATGCGGTACGCACGACCCTGCGCGCGCGGCCGGAACCGCTTCAGCGTCGGGCCCTCGTCCACGTACGCGGCCTGGACCACGAGGAGCCGCTCGTCGAACGGCTCGGACGCCTTGTCCGCCTTCACCCGGGCGTTCGCGATCGCGCTCTGCACGACCTTGCGCACCGGCTCGCTCGCCGACTGCGGGGCGAACTCGAGGACGGCGACGGCCTCAGCCGCCTGACGACCGCGGATCAGGTCGACGACGCGGCGGGCCTTCTGGGGCGTGACACGTACGAAACGCGCCTGCGCCTTGGCTTCCATCGCTGTTTCCTACCTTCTGGATTCTGCTGCCTGTGCCGAGCCGGGGCTCAGCGGCGGCGGCCCTTGCGGTCGTCCTTGTCGTGCCCGCGGTACGTGCGGGTGGGGGCGAACTCGCCCAGCTTGTGGCCGATCATCGACTCGGTGACGAACACCGGGACGTGCTTGCGGCCGTCGTGCACGGCGATGGTGTGCCCGAGCATGTCGGGGATGATCATCGAGCGGCGCGACCAGGTCTTGATGACGTTCTTGGTGCCCTTCTCGTTCTGCACGTCCACCTTCTTCTGCAGGTGGTCGTCGATGAAGGGACCCTTCTTCAAGCTGCGAGGCATGTTGTCAACCGCTCCCTATCAGCGCTTCTTGCCGGTGCGCCGCCGGCGGACGATGAGCTTGTCGCTCGGCTTGTTCGGACGACGGGTGCGACCCTCGGGCTGACCCCACGGGCTGACCGGGTGGCGACCACCGGAGGTCTTGCCCTCACCGCCACCGTGCGGGTGGTCGATCGGGTTCATCGCGACACCGCGGACCGTGGGGCGCTTGCCCTTCCAGCGCATCCGGCCGGCCTTGCCCCAGTTGATGTTCGACTGCTCGGCGTTGCCGACCTCGCCGATCGTCGCGCGGCAGCGCACGTCGACGTTGCGGATCTCGCCGGAGGGCATCCGCAGCTGGGCGAACCGGCCCTCCTTGGCGACCAGCTGGACCGACGCACCGGCCGAGCGGGCGATCTTCGCGCCGCCGCCGGGCTTCAGCTCGATCGCGTGGATGACCGTACCGACCGGGATGTTGCGCAGCGCGAGGCTGTTGCCCGGCTTGATGTCGGCGCCCGGACCGTTCTCGATCAGGTCGCCCTGCTTCAGCTTGTTCGGCGCGATGATGTAGCGCTTCTCGCCGTCCGCGTAGTGCAGCAGCGCGATGCGCGCGGTGCGGTTCGGGTCGTACTCGATGTGCGCGACCTTGGCCGGCACGCCGTCCTTGTCGTGGCGACGGAAGTCGATCACGCGGTAGGCACGCTTGTGACCGCCACCGATGTGCCGGGTGGTGATCCGGCCGGTGTTGTTCCGGCCGCCCGACTTGGACAGCGGGCGCACCAGCGACTTCTCCGGCTGCGACCGGGTGATCTCCACGAAGTCGGCGACGGAGGAGCCGCGTCGGCCCGGCGTCGTCGGCTTGTACTTGCGGATTCCCATTACTCAGTCCCTAGATCTCTCTCGTCGGCGCCGTCAGGCGACCGGGCCGCCGAAGATGTCGATGGTGCCCTCGCCGACCGTGACGATCGCGCGCTTGGTGTCCTTGCGCTTGCCGGTGCCCGCCTTCGTCCGCCGGGTCTTGCCCGGGCGGTTCAGCGTGTTGACCGACGTGACCTTCACGCCGAACACCTGCTCGACGGCGATCTTGATCTCCGTCTTGTTGGCGGTCGGGGCGACGATGAACGTGTACTTGTTCTCCTCCAGAAGGCCGTAGCTCTTCTCGGAGACGACCGGCGCGAGCAGGATGTCGCGCGGGTCGCGGTGGGCGTTGCCGATGGTGCTCACGCGCTGACCTCCTGAGCCTTGGCCTTGGTCGCGATCGGGCCGGCCAGGAAGGTCTCCAGGGCCGACTCGGTGAAGACGACGTCGTCGGAGCACAGCACGTCGTAGGTGTTCAGCTGGTCCGGGACCAGCAGGTGCACCTGCGGCAGGTTGCGCAGGCTCAGCTGCGAGACCACGTCGTCACGCTCGACGACGATCAGCAGGTTCTTCCGCTCCGACAGCCCGGTGATCACCGAGAGCGCGGCCTTCGCCGAGGGGGTCTCCCCCGCGACGAATGACGTGAGCACGTGGATGCGGCCGTGGCGGGCCCGGTCCGAGAGGGCCCCGCGCAGGGCGGCGGCCTTCATCTTCTTCGGGGTCCGCTGCGAGTAGTCCCGCGGCGTCGGGCCGTGCACCACGCCACCGCCGGCGAACTGCGGCGCCCGGGTCGAACCCTGGCGGGCGCGGCCGGTGCCCTTCTGGCGGTACGGCTTCTTGCCGCCGCCGCGGACCTCGCCGCGGGTCTTCGTGTCGTGCGTGCCCTGGCGGGCCGCGGCCAGCTGGGCCACCACGACCTGGTGGATCAGCGGGACGTTCGTCTGCACGTCGAAGACCTCGGCGGGCAGCTGCACGGTCTTCGCCTTGGCGCTCGTGGCGGCCGCCGGGTCGACGACCGTCACGGTCAGGTTGTCGGCCACGTCAGGCTCCCTTCGCCGGAGTGCGGACCAGGACGACGCTGCCGCGCGGCCCGGGGACGGCACCCTTGACCAGCAGCAGGCCGCGCTCGGCGTCCACCGCGTGGAGGGTGAGGTTCTGGACGGACTGGCGCTCGAAGCCCATGCGCCCCGCCATCCGCAGGCCCTTGAAGACCCGGCCAGGGGTGGCGCACCCGCCGATGGAACCCGGCGAGCGGTGCTTGCGCTGGACGCCGTGCCCGGCGCCGAGGCCCTTGAAGCCGTGACGCTTCATGACGCCCGCGGTGCCCTTGCCCTTGGTCCGGCCGACGACGTCGACCTTCTGGCCGGCCTCGAAGGTGTCCACGGAGAGCTCCTGGCCGAGGCTGTACTCGCCCGCGTCCGCGGTGCGCAGCTCGACGAGGTGCCGGCGCGGCGTCACGCCGGCCTTGGCGAAGTGCCCGGCCAGCGGCTTGGTCACCTTGCGCGGGTCGATCGCGCCGTAGGCGATCTGGACGCCGGTGTAGCCGTCCTCGCCGTCGGTGCGCACCTGGGTCACGACGCACGGCCCGGCGGCGATGACGGTCACGGGCACGAGACGGTTGTTCTCGTCCCACACCTGCGTCATGCCGAGCTTCTCGCCGAGCAGGCCCTTGACCACGACGGTGGTCGGCTTGCTGATGGTCTTCGTAGTCATCGTGACGTTCCTCAGAGCTTGATCTCGATGTCCACGCCGGCGGGCAGGTCCAGCCGCATCAGCGAGTCCACCGTCTTCGGCGTCGGGTTGATGATGTCGATCAACCGCTTGTGCGTGCGCATCTCGAAGTGCTCGCGGCTGTCCTTGTACTTGTGCGGCGAGCGGATGACGCAGAACACGTTCTTCTCGGTCGGCAGCGGCACCGGACCGGCCACGGTGGCACCGGTGCGGACGACCGTGTCGACAATCTTGCGCGCCGAGCTGTCGATGACCTCGTGGTCGTAGGCCTTCAGCCGGATGCGGATCTTCTGTCCCGCCATGGCGTCGTTGCGCTCGCTTTCCTTCGTGAATCGTATGGTGACCGCTACGGCCCCCGAGGTCGGGCGTGTCGCCCATAATCCGGAGAACGCCGCGAGCGGCGAACCGGGCCACATCTTTCGACGTGCCCGGCGGTGGTGCAGGCTGGTCGCCCTCCTGGCGATGCTTCGAGACCTCCAGGCCTCGCGCTCCGCCTCCGAGCAACCGGTCTAGTGTGCCAGACCCGCACCCCACCTGGCCAATCGGGTGAACGCCCAGGTGGGAGGCATGGAGAAGGGGAGCGCCCCGACGGGACGCTCCCCTTCAGCCGTACTACTTGAGGATCTTGGTGACGCGGCCCGAACCCACGGTGCGGCCACCCTCGCGGATCGCGAAGAGCAGGCCCTCCTCCATGGCGATGGGCTGGATCATCTCGACCCGCATCTCGGTGTTGTCACCGGGCATGACCATCTCGGTGCCCTCGGGCAGGTGCACGACACCCGTGACGTCCGTCGTCCGGAAGTAGAACTGCGGACGGTAGTTGTCGTAGAAGGGCGTGTGCCGGCCACCCTCGTCCTTGGACAGGATGTAGACGTTGGCCTCGAACTCGGTGTGCGGGGTGATCGAACCCGGCTTCACCACGACCTGGCCGCGCTCGACGTCCTCACGCTTGATACCGCGCAGGAGCAGACCGCAGTTCTCGCCCGCCAGAGCCTCGTCGAGGGTCTTGCGGAACATCTCGATCGCGGTGACCGTGGTCGAGGTCGACTTGTCCTTGATGCCGACGATCTCGACGGTCTCGTTGACCTTGAGAACGCCACGCTCCACCTTGCCGGTGACGACGGTGCCACGACCGGTGATCGTGAAGACGTCCTCGATCGGCATCAGGAACGGCTTCTCGGTGTCACGCTGCGGCTCGGGGATCGACTCGTCGACCGCGGCCATCAGGTCGAGCAGCTTGGCGCTCCACTCGGCGTCGCCCTCGAGCGCCTTCAGCGCCGAGACGCGCACGACCGGGAGGTCGTCGCCCGGGAACTCGTAGGAGCTGAGGAGCTCGCGCACCTCGAGCTCGACGAGTTCCATGATCTCCTCGTCGTCCACCATGTCGCTCTTGTTCAGGGCGACGACGATGTACGGGACGCCGACCTGGCGGGCCAGCAGCACGTGCTCGCGGGTCTGCGGCATGGGGCCGTCGGTCGCCGCGACCACGAGGATCGCGCCGTCCATCTGGGCCGCGCCGGTGATCATGTTCTTGATGTAGTCGGCGTGACCCGGGCAGTCGACGTGCGCGTAGTGCCGCGTCTCGGTCTGGTACTCGATGTGAGCGATCGAGATCGTGATACCGCGCTGACGCTCCTCCGGGGCCTTGTCGATCTGGTCGAAGGCCTCGGTGCTCGGGTTCAGGTCCGGGTACTTGTCGTGCAGCACCTTGCTGATGGCAGCGGTCAGCGTCGTCTTACCGTGGTCGATGTGACCGATGGTACCGATGTTGACGTGCGGCTTAGTCCGCTCGAACTTCGCCTTCGCCACGGGGTCCTCCTGTGGTGTGAGTCTCGTAGGTCCTGCTGACCTGCTGATCGGGGGTGGTGCTGGGTGGTGACAGGTACCGCGCTCTACTCGCCGCGGGCCTTCTTGATGATCTCCTCGGCCACGGTCGAGGGGACCTCGGCGTAGGAGTCGAACTGCATGGTGTAGTTGGCCCGTCCCTGGGTCTTGCTACGCAGGTCGCCGACATACCCGAACATCTCGGAGAGCGGCACCAGAGCACGCACGACCTTAGCCCCGGAGACGTCCTCCATCGCCTGGATCTGCCCGCGACGCGAGCTCAGGTCGCCGATGACGTCGCCCATGTAGTCCTCGGGCGTACGCACCTCGACGGCCATCATCGGCTCGAGGAGCACGGGGTTGGCCTTGCGGGCCGCCTCCTTCAGCACCATCGAGCCGGCGATCTTGAACGCCATCTCGGAGGAGTCGACGTCGTGGGCCGCGCCGTCCAGCAGCGTGGCCTTGATGCCGACCAGCGGGTAACCCGCCAGGATGCCGAACTGCATGGCGTCCTGGATACCGGCGTCGACGCTGGGGATGTACTCCCGCGGCACGCGGCCACCGGTGACCTTGTTCTCGAACTCGTAGAACGTGCCCGAGGCGGTGTCCAGCGGCTCGATCGTCACCTGGACCTTCGCGTACTGGCCCGAGCCACCGGTCTGCTTCTTGTGCGTGTAGTCGAGCTTCTCGACGGCCCGGCGGATCGTCTCGCGGTAGGCCACCTGCGGCTTACCGACGTTCGCCTCGACCTTGTACTCGCGCTTCATCCGGTCGACCAGGATGTCCAGGTGGAGCTCGCCCATCCCCTTGATGATGGTCTGGCCGGTCTCCTCGTCGAGCTGGACCTGGAACGTCGGGTCCTCCTCGGCGAGCTTCTGGATCGCCGTGCCGAGCTTCTCCTGGTCGCCCTTGGTCTTGGGCTCGATGGCCACGGAGATGACCGGCTCCGGGAAGGTCATCGACTCCAGGACGATCGGCTTCGCCGGGTCGGCGAGCGTCTCACCCGTGGTCGTGTCCTTCAGGCCGATGACCGCGTAGATGTGGCCGGCCGCGGCCTCCTCCACCGGGTTCTCCTTGTTGGAGTGCATCTGGAAGATCTTCCCGATGCGCTCCTTCTTGCCCTTGCTGGAGTTCACGACCTGGGCGCCGGAGGCGACCTTGCCGGAGTAGACCCGGATGTAGGTCAGCTTGCCGAAGAACGGGTGCGCCGCGATCTTGAAGGCCAGGGCCGAGAACGGGGCGTCGTTGCTCGCCGCCCGGGTCTCGGTGTCCTCCTCGTTGCCCGGCTTGTAGCCCTCGACGTCCGGCACGTCCAGCGGGGACGGCAGGTAGTCGATGACCGCGTCGAGCATGGGCTGCACGCCCTTGTTCTTGAACGCGGAGCCGCACAGCACCGGGTACAGCTCGGAGTTGATCGTCATCCGGCGGATGGCGCCCTTGATCTCCTCGACCGAGAGACCCTCGCCGCCGAAGTGCTTCTCCAGCAGTGCCTCGTCGGACTCGGCGACCGTCTCGAGCAGGAGCTCGCGGTACTCCTCGGCCTTGGCCTGCAGGTCGGCGGGGATCTCCTCGACCTCGTACGCCTCGCCCTTGCCGGTCTCGCCGCGCCACGTGAGGGCGCGCATCTCGACCAGGTCGATGACGCCGACGAAGTCGCTCTCGGCGCCGATCGGCAGCTGGATGACCAGCGGCTTGGCGCCCAGGCGGTCCTCGATGGTCTTCACGGTGAAGTAGAAGTCCGCACCCAGCTTGTCCATCTTGTTGACGAAGCAGATGCGCGGGACGTCGTACTTGTCGGCCTGCCGCCAGACGGTCTCCGACTGCGGCTCGACACCCTCCTTGCCGTCGAACACCGCGACCGCGCCGTCGAGGACGCGCAGGTTGCGCTCGACCTCGACGGTGAAGTCGACGTGCCCGGGGGTGTCGATCAGGTTGATCTGGTTGCCTTCCCAGAAGCAGGTGGTGGCGGCGGAGGTGATGGTGATCCCCCGCTCCTGCTCCTGCTCCATCCAGTCCATCGTGGCCGCGCCGTCGTGGACCTCGCCGATCTTGTAGTTGATCCCGGTGTAGAACAGGACCCGCTCGGTCGTCGTGGTCTTGCCGGCGTCGATGTGCGCCATGATGCCGATGTTGCGGACCTTCTTGAGGTCCGTCAGCACGTCTTGTGCCACGCTCGTCGCCTCTCTCAGTGCTTCGCGTGATGGGACGCCGTGTCCTACCCCGGCCGGCGGCATCGTCGCCGCCCGGCGGGGTGGGCTACCAGCGGTAGTGGGTGAACGCGCGGTTCGACTCGGCCATCTTGTGGGTGTCCTCGCGGCGCTTGACCGCGGCCCCCAGGCCGTTGCTGGCGTCGATGATCTCGTTCATCAGACGGTCGGTCATGGTCTTCTCGCGCCGGGCGCGGGAGTAGCCGACCAGCCAGCGCAGCGCCAGCGTCGTGGCGCGGCCCGGCTTGACCTCGACCGGGACCTGATAGGTGGCGCCACCGACGCGGCGGCTCTTGACCTCCAGGGTGGGGCGCACGTTGTCGAGCGCCCGCTTCAACGTGACGACCGGGTCGTTGCCGGTCTTGGTACGCGCACCCTCGAGCGCTTCGTACACGATGCGCTCGGCGGTGGACTTCTTGCCGTCCAGCAGGATCTTGTTCACCAGCTGGGTGACCAGCGGGGAGCCGTAGACCGGGTCGACGATCAGCGGCCGCTTCGGGGCGGGACCCTTGCGAGGCACTAGCTCTTCTCCTTCTTCGCGCCGTAGCGGCTGCGAGCCTGCTTGCGGTTCTTCACGCCCTGGGTGTCGAGCGAACCGCGGATGATCTTGTAACGCACGCCCGGCAGGTCCTTCACACGACCGCCGCGCACGAGCACCATCGAGTGCTCCTGGAGGTTGTGGCCCACACCGGGGATGTACGCGGTGACCTCGATCTGGCTGGTCAGCTTCACGCGGGCGACCTTGCGCAGAGCCGAGTTCGGCTTCTTCGGCGTGGTCGTGTACACGCGCGTGCAGACCCCGCGGCGCTGCGGGCTGCCCTTGAGGGCAGGGGTCTTGGTCTTGCCGACCTTGTCCTGGCGGCCCTTGCGGACCAGCTGCTGGATCGTGGGCACCGGTTCTCCGAACTCTTTGCTCTTGGTGTGACGGTTTGTTTTCAATGCCCCCCGCGCCCGGGCGTGTCGCCACTGCCCGGCACTGCGGCAGGCGCTTGGCTTACCCGTGACGCTCGTGCCCTCCGCGTGGATGCTGCCTCGCGGGGTGGCCGGGCATGACGACAACCCGTGGCCACGGGCACAACGAGCGAGATTACCCGTTGGGCCAACCGAGCGGCAAATCGCGGGGTGGGCAGGCTCCCCCGCACGATCGTCTACAACGTGCGCACCACCCGTTTGCTTCCCACGGGGGTTCGTGATCATGCAGAAACGTCCCCCCGGGCCGACGCAGAAACGTCCCGTCCCCGACGTGGGGACGGGACGTTTCTGCATGATCACGAACACGTCGAGCCGAAGGCTCAGCGGTCGTAGCGCCCCAGGTCGAACTCCTCCAGCGGAACCGCCTGGCCGGTGCCGACGCCGAAGTGGCCGTAGTCGACCTCTTCGTAGCCCGGCATGGCGTACATGGCGGCCTTGGCCTCCTCGGTCGGCTCCACCCGGACGTTGCGGTACCGGGGAAGGCCGGTACCCGCCGGGATGAGCTTGCCCAGGATGACGTTCTCCTTGAGGCCGAGCAGCGGGTCGCTCTTGCCCTCCATGGCCGCGTTCGTGAGCACCCGGGTCGTCTCCTGGAAGGAGGCGGCGGACAGCCACGAGTCGGTGGCCAGAGAGGCCTTGGTGATCCCCATCAGCTCGGGACGACCCGAGGCCGGCTGACCGCCCTCGGCGACGACCCGCCGGTTCTCGCTCTCGAAGCGCGTGCGCTCCGCGAGCTCACCGGGCAGCAGCTCGGCGTCACCGGACTCGATGATCGTGATCCGCTTCAGCATCTGGCGGACGATCACCTCGATGTGCTTGTCGTGGATCGACACACCCTGCGACCGGTACACCTTCTGGACCTCGTCCGTCAGGTGGACCTGGACCGCGCGCGGCCCGAGGATGCGCAGCACCTGCTTCGGGTCGATGGCGCCGACCACCAGCTGCTGGCCGACCTCGACCTTGCCGCCCTCCTCGACGAGGAGCCGCGACCGCTTGGACACCGTGTACGACAGCTCCTCGGAACCGTCGTCCGGCACCACCACGATCTTGCGGGTGCGGTCGGTGTCGTCGATGCGCACCGTGCCGGCCGCCTCGGAGATCGGGGCGACACCCTTGGGGGTGCGCGCCTCGAAGAGCTCCTGGACACGCGGCAGACCGTGGGTGATGTCCTCACCCGCGACACCACCGGTGTGGAAGGTACGCATCGTCAGCTGCGTGCCCGGCTCACCGATGGACTGGGCCGCGATGATGCCGACGGCCTCGCCGATGTCCACGAGGTGCCCGGCGGCCAGCGACCGGCCGTAGCACCGGGCGCACGTGCCGACCTTCGACTCGCAGGTCAGGACCGAACGGACCTTGATCTCCGAGACGCCGTGCGACAGGAGCAGGTCGATGCTCGGGTCGCCCAGGTCGGTGTTGGCCGGCAGCACGATCTTGCCGTCCACCACGACGTCCTGCGCCGACGAACGGGCGTAGACGCTGGTCTCCACCGTGTCGTGACGACGCAGCGAGCCGTCGGTGTTCGCCTCGGCGATCGGCAGCTTCAGACCACGCTCGGTGCCGCAGTCCTCCTCGCGGATGATGACGTCCTGCGCGACGTCCACCAGACGACGGGTCAGGTACCCCGAGTCGGCGGTCCGCAGCGCGGTGTCGGCCAGACCCTTACGGGCACCGTGCGTGGAGATGAAGAACTCCAGCACGGACAGGCCCTCACGGAAGTTCGCCTTGATCGGGCGCGGGATGATCTCACCCTTCGGGTTCGACACCAGGCCACGCATACCGGCGATCTGCCGCATCTGCATCCAGTTACCACGAGCACCCGACGAGACCATCTTGAAGATGGAGTTCGTCTTCGGCAGGTTCGACTCCATCTCCTTGGCGACCACGTCGGTGGCCTCCGTCCAGATGGCGATCTGCTCCTGGCGCCGCTCGTTGTCGGTGATGAGACCGCGCTCGTACTGCTGCTGCACCTTCGCCGCGCGGGCCTCGAAGCCCTCCAGGATCTCCTGCTTGCGCGGCGGGGTGACGACGTCGGAGATCGACACCGTGACGCCCGAGCGGGTGGCCCAGTGGAACCCGGCCTCCTTCAGCGCGTCCAGGCAGGCCGCGACGGCGACCTTCGGGTAGCGCTCGGCCAGGTCGTTCACGATCGCCGAGAGGACCTTCTTGTCCACCACGACGTCCACGAACGGGTAGTCCACCGGCAGGGTCTCGTTGAACAGCGTGCGGCCCAGCGTGGTCTCGAGGGTGATCGGGTCACCCTCGGCCCAGCCCTCGGGCGCCTCCCAGCCGACCGGCGGGACGACGTCGGAGAAGCGCAGCTTGATCGTCGCCTGCAGGTCGAGCGTGCCGGCGTCGAACGCCATGATCGCCTCGGCGACCGACGTGAACGCGCGGCCCTCGCCCGTCGGCTCGTCGTCGCGACCGAGCGTCAGGTGGTACAGGCCGATGATCATGTCCTGGGTCGGCATGGTGACGGGGCGACCGTCGGCCGGCTTCAGGATGTTGTTCGACGAGAGCATCAGGATCCGCGCCTCGGCCTGGGCCTCGGCCGACAGCGGCAGGTGCACCGCCATCTGGTCGCCGTCGAAGTCGGCGTTGAACGCCGAGCAGACGAGCGGGTGGATCTGGATCGCCTTGCCCTCGACCAGCTGCGGCTCGAACGCCTGGATGCCCAGACGGTGCAGCGTGGGCGCGCGGTTCAGCAGTACCGGGTGCTCGGTGATGACCTCTTCGAGCACGTCCCACACGACCGGGCGGGCCCGCTCGACCATGCGCTTGGCCGACTTGATGTTCTGCGCGTGGTTCAGGTCCACCAGGCGCTTCATCACGAACGGCTTGAACAGCTCCAGCGCCATCTGCTTGGGCAGGCCGCACTGGTGCAGCTTCAGCTGCGGGCCGACGACGATGACCGAACGGCCGGAGTAGTCGACGCGCTTGCCGAGCAGGTTCTGGCGGAACCGGCCCTGCTTGCCCTTCAGCATGTCGGACAGCGACTTCAGCGGGCGGTTGCCCGGGCCCGTCACCGGCCGGCCGCGGCGGCCGTTGTCGAACAGCGCGTCGACGGCCTCCTGCAGCATGCGCTTCTCGTTGTTGACGATGATCTCCGGAGCGCCCAGGTCGAGCAGTCGCTTGAGCCGGTTGTTCCGGTTGATCACGCGCCGGTACAGGTCGTTCAGGTCGGACGTCGCGAACCGGCCACCGTCGAGCTGCACCATCGGGCGCAGGTCCGGCGGGATGACCGGGACGCAGTCCAGCACCATGCCCAGCGGCGAGTTGCGGGTGGTCAGGAAGGCCGAGACCACCTTGAGCCGCTTCAGGGCCCGGGTCTTGCGCTGCCCCTTGCCGGTGGCGATGGTCTCGCGCAGGTTCTCGGCCTCGGCCTCGAGGTCGAAGGTCTCCAGCCGCTTCTGGATCGCGGCCGCGCCCATGCTGCCCTCGAAGTACAGGCCGAAGCGCTCCCGCATCTCGCGGTAGAGCATCTCGTCGCCCTCGAGGTCCTGGACCTTCAGGTTCTTGAACCGGTCCCAGACCTGCTGGAGACGGTCGACCTGGGCATCCGCGCGCTTGCGCAGCTGCGCCATCTCGCGCTCGGCCGACTCCTTCACCTTGCGGCGGGCGTCGCCCTTCGCACCCTCGGCCTCGAGCTCCGCGAGGTCGGCCTCGAGCCGCTTGGCGCGGGCCTCGACGTCGGCGTCACGGGCGTTCTCGATCTCCTTCTTCTCCACCTCGATCTGCGCCTCGAGCGAGGGCAGGTCGCGGTGGCGACCCTCGTCGTCCACCCACGTGATCATGTAGGCGGCGAAGTAGATGACCTTCTCCAGGTCCTTCGGCGCGAGGTCGAGCAGGTAGCCGAGGCGGCTCGGCACACCCTTGAAGTACCAGATGTGCGTGACCGGGGCGGCCAGCTCGATGTGCCCCATCCGCTCGCGACGGACCTTGGCGCGAGTGACCTCGACGCCGCAGCGCTCGCAGATGATGCCCTTGAACCGGACCCGCTTGTACTTACCGCAGTAGCACTCCCAGTCCCGGGTCGGACCGAAGATCTTCTCGCAGAAGAGCCCGTCCTTCTCCGGCTTGAGGGTGCGGTAGTTGATCGTCTCCGGCTTCTTCACCTCACCGTGCGACCACTGACGGATGTCGTCGGCGCCGGCGAGGCCGATTCGCAGTTCGTCGAAGAAGTTAACGTCCAGCAAGACGCTGCCTGCTTTCTTCTGGTGTTTCTGAAATACGGATGGCTGGGTGTGGACCTGGGATCAGACTTCCTCGACGCTGCTCGGCTCCCGCCGCGACAGGTCGATGCCGAGTTCCTCGGCCGCCCGGAACACGTCCTCGTCGGAGTCACGCATCTCGATCGACATGCCGTCGCTGGAGAGCACCTCGACGTTGAGGCACAGCGACTGCATCTCCTTGATCAGGACCTTGAAGGACTCGGGGATCCCCGGTTCGGGGATGTTCTCGCCCTTGACGATGGCTTCGTAGACCTTGACCCGGCCGTTGATGTCGTCGGACTTGATCGTCAGCAGCTCCTGCAGCGCGTAGGAGGCGCCGTAGGCCTCGAGGGCCCACACCTCCATCTCGCCGAACCGCTGGCCACCGAACTGCGCCTTACCACCCAGCGGCTGCTGCGTGATCATCGAGTACGGGCCGGTGGAGCGGGCGTGGATCTTGTCGTCCACCAGGTGGTGCAGCTTCAGGATGTACATGTAGCCGACCGAGACGGGGCTCGGCAGCGGCTCACCGGTACGGCCGTCGAACAGCTGCGCCTTGCCGGAACCGTCGATCAGCCGGTCACCGTCGCGCGTCTTGCGCGAGCTGTCCAGCAGGCCGACGATCTCCTCCTCGCGGACGCCGTCGAACACCGGCGAACCGACCTTGGTACCGGCCGGGGCGGAGCGGAACTCGGGGGCGATGTGCTTGGCCCACTCGGGCTCGCCCTCGATCTCCCAACCACGCGAGGCCACCCAGCCCAGGTGCGTCTCCAGCACCTGGCCGACGTTCATCCGGCTCGGCACGCCGAGCGGGTTCAGGACGACGTCCACCGGGGTACCGTCCGCCAGGAACGGCATGTCCTCGGCCGGGAGGATCTTCGAGATCACACCCTTGTTGCCGTGCCGGCCGGCGAGCTTGTCGCCGTCCGTGATCTTGCGCCGCTGAGCCACGTACACGCGGACCAGCTGGTTCACGCCCGGGGGCAGCTCGTCGCCGTCCTCGCGGTCGAAGACCTTGACGCCGATGACGGTGCCCTTCTCGCCGTGCGGCACCTTCAGCGAGGTGTCCCGGACCTCCCGGGCCTTCTCACCGAAGATGGCGCGCAGCAGGCGCTCCTCCGGGGTCAGCTCGGTCTCGCCCTTGGGCGTGACCTTGCCGACCAGGATGTCGCCCGTGTCGACCTCGGCGCCGATCCGGATGATGCCGCGCTCGTCGAGGTCGGCGAGGACCTCCTCCGAGACGTTCGGGATGTCCCGGGTGATCTCCTCCGGACCCAGCTTGGTGTCGCGGGCGTCGACCTCGTGCTCCTCGATGTGGATCGAGGAGAGGACGTCGTCCTGCACCAGACGCTGGCTGAGGATGATCGCGTCCTCGTAGTTGTGGCCCTCCCACGACATGAACGCGACCAGCAGGTTCTTGCCGAGCGCCATCTCGCCGCCGTCGGTCGAGGGACCGTCGGCGATGACGGTGCCGACCTCGAGCCGCGCACCCTCGTCGATCACCACGCGCTGGTTGTACGAGGTGCCCTGGTTCGAGCGCCGGAACTTGGCCACCCGGTAGACGGTCTGCGTGCCGTCGTCGTTCATCGCGGTCACCGCGTCGGCGGAGACCTCGGTGACGACACCGGGGGCGGTCGCGACGACGACGTCACCGGCGTCGACCGCGGCGCGGTACTCCATACCCGTGCCGACCAGCGGCGCCTCGGCCCGGACCAGCGGCACCGCCTGGCGCTGCATGTTCGAACCCATGAGCGCCCGGTTGGCGTCGTCGTGCTCGAGGAACGGGATCATCGCGGTGGCGACCGACACCATCTGACGCGCGGCGACGTCCATGTAGTCGATGTCGGCGGCCGGGATGAGCTCGGCCTCGCCCTCCTTGTTGCGGGCCAGGACCGACGCCTCGGCGAACTTGCCGTTCGCGTCGAGCGGCGCGTTGGCCTGCGCGATGACGAACTCGTCCTCCTCGTCCGCGGTCAGGTACCGCAGCTCGTCGGAGACGACGCCGTTCGTGACGACCCGGTACGGCGTCTCGACGAAGCCGAACGGGTTGATCCGCGCGTACGAGGCGAGCGAACCGATCAGGCCGATGTTCGGGCCCTCCGGCGTCTCGATCGGGCACATCCGGCCGTAGTGCGACGTGTGGACGTCACGGACCTCCATGCCGGCGCGCTCCCGGGACAGACCGCCCGGGCCCAGCGCGTTCAGGCGCCGCTTGTGGGTCAGACCGGCCAGCGGGTTGGTCTGGTCCATGAACTGCGACAGCTGCGAGGTGCCGAAGAACTCCTTGATCGACGCCACCACGGGGCGGATGTTGATCAGGGTCTGCGGCGTGATCGCCTCGACGTCCTGCGTGGTCATCCGCTCGCGGACGACGCGCTCCATCCGGGACAGGCCCGTGCGGACCTGGTTCTGGATCAGCTCGCCGACCGTGCGCATGCGCCGGTTGCCGAAGTGGTCGATGTCGTCGACCTCGACGCGGATGTCGACGGCCTCACCGTTACGGGTGCCCGGCATCGTGGGGGTGCCGGCGTGCAGCGAGACCAGGAACCGGATGATCGCCTTGATGTCGTCCAACGTGAGAACGCTGTCGGACAGCGGCTTCTCGAGCCCCAACTTCTTGTTGATCTTGTAGCGGCCGACCTTCGCGAGGTCGTAGCGCTTCGGGTTGAAGTAGAGGTTGTCGAGCAGGTTCTGCGCGGCCTCGCGGGTCGGCGGCTCGCCCGGACGCAGCTTGCGGTAGATGTCGAGCAGCGCCTCGTCGGTGCTGGCGGTGTGGTCCTTCTCCAGCGTCTGCCGGATGGAGTCGACGTCGCCGAACTCCTCGAGGATCTCCGCCTCCGACCAGCCGAGCGCCTTCAGCAGCACGGTGACCGACTGCTTGCGCTTGCGGTCGATGCGCACACCGACCATGTCGCGCTTGTCGATCTCGAACTCCAGCCACGCACCGCGGCTGGGGATCACCTTGACCGTGTAGATGTCCTTGTCGGACGCCTTGTCGACGGAGCGCTCGAAGTACACGCCCGGCGAGCGGACGAGCTGCGAGACGACGACCCGCTCGGTGCCGTTGATGACGAACGTGCCGCGCTCGGTCATGAGCGGGAAGTCGCCCATGAACACCGTCTGGCTCTTGATCTCGCCGGTGGTGGTGTTCATGAACTCGGCCGTCACGAAGAGCGGGGCCGAGTAGGTCATGTCCCGCTCCTTGCACTCGTCGATCGAGTACTTGGGCGGTTCGAAACGGTGGTCCCGGAACGACAGGCTCATCGATCCGGAGAAGTCCTCGATCGGGGAGATCTCCTCGAAGATCTCCTCCAGACCGGAGGAGGTGGGCACGTCCTGGCGGTTCTCCTCCAGAGCCGCGGCGACCCGGGCCTGCCACTTCGCGTTGCCGAGGAGCCAGTCGAAGCTCTCGGTCTGCAAAGCCAGCAGGTTCGGAACCTCAAGAGGCTCCCGAATCTTGGCGAAGGAGATACGGCCGGAAGCCGTGCGGGACATAGAACTTTGTGACAGCGCGGTGCGCGAGGCAGCCAAGAGACAGCAGTCCTTCCACGGGCCTTCGAGCGTTACGGGCGCGCGTCTGAGGTCCCGCCGCTATATGCGGGACAAGGCAGAGGGCAGCGCAAAACGCCAGGCTACGCGCAGAGGCGCACAATGTCTAGTCGGCGGACCTGCTGAGAGGTCAATACGCCGAATAGCACCCCATGAGGATGACAAGGGTGGGGGCCACCGTCAAGAGCGACGGGCCGCAAACGACACTTTCCCCGCGCCAAAGCCCCTGATCGGAGCCCTGGCACGGGGAAAGTGGAGGTGGAGCTAGAGCCGGATCGTCACTTCAGGGTGACGGTGGCGCCGGCGCCCTCGAGAGCGGCCTTGGCCTTCTCGGCGGCGTCCTTGGCGACCTTCTCCAGGACGGGCTTGGGGGCGCCGTCCACGAGGTCCTTGGCCTCCTTCAGCCCGAGGCTGGTCAGCCCACGGACCTCCTTGATGACCTGGATCTTCTTGTCGCCGGCGCTCTCCAGGATGACGTCGAACTCGTCCTGCTCGGCAGCGGCGTCGCCGCCACCCGCGCCACCCGCGGCCGGGGCGGCGGCCGCGACGGCGACCGGCGCGGCGGCGGTGACCTCGAAGGTCTCCTCGAACTTCTTCACGAACTCCGACAGCTCGATGAGCGTGAGCTCCTTGAAGGCGTCGAGCAGCTCGTCGGTGGACAGCTTGGCCATGATGATTCCCTTTCGTGCTCCCGCGGCCTCAGGCCTCGGGGGTGTCCTCGGTGGTGGGGGCGGACTCCGTGTCGGACTCCGGGGCAGGGGCCGGGGCGCCGGACTCCTGCTTCAGACGCAGGGCGTCCACCGTGCGGGCGGCCTGCGAGAGCGGTGCGACGAACAGGTAGGCCGCCTGGTTCAGCGACGCCTTCATCGCGCCGGCCAGCTTGGCCAGGAGCACCTCGCGGGACTCCAGGTCGGCCAGCTTGCGGATGTCGTCGGCGGTGAGGGCGTTGCCGTCCAGCACCCCGCCCTTGATGATCAGTTCCGGGTTCGCCTTCGCGAAGTCACGCAGGCTCTTCGCCGTCTCCACCGGGTCCCCGGTGACGAAGGCGACCGCGCTCGGGCCGGCCAGCGCGCCGTCGAAGGCCGAGACACCGGCCTCCTTGGCGGCCAGGGCGGTCAGGGTGTTCTTGACGACCGCGTAGGTCGCGTTGCCCCTGATGCTCGCCCGCAGCTGGCCCAGCTGGGCCACGGTGAGACCCCGGTACTCGGTGAGTACGGCGGCGTTGGACTCCCGGAACTTCTGGGTCAGCTCGGCGACCGCTGCAGCCTTGTCGGCCCTCGCCATGAGTTCTCCTTCGTTCAAACCGGGTCGGTTGCGTCGCCTCGACCACCGGGAACGAAGAAGGCTCCGTGCGCAGGCGCACGGAGCCGCAGAACCTGGCGGGACGACGAGCGCCACCACCGGGGGGCCGTTCCGTTCACCTGCGCGGGACGCCCGCTCTCGCGGGACCTTCGCCTGCCCGGGGGCAGGAACCAGCGGTCTCTGGCAACCGGTCAAGAGTAGGTGAGAGGGGCCTCCCCCACCAAATCGCTGGTCAGCGGCCGCCTCAACGCCCCGGCAGCCGGACCACGCCGACGAAGAAGTCGTCGATCTTGCGCACGACCTCGATGAACCGCTCGAAGTCCACCGGCTTGGTCACGAAGGCGTTGGCGTGCAGTTCGTAGCTGCGCAGCACGTCCTCCTCGGCCTCCGACGTCGTCAGCACCACGACAGGGATCTGGCGCAGCGCCTCGTCGGCCTTGACCGTGGCCAGCACCTCGCGGCCGTCCATCCGGGGCAGGTTGAGGTCGAGCAGCACCAGGTCGGGCGTCGGGGCGTCGGCGTACTTGCCCTCCTTGCGCAGGAAGGCCACGGCGTCGACGCCGTCGCTGACCACGTGCAGCCGGTTGGCGACCTTGTTGTCGGCGAACGCCTCGCGGGTCATCAGCACGTCGCCCGGGTCGTCCTCGACCAGGAGGATCTCGATCACGAGCCGGTTCATCCGGCGACGCTCCGCGTCGCCCCCGAGGGCGCCGCACCGCGGGCCGTGGAGAAGTCGACCGGAGCGCGGACGGGCGTCTCGGCGGCCGCGGGGATCGTCCAGCGGATCGTCGTCCCGCCCAGCCCCTCCTCGTGGTCGTCGACGATCCAGATCCGCCCGCCGTGGTACTCGACGATGCGTTTGCACAGGGCGAGACCGATGCCGGTGCCGGTGTACTCGTCCTTCGGGTGCAATCGCTGGAAGATCATGAAAACCCGTTCGCTGTAGGCCGGATCGATCCCGATGCCGTTGTCGGAGCAGGTGAACTCCCACCGGGCGCCGGTCTGACGGACCCCGATGTGTACGCGGGGCGCGTCCTCGGAGCGGAACTTGATGGCGTTGCCGATGAGATTCTGCAGCAGCTGCACCAGGAGACCCCGCTCGCCACGCACCTCGGGCAGGGGGTCGGAGGTCACCTCGGCCCCCGATGCCTCGACGGCGGACTCCAGGTGCCCGAGGGCCTGGGCCAGGCACTCCTCCATCGACACCGTCGACATCTCGGCGGCCTGTCGGCCGACGCGGGAGAAGTCCAACAGGTCGTTGATCAGCTGCTGCATGCGCTTGGCGCCGTCGACCGCGAAGTGGATGTACTGGTCGGCCCGCTCGTCGAGCTGGTCGGCGTAGCGGCGCTGCAGGAGCTGGCAGAACGAGGCCACCTTGCGCAGCGGCTCCTGCAGGTCGTGCGACGCGACGTAGGCGAACTGCTCGAGGTCCCGGTTCGACCGCTGCAGGTCCTCCGCCTGCTGCTCCAGCCGGGCGTGCGCCTCGCGGATCTCCACCCCGGCCGCCTCGACCTGGGCGATCTGCTCCACCAGCAGCTTGCGCATCCGTTCGACGTCCTGGCCGAGAGCCACGAACTCGGGCGGACCGGTCGTGGTGACGGCGTGCTCGAACGCGCCGCCGCTGACCGTGCGCACCTCCCCCGCCAGCTCGGCCATCGGCTTGTTCACCCAGCGGCGCAGCAGCCGCCACAGCATGAAGGCCGCGATCGCCGCGATCAGCACCTCGGCGAGTACGGCGAAGAACAGCTTGTTGGTCAGGGCCCGCAACTGGTCGTTGGCCACGGCGCGCTGGCTTCGCGCGACCGTGATGTAGTCCTCGTAGGCCACACGGAACTCGTCGAACTGCGCCTTGCCCTCGTCGATCCGCCCGTCGCTGAGCGTCCCGCCCGCCCGGATCGTGGCCACGGTCGGAACCGCCCAGCCGTAGTACCAGCGCCGGCCGAGCAGGTCCATGTCGCGGGCCTTGGCGATCAGCTGCGTCTCCTGCGGGACGCTGGCCTGCACGACCTGCACCAGGTTCGCGGACTCCGGCGTCCCGGCCTTACGCATCGGGTCGAGCGCGCTCTCCTCGCGGGTCAGCTCGTACCCGCGCACCGCCGTCTCGGTGTCGAGCATGTTGATGAAGTAGGCCTGGGAGCTGCGCAGCGCGGCATAGAAGTCGTCGATCACGTACGTCTGCTGCCGCTGGGTCTGCACCAGCCGGACCCCACCGCCGACGACGACGATCAGCAGCAGGGCGATCGTGGACAGGATCGCGATGCCGATCCGGGCCCGCAGGCCGATCCGGGGGGCCCTCACGAAGTCACCGAGGTCACCGAGGTCACCGGGGACCCGGTGCGGGCCACTGCAGGGCGACCACCGCGACGTCGTCCGGCATCGCCCCACCGTGGGCCCGCTGCACCCGGTCGAGCAGGTCCTCCACGGCGTCCGCCACCTCGGCCCGGCTACGGGCGTCGCGGGCGAACTCCAGCAGCCCCCGGACGCCGAGGACCTGCGAGGCGCCCGGGGCGCGGCTGCCCTCGACCAGGCCGTCCGTGTAGAGCACCAGCCGCCACTGGGCGGCCAACGGCAGCCGCCGGCCCGTCCACGCCCCGGGGGCGAGCAGGCCGAGCGGAGCGGTGGCCGGGTCGCTGGGCAGTTCGGCGGGTTCGGGGTCGAGCGTGATCGGGGGCAGGTGACCGGCCAGCCAGAGCGTCGCGCTCAGCCGGTCGGAGTCGATCACCAGCATGCTGGCCTGGACGAAGATCTCCTCCGAGCGGCGCTCCCGGATCAGCACGTCCTCCAGCACGGGGAACAGCCGGTCGGCCTGGACGCCGGCCAGCACGAGGGCCCGCCACGCGATCCGCAGGCTGACCCCCAGCGCCGCCTCGTCGGGGCCGTGCCCCGCGACGTCCCCGAGCAGCACGAACACCCGCCCGTCGGCGCTCTCCACGACGTCGTAGAAGTCGCCGCCGAGCAGTTCGCCCTCGCGCGGGCGGTACCGGGTGCTGACCCGCAGCGCCACGTCCCGGGTCTGGGTCAGCGGCAGCAGGCCGCGTTCCAGCCGGGCGTTCTCCTCGGCCCGCAACCGGCTCACGTACAGCTGGCGCTGCTGCTCCTCCGAGCGGCGGCGCTCCACCGCGTAGCGGATCGATCGGCGCAGCAGTTCGCCGTCCACGCGGCCCTTGACCAGGTAGTCCTGCGCGCCGGCGGCGACCGCCGCGGCGCCCGAGCGCTCGTCGTCCAGGCCGGTGAAGCAGATCACGGCCACCGGATGACCCATGCCGAGCACGGCGTCCAGGACCTCGAGCCCGCGCCCGTCGGGCAGCCCGAGGTCGAGCAGCACGCAGCTGAACGGCTCCGACGCCAGCGCGTCCTGCGCCTGCGCCAGGGTCCGGACACGGGTCAGACCGTGCCCGCCGGCCGGTAGGTCGAGCATCTCCTCGACCAGCAGGGCATCGCCGTCGTCGTCCTCGACGAGCAGGAGCCGCCCGTCGTCGGCCTCGACGTGCAAGCCCACAGGTTCCGCCTCGAACACCAAGCCTCCGGCCCAGTCATGCCCCGGTGGGTTCCCGCACCGCCCGGCCGCTCGCCGGAGACTCGACGGGCACCTGGGCGGTGATCGCGACGATCGTAGCGTGGCGGCCCCGCGACCGCGTTGCACAGACCGTGGGGTGCGGTCACGGCGCGGATCAGAGGCGGGTGACCTGCCCGGCCGGGGGCGCGGCGACGTCGACGGCCCCGCCCCAGCCTGAGTAGGTGATCTTGAGCGAGATCTGCTTGGTGCTGGGGATCGACGCCACGGAAGTCACCCGCACCAGCCGCCCCTGCGCATCGACCCAGGCCGTGACCGTGGCCCGGCCCTGCTTCATCCGGGTCGGGTTCACGGGCTGGTAGGCGGGCGGCAACAACGCCGACGCCTTGGTCGCGCTCGTGCGGACCGTGTACTTGGTCGTGGCCAGGCCCGACACCGTGGCCGGCCCCGCGACGGTGAACGTGCCCATCTTCTTCAGCACCTTGGCCACCGCGGTCAGGTTCTCGGGCACCTCGTAGCCCGAGAACGTCGTCCGGTAGGTGCCGTCCATGCCCGCTTCGCCGTCGACGTCGACCTCGTACCAGGACGAGGCTCCGGGCAGCTTCAGGTAGGCGGTGTCGCCGAGCCGGACGACGGAGATCTTCTTGCCGCCGGTGAGGGTGCCGCCGAACTCGAGCTTCGGCCCGCCCTGCTGCCCCGCCCCCTTCCCCTCGACGGAGAGCGGCCCGCTCACGTCGACCGAGGACTTCACGGTCTTGTCCCGGCGGGCGGCCGCGGTCACGGTGGCGGCCAGCGCGGACCCGGCCAGCTTCACGGACTTCGCGGTCGGCAACGGGCTGGCCCCGGGTGCGCTGGGCGCGGACGCCGACGGCGTCGCGCTCGGGACGGCACTCGCGCTCGCCGCCACCGAGGCGGAGGGCGGCAGCGGGACGGACGTCGTCCCGCCGGTCTCGTCGGACCCGCCGCCGCAGGCGGCCAGCAGGACCATCGGGAGCAGGGCGAGGACGGCGCCCGCGGGGGCGCGCAGCGACTTCGGGACGTGCATCGGAGCCCTCCTGGAGCGTCGGTGGTTCAGGAGTCGGTCAGGGGTGGAGCACGCCGGATCAGGCGTCGAGGTTGCGGGCGGAGCGCGGCGTGGCGATGTCGACCGAGGAGCCCCACGCGGAGTAGGTGACCGTGGTGGTCTGGTCGATCCGCTGGCGGGAGCCGCCGACGGTGGCGGTACCGCTGACCCGGGTCACCACGCGCAGCGGGTGCCCGGACCGGTCGAGGCTGACCGTGAGCACCGTCTTGAGCTGCTGGAACGCCTTCTTCAGGTCGGGCGTGCGCTGCTCGGGCGACAGCAGCCCGAACGAGTCCTGCGGGCGCAGCGTCAGCTTGTAGCTGCTCACCGGGGTGCCCTTCAGCGTGGTCGGCCCGACGCTGAGCACCGAGGTCGCGGCGGTCAGCGCGGGCAGCGTGCGCCACGGGTTCGCGAGGTCGGTCTGGGCCCGGAACTGACCGCCGAGGGTGGTGGTGGTACCGCTGAGCCCCGAAGTCGTCCGGGCCCACGTCGTACCACCGAGCAGGCCGCGGATGTAGACCGTGTCGGGGGTGCTGATCACGCGGAGGGTCTGGCCGCCCTGCCGCACGTCGAGCTGGGTGCGCAGGGACGTCTCGGTGCCGGTCAGGGCCCCGTCCCCGCCCTGGGCGGTGGTGTCGGAGGCGCCGATGCCGCCGACGACCCGGGTCCTGACCTTGGCCGAGACCTGGGGGCCGAGCCCGAGCCGGATCGCCCCGGCGACCTTGGCCCCGGCGATGCTCTGGCCGGTGGGCACCGGGCTCAGTGAGGCCGCGGGGGCGGTGCCCGCGCCGGCGGAGCCCACCGGGTCGTACGTGGAGGTCGTGGGCGCGGGGTGGGAGCCACTGCTGCAGCCGGCCAGGGCGACGGCGGACGCCGCGAGCGCGCTCACGAGCGTGTTCCGGTAACGGCGGGCGGGCATCCGTGCCCCTCCTTCTTCCTCGTCACGGCGGCGGGTCGAGAACCCCGGCCACATTACCCACAAGTAGCGAAATGGTGCGGCTCGGGAGGAGGCGGCCACGCCGACGGACATGCAGAAAGGCCCCCTGGGGGCGCCGCATCCGCGGGGACGCGACGGGGACCAGGGGGCCTTTCTGCATGATCACCGCAGATGGGCTGCTGCCTCAGACGGTGGCGTCCTCGGACTCGAGCGCACGGGTGCGGTTCGGGTCGACCGGGATGCCGGGGCCCATCGTGGTGGTGATGGTGGCCTTCTTCAGGTACCGGCCCTTGGCGGCGGACGGCTTGAGCCGCAGCACCTCCTCGAGCGCGGCGGCGTAGTTCTGGATGAGGGCTTCCTCGGAGAACGACGACTTGCCGATGATGAAGTGGAGGTTGGAGTGCTTGTCGACGCGGAACTCGATCTTGCCGCCCTTGATCTCCTCGACCGCCTTGGCGACGTCCATGGTGACCGTGCCGGTCTTGGGGTTCGGCATCAGGCCGCGCGGGCCGAGCACCTTGCCGAGCCGACCGACCTTGCCCATCAGGTCGGGGGTGGCCACGACGGCGTCGAAGTCGGTCCAGCCGCCCTGGATCTTGGCGAGCAGGTCGTCCGAACCCACCCAGTCGGCACCCGCGGCCTCGGCCTGCTGGGCCCGCTCACCGGTGGCGAAGACCAGCACCCGCGCGGTCTTCCCGGTGCCGTGCGGCAGGTTCACGGTGCCGCGGACCATCTGGTCCGCCTTGCGGGGGTCGACGCCCAGCCGGAACGCGACCTCGACGGTCGCGTCGTACTTGGTGGTCGAGGTCTCCTTGGCCAGCCGGACGGCGCTCAGCGGGCTGTAGAGGGTGTCGCCGTCGATCTTCTCCGCGGCGGCGCGGTAGGCCTTGCTGCGCTTCATGACTACTCACTGCTCCTGTAGGTGTGGTGTGACGGGCCGCGCTCGGCCCTTCCACGTGGTTCGGGGTGTTGCTGGAGGGGTGACGCTCAGCCCTCGACGGTGATGCCCATCGAGCGGGCGGTACCGGCGATGATCTTGCTCGCCGCGTCGAGGTCGTTGGCGTTGAGGTCTTCCAGCTTCTGCTGGGCGATCTCGCGCACCTGGTCGTTGGTGAGCCGGGCGACCTTGGTCTTGTGCGGCTCACCGGAACCCTTGGCGACGCCGGCGGCCTTCTTGATCAGCTCGGCGGCGGGCGGGGTCTTGGTGATGAAGGTGAACGAGCGGTCCTCGTACACCGTGATCTCGACCGGGATGACGTTGCCGCGCTGCGACTCCGTCGCGGCGTTGTACGCCTTGCAGAACTCCATGATGTTCACGCCGTGCTGACCGAGCGCGGGCCCGATCGGCGGGGCGGGGGTGGCCTGGCCGGCGTTGATCTGAAGCTTGATCAGACCTGCGACCTTCTTCTTGGGGGGCATGACTTTCCTTCAGTTGCGGGTGCTTGCTGGTGGGCTGGTGGATCAGATCTTGGAGACGTCGCCGAACGACAGTTCGACGGGGGTCTCGCGACCGAAGATCGAGACCAGCACCTTGAGCTTCTGGCTGTCGGCGTTGATCTCGGAGATGGTCGCCGGAAGGGTCTCGAAGGGCCCCTCCATGACCGTCACGGTCTCGCCGACCTCGAAGTCGACGACCTTGACCTCGGTCTTGGTGACGGAACTCTTCACGGCCTCCGGCTGTTCCAGCGACGGGGCCAGCATCGAGAAGACCTCGTCGAGGTTCAGCGGGACGGGCTGGTGCGTGTGGCCGACGAACCCGGTGACGCCCGGGGTGTGCCGCACGGCGCCCCACGACTCGTCGGTGAGGTCCATCCGGACCAGGACGTACCCGGGGATGCGGACGCGCTTGACCTGCTTGGGCACGCCGTTCTTGATCTCCCGGACCTCCTCCATGGGCACCTCGACCTGGAAGATGTAGTCCTCCATGTTGAGGCTGCCGATGCGGTTCTCCAGGTTCGCCTTCACGCGGTTCTCGTACCCCGCGTAGGAGTTGATGACGTACCAGTCGCCGAGGGCGCGGCGCAGGCCGGCCTTGAACTCCTCGACCGGGTCACCGGGCTCCTCGTCACCCTCGGCGGGCGCGTCGGCCGCCCCGTCCACGGACTCCGCGGACTCCGCGGACTCCGCCTCCCCGGCCTCGTCGGGTGCTTCGGTCTCGACGACGGTGTCGCCGGGCGCGTCGAGCTCGGTCTCCGCAGCGTCCTGCGGGTACTCATCGGACACGGTGTAGTCCCTGTTCCCTTTCGTACTGTCCGCCCCGAGGGGCTTTCACGGCCGCCGAGGGGCGGCCGGGCCCGGCGCTGCCGGCCGGGCGGAACGACCTCAGCCGTTCCCGCCGAACGCCCAGAGCACGAGGTGCCCCAGGCCGAAGTCCAGAACCGACACGTAGGTCATGACGGCCAAGACGAAGACGAGCACGACCGACGTGTAGGTGATCAGCTCCGTCCGCGTCGGCCGGACGACCTTGCGCAGCTCCGCGACGACCTGCCGCAGGAACAGCAAGGGGCCGCCGCGACGGCTCTTCGTCGTCGATGACGCGCTGCTCACTTCTCACCTCTAGTCCTGGTACGTCGGTCGGTGGAGCCCGAAGGCTCCCCGCAGGGCAGGAGGGACTCGAACCCCCAACCGCCGGTTTTGGAGACCGGAGCGCTGCCAGTTGCGCCACTGCCCTACGGGTGGAACGTGCCGTGCATGCCCGCCGTGCCCGACTTGGGGCAGCCTGAAGCATGGCGGTCCGCAACCACCCGGCCCCGAGTGTACGCAGCCGTACGGGTCCGGGTCGAACCAGCAGCGCCGGGCCCGGCGGGCGGCGAGGCGCCCGCGCCGGCGGGCGGACGACGTCCAGAGGCCCGTCCCTCGTCCGAAACCCCGGTGAAACGATCTCCCCGGAGGTGGAAGGATGCAGGGCGTGAGCCAGCGCATCTCCACCAGGATCAGCCAGATCGCCGAGTCCGCCACCCTCGCCGTCGACGCCAAGGCCAAGGCCCTCAAGGCCGCCGGGCGTCCGGTGATCGGGTTCGGCGCCGGTGAGCCCGACTTCCCGACCCCCGGCTACATCGTCGACGCGGCGATCGAGGCGGCCCGGGTCCCGGCCAACCACCGGTACACGCCGGCCGGCGGCCTGCCCGAGCTGAAGAAGGCCATCGCCGCCAAGACGGCCCGCGACTCGGGCTACGAGGTCGACCCGGCCCAGGTGCTGGTCACCAACGGTGGCAAGCAGGCGGTGTACGAGGCGTTCGCCGCCATCCTCGACCCGGGTGACGAGCTGCTGCTGCCCGCGCCGTACTGGACGACGTACCCCGAGGCCGCCCGCCTGGCCGGCGGCGTGCCGGTCGAGGTGTTCGCCGGGGAGGACCAGGACTACCTGGTCACCGTCGAGCAGCTCGAGGCCGCGCGGACCGAGAAGACCAAGGCGCTGCTGTTCTGCTCGCCCTCCAACCCGACGGGGTCGGTGTACCCGCCCGAGGCCGTCAAGGCCATCGGCGAGTGGGCGCTCGAGCACGGCATCTGGGTCGTCACCGACGAGATCTACGAGCACCTGACCTACGACGGGGTGAAGGCCGCCTCGATCGTCGTCGAGGTCCCGGCGCTCGCCGACACCTGCATCGTGCTGAACGGCGTGGCGAAGACCTACGCCATGACCGGCTGGCGGGTGGGCTGGCTGATCGGCCCGGCCGACGTCGTCAAGGCCGCCACCAACCTGCAGTCACACCTGTCGTCCAACGTCGCCAACGTGTCCCAGCGCGCCGCGATCGCGGCGCTGGAGGGCGACCTGTCGGCCGTCGACGCGATGAAGGTGGCCTTCGACCGGCGGCGCAAGCTGATCGTCTCGATGCTGAACGAGATCGACGGCGTCGTCTGCCCCACCCCGCAGGGCGCGTTCTACGCCTACCCGTCGGTGAAGGGCCTGCTGGGCAAGACGATTCGCGGCCGGACCCCGCAGACGTCCGCCGAACTGGCCGCGCTCATCCTCGAGGAGGCCGAGGTCGCCGTCGTCCCGGGTGAGGCCTTCGGCCCGTCGGGCTACCTGCGACTGTCGTACGCGATGAGCGACGACGACATCGTCGAGGGCGTCTCGCGGATGCAGAAGCTGCTCGCCGAGGCGCACTGAGACCGGTTCGAGGGCGGGGCGGGCGATGCGGTTCGTCGCCCGCCCCGCCCTCGTCGCCCTGCTGACGGTCGCCCTCACTCTGGGCACGGTTCTGCCCCTCGTCGCGTGGGATCCGCTCGACCCGAGCTACGCCGTGACCGCGGGGGCCGTCGCCCTCTCCGGGGCGCGGCTCGACCGCCGCGGGACGGCGCCGCTCGCCCGCCTGCTGCGGGTGCCGGTCGTGGTGGTGGTCCTGGCCTGCGTGGGCTTCCTGCTCACGCACCTCGAACCGGTCGGGGACGCCGTCGTGGTGACCGTCTACGGCCTGGCGATCGTCTCGCGCCGGTTCCCGCCGCCCGTGGCCGCCGCCGGTCGAGCCGCCCTGCTGCCTCTGCTGGCGATGTTCATGACCCCCGTGCCGGTCGGCGACCGGCCGGTCGTGTCCCTGCTGCTGATCACCGCGATCTGCCTGGTCGCGGCGTTCTGGTCGCTGGTCGCCGAGCGTCTCGTCGGCGAGGCGCCGCCCCCGTCCCGGCTGCGGACGCTGGTCGCCGCCGCCCGCCGGGGCTCCCCTGCTGCGCACGCCGCGGCCCGCGAGGTGGACGCGACCATGGCGCCCGACGCACCCGGGCGGGCGGACGTCGTCCGGGTGCAGGTCGCGGTGGACGGCGGGCACGACGTCGAGCCACCGCTCGCCGCCCTGGCCGGCTCGTACTCCCCCGGACCGGCGCCGCCGCCCCAGCCCCGGCGGCCGCCGAGCGCGCGCGCCGTGGACTCGCTGGCCCTGCAGGGCGCGGTCGCGCTGGCGCTGGGACTCGTTGCGGGGCAAGTACTCTTCCCGGCCCACTGGCCGTGGACCGCCGTCACCGTGCTGACCATGACCGTGTCGGCCCGGGCGCGCGGCGACGTCCTGTACCGCGGGCTCGAACGCCTCGGTGGCGCCGCGGCGGGTACTGTGTTGTCGGCGCTCGTCGCCGAGGCCGTCGGCGGGCATCGGTCCCTCGGGATCGGTTCACTGCTGGTGGTTTTCGCGCTGGCCGTGCTGCTGCGGGACGTCGGCTACGTCTGGTGGGCACTGCTGCTGACCACGACCCTGGGCCTGCTCTACGGCGTTCTGGGCGCGGAGTCGGGCGTTTCCGTGCTGGCCGAGCGCCTGCTGGCCGTGCTGGTCGGCGCGGTGTGCGCCGTCGTCCCGGCGTTCGTCATACGACCCATCCGGTCCCGGCAGCTCGTGAAGCGCCGCGCTGCCGACTGGCTCGCCGCCGTGCGTTCGCTGCTGGACGACGACGCCTCCGATCCCGTCGTCTCCCGGCTGCGCGCGGTGGAGGCGGCGACGGATGTCCTACGCGACTCCGTTGTACCGCTGCGGCTCGCGAATCGCCTGTGGCGCAGGCACTTCGCCGTCCCGCTCGGTTGGTCCGAGGTCGCCTGCGAGGCCCTGCCCGCCGCGCGCCGCACCGCACTGGACGACGGATCAGCAGCCACTGAACTGCGCCACGCCTACGCCCGGGTGGGCCGTTCCGTGCGCGAGACCTGACCCCGACCATTGCACTAACGCGTGTCATCGAGCGGGAGATCGCCCACTCGGCGCCCGATCTCGTGCTGCGCGGCTGCTCCGTGCGGGTGGGCACGTCAGGCGAGAGGTTCAGGTGCCCGCCGCCGCGCGTCGATGCCCTGGGCTGCACCAGCGAGTGTCCCTACGGGAAGGACGCCCCATGTCTCGGTCCAGCATCGGCCGCACTGCCGCCGTCTGTCTGACGGCGATCGTCGCGGGAGCCTGTCTTTCAGTTCCGGGGACGGCGAGCGCCGCACCGCCCACGGTCAGGGCCACCGCGGGAACGATCGGGTCGGCGACCGTGGTCGACATCGGGGTGGACAGCGCGCCCTCGATGGTGCTGGTCGGGTCCCGCCTGTTCGTGGCGGCCGGTGACCAGATCCGGGTCCTCTCCGGCACCGGTCGACCGGTAGCCACCATCACCGGGCAGGCCGGAGTGTCCGATCTGGCCCTGGCCGCCGACGGAACTCTCTACGCAGCGCTGAAGAACGCCTCGGCGATCTCGATCATCGATCCGGTCGGCCTGAAGGAGACGGCCCGGATCTCCTCTCTGCCCTGCGTGAGCCAGCTGGCCGTGAACAGCACTTCCCTGTTCGCGGGGCAGGGTTGCGATCAGAACCAGGCCACCGTGACCGTCATTGATCGGTCCACGGCCTCCGTCACCCAGTCCCTCGAGCGCACGTGGTACCGGCCGCCGCTGCTGGCGGCGAACGAGTCCCGCCTGGTCGCCCTCGGTCAGGGCGTCACCCCCGCGACCCTCGCCACCTACTCGCTCTCCGGCGGGACGGCGACCGAGACCGCTGCCGCCCGTACGGAACTCGTGAACGCGGTCGCACTCAGCCCGGACGGCCGCCGCATCGCGGGAGCAGAGATGTCCCCCTACGGCCTCGCCGAGCTGGACGCCGACACGCTTCAGCAGACCGCCTTCTACACGACCGGGCCGTACCCCACCGGCGCCGCCTACTCGGCCGACGGCACCAAGCTGGTCGGCACGCTGCAGGCAGGTTCCGACTGGAACATGGTCGTCTTCGCCACCGCGGACGGTTCGACGCTGACCCGTCGCCGCGTCGTCATCCCCGGCGAGTCCTCCGTGGACATGACACCCGGCACCGCCGTGTTCGACGCGGCGGCCGGCCACGTGTACGCCATCGCCTCCAACGGCTCGCCCTTCGACCCGACGGCGCGTCTGGCGATCATCGCCACCCGGGAACCACTGCCGTCCTCGGTCAGGGTGAAAGCGGGGTCTCACGCCTTCGGCAAGGCGGTACCGGTCTCAGTCACCGGCCGGGCCGGGGCGAAGGTCACGCTGGCCGTCGACGACGGCGGCGCCAGGAGTACCAAGTCGTTGACCCTCGGTTCGTCGGGCACGGGGACGACCAGTGTCCGGGCCGACCACGGTGGCTCGGTCACCGCGACCCTGCCCGGTGATGCGGACTACGCACCCGCGACCTCGACCGCGAAGATCATCTCAGCGTCCCGCACCAGCATCGGTCTGAGCGGCTTCTACAAGACGTCCAAGGGGGTCCGCTACTTCCACAGCTACAAGGACGTCGAGTTCACCCTGCGGGTCAAGCCGGCAGGCTTCTTCACGGTGACCCTGAAGGGGCAGATGAAGAGCGGCGGGAAGTGGCGCACCTACCAGACGCTCGCCCTGAACACCGACTCACGCGGGTTCGCCTACGCCCACCTGCTACGCGGGTCGAAGAACGTACCGACCCGGGTGTCTGTGAAGTTCTCCGGAGCCGGAAACCTCAAGGGTTCCTCCTCCGGGTGGGCCACCTATCGGATCACCTGAGGGCCCGGACTAACCGCTCACGTGGGCGCCCGTGAGGTTCTCGAACTTCAGGGCGGTGCCGAGGTCGTCACCCGTGCCCTCCAACTCGGCCAGCTGCTCGACCCACCGGTCCTGGTCGTCGCGCCAGGCACGGACGTACGCGGTGAACAACGAGGGGGCGAAGGAGGTGCACTCCTCGACGGACGCCTGCCAGCAGCGTTCGAAGGTGCGGCGGCGCCTCGCCGGGACACCGGGGCCGGCGAACAGCAGAGTCATCCGCTCCCGGACTTCTTGCAGCATGACGGCCCGGCCGCGCAGGACCTCGTGCCACAGATCCGCCGAGAGCGCCTCCTCCACGGGTCTTTCCGCATGGATGAGTCCGAACAGGCCCTCGGCGAGGATGTCTCCGAACTCCTCCCGCCGGGCGCGCCGGACCTTGAACGGGTTGAACGCCTCCTGCCCCACCTCTCCCGCCATGGTCACCCGCCCCTCGCGCACCGGATCGTGCAGGAACAACCAGTCCTCGTTGTAGACCGGCGGGAAGAAGGGCACCTCGCCGAGGGTGTCGACGAGCAGGGCGCCACCACCGATGAAGATCCCCTGCTCGAGCCGGACCTCACGACGCAGGTGGCAGATCACGGAGTTGTCGGGGAAGTCCGCCAGCGCCCAACCGACCGCGCGCAACCCCGCCCCCTCCATGGCTCCGGCCGCGGCGAGCACCTGAGACCGAGGGAGGTCGACCACGTCGTCGTCCAGGAAGAGCACACGACGCCACCCCAGACGACGCGCGAGTCGTAAGCCCACGTTGCGCTTGGCCGCCGTGTCGGCGTGCGGGTTGCGCCGGGTGTCGGACAGTTGCGCGACGGAGAGCCGGAAGAAGGGCCTACGCACCCTCGCGCCGAGCGGGACGACGGCGCCGGGCCGGCCGTCCAGCACTTCGTGAGCCTCCTCCTCCGACCAGGACTTCGAGGTCAGGACGACGAGCGGTACGTCGAGCTTCCGGGCGACGCGCGCGGCGGTGCGCAGCATGGTCGGGGGGCGGCGCGACGGGACGATCACGGCGTCCACCCGACCGCGCTCCGGTGGCACGTCGAACGGCTTGAGGAGCCGGCTGTGGTCGTGACGGTGCGGGTTGGGGACCGGCCCGAAGAGGGCCGAACCGTCGAGAGCGCCCCAGGCCTTCGTCATCGCCCCGCCGTCAACTCATGCGATCACGCTCCGCGGTCCACCCGTGATCGCCGCGTAACGATTTTGGGCCTTCCGGGCTACTTTCGTCCAGACCGCGGGGCGCGCAGCCTGCCTTATCGGGGCCACCAGCAGAGCATCCGCGGGCGTGAGGACGTCATCGGACACCTCGGCCGGAGGTTGCCCGACCGCGATCTGCTTGAGCAGCAGCTCGGCGTCCACCGTGCGGTGCGCCGCCCGGACGCGGTGCAGATGACGGGCCCACCGCTCGAGGTGCCGCGGTTGGGTCCGCACCCATTCGGCCAGGTCGACCGGATCCAGTCCGCGGGCGAGTTGTTCGGCCCGCCGCAACGCCAGGACCGCTTCGTTGCGCCGCTTCCGTCCGCCCGGGCGGAGAAGGCTGAACCCGTGCAGGACCGTGATCAGAGCCGTGATCATGCGCAGCCGCGATCTCACGGCCCGCCGCCAGAACTCCGGCTGCAACGCCTGCGAGTCAGGGGCGAAGAGGTCACCGCCGTCCTCGAGCAGGTTCAACAATCCCTCGGCGAGGACGTCACCCCGTTCCTGCCGTTCGACCCGGTCCAGGGTGTAGGGGTCGTACTCCTCCTGCGTCACCGTGCCGACCCGCCCCAGAGCGCCGAACCGATCCTCCCGGGCGGCCGCCAGGGCGATGAGGAAGAACCAGTCCTCGTTGTACATGTCGGGGAAGAAGGGCGTCTTCTCCGACACCGCCACCAGCAACGCACCGGCACCTATGAAGGTGGACTGAGGGCGGCCGGCCAACCGACGTGCATGACACACGACCGAGTTGTCGGGGAAGTCGGTGCACGACCAGCCGACGGCATCCACACGCTCGCGTCGCATCCACTCACCGACTTCGGCGACGTTCGCCGCATTGAGCCCGTCGGAGTGCGGGCTCTCCTCCATGTCGTCGTCCAGGAACAACACCTGTTCCCACCCGAGGACCACGGCGACCACCAAGGCCAGATTCCGCTTGGCCGCGACGTCGTAGCCCGACGGATCGCGCTCCAGGATGTCCTGTGCCGCATGCCATCTACGGTTCACGTCATCGAAGTCGATCACGTGCACGCGGGCCCGGACATCGAGTGCCACGAGGTCCCAGGGGAAGTCGGCCTCCGACGCCGGGCCGCTGCGAATGACGAGGACACGACATCCGGTGTCGGCCGCCAACCTCAGCCCGAGGAGGATCCCCGGACAGGCGCGCGGGTCCGGCCCCACCGTCGGGATCACCACGGCATCGGGCCCTCCGCGTCGTGACCCGCTCTCCGCCCAGGGGCTCAGTGGCGTGGTGCGCAGCAGGAACGAGTGGTCGGGCCGGTGGTCCCACGGTTGGGAGGCACGCTCGGCGCCCGCATTCACGTGCCGGCCGGCCGATGGAACCTTGGTCATGATGAAACCCCGTTGTCAGCAGCTGCCTTCCGTGGCTGACTCACGATCAGGAGGACAGTCGCAGGATGGTGTCGGACAGACTCAGCTCGGGAGTCATGGTCTTCTCCCCGCCGAAGACGGGGACGGTGAACAGCACCCAGAAATCATCCGACGCGGGCAGCGAGGCAAGCCACTCCTCATTGCGAGACCGGTACGGCTCGTGGGTGAAGGCACGGACGGCGCCGTAGGTGCCGCGGCTGAAGATGCCCGAGAGCATCGTGACCGTGGCCTCGGCGTTGAAGGGATGCGGCTTGCGGACTATGAGCGCGACGTCATGCAGGAGGACGGGCGCGCCACGCAGCTGGACCCCGGCGGCCGCGGTGGCCGCGCCGGTGCCGGACTCCGCCAGGAAGAGCGGCCGGTGGGTCTCGCGATCGGGGCCGTCGAAGTCGGGATCCCCGGCCGCGTTCAACGAGACCACGAACTGACCGTCGGTCTCCTCGTTGCTGTTCGGCGGGAACTCCGGATGCACCGGCACCCGCAGGGCCGTCCGGAAGGCCGAGACGTCCCTGGACATCTGCCAGGGCGCGAGATCTCCGCCCCCCAGGATCACGACGTGTCCGACCAACTGATCGACGTTGAGCACCCGCTCGAAGGTCAACCACCGGATCTCGGACCGAGGATTGGCCGCGGCAAGGTGCCTGACCAGCTGCAGGAGTGCGTCGACGTCGGCGTTGAGCAGGGTCCGGACGGCGTTCGGGTGGGTGGAGTTGTTCGCGTACTGGATCACGGGAGGGAGACGGCCCATGTCCTCCTCGGCGACACCCTTCACCCCGAACTGCTCCTCACTGAACGGGGTGCAGAGGATGGTGATGGGCTGCCCATCGGGGAAGTGCCAGAAGCCGCCGTCCAGGCCGGGTGTCTCGGTGCCCGCCTCGACCACGGCCGGTTCGGACTGCCGGAGCCCACGCAGCTCGCGGAGGAGTTCGTCGCGTTGACCGCGTTCGGCTTCAGTGAGTTCATCGACCGGGATGAGCTGCGGTCCTGACGAGGCCACCGACCTCTCCACCCCGTAGAAGGTGGCCAGATCTTCGAGGCGTTCCTCGGGCGGGACAGCACGGTCCCTCTCCCACGAGCTGAGCAGAGCCGAACTGATCCCGAGCGCCTCGGCCACCGGCGCCTGCAACACGGTCCCGTGGATGCCGCGGGTCCGGAGGTCGCGCAGGCGCCTACCGAGCATCCCGGTCCCCATCCACATCAGTTCAGCAACTGAAACGACTGAAGCAGCTTAACCCCAGAGGTGTACCGCGCCACGAATATCCGAAGGGGTTCGTAACAAGAACTTGACCGGCGCTCCTCCGTTTGCCCCCAGAACCTCTCCGGATATCGCCTTGCGCTCACCCATTCAGCTCATTCACACTGGCTTCAGTAGTTGCACTGAAACCAGCTGAATTTACCGATGCAAGTCGCGTAAGTGTCAGATGCGGAGGATCCGCATCACATCAACCCAGGAGCCGCGCACCGCACCACGCAGAGGAGCCCACCATGTCGCCCGTCACCGCACTCGCAGAGCACGTCTACGGCAGCGCCCCCCAGTCAGGTCTGAACCTGACGTCCGCTCTCACCCTCATGGGTCTGGGGGTCGCCGGGCTCCTACTGTTCGTGGTCCTGCTCGGCGCCCTCTTCCGGGCCCCCACCGTGATCGTCGACAACGGCGGCGGCTCAGGGGTGTTCGGCGCGATCCTGTTCGCTGGGCTGGTCATCGGCGTCCTCTTCATGACCCTGATGCAGAACGGCGGCGCCCCCTAGGAACAGCCGGTCCGATCCGCCGCGGGGGCGGGTCGGACCGGCTGGGCCAGGCGGTGACACGCGACGTCCGGGCCACGGGGCCGGATCGTCGGACGACTGCTGGCACACTCTGTTCATGGAGGAGCCTCGATCCGTCACGTCACTGCCCAAGGCCCACCTGCACCTCCATTTCACCGGCTCGATGCGGCCTCAGACCCTGCAGGACATGGCCGCCAAACACCACATCCGGCTGCCCGAGACCCTGCGCGAGCACCACCTCCTGCGGCTCACCCCCGACGAGCGCGGCTGGTTCCGGTTCCAACGCCTCTACGACGCGGCACGCGCTTGCGTCCGCGACGCCGACGACATGCGCCGGCTGGTGATCGAGGCCGCCGAGGACGACGCGGCCGAGGGCAGCCGGTGGTTGGAGATGCAGGTCGACCCGACGTCCTACGCGCCGCATGTCGGTGGCCTGACGCCTGCACTGGAGATCGTGCTGGACGCCGCCCGCGAGGCCAGTGCGACGACCGGCTGCGAGGTGGCGATCGTCGTCGCCGCTAGCCGCACCCGCCATCCGCTGGAAGCCCGCACCCTGGCCCGGTTGGCCGCGCAGTACGCGGGAGACGGACCAGGCACGGTGGTCGGGTTCGGCCTCAGCAACGACGAAAGACGAGGCATCACCGAGGAATTCGCGGGCGCCTTCCGCATCGCCAAGCGGGCCGGCCTGGCCTCGGTGCCCCATTCCGGCGAACTGCTGGGGCCCGACCACGTACGGCACACGCTGGACTCCCTCGAACCCGACCGACTCGGTCACGGCGTGCGGACCGGTGAGGATCCGGACCTGCTCAAGCGGGTGATCGATCACGGGGTCGCCCTTGAGGTGTGCCCCGCGTCCAACGTGGCGCTCGGCGTCTACCACACCATGAAGGACGTCCCCCTGCCCGACCTTGCGGCCGCCGGCGCGACCATCGCCCTGGGCGCCGACGACCCACTGCTGTTCGGCCCGCGACTTGCCGCCCAGTACCAGGCGGCCAGAGACGTGCACGCCATGGACGACGAATCACTCGCCGACCTCGCTCGAGGTTCGATCGAGGCCTCGCGGGCTCCGGCCGGCACCAAGCAGCGGTTGAACGCCGACATCGACGGCTGGCTCGCCCATATGCCCGTGGCCGATCGCAAGGGCTGAGACCGCGATCTTCGCCAATGTGAGTGATTGATGCCAAAACAGGCGACTCGTGTCACCGTGGTCTCATTCCGAGGTCGTCACGGGGAGGTGCGGTCATCTGTCGCGTGGCACGGGTCGACGAATGGCCCACGCTCAAGGACGTACGCCTGCGGGCCCTGGCCGACTCCCCGGAATCCTTCTTGGAGAGTCTCGCTCAAGGGTCAGCACGGGACGAGGCGGGCTGGCGGGCGACGTTCTTCGACGGCTCGTGGCACGTCGCCGAAGTCGAGGGTCGATGGGTCGGGCTGGCCCGGACGCGCACATACGACGACGCGCCTGACGAGTACTACCTCGAAGCCTTCTGGATCGATCCCGCCCACCGTGACAAGGGAATCGGCCGCCGGCTGATCGCACACGTGGCCCGATTGGCGGCCGCAGACGGGCGAAAGAGGCTACGACTCGCCGTTCTTCACTCGAACGATGAACGCAGGCCCATCTTTGAGCAGTTGGGATTCGTCGCCGATGGCCAACCCACAGAGTCCGAACAGCAGATGGTCTACAGGCTCTGAGGCCACAGCTCAGAGCGTCAGGCCGACCAGTTCGGGTTCGGGGACCAACGTGACACCGAACCGGGCCTGAACGCCGTTGCGCACCTCGCGCGCCAGACGCACCACGTCGGCGGCCGAGGCCGATCCGCGGTTGGTCAGGGCCAGCGTGTGCTTGGTCGACAGGGACGCCGGGCCGGGCAGCCCGTAGCCCTTCGCAAACCCCGCGTGCTCGATCAGCCAGGCGGCCGACAGCTTGGTCGACGAACCAGCGGGCCAGCGCGGCGCGTCGTCCGGAACCGCCGAGGGCACCGACGACAGCACGGGATTGGTGAAGAACGAACCGGCACTCCAGGTGTCGTGATCCGAAGCGTCGAGCACCATGCCCTTGCCGCGCCGCAGGTCCAGCACGGCCTCGCGCACGTCGAACAGCGAGACCCGCTCCCCCTCGCCCGTTTCCAGCACCCGGGACAGCTCGCCGTAGCGCACCGGCTCGGCGCGTGACCCGACCACGAACTGGAACACGACCTCCAGCACCACGTACCGCGGCCCCCCGGCCGAGGGCCCGGACGTCAGCCGGGTGCGCTTGAAAAGCGAGTCCCGGTAGCCGAATCCGCATTCGGCAGCGGCGAACGTCTTGACCTTCGACGCGACCCGGTCCCACGTCCGCACCTGGGCGACCGTCGAGGAAACCTCCTGCCCGTACGCGCCCACGTTCTGCACGGGTGTGGCCCCGACCGAACCCGGGATCCCCGACAGCGCCTCGATGCCGATCCACTCCGACTTGGCGGCGTGCTCGACGAACGCGTCCCACGGCTCCCCCGCCGCGACCCGCACGACGGCCCCGCCGCAGTAGTCCACCGACTCGGGCGTGACGCCTCGGGAAGCCACCGAGATCACCGTCCCCGGGAAGCCGGCGTCGGCCACCACGAGGTTCGACCCACCCCCGACCAGCAGCACGGGCGAGCCGGCGGCGTCGGCCGCGCGGACGGCGTCCACCAGTTCGTCCGACGAGCGTGCCACCACGTACGACCCCGCGGGCCCCCCGACCCGCAGCGTCGTCAGTTCAGCAAGAGAGACCACGCGCCAAGGCTAGGCGAGACGAACTACGGCCCGTGCCTTGCCCAGCACCTTCTGCCCGTCGCAGATCGCGGTGAGGTCGACGGACACCGTCTTCGAGGAGTCGTCCTTCTCGGCCACGACGCCGCTGATCTCGACCGTGGCGCCGGCGTCGTCGTCCGGCACGACCACCATCGACGTGAACCGCACGCCGTACTCGACGACCGCCCCCGGGTCGCCGACCCAGTCGGTGACGAACCGGCCGCCGGTGGCCATGGTGAACATGCCGTGCGCGATGACGTTGGGCAGGCCGACGGCCTTCGCGATGCGCTCGTTCCAGTGGATGATGTTGAAGTCGCCGCTGGCGCCCGCGTAACGGATCAGGTCGAAGCGGCGCACCGGGTAGGAGACGGCGGGCAGCTCGTCACCGACGGAGACGCTGTCGTAGGTCGGCTGGTCGCTCATCAGGACCCCTCCTTGGCGCCCTCGCCGGCACCCCGGACGACGATCGTGGACTTGGCCGTGGTGACGGGCGAACCATCGGCGTCGGCGATCTCGACGCGCGTGCTGACCATGGCGTGCCGGCCGCGGGTGTCGACCTCGTCGACGTGCAGCGTGGCCACGAGCACGTCCCCGGCGACGATCGGCCGGTGGTGGATGAAGCGCTGCTCGCCGTGCACGACGCGGGAGAAGTCGATGCCGGCCTCGGGGTCGATGATGACCTGCGCGTCGCTGCGCTGGGCCACGAGCACGGCCAGCGTCGGCGGGGCGATCACGTCGGGGTAGCCCTTGGCGCGGGCGGCCTCGGGGTCGCGGTGCAGCGGGTCCCACGAGTTGATCGCCTCGGCGAACTCGCGGATCTTCTCCCGGCCCACCTCGTACGCCGGGGAAGGTGGGTACACCCGCCCGGCGATCTCCGGGTTCACGCCCATGTCGCCCTCGCTCTCCGTGTGCGGTCACGCCGATCGGCGCGGGCCGACTTTATGAAAGGCACCGTAACCACACACGGCCCGGCACTGTGACCCGGGTCCCAAACGGCAGAAAGGCCGCCCCCCACCCGGGGACGGCCTTCCGACGAGCGCTGACCTCAGCGGGTCTCGCGGTGCTCGGTGTGCTTGTGGCAACGCGGGCAGAACTTCTTCAGCTCCAGCCGGTCGGGGTCGTTGCGGCGGTTCTTCTTGGTGATGTAGTTCCGCTCCTTGCAGTCCACGCAGGCCATCGTGATCTTGGGGCGGACATCCTGGGACTTGCTGGCCACGGTCGTGCCTTCCTTCGTAATTCTGGGCTGTCGTCGGTAGCGGAGGCGGGACTTGAACCCACGACACAGCGATTATGAGCCGCTTGCTCTACCAACTGAGCTACTCCGCCATGCCCGGCGCCCGGCCGAGTCAACGGCTGCGGCACCGACCAGAGCCCCAGTAGGGAATCGAACCCTAGACCTTCTCCTTACCATGGAGACGCTCTGCCGACTGAGCTACTGGGGCCTGCCTCCGGCGGCGTACTGCTACCCGGCGGCGGTTCAGCGTACAGGCAACAGGCCGCCGGAAAGAAATCGTTACCCGTGCTCGGCGGGCCGGGTCTGCAAGCCCTCGACGATCAGCTCGAGCAGGTTCTCGTAGGACGCCTCCGGGTCGGGCGTGAGGGTCCGCCCGGCCAGCTCCAGCGACATCGCGCCGTGCACGGCGCTCCAGATCAGCTGGGCCAGTTCGGCCGGGTCGCCGGGCCGGATCCCCCCGGCGGCCTGGGCCGCCACCACGTTCTCGACCAGGACGCCGAAGGCCGCGCCGCCCGCCGCGTCGAGCTCCTGCGAGTGAGCGTCCAGGCTGCCCGCGTACTGGAACATCAGCTCGTAGAACCGGGGGTTGGCCAGCGCGAACGTGCGGTACTGCTGCCCGCACGCCCGCAGCCGGGGCAGCGGCAGCACCTCGGGATTCGACCGCAGCGTGGCCTCGAACCGGCGGAAACCGCGCACCAGCAACGCGTCGAGCAGGCCGTCCTTGCTGCCGAACCGGTTGTAGACGCCCATCGGGGCCACCCCGGCCTCCGTGGCCACTGCCCGCACGGTCAGGGCCGCCGCCCCCTCCCGCACCAGCACCGCCTCGGCCGCGTCGACCAGCGCGCCCTCGACGTCCCGGCTGCGCGTTCGCGTGCTCTCCGACCGGCCGTTCACCTGTTCATCCTCCCAGCCCTTGACGCCCCCCGACGTCTGTAGAACAGTGTTCCATAAGTTTATAACAACGTTCTATAGCCCGGAGGAGTTCCGATGGACCGCCACCCGAACCGTTGGCCGTTGCTGGCGGTGCTCTGCCTCAGCGTCCTGCTGGTCACCGTCGACAACACGATCGTCAACGTCGCCCTACCGACCCTCAGCCGCGAGCTCGACGCCTCCACCAGTTCCCTGCAGTGGATCGTCGACGCCTACACGCTCGTCTTCGCCGGGCTCCTCCTGGTCGCCGGGTACCTCGGGGACCGGTTCGGACGCCGCCGCTTCCTGTCCGCGGGGCTGGTCGCCTTCGGCGTCACCTCGGCGCTGTCGGCGCTGGCCTCCACGTCCGGCCAGCTGATCGCGGGCCGCGCGGCCATGGGCGCCGCGGCCGCCCTGATCTACCCGGCCACGCTGGGCCTGCTCACCAACCTGTTCACCGACGCCCGCGAGCGCGCGGCGGCCATCGGCATCTGGGCCGGGGTCTCGGGCCTCGCGGTCGCGATCGGCCCGGTCAGCGGCGGCGTCCTGCTCGAGCACTTCTCCTGGAACTCGGTGTTCCTGGTCAACGTGCCGTTCGTCGTCCTCGCCCTGCTGGCCGGCCGCTGGCTGCCCGAGTCGCGCGACGACGCCCCCGGCCGCTTCGACGGCCTCGGCGCCCTGGGCTCCGTAGCCGCCATCGGCCTCCTCGTGTGGACGGTCATCGAGGCCCCGAACCACGGCTGGACCAGCGGGACGACGCTCGCGGGCTTCGCGCTGTCGGTCGCCGCGGTCGCGGGGTTCATCACGCACCAGGCGCGGCGCACCGACCCGCTGCTCGACGTCCGGCTGTTCCGCAACGCCCGGTTCTCCGCCGGGTCGGGCGCCATCACGGCCGCGTTCTTCGGGCTGTTCGGCTTCATCTTCATGGTCACGCAGTACTTCCAGGCCGTCCGCGGGTACGACACGTTGAAGGCCGGCCTGGCCACGCTGCCGTTCGCGCTGGTCGTCGGCGTGATGTCGCCCGTGGCGATCGTGCTGATGCACCGGCTCGGCTCGACCCGGGTCGTGGCCACCGGCCTGGCGTCGATGAGCGGCGGGTTCCTGCTGGCCGCGACGACCGGGCTCGAGTCGGCCTACTGGGGGCGGATCGTCGCGTCGATGCTGCTGATGGCCGTCGGGCTCGCGCTGACCGCGGGGCCCGCCACCGACGCCATCATGGGTGCCCTGCCGGCCGCCAAGGCCGGCGTCGGATCGGCGGTGAACGACACGACCCGCGAGGTGGGCGGCACGCTCGGCGTCGCGGTGGTGGGCTCGACCATGAGTTCGGTGTTCGGCTCGCACGTCGCCGACGCCCTGCACGCGCTCGGCGCCCCGGCCGCCGCCGTGGACACCGCCCGCGAGTCGATCATCGCCGGGCTCCAGGTCGCGGGTTCGATCTCACCGCAGGCGGTGGACGGCGTCCGCGTCGCCTTCATGGACGGGTTCCGCACCGGCTCGTGGGTGTCGGCCGGCCTGACCGCCGTGGCCGCGCTCGCCGTCCTGGTCTTCCTGCCCGCCCGCCACCGCGAGGAGGCGACCGCCGAGCCCGAGCCGGCGGACGTCGTCCCCGACCCCCTCACCCCCGCACGTTGATCATGCGCAAACGCAGAATTTCTGCGGTGATCATGCACAAACGCATCATTCGAGCGCGTTGATCGTGCGGGTCATCTGCTCGCGGGTCTCGTCCGCCAGCTTCTCGAACGTCCGCTGGAGGAAGGGGCCCGCGAGCTTCGCGATCCCGTGGAACGCGATGTTGGCGCGGTAGGTGATCGTGGTGCCGGTCTCGTTGTCGACCAGGGTGATGTCGTCGGTCGACGTGGCCGTCTTGTTGTTGCCGACGAACGTCAGACGACCCGGTTCCAACGTTTCCAGCCGGTACTCCAGCTCCGTCTCCGACCCGTTGAACTCGGACACGTTGTGCCACGTCGAGCCCACCGCGACGGGCCCCGAGTCGTTCCGGCGGCAGTACTTCGTGCCCGGGTCCCACTCCTCGGCGTGGGCGAAGTCCTTGAGGTAGTCGAGGACGACGTCCCGGGGCTTGAGGACGACGAACGTGCGCTCCACGGTGACCATGGACCACATCGTGCGGCGCGGCGCGGCACCCCGCACCGCGAGAAGCACCCACCGTGTACGACGAACCCGCCGTGGTGTGACGGAACGCTGATCTTCAGCCCCTCGCCACCCACCGCATCACGGCACACTGTGCCCGTGAGATGGCGTGGGTGGGCGAAGGTCGCGCTGTGCGTCCTGGCGACTGTCGTGACGCTGCCGATGCTGTTGTTCCTGCTCTTCGTGGCCTTCGCGCCGGACGGCGGCCCGCAGGCGGGCGGGCTCCTGAAGAACTTCGCACTCGTCTGGACGGCGGTCCTCACCCTGATGATGGTCGTCGCCTGGTTCGCCCTCGGGTTCCGGCGCTGGAGCACGTTGCACCGGTGGACGACCCGGTTGTCCCTCGCGGCCCTGACGCTGAGCGGGCTCTCGTGGGTGACCCTGGTCCTGGTCGAGGCTCTCGGCTGAGTTTGTCGTGGTGACCTACGTGGTGGCAGCCGGCGCACTGGCGTTGCGCCCGATTGCTGCCACCAGGGCTGCCACCACGAGCGGTTCCGCGGAACCGCTCCGTCAGCGGTAGTTGACGAACTGCAGGGCGACATCGAGGTCGGCGCCCTTGAGCAGCGCGATCACTTCCTGCAGGTCGTCGCGCGACTTGCTGGAGACGCGCATCTCCTCGCCGGTGATCTGGGCCTTCACACCCTTGGGGCCCTCGTCGCGGATCAGCTTGCCGATCTTCTTGGCGTGCTCCTGGTCGAGGCCCTCCTTGATGCCGGCCTCGATCCGGTACTCCTTGCCCGACGGCTTCGGCTCACCCGCGTCCAGCGCCTTCAGCGACACCTGCCGCTTGATCAGCTTCGTCTCGAACACGTCGAGCACCGCCTTGGCCCGCTCCTCGGAGTTGGCCTTGATGACGATCTTCTCGCCCGACCACTCGATCGAGGCGTCGGTGTTCTTGAAGTCGTACCGCTGGGAGATCTCCTTGCCCGCCTGGTTCAGCGCGTTGTCGACCTCCTGCCGGTCGACCTTGCTGACGACGTCGAACGACGACTCGCTTGCCACGATGCATGCCTCTCTCGGTACGGCTGGTTCCCCGCCGGTCAGCACCCGTCCGCATCACGAGCACGTGGCGCGAGCACCCCGCCGGGCTTGCTATCCTGCCATCCGCCGCAGCACGAGCAGGTCTGGCGTGCAGCGGTGATCCAGGCGGGTTGCCCGAGTGGCCAAAGGGATCTGACTGTAAATCAGACGGCAACGCCTTCAGAGGTTCGAATCCTCTACCCGCCACACCAGCTGGAACGGCCCCTCACCTGCGGATGCGCGGGAGAGGGGCCGTTCTCGTAGGTTCGGCCGGTCAAGATCACCGTAGCTGCCGCGTTTCACCGAGTTCGACTCGCCGAAACGCGGCGCTAGCGATGATCTTGGGACGGGCGGCCGGTTCGACTTGCCTACGGTGATCTTTGGTCCGTAATTGTCCTCATGGACGAGCGTCCGAACTGGTGGCTCTTGATGGGGCTGACCGTGCTGTTCATCCTGGCGGCGGTCACCCAGTGCGGTGGCGCGCGCAACGACCCGGACAAGAGCGACGGCATCGTCCGCGGAGGTGGGCCGGCGCCGTCCGCGACGAGCGTCGTCCGCCGCGACGAGTTCCCACCGGCGGCCCCCACCTCGACCGAGCCGTCCGGAGCCACGCCGAAGGCCGGTGACCCCGGCACCCTGGTCGCGAGCCCCGACGACGTCGTCATCCCCCGCCGCTTCGCCACCAAGGTCGACAGCAACGGCAGTCTGAAGGGGTACGCGGGCCAGCGGGCCACGGGCACGGACCTGCTGGTGAAATCGGTCCCGGCCGACGAGGGGTTCTGGGTGGTCGACCCGGACGACCCGGACAGCGAGCCGGTCTGGGTGCAGCTGCTGCCGCCCCCGCCGGAGTCGCCCTACGACGTCGACCAGGGTGACACGGTCAGCTTCACCGGCACGTTCGTGACCGACGGGCCCGGCTTCCCCGACGAGGTCGGCGTCACGGACTCTGAGGGGAAGGCCATGCTGCTGAGGCAGGGCGCCCACGTGGACGTCGACATGCAGGCCCTCGACCTCGACCCGCTGATCCCCGGCTGACCGGGGGCGACCGCAGGCCGGCAAGGCCGACATCCGCGTCCGTTTCGGTCGCCAGGAACGTCCCTGCGCCCACCGTGGCGACCAGAACGGTCGCAGATCCGCCAAGGGTTCGGCGCGCGCCCGGCGCGGGTGCGGCGCACGATGTCGGCGTGACGGATGCCGACGTGACGGACGACGCCCCCGACCGCTGGTTCCTGACCCCCGAGGAGCGCGGCAACCCGTTCACGAAGATCGACCGCGAGCCGCACGACGACGGCCGCGCCTGGGTGGCGGGCAATCACGCGGAGGTCGTCGTCCACGGCGCGCACTACTTCCGCCGTCTGTACGACGAACTGTGCGCCCTGAAGAACGGGGACCGCGTCTTCTTCACCGACTGGTGCGGCGACGCCGACCAGTTGTTGCTGGACGACGGCACCGAGATCGGCGACGTCCTGGCCGACCTGGCCCGCAAGGGCGTCGAGGTGCGCGGTCTCCTCTGGCGCAGCCACAGCCGCAGGCTGTCGTACAACGCGCAGGACAACGAGCACCTGGGCACCCGGGTCAACGCGGCCGGCGGCGAGGTGCTGCTCGACCAGCGGGTCCGCACGTTCGGCAGCCACCACCAGAAGCTCTTCGTGATCCGCCACCAGGACGAACCACAGAAGGACGTGGCCTACGTCGGCGGCATCGACCTGTGCCACTCGCGCCGCGACGACGAGCACCACGGCGGCGACCCGCAGGTCATGCCGATGGACCCACGCTACGGCGAGACCCCGCCCTGGCACGACGCGGTGCTCGAGCTGCGCGGCCCGGTGGTGGGCGACCTCCTGCGCACGTTCGTCGAACGCTGGGACGACGACACGCCCCTCGACCGCCGCACGCCCTACCGGATGCTGATCCAGAGGCGCGAGCACATGCCGCGGCACCCGGAGGACCTGCCCGAAGCGTTCCCGGACCCGCCCGCGCAGGGGGAGGTCGCCGTCCAGCTGCTGCGCACGTTCGCGCGCAAGCGCCCGCACTTCCCGTTCGCGCCCGACGGCGAGCGGTCGGTGGCCCGGGGCTACGCGAAGGCGTTCGCGCAGGCCCGCAGCCTGATCTACATCGAGGACCAGTACCTGTGGTCGGTGGAGGTCGCGCGCAACCTGGCCGAGGCGCTCGAACGGGAGCCCGACCTGCGGGTGATCGCCGTCGTCCCGCGCTACCCCGACGCCGACGACCGGTGGAACGGCCCGCCGAACCGGATCGCCCAGCTCGACGCGATCGACGTGCTGCGCGGGGCCGGCGGCGACCGGTTCGCCGTCTACGACCTGGTCAACGCGCACGGCACGCCGATCTACGTGCACGCGAAGGTGTGCATCGTCGACGACCTGTGGCTGACGTGCGGGTCGGACAACTTCAACCTGCGCTCGTGGACGACGGACACGGAGCTCACGTGTGCGGTGATCGATGGTGAACGCGACGAACGCGAACCGCGGGATCTCACGAGGCACGGGGACGGCGCCCGCCGGCTTCCGCGCGACGTGCGGCTCGCGCTGTGGCGCGAGCACCTCGGGGACGGCCCGTCCGACGACGAAATGCTCGACCCGGTAAGCGGTTTCGACGCGTGGACGGCGGCCGCCGATCGCCGCGACGCCCGGGTCCGGCACCACCGGCCCGACCCGGTCGGCAGGCTGACCCGCCTCTGGGCCCGACCCGTCAACCGATTGATGTTCGACCCCGACGACCGCACGCGGGGCGACCGGGCGAACCACCGTTTCTGAACGTTGCCTGAAAACGAGGGAGTCGTTCCTACCGCCTACTCACGGGTCGCCGTTACGGTCGATGCACCGGGGTGATGACCACCGGGTCGACATCCACTCCTGACTCGCCACGGAACCTGTTCAACGGCTGTTCAACCGTGGTGTGATGTTGGCCCTCACTTCATGGCTGCCAGTGAACAAGCGATTGCGCCTTGCGAACGGGCCCACGCATTAGAAGTGTCTAAGATGCGGGATGTACCCAGCACCACTGAGTCGAACAGCGCGCTCGTTACCGCATCTCTGACGGTCACCGTCGACCGGTCAGCCGGGGGAGAACGCGATGGCATCAGCTCGACAGGCAGCCGAAGACGTCAGGCGGAAACCGGGCCCCGAGAACACGATCCGGGGCGAGTTCAGCTACGACGGTGACACGCGCTCGTGGGCGTGGACGGCACTGGAGAAGACGGCCGGCGGCCACGGTTACGCGCCGCGCAATCCCACAACCGAAACAGGTACGCCCCGGCTGCGGACCGGTGAGCTGGCCGAGCGCCTGGCCGTCGTCGAAGCCGTCGAGGCCTGCCTGCGCGACGGCCTGCCCTTCAGCGTCGAGGAGAGCCTCCTCGACGAGGACGGCGCACCCCACCAGCTCGTGATCGTCGGCCTGCCGGACGGCACGGGAGCGTCCGGTCGGGTGCGCGGCGTCGTCCTCGAGCAGCCGGGGCCCGGAGCCGGGCCGGCCGACCTGCCCGTGCCCAGCCACCACCTGGGCCCGCTGCCCGAGGGCGTGACCATCGACGACCTGCCATGGAGGGTCAGCCACGAGTGGCTGCCTGCGGGCCTGATGGCCTCGGTCAACCTGTGCCTCGAGTCCAGTTCGCCGACCGCCCTGATCTGGGGCGAGCAGCGCTGGATGATCTACAACCAGGCCTACACCGACATCATCCCGGCGTTGCACCCGCAGCTCTTCGGCGAGTCGCTGCCCGCCGGGTGGCCGGAGGGTTGGGCGGTCTTCGGCGAGCTCATCGACCATGGCTTCCGGACCGGCGAGTCGCAGACGATCGTCGACAAGTGGGTGCCGATCGAGAGCGGGCCGTACACCCTCGACCGCTACTTCAGCTATGCCCTCACCCCGGTGCGGGCCGACGACGGCACGGTCATCGGCCTCTTCGCCCCCGTCTTCGAGACGACGGTCGAGGTCCTGCGCCGGCGCCGGCTCGCGACGCTCGCCGAGATCGCCTCCCAGGGCGTCGCCGACCTCCCCGTCGACGAGCTGTACCAGCGCCTCGCCCGCGCCCTGTCCGGCGCGACCGACGACGTCCCGTTCACGCTGGCGTACCTGATCGAGCCGTCCGACCGTTCGGCCACCCTGAAGTTCGCGACCGGGCTGAGCGGGGCCGTGCCGGACGCGGCCCCCGAGCGGATCCGCCTGGACGCGACGGACGGCTGGCCGATCGCCGAGGCGATCGCCACGGGCCAACCTCTGCTGGTGGACGACGTGCAGCGCCGGTTCCCGGGGCTGACGGCGGGCCCCCACGGCGACCGGGTGGAACGGGCCCTGGTCAGCTTCGCGAACCTCGACCACGAGCGGCTGCCGAACGCCGTGCACATCCTCGGGGTGAGCAACCGGCTGACGCCCGACGCCGAGTACCAGTCGTTCCTGAACAAGGTGGCCCGCACGATCCAGGCCGACCTGACGTCCGCGGCCACCGCGCACCTCGACCGCGAGCGCAGCGCCAACCTGCAGCGGGCCATGCAGAGCAACCGGCAGATCGGCGCCGCCATCGGCATCCTGATGACGATCCACAAGGTGACCGAGCAGCAGGCCTTCATGCTGCTCAGCAAGGCCAGCCAGCAGAGCAACCGGAAGCTGCGCGACATCGCCGACGACGTCGTCCTGGCCGGCACCCTGCCCCCCGAGTCGGTGACCCCGGCCGCCAAGCGGCCGGGCGGCCCCCGGCGCCGGAACCGGATGAGCCCCGACGCCTGACGCGGGTCAGCCGACGGGCTGGTACGCGCCCGCGACCGGCACCGGGCCGAAGGTGCGCGAGTCGGCGAGGCTGCGGCCCCGCGCATCCGAGAGCACGAAGACGTGCCCGGGCGGGACGTGCCACTCCCCCGGCGGCTCGGTGTGGTCGAACGTCCACGGGTCGTCGTAGGGCCGCCCATCGAGCCGGACCTCGCCGTCGGCGATCGTCACCGTCTCCCCCGGCAGCCCGACCACGCGCTTGACCAGCCAGAAGTCGTCCTGGGTGGGGTCGGCGAAGAACAGGACGACGCCGCGCCCCGGGGCGCTCGCGGGTTCCGCGTCGATCTCCTGGCCGGGCTGTAGCGCAGGCGACATCGACAGCTCCGCCACCACGAAGCGCCTCAACATCACGACCGGCCTAGAGTGGGCATCGCAGCGAGTGTAGAGAGGCCAGGCTCTGCTCAAACCTGGCGCCCGGCGGGCCGTCCGGCCCGGCGGATCAGAAGGAGGAGACGTGTTCGCAACCCCGACCATCGCGCACGCGCACTGCGACCTGTTCTGCGGTGTCTACGACCCCGCGCAGGCGAAGATCGAGGCGCTGTCGGTGCTGAAGTCGGCGCAGAAGTACCAGGACTCGGACGACGAGGTCTTCCGCGCCCGCGCCATCACCATCAAGGAGGAGCGGGCGGAGCTGGCCAAGCACCACATCATGGTGCTGTGGACCGACTTCTTCACGCCGGACCACCGCCAGCAGTTCCCGCAGCTGGACGACCTGGTGTGGCGGGCCATCAACCAGGCCGGCAACGCCAAGAAGTCGGTCGACCCGGCCGACGGTCAGAAGCTGGTCGACCTGATCGACGAGATCGCCGCCATCTTCTGGCAGACCGAGAAGGCCAAGGGCATGGGCGTCTACCCCCCGGCGTAGCCGGGGCCGGTCGTGATCATGCACGACCTGCGGTGATCATGCAGAAACGCGCGGCCTCGGTCGGCGAGGTTGAACACTCGCCGGCCTGGGGGCCGCGCGTTTCTGCATGATCACCGCGTTCTTGGTCGTGCATGCCCGTCGGCGCCTGGCGGCGCCTCCTCCCGAGCGAACTAGTGGCGGTAGCCCGCCATCTGCTCGAGCCGGGCGATCCGGTCGGACATCGGTGGGTGGGTGGCGAACAGCTGCTGCACACCGCCCATCCGGAACGGGTTGGCGATCATCATGTGGCTGGCGTTGACCAGTTCCCGCTCGGGCGGCAGCGGCAGCGCCTGCGTCCCCCGCTCGAGCTTGCGCAGCGCGCTGGCCAGGGCCAGCGGGTCGTTGGTCAGCGTCGCGCCGTCCTCGTCCGCGTCGTACTCGCGGGTGCGGCTGATCGCCATCTGCACCACGGCCGCGGCCAGGGGCGCCAGCAGTGCGAACAGGATCGCGAAGATCGGGTTCGGCCGGTCCTCGTCGTCGCCGCCGCCGCCGAAGAAGAACGCGAACTGGGCGATGAAGGTGATCGCGGTGGCCAGGCCGGCCGCGATCGAGCTGGTGAGGATGTCGCGGTTGTAGACGTGCATCAGCTCGTGGCCGAGGACGCCGCGCAGCTCGCGCTCGTCGAGGATCTTCAGGATGCCCTCGGTGCAGCAGACCGCCGCGTGGCGCGGGTTGCGGCCCGTGGCGAAGGCGTTCGGCGCATCGGTCGGCGACACGTACAGCGCGGGCATCGGCTGCCCGGCGCGCGTGGACAGCTCGCGCACGATCCGGTACATCGCCGGCTGCTCGACCTCGCTGACCGGTCGCGCCCGCATGGCCTTGAGGGCCAGCTTGTCGCTGTTCCAGTAGCTGTAGAAGTTGATGCCGAGGGCGATGAACAGGGCGATGACCAGCCCGGTCGAGTTACCGATCAGGTAGCCGAACGCCAGGATGATGCCCGACATGGCACCGAGCAGGAGAGCGGTCTTGAGACCGTTGAAGTGGTTGTGACCCATCGAGGCGGGCCTCCGGTTCCTTACGTGAGGGGACGTGCTGGTCAACGGATTCGGACAGGTGCACGTTCCCGTGGCTACCTGGGAGCTTCCTGAACGATCGCTGGATCAGCCCAACAAGCCCGCGATCAACTGTCCCCCCACCGACAGCACCACGCACGCGGCGCCGGCCGCCCCGAGCGCGATCCCCTCGGCCGGGCGCACCTTCCAGCGCAGCAGGACCTGCCCGGACGCCGGGCGCGCGGCGACCAGCCCGGCCCACCGCAGGTAGTACGCGAGGCCCAGGGCCACGTTCAGCGCGGCGACGACGGCCAGCCCCCACTGCTGCGCGTCGACCACGGGCCGCAGCACCACGACCTTGGCGACCAGGCCCATCACGCCGGGCGGCAACCCGGCCAGGCAGAGCAGCCCGAGCACGAGCACCCCGCTGGCCACCGGTTCGGTCCGGGACAGCCCGCGGTAGGTCTCCAGCGAGTGCTCCTCGCCGTCGGGCTGGTGCCGGGCCACGAGGACGACGACGGAGAACACGGCGAGCGAGGCCACCACGTAGGCGAGCAGGTAGCCGACGGAGGCCGACAGCACCGGCAGCGCACCGCCCGGCGTCGCGTCGGCTGCGGCGAACGGCAGGACCACCCAGCCGGCCTGCGCGACGGTCGACCAGGCCAGCAGCCGGACGGCGTGCGTCTGCCGCAGCGCGACCAGGTTGCCGACGGTCATCGACACCCCGGCCAGGACGGCGAGGACGGGCGCCCAGGCGTGGGCCAGCGGCATCACGGCCATGGTCAGGAACACCGCGACCGCGGCCAGGCCGGCGACCTTGGAGACGGTGGCCAGGAACACGGCGACGGGCAGCGGCGCGCCCGCGTAGGTGTCCGGCGTCCACAGGTGGAACGGCACCAACGACAGCTTGAACGCGAGCCCGGCCAGGGCCAGCAGCGCCCCGAGCCCGGCCACGGCGGCCAGGTGCGGGTCGAGGCCCGTGCCGGGACCGGTCGCGGTGCCGCCGGACAGCGCGGTGGCGATCACCTCGAAGTGCAGCGAGCCGGTGGTCAGCACGAGCAACCCGACCCCGGTGACCAGCAGGCCGAGCGACCCGACGGCGGTGATCAGCATGGTCACGGCGGCCTGGGCGCCCTGCCCGTCGCGGCGCAGGGCGACGAGCGCGATGGCGGGCAGCGACGCCGTCTCCAGCGCGATGACCAGCGTGGCCAGGTCGCGGGCGCCGGCCAGCGCGAGCGTCCCGGCGACCGCGGTGAGCAGGAGCACCTGGTAGGGCGCGTGGGCCTTCTCGTCGGCGCGTGTGACCGGCGAGTCGAAGGCCAGCAGCACGCAGCCGAAGGCGGCCACCAGCACCACGGCCATCAGCGCCAGCGCCAGCCGGTCGACCTCGAACGAGCACTCCGGCAGCAGCGAGTCCGACCCGGAAAGGCACGCGGTCGAGCGCTGCTCCGTGGTGGACAGCCAGGCCACCAGCCCGGCCGCGGCGGCCAGGCCGAGCAGCGTGACGGCGTCCTGCACCGGGCGCAGGAGCCGGTGCCCGGGCGCGACAGCGTCGAGGAGCAGCACGAGCAGCAGCGCCACCACGGGCGCGAGGACGGGGGCCAGCAGGCCCCAGTCGATCCCGGGGACGCCGGTCAGCGTCACCCCGGCGGCCAGCGGCGAGAGGGTCAGCGGCGAGAGGGTCATGGCGCACCCACCAGTTGCAGCAGCCCGCGCGCGGCGGAGCTCGTCAGGGCCAGCAGCGGCCCGGGCACCAGCCCGAGCGCGACGGTGGCCAGGGCCAGCGGCGCGACGGTCAGCGTGTCACCGCGCGAGGCGTCGGGGAGGCGAGCACGCTGCGGGTCGGTCTCACCCATCCAGATCTCGCGCAGCACGCGCAACCAGTAGGCGGCCGCGATCACCGTGCCCACCGCCGCCACGACGGCCAGGGGGCGGCCGAGCGCACCGAGCGCACCGTCGTCCGCACCCGACTGCCAGGCCCCGGCGACAGCCAGCAGCTCGCCCCAGAACACGGCCAGGCCGGGCAGCCCGATCCCGGCCACGGCGCCCAACGCGAGCAGCCAACCGAGCCGCGGCACCCGGTCGCGCAGACCGGGGCCGATCTCGCCGAGGTCGGCGGAGTGCGTCCGGTCCTTCAGCGCGCCGACCACGAAGAACAGCAGGGCGCTGACGACGCCGTGCGCGATGTTCGCGTACAGCGCGCCCTGCATACCGACCGGCGACATCGACGCGATGCCCAGCAGCACGAAGCCCATGTGCGCGACCGACGAGAACGCCACCAGCCGCTTCAGGTCCCGCTCGACCAGGCAGGCCAGCCCGGCCCAGACCACGCCCACCGCGCCGAGAACCCCCAGCCAGGGCGCCAGTTCGCGGAACCCGTCGGGCAGCACCGGGACGGCGACGCGCACCAGCCCGTACGTGCCGAGCTTCAGCAGCACCCCGGCCAGCAGCACGGAACCCGCGGTCGGGGCGATGGTGTGGGCCGGCGGCAGCCACGTGTGCAGCGGCCACATCGGCGCCTTCACCGCGAGCCCGGCCACGATCAGCAGGGCGGCCGTGAACTGCGTCGCCTGCGACAGCGTGCCGCCGGGCAGGGACGACGGGTCGGTGGCCAGGGCGACCAGGTCGGAGCTGCCGGTCTTCAGGACGACGAGCAGGATGCCCAGCAGCATCAGCGCCGACCCGGTGGCCGTGTAGAGCACGAACCGGCCGGCGGCGTCGCGGCGGGCCGCCTCACCCCCGAGGGGTTTCGCGCCGGGGTACGGCTTGGCCGCCGACTGCCGGTCGTCGCCCCAGACGGCGATGACGAACCACATCGGGATCAGCACGCCCTCGAAGGCGACGAAGAACAGGACCAGGTCGAGCGCCGTGAACGTGGCGTTCGCGGAACCGACCACGAGCAGCACGCAGCCGACGAGGCGCCGCCCGGTGTCGAGACTGCGGGCGGTGAGCGCCAGGTGGACGCACACGAGCACGCCCAGCGCGGAGGTGAGCAGCACGAGCGGCGCGCTCACGCCGTCCAGGCCGAGGTGCGCCCGGACGCCGAGCGCCGGGATCCACTGCGCGTCCACCTCGAGCCGGGGTCGGCTCGAGCCCCGGTCGACGACGAGCGCGGTGGCGACACCGGCCACGACGGTCACCGCGAGGCAGGCCACGGCGCCGAGCCAGGCGGGTAGTGCCTCGAGCCGGCGGCCGTCGAACCCGCGCACGGCCAGCACGACGAACGCGGTAAGAATCGGCACGACGGACAGCGCCGGTACGAGCCAGCTCTCGGAGATCACGAGAGCACCACCCCCGCGATGCCGGCCAGTACGGCCCCGACCGCCACCCAGACCAGGTAGCCGGTGGCCAGCCCGGTCGAGAACCGGCGCAACGTGCGCCCGCCGATCGCCACGACGACGGGGGTGGCCCGGACGTAGGCGTCGACGACGTCGCGGTCGCCGACCTGCACCCAGCGGGCCAGGGCCTGCACCGGCCGGACGACGAGCGCTCGCTGGGCGGCCTCGACGCGCAACCCGTCGCGCAGCAGGCCGCGCAGGTCGGCGGGCAGGGTGTCGGCGATGTCGACGGTCCCGAGCCGCGGCGCCGAGAGGGCCCACCCGAGACCGGCGATCGCGAGCACCGACCCGGTGTAGCCCGTGATCACGTCGACGCCCAGCCCGTCGAGCAGGGCCGGTGGGTGCAGCAGCACCAGGCCCAGCCCGACCGTCGGGACCGCGAGCAGGTACAGCGGGAAAGTCATCCGGCGCGGCAGCCGGTGGGCGTGGCCGGTCTCCTCGACCAGCTCCTCGTCGGCACCGGGTTCCAGTGCCTGGTGCGGCTTCTCGGTCTCCGCGTCGCCGCGCACGGGCGCACCGGGCAGCACCGGCTCGCCCAGCGCGACCATCGTCCAGGCCCGACCGGCGTAGAGGCCGGTCAGCAACGCCGTCGCCAGCCCGGCCAGCAGGACGAGCCACCCGGTCCAGAGCCCGTCGTGCGCGGCGCCCTCGGCGGCCGTCAGCACGGCCTCCTTCGACCAGAACCCGCTCAGCGGAGGCACTCCCGCGAGCGCGGCCAGCCCGAGGCCGAACAGGACGGCCAGCGACCGGTGGGTGTGCCACAGCCCGCCCATGTCGGCCAGCAGCGTCGAGCCGACCAGGTGCACCACGCAGCCGGCGGCCAGGAACAGCAGGGCCTTGAACGCGGCGTGGGACAGCAGGTGGAACAGCCCGGCCTGCGCCCCCGCCGGGTCACCCGCGGTCATCGCGACGCCGGCCAGCATGTACGCGACCTGGCTGATCGTCGAGTAGGCCAGCAGGCGCTTCAGGTCGTCCTGCGCGAACGCGGCCCCGGCGGCGCCGACCATGGTGATCGCGGCGATCACGGCGGCCACCTGCAGGGCGCCGGGCACCGCGAGATAGACCGGCAGCAGCCGGATCACGAGGTACACGCCGGCCGCGACCATGGTCGCCGCGTGGATCAGCGCCGAGATCGGGGTCGGGCCCTCCATCGCGTCGGGCAGCCACGTGTGCAGCGGGAACTGGGCCGACTTGCCGGCCACCCCGGCCAGCGCGAGCAGCGCGGCGGCGAGCAGGGTGCCGTGCCCGACGTCCCCCTGCGCGATCGCCGCGGTCAGGCCACCGATGCTCGTCGTCCCCGCCCCCGCGAACAGGACGACGACCGCCAGCAGCAGCCCGACGTCACCGACCCGGGTGGTGAGGAAGGCCTTGACCGCGGCCGCACGCGCGGCCTCCCGCTCGCTGTGGTGACCGACCAGCAGGTAGGAGGCCAGGCCCATCAGCTCCCAGCCCACCAGCAGCAGCACCAGGTCGTCGGTGTGGACGACGAGCAGCATCGCCGACGTGAACAGCGAGACCGTGGCCGCGTACCCGGCGTACCGGGTGGGGTGCTCGGGGGTGCCGTCGCCGGCCAGGTAGGCGACCGAGTAGAGCTGCACGCAGAACGCGACGACGGTCACGGCGAGCGACGTGAACGCGCTCAGCTCGTCGGCCTGCAGGGACAGGTCGAGCAGCGCTCCCCCGGTGCGCGCGCTGCCCAGGAACGGGATCGAGTCGACCGGACCGCCGTCCAGCACCGCGTACGTCTCGACGAACGCCGCGACCATCGCCACGAACGCGCCGACGACGGCGAAGTCCGAGCCGAAGCCCCGCGACCGGCTGCCGAGGTACAACCCGGTGGCGGCGGCCACGGCGGGCAGGCAGACGCCGACCAGGACGGCCGCCCCGGCCAGGGTCGTCGGGGTCAGGTTGGCAGCGGTGAAGTAGTCCATCAGAGCTCGGCCTCGCTGACCGGCTCGCCGACGGCGCCGCCCTCGGCCGCCTCGCCGAGCTCGCGCACCTCGGACAGCTCGACGGTCCGCCGGGCCCGGAACAGCAGCAGGACGACGGCCAGCGCCAGCCCGATCTCGGCGGCGGCGATGGTGATGGCGAAGACGGCCATGGACTGCCCGGACAGCAGCGGGTCGCCCCCCTCGGTCGGGTCGGAGACCCCGACGCCGGGCAGCGCTCCGAGGCCGCCGCTGGGCAGGCTGGAGGCGGTGACCAGGAGCAGGCAGCCGGCGTTCAGCAGCAGTTCGGCGCCGATCAGCACCAGTACCGCGTTACGGCGGGCGAGCATGCCGTAGACGCCGATCCCGGCCAGCGCGGCGGCCAGCACCAGCGGCCCGACGAGGTGGATCACTTCTCGTCCCGGCCGGTGTCCCGGCTGATGGCCAGCGCCCCGACGAGGGCGGCCAGGAGCAGCACCGACAGCAGCTCGAAGGGCAGCACCCACCCGGCGAAGACCGCCGTCCCGAGGGCCCCGGCGTTGCCGCGGTTCGCCTCGACCTCGACGGTGGCGCTGCCGACCGCGTAGATCAGCACGCCCGCGATCAGCGCGGTGGTGGCCACCCCGGCGACGAGAGCCGCGAGCCGCTGGGTCGGGCCGGCGTCCAACCGGGCGCTGGGCGCGACCGGGGCCCGGGTGAGCATCAGTGCGAACACGACCAGGACGACGACCGCCCCGACGTAGACCAGCAACTGCACCAGGGCGACCACCTCGGCGCCCAGCACCAGGTACACCCCGGCCAACCCGCCGAGCGCGACCACCAGCCACAGCGCGCTGTGCAGCACCCGCGGGCTGGTGACGGAGAGCAGGCCCGCGGCACCGGTCAGCACCGCGAGGGCGATGAAGACGATCTCGAGTCCGGTCACGGCTGGTGGCGCTCGGCGGCTCGTTCGACGGTGGCGCGGGCCGTCTCGAGCTCCTTGGGCGGCGCGGCCCGGTGGTCGGGCAGCTGCGGCGGCGGGACGCTGCCCATCCAGCCCGACAGCCGGTCGCTCTCGTGCGTCAGGTCGCGGATGTCGAACTCCGCGTACTCGAACTCGGGGCTCCAGAAGAGCGCGTCGAACGGGCAGGCCTCGATGCAGATGCCGCAGTACATGCACAGCGAGAAGTCGATGGCGAACCGGTCGAGCATGTTGCGCTGCCGGTCACGACCGCCGGGTTCGGCGGCCGGCACCGTCTCCTTGTGCGACTCGATGTAGATGCACCAGTCCGGGCACTCGCGCGCGCACAGCATGCAGACCGTGCAGTTCTCCTCGAGCAGCGCGATCACCCCGCGGCTGCGGGGCGGCAACGGCGGCTTCACGTCGGGGTACTCGGCGGTGCGCGAGGGGCGCAGCATCGTCTTCGCGGTCGTCGCCAGACCGGCCACGAGCCCCGCACCCGGCAGGTGTCGATGGGGTCGCGGATGCGGGTGCTCCGCCGGCTGCCCGTCCGGCAGTCCGGCCGCCTGCTCGTCGTCCCGCTCGCTCACGGGCTGCATCTTGCCGCAACCGCGCGCCCACTGTGACGTGCACCCGTATCGCCCCTCACACGTTTCCTGTGTTTGCGGGCAGGATGTCCCCCGTGATGTCGGCGGGACAGGAGGCGGCGCAGGTCGTGCTGATCGTCGAGGACGAGCGGCCGATCGCCGATCTGCTCGGCTCCTACCTGGCCCGCGACGGGTTCGAGGTGGCGCTGGCCCGCACCGGGGAGGACGCCCTGCGCGACCTCGCGGCGCTGCACCCGGCGGCCGTGATCCTGGACGTCGGGCTGCCCGGCATCGACGGCATCGAGGTGTGCCGGCGGATGCGCGCCGCGGGCGATGCCACCCCCGTGCTGTTCGTCACCGCGCGCGACGACGAGGTCGACCGGGTGCTCGGCCTGGAGCTGGGCGCCGACGACTACGTGACCAAGCCGTTCAGCCCGCGCGAAGTGGTGGCCCGGGTCCGAGCCGTGCTGCGCCGGGTGCCCGCCGGGCCTTCCGGCGCGGTGGACGACGTGCTCTCGGTGGGAGCGGTCCGGCTCGACGCGGGTAGCCGGAAGGTGGAGGCCGACGGGGTACCGGTGCCGCTGACCACCACCGAGTTCGACCTGCTGCGCCACCTGATGGGCCGTCCCGGCCGGGTCTTCCCGCGCGAGGAACTGCTCGCCGACGTGTGGGGCTACCCGCCCGGGACGCCGACGCGCACCCTCGACGTCCACGTCGCCCAACTGCGCGCCAAGCTCGGCGCCGCGCTCGACCTGCGCACCGTGCGGGGCGTCGGCTACTCGGTCGAGCGCTCGGAGCGTCCCTCGTGACGCTGCAGCGCCGGCTGATCGGGATGACCGTGGTGGTGGCCCTGATCAGCGTCACGTTCACCAGCCTGACCACGCTCGGGTTGTACCGGGCGGGCGCCTCGGACCAGGCGTCGACGGCCCTGCGACGCGACGCCCAGACGGTGGCCGACACGTTGGCCGCGTTCGACGACCGGCCGGCCCGGTTGCGGGCCCGCACCGCCGCGCTGACCAAGAACCTGGCCCGGCGCCAGATCACGCTGGTGGTGCTGACCGACCCGGCCGCGCCGGTCGACCCGCCGTTCGTCGCGGGTGACGGCGAGGCCGCCCGCTCGCCCGCGGGCCTGTCCGACCGACGCCGGCTCGACGGTCAGGAGTGGCTGGCCGAGGGCGTCACCGAGAACGGCATCACGGTGCTGGTCACGGAGCCGGCGGCCGGGGCGTCGGGCGCCTCGCCGGTGGGCCGGCGGTTCGTGCTGGCCCTGCTGGTCGGTCTCGCGGCGGGGGTCCTGGTCGGTTCCCTGCTGGCCCGTCAGCTCGGCGCGCCCCTGCGCCGGCTGGCGGCCGGGGCGCGGGAGATCGGGGCCGGACGGCGGGACGTTCAGGTCACGCCGGGCGGCCCGGCCGAGGTGGCGGACGTCGGGCACGCGCTGAACGACCTGGCCGCGGCGCTGTCGCTCAGCGAGGAACGACAACGGCGCTTCCTGATGGACGTCTCGCACGAGCTGCGCACCCCGTTGACCGCGGTGAACGGCTACGCGGAGGGGCTGGCCGACGGCGTCATCGTGGGCTTCGAGGCCGAGCGGGCCGGCGTCGTGATCAAGCAGGAGTCGGCGCGGCTGTCGCGGCGGGTCGAGGACCTGATGGCCCTGGCCCGGATGGAAGCCGACGACTTCACGGTCTCCCCGGCGCCGGCCGACCTGGCCGATCTGGTGCGGGCCGCCGGGGCCGCCTGGATGGCGCGGGCCACCGACGCCCGCGTCCGGCTCGACGTCGCGGCCCCGGCGACGCTGCCACTGGTGACGGACGCCGACCGGTTGCGGCAGGCGATCGACGCCCTGCTCGACAACGCGCTGCGGGTGCTGCCCCCGGAGTCCCGGTTGAAGCTGACCTGCGGGGAGCACCCCGGACTGGCCTGGGTGGAGGTCAGCGACGACGGTCCGGGGCTGGCCGACGACGACCTGGCCGTCGCGTTCGAGCGCGGGCGGCTGAGCGACCGCTACTCGGGCGAGCGGGCGGTCAGCACCGGGTTGGGGCTCGCTCTCGTCGGGGAGCTGGTGCGGCGCCTGGGCGGGCAGGCCAAGGCCGGTCACTCGTCGGCCGGGGGCGCGTCGTTCGTGCTCTACCTGCCCCGGATCTGACTCCCGCCGACGATCCGTACATTCCCCGAACATTGCGCTGACCCGGCCGCCACCCGGGGCGGGCAGGGTTCAGGTCATGAACTCACGCATCGTCTTCGGCGCCGTGGGCGCCGCCGGTCTCCTCGCCGTGAGCGGGGTGGCCATCGCCACCACGTCGGACACCCCGACCACCACCACGTCCAGCTCGTCCAGCTCGTCCATCACCCTGCCCGCCGGCAGCGTGCTGGCCACCCGGGTCACCACGTTCTGCGGGAACTCCGACGAGATCGTCGAGCGTCTGCAGAAGCGTCAGGCCGCGCTGGCGGAGAAGGGCGACGACGCGCGGGCCAAGGCCGAGAAGCGGCTCGCGAAGCTGAAGGAGCACAACTTCCCGAAGCGCGCCGACGCCCTGCAGAAGCGTCTCGACCGCCGCGAGAACCTGCCTGACCGGATCGCCGAGGTGCAGAAGGCCGCCGCCGAGTGCGACTCCCTGGGCCTGAGCTGACCGTGATCACCGTTGGAGTGCACTGATTGCGAGTCAGACTCGCAATCAGTGCACCCTCTCGGTGATCTTGGAGGTCAGACGACGAGGACGGCGGTGATCGCCAGCTGCGCGAGGGTCACCGGCACCAGCACGGCCCAGGCCAGGCGCTGGAGCTGGTCCTCGCGCAGCCGCGGCCAGGCGACGCGCACCCAGATCACGACGACGGCCACGACCCCGGTCTTCAGCAGCATCCACACGGGGCCCAGGTACTCGGCGAACGGCCCGCGCCAGCCGCCGAGGAACAGCACGGCGGTCAGCGCCGACAGCACCACGATGCCCGCGTACTCGGCCAGCAGGAACAGCGCGAACCGCAGGCCGGTGTACTCGGTGTACGGGCCCATCACGAGTTCCGAGTCGGCCAGCGGCATGTCGAACGGCGGGCGCTGCACCTCGGCCAGCCCGGCCACCAGGAAGACCACCGCGGCGGGCGCCTGCCAGATCAACCACCACCAGTGCCAGGAGGCGGCGATGCCGGTCAGCGACAGCGTCCCGGCGGCCAGCGCGACCGACGCGGCGGCCAGCACCAGCGGCAGCTCGTAGGCGAGAAGCTGTGCGGCGGAACGCAGAGCACCCAGCAGCGCGTACTTGTTGCCGCTGGCCCAGCCCCCCATGAGCGTGCCGAGCACCGACACCGCCGAGGCGGCCAGCACGAACAGCAGGCCCGCGTTCAGGTCGGCGGCGACCAGCGTCGGCGACAGTGGGATGGCCGCCAGCGCGACGATGTACGGCACCAGCGCGACGGCCGGCGCGAGCTTGAAGACGGCCCGGTCGGCGGCCGCCGGGATCACGTCCTCCTTCTGCGCGAACTTGACCCCGTCGGCGACCAGCTGCGCCCAGCCGTGGAAGCCGCCCGCGTACATCGGGCCGAGCCGCCCCTGCATGTGGGCCATCACCTTGTGCTCGGTCTGCCCGACCAGCAGCGGCAGCACCAGGAAGGCGACCAGCACCGACGCCGCCCGCACCACGACGTCGACGAGCAGCGGGACGTCGACGGAGAAGGTCACGACTCCTCCTCCGGCTCGTCCTCGGGCTCCGGCTCCTGGGCCACGGGCGGTGCGATCACCGGGATCTCGCTCGTCACCGGCGTCGGTGGCATGGCCGGCAGGACGTCGCGCGCCCGCCCCGCGACCGGCTCCTCCGCCTCGGGTTCGGCCTCGGGTTCGGCCTCGGGTTCGGCCTCGGGTTCGGCCTCGAGTTCGGCCTCGGCATCTGCACCGACCTCGGCCTCCGGGGCCTCCACGAGAGACGGATCAACGATCGTTGAGGCGGACGGGGAGGGGTCGATCGGTTCGGCGGAGTCGCTGGTCGGCTCGGCGGCCGGTTCGAGCACGGGCAGCGACTCGACGTCGATCACGCGCGGCGCGGGCGGCTCAACGACCGGCGCCTCGGCGACCGGCGCCTCAACGACCGGCGCCTCAACGACCGGCGCCTCGACGACCGGAGGGGTGACCACCGCGGGACGGGCGGGGGCCCGGCGCACGGGCGGGGCGGCGTCCACCTGCTCCTCGCCCACCTCGCGCGGCCCCCACGACGGGTCCGGCACCCCGGGCGGCAGCGTCTTGCGCCGCGCGGGCGCCTTGCCGCCGGGCCGGGCGGGCTTCGCCTCGGAGTCCCCCGGGTCCTTGGCCCCCGGCCACGCCTTCGACGCACGGGCGGCGAGCACGAACGACTTGCGCAGCGGCGTGCCCTCGAACCCGTCGGGCAGCAGCAACGGTCGCAGGCCGAGGCCCGAGCCGTCGTCGAAGCCGGTGAACCGCACACCGAACATCTCGAACGTCTCGCGCTCGTGCCAGGCCACCCCCGGCCACACGCCGGTGAGGCTGGGCAGCGCGCCGCCGTCCGGGACGCGGGTGCGCAGCATCAGCCGCTCCATGCCGCGGGTCTTGAGCGAGCCGGGAGCGGCCACGTGCAGGACGACGTCCACCCCGGGCGGGTCGCCGTCGGGCTCGTCGACGGCCGACAGCCAGTCGAGGAAGGTCATGCCGACCTCGTGCCGGGCGGTCAGCGCACAGTGCATCCACTGCCCCTCGGGCACGTCGATGACCGGCGTGCCCGCGCCGTCCCGCGAGACCAGGGCCGGTGCGAAGGTGACCTTCAGCGCGGTGTCGGCGAGCGGGTCCGGGAACGGGACCATGATCGGCTGGGTCGGGGGGGACTCGCTCACTGCCGGCCCTGCCCCGTCGGGTGCACGAGAGGCCGGGTCAGGGCGGCGGCGTTGACCGCGCGCTGCTGCTCGCGCATGCCGCGGTACTTGCGGCCCAGGTGCTCGGCGGCGATCTTCTCCTGCAGCTTCACGATGCCCTGCAGCAGCGCCTCGGGCCGCGGCGGGCAGCCCGGCACGTACACGTCGACGGGGATGAGCTGGTCGACGCCCTTCGTCACGCTGTACGAATCCCAGTACGGCCCACCGGAGTTCGAGCAGGCGCCGAACGAGATGACGTACTTCGGCTCGGGCATCTGGTCGTACAACCGGCGCACGGCCGGGGCCATCTTGTCCGTCACGGTGCCGGACACGACCATCAGGTCGGCCTGGCGGGGGCCGTTGGCGAACGGGATCACCCCGAGGCGGATGAAGTCGTGCCGGCTCATCGAGGCGGCGATGAACTCGATCGCGCAGCAGGCCAGCCCGAAGTTGAACACCCACAGGCTGTACCGGCGGCCCCAGTTGAGCACCAGCCGCAGCGGGTACGGCGCCACCGAGCCGACGGCGCCGACCTTCGGCTCGGGCAGGTCTACGACCATCGGAGGGCTCCTCGCCGGATCGCGTGCAGCAGGCCCACGGCGATGATCCCGAGGAACACCGCCATCTCGGCCAGCGACGCCCAACCCAGCCGCTTCAGCACGACCGCCCACGGGAACAGGTAGACGGTGTCGACGGCGAACACGACGTACAGGAACGCGTAGAGGTAGTAGCGGATCTGGCTCTGCGCCCAGCCGCCGCCCACCGGGTCGACGCCACTCTCGTACGTCGTCAGCTTGCCGGTGGTGGGCACCCTCGGGGCCAGCAGGCGGCGCGCGGCCATGGCTCCCGCGAAGAGCAGCACCCCGGCCGCAGTAACAGCGGCTACGACCAGATAGGGCTGGTCAGCGACCTGTGACGAATGCACGAACGAGACTCTACTGGCCTTACTATCTCGACCGTGCGAATCCAGAAGGTCACCCTCCCGCTGGCCGGTGTCGCGTTGATCGCGGCCGTGGCCGGTTGCGCCCCCACCGACTCCGCGTCGGACGCCGCGACCCCCTCCGCCTCGCTGTCCTGCTCCCCCGCGGACCTGAAGACGAAGACCGCGAACACGCTGACGGTCGGCACCGACAAGCCGGCGTACCCGCCGTGGTTCGTGGACGACAAGCCCAGCAACGGCAAGGGCCTGGAGTCGGCGGTGGCCTACGCGGTCGCCAAGCAGCTCGGCTACACCCAGGACCAGGTGAAGTGGGTGACCGCGAGCTTCAACTCCGTCATCCAGCCCGGCGCGAAGAGCTTCGACGTCGACATCAACCAGTTCTCGATCACCGACGAGCGCAAGAAGGCCGTCGACTTCAGCTCCGGCTACTACGACGTCACGCAGGCCGTGATCACCACCAAGGGCAGCGAGGCCGACGGCGTCACCACGCTGGCCGGGCTGCAGGCCCTGAAGCTGGGCGCCCAGGTGGGCACCACGAGCTACAAGGCGATCACCGACCAGATCAAGCCGACGCAGACGCCCGCCGTCTTCGACGACAACGACAAGGCCAAGCTGGCGCTGAAGAACGGCCAGGTCGACGCCCTCGTGGTGGACCTGCCGACCGGCCTGTACATCACCGCCGCCGAGCTCGACGACGGCCTGGTGGTCGGGCAGCTGGAGAACACCACGGGCACGCCCGAGCAGTTCGGCATGGTCCTGGAGAAGGGTTCGTCGCTGACCCCGTGCGTCTCCCAGGCCGTCGACACGCTGCGCAGCAACGGCACCCTCGCGCAGCTGGCCGACACGTGGCTCGCCCAGGGCGCCGGCGCGCCCGTCCTGAAGTAACACCGGTGAGCGGGTCAGGCCCGACGGCGTCCGGCAGTACAAGCAGCTGGACGCCGTCGGCCCGGCAGGTCGAGCGGCTCGCCTACCGCCGGGCGCAGGCCCGGCGTTCGGTGCTGATCGCCGTCGTCAGCACGGTCGTGATCCTCGGCGGGCTCGTGGCCGGGGTGGTCAGCTCGCCGGGCTGGGAGCGCACCCGGGACACGTTCTTCAACTGGGGCGTGGCCCGGGACTCGTTCGGCGACGTGTTGCGCGGGTTCTGGATCAACGTCGAGGTCTTCACGGTCAGCGCCGTCTGCATGCTGACGTTCGGCCTGCTGCTGGCCCTGGCCCGGACGTTGAAGGGCCCGGTCTTCACGCCGCTGCGGATCGTCGCGACGGTCTACGTCGACGTGTTCCGCGGGCTGCCGCTGATCCTGGTGCTGCTGCTGGTCGGCTTCGGGGTGCCCGGGCTGCGGCTGCAGGGCGTGACGAACAACCCGACGGTGCTCGGCGGCCTGGCCCTGGTGCTGACCTACTCGGCCTACTGCTCCGAGGTGTTCCGCGCCGGCATCGAGTCGGTGCACCCCTCCCAACGCGCGGCGGCCCGCTCGCTCGGGCTGTCGTCGTCGGCCACCATGCGGTTCGTCGTGCTGCCGCAGGCGGTGCGCAACGTCGTCCCGCCGCTGCTGAACGACATCGTCGCGCTGACCAAGGACTCGGGGCTCATCTCGATCCTCGGGGCGGCGATCGACTCGGTGCGCGCAGCCCAGATCGCCACCGCCGAGACCTACAACTTCACCCCCTACGTGGTGGCCGGCGTGCTGTTCCTGGCCCTGACGATCCCGCTGACCCGGTTCACCGACGCCTACTCGAAGCGGCGCGGGTTCCTCCCGATGGGCGGCCACCTCTGATGGCTCTGCTGAAGGTCACCGGGTTACGGAAGTCCTACGGGGACAACGTCATTCTCGACGGCTTGGACCTGGACGTCGACGCGCACAAGTGCGTGGTGCTGATCGGGGCGTCGGGGTCGGGGAAGTCGACGCTGCTGCGCTGCGTGGACCTGCTGGAGGTCGTCGACGACGGCACGATCGAGCTGGACGGCGAGGACATCACCGACCCGCGGGTCGACGCCGACGCGGTGCGGTCGCGGATGGGCATCGTCTTCCAGTCGTTCAACCTCTTCCCGCACCTGAGCGTCCTCGACAACGTGACGCTGGCCCCGCGGAAGGTGCACGGCGTGGCCCGCGCCGAGGCCGAGGAGAAGGCGCTGGCCATGCTCGAGCGCGTCGGCCTCAAGCACCGCGCGTCCGCCCACCCCGACCAGTTGTCCGGCGGGCAGCAGCAGCGGGTGGCCATCGCCCGGTCGCTGGTCAACGACCCGAAGCTGATGCTCTTCGACGAGGTGACCTCGGCGCTCGACCCGGAGTTGGTCGGCGAGGTGCTGGCCATGCTGCAGGACCTCAAGTCCGAGGGCATGACCATGGTGATCGCGACGCACGAGATGGGTTTCGCCCGGCGGGCGGCCGACGAGGTGTGCTTCCTGGACGGCGGGCGCGTGCTCGAGCGTGGGCCGGCGGCCACCGTGCTCGAGTCCCCACGGCAGGCGCGGACCCAGGCGTTCCTGAGCTCGCTCCACACGTGACGGGCGTGCTCACGTTCACTCTGCGTGTACGTGTGCTCCGTTCGATTTCACTCGCACGCGAGTAGCCGGATTCCGACCGCAGAGCCACGATGTGTGCATGCTTCGTGACGCGAAGCAACGGCTGGCGCCGGAACCGTCTGCACTCCGGCGTTGGGCGCTGCGACTAGGTGGAGGCGTGCTGCTCGGCGCGGGGATCTGCGCCGCAGCAGCCGCCACCGCCTGTGCCGCCAGCCCTTCGACCCCGGCCACGCTGAGCATCACGAAGAACGTCAGGGTGAGCGTCACCCCCGACCAACCCGACCGGGCCACGACCGAGGTCCCCAGGCTCCTGAGCACCATCACCGGCGAACCCAACCTCACCCTTCCGCGCGACCTCTCGGACCGGGTCGCATCGCCGATGCCTGCCCTCGCTCGCGGCCCGGTCGGGCTGCACCCGAGGCTCGACGGACCGTCCCTCGACCACCTCGCGCCGGCCGAGCTGCCCGGAGAACTGCCCGACCTGCTGCCCGGGCTGGCCGCGCGCGCCCTCCCCGCGCTCCTGATCGACGAGCCCCCACAGGGCCCTGCCGGAGCCGAAGTCGCGCTCCTGCAACGGGTTGCGTTGTCGCTGGTGCCCTCGGTACCCGCCGCACCCACCGGGCCCCGGCCGACCGGCCCCGTCCCGGCCCTGCCCGCCGGGACGGGGGCCGGCGCTGCCGACTCCCTCCACCTGCAGCTCGGCTGGGTGAGCGCGCCCAGCCTGGCGGGGCTCACGCCGTCCCCGCTGTGGTGGACGACGGCCGACCCGTCCGGCCTGCATCCCCGCGACCGCGCGGACGCGCCGCCCTTCACCCCCGACTGACCAGCTCTCGCACCTACAAGTCCGGCGTCCAGCAGACGGCGCACGCCAGAGCCCGTACTTGTTCGTTCGAAAGCTGTTCCAAGGGAAGTGAAAGCCATGCGTACCAACTCCATGCGCGCCGGCGGGGTCTCCCGCCGCGTACTCACCGCATCCGTCGCCGCGGGCACGCTGCTCGTGGCCGGGGCCGGGGCGGCCTCCGCGGCCGACGGCGGCCTGCACATCACCCTCGGTGGTGACAGTGGCCTGAAGGTCGACCTCGGTGGTTCGGCGGGCTCCGGCTCGTCGGGCGGTTCCACCGGCTCCGTGAAGGACCCGGTGAAGCAGGTGACCGACACGGTGAACGACACCGTCAACCGCGTCACCGGCGGCGCGAAGAGCACCACCGACACGGTGAAGAGGGCCACCGGCGGCGCCACGTCGACCGGCACGGGGGCGGGGGCCGGCGGGTCCGGGCACGTCGGCGGGCTGAAGGTCGACGTCGGGCTCGGTTCCGGGGCGACCGTCGCGGACGACCCGGCCGATGCCGGGCGGCACGGCATCCTGAAGGTGCTGTTGCCCAGCACGGCCAAAGTCGTGATCAGCTCGGCCGCCGACACGGCGGTACCGGGGGCCGGTGGATCGACCCCCGTCGCGCTGCCGATCGACCTCGGCGGGGTCGGTGGCGGGAGCGCCCCGATCGACCTGGGTGACCTGAGCAACGTGATCGACCTGGGCGGCGGGCTGGGCGACGGTCTGTCGCTCGGCGGGACGCCGTCCGGTGGCACCGACTCGGGCTCCGGACTCTCGCTGGGCACGATCGGTGACGGCCTGTCGCTGGGGAATCTGGGCGACGGTCTGACCCTCGGCGACACGGGTGACGGCCTCGGGGTCGGCGACCTCGTCGCCCTCGACGCGAACCTGGGCGACCTCAGCCCGGCGACCGTCGACGCGACGCTGCTCGACGGCGTCCACGCCTTCCTGTCCCTGAACCTCGGCGGCCTGCTCGGCGACTTGGGCGTCGAGGGTCCCGGCACGTCCGGCACCCCCGGCACGCCCGGGACCCCCGGCACGCCCGGCGGTAACGGCACCCCCGGCGGTAACGGGAACGGCAGCGGCGTGATCGGCGACCCGGCCACCGGTTCGGGTTCGGGCGTCGGGGTCGGTGCCGGCGTGAGCACCGGGTCGGGCTCGGGCTCGGGCGACAGTGCCCTGGCCCGGCTCTGTCGGGCCACCGGCCTGACCGAGTCCCCGCTGCGAGGCGGCGCCTCGGGCGGCGGGCTGCTCGGCCTGGTCGCGGTCGCGATGGGTGGTGCGGCGCTGGCCCTGATCAGCCGCCGGGCCAAGGAGATCGGCGCTCACTAGGGACTCCGGAGCGCCCCAGTAGATCCCGCGGGCGGTCGCCGGTCCACCGGGCCGGTGACCGCCCGCGACGCGTCTGCGAGCATGAGCGCATGGCCGACATCACGGTCCGGGAGAACCCGGCGGAGAACCGGTTCGAGATCACCGTCGACGGCGCCCTCGCCGGCTTCACGGCCTACGAGCTGCGGGGCGAGACGTACGCGCTGATGCACACCGAGATCGGGGAGGAGTTCGGCGGGCAGGGCCTCGGGTCGACGCTGATCCGCTCGACGCTCGACGACCTGCGCGGCCGGGGCAAGCAGGTGCTGCCCTACTGCCCGTTCGTGCGGAAGTTCATGGTGAAGAACCCCGACTACGCCGAGCTGGTGCCGCCCTCGCACCGGTCGATCTTCGGGCTGAAGGTGGCTTAGGGCTTCTCGGTGTAGAAGAGCGGCTTCAGGACCGGGTACCAGACGGCGGTCATCTTCACGTAGCCCGTGGCCGTCGGGTGCACGCCGTCGGGCGAGATGTCGGGGCTGCCGAACGAGAAGTTCCGCGCGTGCATGTTGGCCAGGTAGGCGTGCCGGCCGGCGTTGCGGTACTTCGTCACCAGGCCGGGGATCTTCTTGTCGTAGTCCTGGTACGGCTTGGTGTACCAGTTGCCGTCGGCGTCGGCCTCGGGCGTGGTGGTGGAGACGATCACCATCAGGTGCGGCTTCGTCCGGTACATGGTGGCGAGCAGGGTGTCGAGCCGCTGCGCGGTGGTCGCGCCGGTGGCCCCCTGCTCGATGTCGCTGGAACCGGTCTGCAGCAGAACGACGTCGGGCCGGTACGTCTTCAGCCAACCGGCCACGTCGTCGTTGAACTGGTCGGTGCGCCAGCCCGAGAACGCCTCCACGTCGTGGTCGCCCAGGCTCGAGGGCCCGTTGGAGACGGAACCGACGAAGTTCACCTTCAGGTGGTTGGCCTTGAGCTTCTTCCACAGCGTCACCCGGTAGGCGCCCGCGTAGTAGTTGCCCCACGTGATCGAGTCGCCCAGCGGCATCACCCGCAACGGCCGGGCCACCGGCGTGGGGCTGGGCGTGGGAGTCGCGCTCGCACTCGCACTCGGGGTGGTGCTCGGCGTCGCGCCGGCACCGGCGGTCGCGGCGACGTTCAGCGCGGGGGCGGTGGTGGACGTCGGGTCCGGGGCCGGGGTCGGGCTGCTCGGCGACCGGAGCGCGGCGGGCACCCAGCCGGTGCGGGCGTACGCGCTCAGCTCGACGCCCCCGCCGACGCCCAGCCCGACCATCAGCACGAGCACCAGGACGGTGCGCCGCAAAACCCGTGACCGCGGCGCCTTGGCATGCCGTCCCTGGCCCCGGTGCTCGTAGAAGTCCTCGTACCCCATCGTCAGTCCAGGGTATGGGTCCGATCGGCCGCTGTGACCAGAACGGGGTCATGGGTGGCGACGAGCACAGCGGCGCCCGCCCCCACGACCTCCCGCAGCACCTGCGTCACCAGCTCGGCCGAGCCCTCGTCCAGCTGGGACGTCGGCTCGTCCAGCACGAGGAGCCGCGCGCCGGGGCGGTCCAGGGCGACCAGCGCGCGGGCCAGGGCGACCCGCTGCCGCTCGCCGCCCGACAGCCCCGCCGCGGGCCGGCCGTCGAACCCGGCGACGCCGAGCCGCTCGAGCCAGCGCCCGGCGTCCGGGTCGAGTGGCAGCCCTCGGGCGGCCCGGGCCAGGTCGAGATTCCCGACCGGGTCGGCCGTGCCGGCCAGGTGGACCTGCTGCAGGACGACGCCGCACACCCGCCCGCGCAGCGCCGCCCGCTGCGCCCGGTCGAGCTCCTCGAGCGGGTGGCCGTCGAGTTCGACCGCGCCGGCGTCCGGGCGCTGCATCCCGAGCAGCACCCGCAGCAACGTGCTCTTCCCGGCCCCCGAGCGCCCGGTGAGCACCGTCAGCTCCCCGGCGTGCACGTCCAGATCCACGCCGTCCAGCACGGTGGTCCCCCCGTAGGCCACGCAGACCCCGGACAGCCGGGCCACCACCTCATTGGTCGTGATCATGGAATCTTCCAGTCTGGCGGGCTTCTCTGCCAGGGCAGCACCCGGCGGCGCAGACTGGAAGATTCCATGATCACGACCAACGGGGTGCAGGGTGATGCCGTCACCCGATGACGACACGTGCACGGCCTTGGCATCACCCCGCACCTCCGCCGGCAGCCGGAGCCAGCCGCGGTCGTCGACCACCAGCGCCTCGCGGGCGTCGGGGCCCGGCGTCCACGACTCGGAGATGCGCCCGTCCCGGATCCGGACCACCCGGTCCGCTATCCCGGCCGCCCGGTCGTCGTGGGTGACCAGCACCAGGGTGGCCCCGGCGTGCCGGACCGCCCGGTCCAGGAGCTCGTAGACCTCGTCGGCCGAGCGCAGGTCGAGCTGGCCGGTGGGCTCGTCGGCCAGGACCAGCGCGGGCCCGTGGGCCAGGGCCGCGCACACCGCGACCTTCTGCCGCTGCCCGCCCGACAGGGTCGCCGGGTCCCGGCCGGTCAGGTCGCCCAGCCCCAGCGACTCCAGCGCCTCGGCGGCGCGCGACCGGGCCGGCTGCGCGCCCACCCCGGTGACCCGCAGCTGCAGGGCCACGTTGGTCACCACGTCGAACTCGCGGCGCAGCAGCCGCCACGGGTCCTGGTCGACCTGCCCCAGCGACCGGGCCCGCCACCGGGCCAGGTCGGCGACCCCCGCCGTCGAGACGGCCAGCCCCGCGACCTCGGCCGTCCCGGCCGCCAGCCGCTGCTCACCGGCCAGGACCCGCAGCAGGGTCGTCTTCCCGGCACCGTTCGGGCCGTGCAGCACCAGCCGTTCCCCCGCCGGGACGTGCAGGCTCAGGCCGCGCAGCGCGGCCACCGCGTCACCGTCGGGCAGCGTGTGCAGGCAGAAGGCGTCGCGCACGTCCACGACCAGCTCGTGCCCCGACGCGTTCATCGGCCCGTCCCGGGCGGCACGGGCGACGGCTCCCGGAAGCTGCGCGCGGCCACGAGCACGGCTGAGGTCAGCGCCAGGGCGAGGGCCCCGACCAGGGCGACGGTCGCCGTCCCGAGCCCCGCCACCGGGGCCAACGGCGGCCGGGGCTGCCCGGCGCCCGCGGTGAGCGGCACGAGCCGGGCGGTCAGGCGGGTGAGCACGAGGGCCCCGAGCACGCCGACCGGCACCCCCAGCACCGTCACCGCCGCGGCCCGGGCCCACAGGCTGTGCCGCAGCACCGCGGGCGGCACGCCCTCGGTCTCCCAGGCGTAGAGCTCCCCGGCGTCCTCGTCGCGTTCGCCCGCGACCAGCAGCACCAGGGCGGCCAGCCCGACGAGGGCGGTCAGCCCGGCCGCGAGCAGGAGCAACCGGACGGCCCCCACGGCCACCGGGTCGGTGCGCAGGTCGCGCTCCACACCGACCGCCCGCTGCACCGAAAGCCCGCTCAGCAGAGCGGCATTCGAGGCTCCACCCGTCCCGGACACCCACAGCTCGTCGGGTTGCGCGGTCCCCGGCGACTGCTGGTCGAGCACGGTCGACAACGCGGCCAGGTCGGCCACCACGAACCGCCCGCCGTCGACGGTCGGGAACCGGGGCAGCACGGCGGCGATCCGGGCCTGCACGGGCTCCTGGTTGAGCGTCAGCGTGACCCGCCCGCCCACACCCCCGGCCCCGCGGGCGGTCACCGGGTCCGCCGCTACCGGCACCGGGGTGCCCGCCGTCGCGAGCCGCACGGTGCGGGCGGCCGCGATCGTGCCGACGGGGCCGTCCAGCCGGTAGTCCAGGCGTACCGCCTCACCGCCGTCGCGCACGGACAGCCCGTCACCGGTCCAGCCCGCCCACGGGTGGGTCAGCGGGGCGCCGTCCACGGACACCGACCCGAGCTCGATCCGGCCGGACAGCGCGGCCCGGGTCCGGATGTCCTCGGCGAGGCCGTGCTCGCGCAGCGTCTCGGTCTCGTTGTCGGGCGTGTAGGTCAGGGCGATGAGCCGCCAGCCGGCCCCCGAGGGCAGGACCGCCTCCTGGCGAGGCACTTTCGCCCCGCGCACGGCGCTCAACGGGAGCGAACGCTCGCGCCCGTCGTCCGCGCGCAGCACCGCACTGAGATCCATCACGGTGTCCTCGTCGGTGGCCACGGCCAGCGTGCGACCGGCGGGCAGGGCCAGGCCCGTCGCCGGCACGGATGTCGCCACGGCCCGTGCGACCGCTTCCGCCTCACCACCCCCGACGGTCGCCGACCAGCGCCGGACCTCCTCCAGCGCAGCCGGTTCCAGCCCGACGAACTGCACGACCTCGGAGCGTTGCGCCCCGCTGCGCAGGGACCCGGCGGTCCGAATCACCGGGCGGGCGAACCTCCCGCCGGCGGCCGCGGTCAGCTCGGCGGCCGATCCGGCGCCGAGCACCGAGGCGCCGGACGCGCCCGCGGCGAGGCGGACGTCGAGCGGGACGACGAACGCGGCCTGGTCGGCGGCCCCGCGTTGCAGCGTGGCCCGGTAGGAGATCGCGAACCCGGAGGCGCCGACCCCGGCGACCAGCAGAGCCGCCGTCGACGCGGCCAGCAGCGGGTGGGCCGAGACGCCGGCGACGCCCAGCCGCAGGCCGACCGCCCGGCGCGGCAGCAGGCGGTAGACCCCGCGGCCCACCCAGGGCCAGGCGCGGGCGGCGAGCAACGCGGCGGCCAACAGCACCAGCGACGGCAGCACCACCAGTAGCGGGTCGTCCGCACCGGCCGAACCGCGCGAGACGACCAGCACGACGGCGGCCACGGCCGCCGCGGCAACCACGCTGACCAGTCGCCAGGTGGCCCGCTCGTCGGTCCAGGCGGGGCGCGCGGCGGCGGGCCACAGGACCAGCGAGATCAGCGCCAGCGCAGCGAGTCCCAGCCCCCCGACGGTCGGCAGGGCCGCGCTCAGCGCGCCGTCGACGGTGCCCGCGACCGGCGGGCCGGCGACGCCCGCCGTCCCGGCGCTGACCGCCGCCCCCAGCACCAGCCCGGCCAGGGAGCCGGCCACGCAGACGAGCACGACCTCCCCCAGCGTGACCAGCCGCAGCGGCGTGGCGGCCAGCCCGCGGCGGCGCAGCGCGGCCGTGAACCGGACGTGGTCGGGGCGCAGCGCCGCGGCCCCGCACAGCGCGGCGCCCAGCAGCAGCACCGCGCAGCTGCCGGCCAGCAGCCCGAACCGCCCGGTCGAGGCGTCGGAGCGTGCGGCCGCCGCGGCGATCGCCGAGTCGGGGGCGGTCAGCGCCGCCCCGTACGGGGACAGCCGGTCCGCGGCCGCGACTTCGGCCGCCGTCCAGGCCGCCACACCCGAGCGCCGGAACTGGTCGCGGTCGAGCGGGCCGACCCAGCCGTAGGTGCGCTGGATCAGCTCCAGCGGCGCCACCCGGCTCACCGGCCCGACGCCGTCGGCCAGCAGCACCGTCGCCTTCGGGTCGAACGTCCCCGACAGCAGCAGCGGGTCGATGCGCACGGCCCGGCCGACGACGACCAGCCCCGAGTCGGCGTCCGGGTGCGGGTCCGTGCTGGGCGGGGCCGCCGGATCGGCCGGGACGGCGAGCACCTCGCACCGGGTCGGCGTGCAGCTGCGGGGCGGGCGGCCGGAGGTGAGCCGGACGGCGGTGCGCAGGTCCTGGGTCCCGGCCAGCACGAAGTCGGTGCCGTGGGTGTCGCCCAACCGGTGGTAGACGACCTGGCTGCGCAGGGGCGTCGCGTCGTCCACGAGGCCGGTCAGCTCGCGCCGCACGGCGGCGTCGACGCCGGCGAGCTCGGCGTCGGTGAGCAGGCCGGCCCGGCTGACCGTGACGCTGCGGTCGGCGAGCGGCAGGTCGTCGAGCGCCCGGCCCAGCGCGGCGTCGGCGGTGACCAGCGCCCCGGCCTGCAGGACGACGGGCAGCGCGGCGCCCAGCGCGAGCGCGGCGATGAGGACGGCGTGCCGCAGCCCCGCGGCCCGGCCCCGCGCCAGGATCAGCGCGGGAACGAGGGTCATGACCTGCACAGTAGGCGGTGACGGTGTTGGCTGGGTGTCTTGTCGCAACGCGAGGAGATGAGTTCCAATGCTGACGGATTCCGAGGCCTACAGCGGATTCGCCGTGAAGGACGTCGAGCAGGCGCGGCGGTTCTACGCCGAGACGCTCGGGCTGGGTGTGGCCGACGTCGAGGACGAGGCGATGCGGGGCTACCTGATGCGACTGCAGATCAAGGGCAGTCGTGACGTGCTGGTCTACGCGAAACCGGACCACGTGCCGGCCACTTTCACGATCCTGAACTTCCCGGTGCCGGACATCGATTCGGCGGTCGACGAGCTCGTCGGGCGGGGGGTGACGATGCTGCGTTACGACGGGTTCGACCAGGACGAGCGGGGCATCGCCGCGGCCGGGCCGCGGATCGCGTGGTTCACCGACCCGTCGGGCAACATCCTGTCGGTGGCGCAGGCCTAGTTCGGCCATAGTTCTGGGCATGGACCTGGCCGAGGCGGTGCGCGAGCTGTACGCGGGCGGCCAGGCCGACTTCGTGGCCCGCCGCGACGCGCTGGCCAAGGCGGCGAAGGCCGACGGCGACGCCGCGCTCGCCGCGACGGTGAAGAAGCTGCGCAAGCCGTCGGCCGGGGCGTGGCTGGCCAACATGCTGGCCCGGCACCGGCAGTCCGACCTGGAGGAGCTGCTCGCGCTCGGCGCGGCGATGCGGGCCGCGCAGGAGGAGCTGGACGGCGCCCGCCTGCGCACGCTGTCGGGTGAGCGTTCCGCCGTGGTCGCCTCGGTGCTCGGGGTGGCCCGGTCGCTGGCCGACCAGCTCGACCAGCCGGCCGGCGACGCGGCGCTGGGCGAGCTCGACCAGACATTGCGCGCGGCGCTGACCGACCCGGCCACCGCCGCCGCCGCGGTGAGCGGGCAACTGCTGCGCGGGTTGACGTCGGACGGGCTGGGGCCACCCGACCTGACCGGCGCGGTGGCCGACCCGGACTCGGTGCCCGAGGCGCCCGTCGTCCCACCACGGCGGTTCAAGGCCGTGCCGGATGAGCCGGGCGCGAGGCCGGCGCCCGCCCCGAAACCGAAGGCCGACACCGCGGCCCGGGACGCCCGCCGCGCCGCAGCGGCCGAGAAGGTCCGGGCCGCAGGGGCTCTCGTGGAGTCGCTGGACAGCGACCTGGCCGGGGCCCGCGCCGAGCTGGCCGACGTGACGCAGCGCTACGAGGAGCTGGCCGCCGAGCTGGCGCAGCTGCGTGACCGGGCCGCCCAGACCGAGCACGCGCTCGTCCGGGCCAAGCGCGACCTGCGGGCCGCCGAACGCGACGAGCGCCTCACCCGCTGACCTCGTCGACCCGAATCCTGCGTTTGCGCATGATCACCGAGGCCCCGCGGTGATCATGCGCAAACGCAGCAACTCCGCCGTGATCATGCACAAACGCATCATCGGTCGACGGCCAGCGACGCGTGCAGGGCCGCGAGGGCGGCCGTCGTCCGGGTCAGCTCCGCGTCGGTGACGACGCCGCGCAACCGGGCCGTCAGCTCGGCCTCGAAGACCCGGGTGGCCCGCATCAGCAACGCCGATCCAGACCGGGTCAGCGTGAGCAGCGACGAGCGCCGGTCGTCGGGGTTGGCCGCCCGCTCGGCCCAGCCGCGCTCGACCAGCCGGTCGACGGCCTTGCTCGTGGCCCCCACGGTGATGCCGACCTCGGTGGCCAGGTCGAGCACCCGGGTCGTACCGCGCCGGGCCACGATCTGCAGGAACTGCAGCTGCCCGAGCGACAGCCCGAAGTCGGCCTGCAGCCGGGCGTCGACCGCGTTGTAGAGCAGCGTCTCGGCCCGCACCAGCCTGATGAAGAACTCGCCCACGTCGGCCATCGAGAATTTTCCATTCCTGGGAATTAGATTCCTAAGAATCTACTTGAGCCGGCCATGAGTATCCAGCAGATCCAGGCCGTGGCGGACGCCCTGCGCTCCGCTCCCTACGACGCCGACGCCTCCGTGGGGCAGCAACGCGACATCTTCGAGCAGAGCTTGAGCCGGCCGGTGCCCGACGGCGTGGCCCTCACCGACACCACGCTCGGCAGCCGCCCCGCACTCGAGGTGGCGGTCGCGGCGAGCACCGGGCCCGCCGTCGTCCTGTACCTGCACGGCGGCGGCTACATGGTCGGCTCGGCCCGCACGGGCGCCACGCTGGCCTGGGAGCTGGCCGGGCGGGTGAACGGCAACGCCTACTCCCTCGACTACCGGCTCGCGCCCGAGCACCCGTTCCCCGCCGCGCTCGACGACGCGGTGGCCGCCTACCGCGACCTGCTGTCCCGTGGGCACCGGCCCGAGAATCTCGTGATCGCCGGCGATTCCGCCGGCGGCGGTCTGACCGTCGCCACGCTGCTGGCGCTGCGGGCGGCCGGCGACCCGCTGCCCGCGTCCGCCGTCGTGTTCTCGCCGTGGGTCGACCTGACCTTCACCGGCGACAGCATGGACACCAAGCACGGCGTCGACCCGCTGTTCACCCGCGACCGGATCGGCGCCTACGCGCCCGGCTACCTGGCCGGTCGCGACCCGGCCGAACCGCTGGTCAGCCCCGTGTTCGCCGACCTGGCCGGGCTGCCGCCGCTCCTGGTCCAGGTCGGCTCGGCCGAGGTGCTGCTGGACGACGCCACGCGCCTGACCGCGCGGGCCGCCGCCGGGGACGTCCGGGTCTCGCTGGAGGCGTGGCCGGGCCTGACCCACGTGTTCCAGGGCACGGCCCTGCCGCTGGACGAGGCGGGTGAGGCGCTGGACTCCGCGGGGCGCTTCCTGCGTGCTGCGTTTGCGCATGATCAGCGCGGTAATGCTGCGTTTGCGCATGATCACGAATAGGGCGTGGTGATCATGCGCAAACGCATCATCGGCGGGCCGCGCGGGCCACGGCGAGCAGGTCGGCGGCGGGTGAGCTGAGCGCCGTCCCGGCGTCCCACACGGCGAGCAGCCGTCGACGCAGGGCGAGGCCCACCACGCCGACCGCCCGCAACCGACCCGAGCTCACGTCGTCCTGCACCGCCAGCGAGCTGAGCACCGCCGGCCCGGCCCCCGCCAGCACCGCGCCGCGCACGGCCGCCGTCCCGGACAGTTCGAGGCTGGGCGCGACGGGCTCGGCGCCCGCCGCCTGCAGAGCGACCTCGAAGGCGCGCCGCGTCCCGGAACCGGCCTCGCGGGCGACCAGCGGGGTGGCCGCGAGTTCGGCGACGGTCACCGGCCGGCGGCGCCGCGCCCACGGGTGGCCCGGCGGGACGACGAGCACCAGCTGGTCGGCGCCGACCTGCTCCCAGCCCAGCCCGGGCGCGACCTGCGGGCCCTCGACGAAGCCGAGGTCCGCGCGTGCGGCGAGCACCTCCTCGGCGACCTCGTCCGAGTTCACCGCGCGCAGCCGCACGGCCAACCCCGGACCGCCGTCCGCCCGCGCCGCGTGCTGCAGCGTGACCAACCAGCGCGGCATCAGGTACTCGGCCACCGTCAGACTGGCCGCGACCCTCAGCTGCGCCGAGCGCGACCCGCGCAACGCCTCGAGGCTGGCGTCGAGGCCCGCGGCCAGCTCGGTCAGCTGCGCGGCCCAGTCGGCGACCAGGACGCCGGCGCTGGTCAGGCTGCTGCCGCGGCGGGACCGGGTCACCACCGGGACGCCGAGCAGCCCCTCGAGCCGACGGATGCGCAGGCTGGCCGCCTGCTGGGTCACGCCGTGCTCGCGGGCGGCCGCGCCGAGGCTGCCGGTGCGGGCCACGGACAGCAACAGGTCGAGCGAGATCAGGTCGGGCACCCGGGGTGACAGCGGCACGACCAGCAGTTTCTCACAAGCAGAGCTTGTGACCTCACCGTTCTGCGGGGACTAGCACGAGGCGCAGAATGGTTGCAGGCTTGTGAATGCATGGTCTCGGTCCCGAGGCAGGTCACGAGGAGAGAAGCAGCCGTGGGCACGGTCGAACAGGTGCACAGTGTCGTCATCCGGTTCGCGGGCGATTCCGGGGACGGGATGCAGTTGACCGGTGACCGGTTCACCGCGGAGACCGCCGGTCTGGGCAACGACCTCGCGACGCTCCCCAACTTCCCCGCGGAGATCCGCGCCCCCCAGGGCACGCTGCCCGGCGTCTCGTCGTTCCAGTTGCACTTCGCCGACCACGAGGTGCTGACCCCCGGCGACGCGCCCGACGTGCTCGTCGCGATGAACCCGGCGGCACTGAAGGCGAACCTGGGCGACCTGCCCCGCGGGAAGACGATCATCGTCAACACCGACGAGTTCACGAAGCGGAACCTGGCCAAGGTCGGGTACGCCGCCTCGCCGCTGGAGGACGACTCGCTCGACTCCTACCGGCTGCACCCGGTGCCGCTGACCTCGCTGACGGTCGAGGCCCTGCGCGAGTTCGACCTGACCCGCAAGGACGCCGAGCGGGCCAAGAACATGTTCGCCCTCGGCCTGCTCTCGTGGATGTACCACCGGCCGACCACCGGGACCGAACGGTTCCTGCAGGCCAAGTTCGGGAAGAAGCCGGAGATCCTGCGCGCCAACCTGGCCGCGCTGCGCGCCGGGTGGGCGTTCGGCGAGACGACCGAGGCCTTCGAGGCCTCGTACGAGGTGGCGCCGGCGGCGGCGGAGTCGGGGACCTACCGCAACGTCACCGGAAACATCGCGCTGTCCTACGGGCTGGTGGCCGCCGCGCACCGGGCCCAGCTGCCGCTCGTGCTGGGCTCGTACCCGATCACCCCGGCGTCCGACATCCTGCACACGCTGTCGGGGCTGAAGCGGTTCGGGGTCACCACCATTCAGGCGGAGGACGAGATCGCGGCCATCGGGGCGGCGCTCGGCGCCTCGTACGGCGGCGCGATCGGGGTGACCACCACGAGTGGTCCGGGCCTGGCGCTGAAGTCCGAGACCATCGGCCTGGCGGTCTCCCTGGAGCTGCCGTTGGTGATCGTCGACGTGCAGCGCGGGGGCCCGTCGACCGGGCTGCCCACCAAGACGGAGCAGTCCGACCTGCTGCAGGCGATGTTCGGGCGCAACGGCGAGTCGCCGGTGCCGATCGTCGCGCCGCGCTCCCCCGCCGACTGCTTCGACGCGGCACTCGAGGCCGTGCGCATCGCGACGGTCTACCGGACGCCCGTGCTGCTGCTGTCCGACGGCTACCTGGCCAACGGGTCGGAGCCGTGGAAGCTGCCGTCGGTCTCCGAACTGCCCCGGATCGACGTGCATTTCGCGCCCGCCGGCGGCGACGTGCCGTTCCGGCCCTACGAACGCGACCCCGACACCCTGGCCCGCCCGTGGGCGGTGCCGGGCACGCCGGGGCTGCAGCACCGCATCGGCGGCATCGAGAAGGCCGACGGTACGGGCGAGATCTCGTACGACCCGACCAACCACGACCGGATGGTCCGGCTGCGCCAGGCCAAGGTCGACGGCATCGACGCGGCGCCGCTGGAGGTCGACGACCCCTCGGGTGATGCGGAAGTGCTCGTGGTGGGCTGGGGTTCGACGTACGGGCCGATCGCGGCCGGCGCCCGGCTGGCCCGCGAGAACGGCGTGCGCGTGGCCACCGCCCACCTGCGGCACCTCAACCCGTTCCCCGCCAATACCGGTGAGGTGCTGCGCCGCTACCCGAAGGTGCTGGTGCCCGAGATGAACCTCGGCCAGCTGGCCCTGCTGCTGCGGGCCCGCTACCTGGTCGACGCGCGCGGCTACAACCAGGTGCGCGGCCTGCCCTTCAGCTCCGCCGAACTGGCCGACGCCATCGGCAAACTCGCCTCGTCCGAGGAGATCTGATGTCAGTCACCGTCCCCCCGCCGAAGGGGCTCGTCGGCGTTCCGCTGCTGGCCGACGACGCCGTGAAGCCCACGAAGAAGGACTTCACCTCCGACTCCGAGGTGCGCTGGTGCCCCGGCTGCGGCGACTACGCGATCCTCGCCGCCGTGCAGGGTTTCATGCCGGAGCTGGGGATCGCCCCCGAGAACGTCGTGTGCATCTCGGGTATCGGCTGCTCGTCGCGGTTCCCGTACTACCTCGACACCTACGGCCTGCACTCCATCCACGGCCGCGCCCCGGCCATCGCGACCGGCCTGGCCACGTCGCGCCCCGACCTCAACGTGTGGGTCGTGACGGGCGACGGGGATGCGCTCTCGATCGGCGGCAACCACCTGATCCACGCGCTGCGGCGCAACGTGAACCTGACGATCCTGCTGTTCAACAACCGGATCTACGGGCTCACCAAGGGCCAGTACTCGCCGACGTCCGAGCCCGGGAAGATCACCAAGTCGACCCCGGCCGGATCGCTCGACACCCCGTTCAACCCGGTGTCGCTGGCCCTGGGCGCCGAAGCCTCGTTCGTGGCGCGGACTCTCGACTCCGACCGCAAGCACCTCACCTCGGTGCTGCGGGCCGCCGTCAACCACCGGGGCGCGTCGCTCGTCGAGATCTACCAGAACTGCCCGATCTTCAACGACGGCGCCTTCGACGTGCTGAAGGACCGCGACGAGGCCACCGCGCGTCTCGTCCGGCTCGAGCACGGGCAGCCGATCCGGTTCGGGCCGGCCGGGGACGACGGCGAGCCGGTGCGCGGGATCGCCCGGACGGCGTCGGGCGGGCTCGAGGTCGTCGACGTCGCGTCCGTCGGGGTCGAGGGGTTGCTCGTGCACGACGCCGTCAACCCCGACCCGTCGGTGCAGTTCGCCCTGTCCCGGCTCGACGAGCCGACCATGGCCCACGTGCCCGTCGGGGTGTTCCGGTCCGTCGACCGGCCCACCTACGACGACCTGGCCCGGGAACAGGTCGAGTTCGCGGTGTCCGACGCCGGCGGTCGGGCGTCCGACGAGGATCTCGAGGCGCTGTTGTACGGCAAGGACACCTGGACGGTCTCTTCGTAGTTCCCCGGCGCACCAGCAGTTCCACCTGACACGATCGCGCGGTGTCCTTCGACCACCGCACCGCCCGGGACTGGGCGCACGGACTGCTGCCCTGGTGGGTGCCGAGCGGCGTGCTGATCGTGGCGTGGGGGTCGGTGCTGACCCTGTCGATCAGCACCGACGCGGTGGTCTGCACGGCCACGGACCCCTGCGGCCAGGACGACGTCTTCGGAGCCGCGATCAGCCTCGTCTTCCTGACGCCGGTGCTGCTCTGGTCGATGCCGCGGCTCGGCTGTCTAGCCGGGGTCGCGCTGGGCCTCTACGGCTTCGGGTTCGACTCGGCGCCGCCCGCCCGGATCCCGTGGGCCGGGTTCGCCCTCGCCTGCCTGGTGACGCTCCTCCTGCTGCACCAGGACGTCGTCCGGCGCCGGGGCCTGGCCGAACGCGCGGCCGGTGGGCGCACGGCCCGCGTGCCGCAGCTGCCGGGTGGGCACCGGTACGGCTGGCGGACGGCCGCCGCCGGGGGCCTGATGCTGGCCGGGCTGGCCTGTCTCACCGTCCTGCACGTGGTGGACGCCGCCGAGCAGCGGCACGTCGCCCGGGCCGTCGTGATCACGGCGACCGTCACCCGTAACCCGGCTCCCGACGACTCGTACGGGATCGAGCTGTCCGTCCCGGGGCAGACGAGGCACACGGTCGAGCCGTTCGACACGGCGCAGTACCCGGTCGGGACGTCGGTGCCGGTCCTGGTCGACCCGGCGGACCCGGGCTGGTTCCGCCTGGTCGCCGAACGGGCCGACAACAGCCTCTGGCTGACCGGCGCCGTGCTGGCCCTGCTGGCGGCCGGGCTGCTGTTCTGGCGCGACCGGTCGCTGGTCACCTGGGTGGGCGGGTGGCAGGAGCGGCCGGCCCTGATGGTCCTGGTCGACACCGACGGCACCACGGCGTACCTGCACGCGGTCGACGCCGGGCCCGGCGACCCGCCGTTCGCCGAGTTCGGGGTCGAATACCGGCAGCTGAGCCCGGCACCGATCCTGGTGGACGCCGGGTTGGCGCCGGGCACGCTGGTCGGTGACGTGACCACGGGCGGTGCGGTCGCCGTCCTGCTCGACGACGCCGTCCTGTTGCCGCGCACCGCGCTGCGCACCGTGCGCGACGCGCCGTGGTGGTGGGTGAGCAACTGGCCCGGCCTGCTCGACCGGCGGTACGGCGCCGAGGACGGAACGGGCCGGCACCGCCGTCCGGCCGGGTCGCCCGATCCCGGCGGGTCGGGGCCGCAGCGCCGTACCCAGGACGGGCCCCAGGTCGGCTGGGTCGTGCCCGCCGCCGAGCAGGTGCCCACCGCGCTCCCGATCGTCGTCCGCCCCGATCAGCCCTGGTGGTCGCCCCTGCTGCTGCCCGGCGTCCCGGTGGTGTCGACCGTCGCGGCGGCCTTCGCGCGCTGGGCCGGCGCCGACCCGATCACCTTGGCAGTCATCGGTTTCCAGCTGGCCTTCGGCGTCTACTACGGCTGGACCGTGCGGGTCAGCCGGCTGGTGCTCGACGCCGACGGCCTGCAGGTCGACGGTCCCGTGTTCTCCGACCGGGTGCCGTGGACGCAGATCAGCCAGCTGCGGGTCGACGACGACGAGATCATGGTGTTCCGCGACAGCGGTCGTCCCCTGAGCAGCGGCCCCTACGCCGACGTCGAGGCGGTCGCCGCGAGCGCCGAGGCGCTGCGGGCGGCGGCCGGCCCGGTGGACGACGACCCGTTCCGTTCGGTCGGGCGGGTGCCGGTGGACGAGGCCATCCGCGTGCTGCGGCCCGAAGCCCTGCTGGCCGTCCTGGTCCTGGCGCTCGGGGTGCTCGGAGGCATCGGCGCGTGGTCCGTGGTCGGATCACTCACCTGACTTCACAATCAGGTAAGCCTTACCTACACTGCTGCGGTGTCCAAGAAGGCGACCAAGGGCTTCAAAGCCGTCAAGGCGAAGCGCAAGTGCTGCAAGGACAAGCCTCGGTGCCAGGCCTGCCCCCTGGTGCTGAAGCGCTTGGCGGACGCCGACCTCGCCGTCCGGCTGGACCTGCGCCGTTACGAGGTGGCCAAGAAGGTCCCCAAGCCCGCGCTGGCCGCGGCCCGCACGCGCTGAAATCGGTACCGGTGGAGGGATTCGAACCCCCAACGCACAGGGTCTGAGCCTGTCGCCTCTGCCGATTGGGCTACACCGGCCTGTGGCGCGGTGTGAGCAGCCGTGCTCAACTGCGCGCTGTAGGCAGCGCGGTAAGTCGACGGCCGGTGCAGGTCATGCGCAGGACCGTAGCCGCCGGACATCACGGCTCGCCAACCGTTTCCCGGGCCGTCTCCAGTGGCCCGCTGGTCGCGGCGTCCACAGGGCGCTCGTCCACAGCGGGCCGTTGGGCCCACTCGGTACTCGCGTCATCCTTCGGTTCATGGAACCCCGGACCCGAGCCCAGTTGCGCGCGGCCGGCTTGAGCGACAGCGCCATCGACAGGCGCCTTCGGTCCGGCGTGTTGAGCGCGACCCATCGCGGCGTGCTCACGGCAGCCGAACCGGGCACCGTCGCTGTCGTGCAGGCGGCCCGGCTCGCACACCCCGGTCGCGACCTGGTCGCCTCCCACCTCACCGCGGCGCGCCTCCACAAGCTGCCGAAACCCCTGACCGGTTGGGGACCACCGACCTTCACCAGCAACCGCCGTCCGGTCGTCGTCCGTCCGGACCTTCACATTCACGTCGCCGAACTGCCGGACGGCGCCGTGATCGGCAGCACGGTACGTCTGACCGGGACGGCCCGCACGGTCGTGGACTGCCTGCGATCCCTGGAACCACGGGACGGTCTGGCCATCGCTGATGCCGCCCTGCATCGAGGGCTGGTGACCAGGCAGCAACTCCTGGGGGTGGCCGCTACGCAACGACGATGGCCGGGTGTCGCCAGGGCCCGCCTGCTGCTGCAACTGGCCGACGGGCGCCGCGAGTCCCCCTTCGAGTCCTGGTCGGCCTGGGCGTTCGAGCAGGTGGGCGTCCCAGGGCCCGAGTGGCAGGTGGTGGTCCGCGACCCCGACGGCCGTTTCATCGGGCGGGGCGATGCCTGGTGGGCGGGGGTGATCGGCGAGGCGGACGGCAAGTCGAAGTACAGGCTGGCGGCTGCCGAACGTGGCGGCGCGAACCCCGACTCCCTGTTCAAGGTGCTCGACTCCGAGCGTCGACGGGAGCGGAACATGCGCGACGTCGGCATCGACGTCGTCCGGTGGGGCGCGGTGGACGTGCTCGACCTCGTCCGGGCCGAAGCCCTCGGTCGCCGCATCGAGGTCGCCTGCCGTCGGGCCGCCGAGATGGGGCCGTACATCGCCGTCGTCTCGCTGCGCTGACGACCTTGCTCGCACCTTGTCTCGCGTGGCGTCGCTTTCCCGGCCTACCGGAGGCACCAAGACGACGCTAGGAGAGACAAGGTGCGAGCAGAGTCAGGCGGGGAGGGGTTCGACCACCTCGGCCGCCCGCGCCGCCCGACCGCTGGCCCGGGCCGTGCGCAGGGTGTCGGCGGTCAGCAGCACCAGCGCCGCCCACACGAGACCGAAGCCCAGCCACCGGGACAACGGCATGTGCTCGCCGAGCACCGTGACGCCGCAGAGGAACTGCAGCGTCGGCGTGACGTACTGCAGAAGTCCCAGCGTGGTCAGCGGCACCCGCGACGCCGAGGCGGCGAACAGCAGCAGCGGGGCGATCGTCACGAGGCCCGTCGAGACCAGCAGCAGTCCCTGCCACGGCGGGTCGGACGTGAACGTCTGCGAACCGTTCACCGACAGAACGACCAGGCCGACCAGCGCCAACGGCGTCAGCGTCAGCGTCTCGGTGGTCAGCCCGACCAGCGCGCTCACCTGGCCGCCGACCCGGTTCTTGATCAACCCGTAGGCCCCGAACGAGAAGGCCAGGATCAGCGCGATGTACGGCAGCCGCCCGTAGTCGACGGTGAGCACCGCCACCGCCACCGAGCCCACCACGACGGCCGCCCACTGCAGCCGGCGCAGCCGCTCGCGCAGCACCAGCACGCCGAGGGCGACGGTGATCAGCGGGTTGATGAAGTAGCCGAGGGCGGCCTCGATGACCTGCCCCGAGTTCACTGCGTAGATGTAGACGCCCCAGTTCACGGCGAGCACGGCGGCGGCGGCCCCCAGCGTCGCCACCCGCCGCGGCTGCGCCAGGACGGCGGTCAGCTCGCGCCGGTGCCTCAGCGCCACCACGAGCACCAGGCAGGCCAGCACCGACCAGACCACCCGGTGCAGCAGGACCTCGAAGGCGCTGGAGTCCTCGAGCAGCCGGAAGTACAGCGGGAAGGCACCCCACAGGAAGTACGCCCCGAAGCCGTACAGGACGCCCTTCGAATTCATCCCACCACTGTATCGAGCGGAGGCCCGGTCGCCCCGGCCGCGAACCCTTCGGGAGCAAGGCCAATCGACAATCAGTGGCCCTCAGGCGGCCCGACCGTGCCCGAGCCGTTCCTCGCAGGCCTGGCGCAGCGCGGCCAGGTCGACCCCGGCGTCGACGAGGATGCGCACGCCCAGTCCCTCGCCCTCGCGCAGCAGCCCGAGCAGCAGGTGCCCGGAACCGATCTCCCCGTCACCGAGCCGGAGCGCCTCGCGCAGCGCCAGTTCCAGCACCTTCTTGGCCCGCGGGACGAACCGGCCGACCGGCGGCTCCACCGGCGTGCGGCGGAACCAGCCCCGGCGAGGTTTCGGACGCTCGAGCGCGGCCGGGCCGAAGGTCTCCTCGATCCGGGCCAGGACCGCGTCCAGATCGATGCCCACAGAACGCAACGCCTCGGCGTCCTGCGCGTCCAGCAGGGGCCGGGGCGAGGGGACGAGCCGTTCGATCGCGGCCCGCACGGCGGCGGCGTCGAGACCGGGGGCGAACTCCCGCACGGCGGTGCCGCCCGGCCCGGGGTCGGCGGTCAGCGCGAGCAGCAGGTGCTCGGTGCCGACCGGTCGCTGCTGGTCGGTCGCCGCCTGCCGCGCACCGACGACGGCCTCGCGGGCGCCGGACGTGAATCGCTCGAGCATGTCAGCCCTCCTGAGGTGGCATGGTCGCCGAGTACTTCTTGTGCACGGCCTGCTTGGTGACGTCGAGCGCGGCCGCGATCTCCTGCCAGGACCAGCCCTGGTGGCGGGCGTTCTCGACCTGCAGCCGTTCCAGCTGCTCGGCCAGCCGCCGCAATGCCAGGGCCGCCCGGAGCCCGACCCGGGGGTCGGCACTGCCGGCGGCGGTCGCCAGTTCGGTCGCCTGCGTCATGCTGTCAACCATAGTTGACGCACAGCCCAGCGTCAATAAAGGTTGACGACGTGGCATGGTGCGGCGGTACGCCCCAGAATGCCTCCATGGCAGCGCCGTACGGGACACCGGAGGAGTCAGCGGGCGACGACCTGCGGGGGCGAGCCCTGCAGCGGCTCAAGCGCAAGCAGGCCTTCTACCGCCAGCTCACGACCTACCTGATCGTCAACGCGTTCCTGTGGGTGATCTGGGTGATCAGCGGCCTGAACGGCGGCAGCTGGTTCCCGTGGCCGATCTTCCCGCTGCTCGGCTGGGGCCTCGGACTGGCCTTCCAGGCCCGCAGCGTGTTCGGCCGGGACGGGTTCACCGAAGCCGAGATCCAGGCCGAGATGCGCCGCCTCTCGGGCGACTAGACCGGCGGCTCAGCGGGTGCGGTCGACGACCAGGCCGGCGAAGGCCCGCAACGCCTCCGTGGCCTTCCCGGACGGCAGGTCGTCGAGCGCCTCGACGGCCTCGCGCGCCCAGCGCAACGCCTCCTGACGGGCCTGCTCCATCGCCGGGTGGGCCCGCAGCGCGGCGACGGCGGCGGCCAGCGCCTCGTCGGTGGACAGGTCACCGTCCAGCAGCTCGACCACGGCCGCGGCCTGGGCGTCACCGGCCTCGGCGGCCCGCCGGACCAGCAGGCCCGGCATGGTGGGCACGCCCTCGCGCAGGTCGGTGCCCGACGTCTTGCCCGAGTCGGTGCTGGTCAGGTCGATGACGTCGTCGGCCAGCTGGAACGCGACGCCGACCTTCTCGCCGTACGTGACCAGCACGTCGATGACGTGCGGCGGGCAACCCGCGAACATCGCCCCCAGCCGGGCCGACGCGGCGATCAGCGAACCCGTCTTGTCGGCCAGCACCTGGATGTAGTGCTCGACCGGGTCCTCCCCCGGAGCCGGGCCGACCGTCTCGTGGAACTGCCCGATGCACAGCCGCTCGAACGTGCGGGCCTGGATCTGCACCGCGTCGGGGCCGAGGTTGGCGACCACCCGCGACGCGCGGGCGAAGAGCAGGTCGCCGGTCAGGATGGCGACCGTGTTGCCGTACACCTCGTGCGCGGCCGGCACACCCCGCCGCAGCGGCGCCGAGTCCATCACGTCGTCGTGGTACAGCGAGGCCAGGTGGGTCAGCTCGCAGACCACCGCGGCGTCCACGATCTCCGGCCGGGTGGGGTCGCCGAGCTGGGCGGCGATCAACGCGAGCATCGGCCGGACCCGCTTGCCACCGGCCTCGACGAGATGCCGGGACGCGTCGTCCGCCAACTGGTCCTGGTGCCGGACGGCCTCCCGCAGGCGTACCTCGACGGCCTCCAGGCCGGTCTGCACCGAGCGGGCGAGCTCGGCGTCGGCGACGGGGAGGTCGAGGACCGCGGCGACAGGCGACGTCACAGCCCCCACCGTACTTGAGGCCACCCGGGCGGTGGGCAGGGCCTCAAGGCAGGAAGACGGAGGCGTTCTGCGCCAGGTGCAGCCCCCACGTCGGCATGACGCCGAGCACGATCGTGGCGACCGCACCGATGCCCACGGCCAGCACCGTCAACGCGCCGGGCGCCACCACGACGGTCGTGCCCTCGACGTCGGGCTCCGGGTCGGAGAAGTACATGAGCACCAGGACGCGGACGTAGAAGAACACCGCGATGGCGCTGGCCAGCACGCCGAACCCGACGAGCCAGGCGCCCCAGGGCGCGCTGTCCAGGGCGGCCGAGAAGACCGCGTACTTCCCGGTGAAGCCGCTGGTCAGCGGGATGCCCGCGAAGGCCAGCAGGAACAGCGTGAAGAGGCCGGCCAGCAGCGGGCTCTGCTTGCCGAGCCCGGCCCACTGGGACAGGTGCGTGGCCTCGCCACCGACGCCGCCGTCGCGGGTCGCGTTGCGGACCAGCCCGACCAGGGTGAACGCGCCGATCGTGGTGAAGCCGTAGGCGGCCAGGTAGAACAGCACCCCGCTGACGCCCGCCTTGTCCATGGAGATGAGCCCGGCGAGGATGAAGCCCGCGTGCGCGATGGAGCTGTAGGCCAGCATGCGCTTCACGTCGGCCTGCACGATCGCGACGATCGAACCGATCAGCATGGTCGCGACCGCGACCACCCACAGGGCGGGCTGCCAGTCCCAGCGCGCGTCCGGGACGGCGACGTAGGCGATCCGCAGCAGCGCACCGAACGCGGCGACCTTGGTGCAGGCGGCCATGAAGCCGGTGACCGGCGTCGGGGCGCCCTGGTAGACGTCCGGCGTCCAGGCCTGGAACGGGAACGCGCTGACCTTGAACAACAGGCCCACGGCCAGCAGCCCGATGCCGAGCAACAGCAGGCCGTCCCGGCCGACCACGGCCCCGGCGGTGCTGTCGCCGGACTGCACCGAGATGGCCGAGGCGATGCCGGACAGCTTCACGGTGCCCGCGAAGCCGTAGATCATCGCGCTGCCGAACAGGAAGAACGCCGAGGAGAACGAGCCGAGCAGGAAGTACTTCATCGACGCCTCCTGCGAGAGCAGGCGCCGGCGGCGGGCCAGGCCGCACATGATGTACAGCGGCAGCGAGAAGACCTCGAGCGCGACGAACATGGTCAGCAGGTCGCCCGACGCGGGGAACAGCAGCATGCCGCCGACCGAGAGCAGCAGCAGCGGGTAGACCTCGCTCTGGACCAGGTTGAGCCGGCCGGCCGCGGCCTCCTCCGGGGACCCGGGGACGGCGGACGCCTGGGCGGTGAGGGCGCCCGAGTCGCCGGCGGTCTGCTCGGCCATGGTCAGCACGGCCAGCAGCGACAGCACCAGGATCGTGCCCTGCAGGAACAGCGCGGGCGGGTCGATGACGACGGTGCCCGACGCGGTCGAGACGCTCTTGCCGTCGACGCCCAGCAGGATCACCGAGACCAGCGCGGCGGCCAGGCCCACCACGGTGACGACGACCTGGCTGATGAACCGCTGGGCGCGGGTCACGAACGCCTCGACGAGCACGCCGACCAGGCCGGCGCCGAAGACGATCAGCATCGGCAGGACGGCGGCGTAGTCGATGGACGGAGCCTTCACTTCTGGCCTCCAGCCTCGACGGGCACGGTGGGAGCGGGGTCGGTGCTGTGCACGGTGGTCATGGTCCGGTGCACCGCCGGGTTGATCACCTTCAGCACCGGGTTCGGGTAGAAGCCGAGCAGGACGATGACCGCGACCAGCGGCGCGACCACCCAGCCCTCACGGACGCTCAGGTCCTTCCAGCCGGCCGCGTACTCCTTGGCCGGGCCGGTGAACATCCGCTGGTACGTGAGCAGGATGTACAGCGCGGCCAGCACGATGCCGAGCGTGCCGATCACCGCGGCGGCCGGGTACTTCACGTAGGTGCCGGCCAGCACGAGGAACTCGCTGATGAAGCTCGACAGCCCGGGCAGCGCCAGCGACGACAGGCCGGCGATCAGGAAGGCCGCGGCCAGCATCGGCGTGCTGCGCTGCAGGCCTCCGTAGTCTTCGATCTGCTGCGAGCCGCGCCGGGCGATCAGCATGCCAGCGACCAGGAACAGCGCCGCGGTCGAGAACCCGTGGTTGACCATGTACAGCGTCGAACCCGACTGTCCGGTCGAGGTGAACGCGAAGATGCCCAGCACGATGAAGCCGAAGTGCGAGATCGAGGTGTAGGCGATCAGGCGCTTCAGGTCGCTCTGCCCGATGGCCAGCAGCGCACCGTAGATGACCGAGACGAGCGCGAAGGCGATGATCACCGGCCCGGCCCAGTGGGCGGCGTCCGGGAAGAGCGGCAGGCAGAGGGTGAGCATGCCGAACGTGCCGACCTTGTCGAGCACGCCGACCAGCAGGACGGCGACGCCCGCGGGCGCCTCGGCGGCCGCGTCGGGCAGCCAGGTGTGCACCGGCCACATCGGCGCCTTCACCGCGAAGGCGAAGAAGAAGCCGAGGAACAGCAGGCGCTCGATCACGTCGCTGCTGAAGCCCAGCCCGGTCAGGTTCGAGGTGAGGAAACCGGTCTCGCCGCCCGGACCGGCCGCGTACAGGCCGATGACCGCGACCAGCATGACGAGCCCACCGGCCAGCGAGTAGATCAGGAACTTCACCGCGGCGTAGCTGCGCCGGGGGCCGCCGAAGGAGCCGATCAGGAAGTAGACCGGGATCAGCATGGCCTCGAACAACACGTAGAACAGGAAGATGTCCCGGGCGGCGAAGACGCCGACCATCATCGTCTCCAGCGCGAGGATCAACCCGAAGAACAGCCGGGCCTTCTCGGCACCGACCTCGTTCCACGCGGCCAGCACGCAGACCGGGACCAGGATCACCGAAAGCGCGACCATCACCAGCGCGATGCCGTCGACCCCGAGGGCGTAGGAGACGCCGAACTGCGGGATCCACTGGTGCTGCTCGGCGAACTGGTACTCGCCGGCCTTCCCGGTGTCGAACTGCAGCACCATGGCGACGGTCAGGGCGAGCGTGACCAGCGAGACCGCCAGCGCCAGGTGCCGGGCCCGGGGGGCGAGGGCCCGCGGCAGGGCGCCGACCGCCACCGACCCGACGAGCGGCACCGCACCGATCACGGTGAGCCAGGGAAAGTCCATCAGATCCTCACTAGGAGTACGCCGCCGAGCACCACCACGACGCCCGCGAGCATCGAGGCAGCGTAGGAACGGACCAGGCCGGTCTGCACCTTGCGCAGCCGACCGCCGAGGCCGCCGACCAGGGCGGCCAGGCCGCCGACCGCGCCGTCCACGCCGCGGTTGTCGACGAAGACGAGGGTGCGGGTCAGGTACTGGCCGGGCCGCATGAACACGGCCTCGTTCAGGTCGTCCTGGAACAGGTCCCGCCGGGCCGCGCGGGTCAGCAGGCTGCCGCGCGGCGCCGTGGTCGGGACGTCGGCCCGCCAGTACATGAACCAGGCCAGACCCACGCCGAGCGCGATCAGCACGAGCGTGGCGGTGGTCAGCACGGGCACCGACAGCACCGGTTCGCCGTCGCCCTCCGGACCGGTCACCGGCTCCAGCCAGTGGACCAGCGCGTTGCTGACCCCGAGCGACGCGCCCAGACCGGCCGACCCGACCGCCAGGATGATCATCGGCACGGTCATCAGCAGCGGCGACTCGTGCGGGTGCGCGTCCTTCGGCCAGCGCTGCTTGCCCTGGAAGGTCATGAAGAACAGGCGGGACATGTAGAACGCGGTCACCCCGGCGCCGAGCAGCGTGGCCAGGCCGAAGACCCAGGGCCGCCAGCCGTCGCCGATGAACGCCGCCTCGATGATCTTGTCCTTGCTCCAGTAGCCGGAGAAGGGCGGGATGCCCAGGATGGCCAGCCAGCCGAACCCGAAGGTGATCCAGGTCAACTTCATGGCCCCGGCCAGGCGGCCGTAGGTGCGCATCTGCACGGAGTCGTTCATGCCGTGCATGACCGACCCGGCCCCGAGGAACATCCCGGCCTTGAAGAAGCCGTGGGTCAGCAGGTGGAAGATCGCGAAGGCGTAGCCGACCGGGCCGAGGCCGGCGGCCAGCATCATGTAGCCGATCTGGGACATGGTCGAGGCGGCCAGCGCCTTCTTGATGTCGTCCTTCGCGCAGCCGACGATCGCCCCGTAGGTCAGGGTGATCGCCCCGACGATGACCACGACCAGCTGCGCGTTCGGCGCCCCGTTGAAGATCGGCGCGCTGCGCACGACCAGGTAGACGCCTGCGGTGACCATCGTCGCCGCGTGGATCAGCGCCGAGACCGGGGTGGGGCCCGCCATCGCGTCGCCCAGCCAGGACTGCAGCGGGAACTGCGCCGACTTGCCGCACGCCCCCAGCAGCAGCATCAGGCCGATCCAGGTCAGCTTGCCCTCACCGGCCGCGGCCGCGTTCGGGAAGACCACGCTGAACGACGCCGAGCCGAAGAACGCGAAGGCGCTCATCGTGGCCAGCGACAGCCCGATGTCCCCGACGCGGTTGACGACGAACGCCTTCTTGGCGGCGGCCGCGTAGTCGGGGTTGTGGTTCCAGAACCCGATCAGCAGGTACGAGGCCAGACCCACGCCCTCCCAGCCGACGAACAGCAGGAGGTAGGAGTCGGCCAGCACCAGCAGCAGCATCGAGGCGACGAACAGGTTCAGGTAGGCGAAGAACCGGCGCCGGTCGTGGTCGTGCTCCATGTAGGCCACGGAGTACACGTGGATCAGCGATCCGACGAACGTCACCAGCAGCACGAAGGCGATGCTCAGCGGGTCGAGCAGCAGCCCGGCGTCGAGCTTGAACGCGCCCGCCTCGATCCAGTGGAACAGGTGCAGGCTGCGCGCCCGCTCCTCGGGGGCGAGCCCGCGCAGGTCGAAGAAGAGCAGCGCGCCCCAGACGAACGAGGCCCAGGACAGCGCGACCGCCAGCCAGTGCCCCCACCGGTCGGTGCGGCGGCCGCCGAGCAGCAGGAACGCGGCGCCGGCCAGCGGCAGGGCGATCAGCAGCCAGGCGTACTGCTCTACCGTCCCGTCGGCGGGGAGGTAATGCCCCACGGACTCAGCGGTTTCGGCGGCAAGCATCCGTTACGCCTCTCAGTACTTCAGCAGGTTGGCGTCGTCGACCGACGCGGACCTGCGGGTGCGGAAGATCGACATGATGATGGCCAGCCCGACCACGACCTCGGCGGCCGCCACGAGCATCACGAACAGCGCGATCACCTGGCCGTCGATGTTCCCGTTGATCCGGGAGAAGGTGACGAAGGCCAGGTTGGTGGCGTTGAGCATCATCTCGACGCCCATGAACACGATGATCGCGTTGCGGCGGACCAGGACCGTCGCGGCGCCGATGCTGAACAGCAGGACCGACAGGTACAACCAGTGGACCTGGTTCACTGCGCGCCCCTCTCTCCGGCGTCCCGGTTCTCACCGCGACGCTCGGGGTCGATCTCGCTCTCGATGGTCGCGACGTCGTCCGCCACCGTGGCGACGGCCCGCATCTGGCCGCGGGCCGTGAGCACCCGCGAGACGGACAGCGGGGACGGCGAACCGTCCGGCAGGAGCGCCGGGATGTCGACCGCGTTGTGCCGGGCGAAGACGCCGGGCGCGGGCAGCGGGGCCTTGATCGGGCCGTCCTTGATGCGCTTGATCGACAGCTCGCGCTGCGTCGGCTTCGGGACGATCCGCTCGCGGTGGGCCAGCACCATCGCGCCGAGCGCGGCGGTGATGAGCAGGGCGCTGGTCACCTCGAAGGCCCACACGTACTGGCCGAAGATGGCCCCGGCCAGCGTCGTGATGTTGCCGCCGGTGTCGATGTCCTTGAGGCCCTGCGGCGGCGCGAACGCGGCGTCGGCGATCACGCTGGAGAGCAGGACGGCCAGGCCGATGCCGAAGACCAGGGCGATCCAGCGCTGGCCCTTGATGGTCTCGACCAGCGAGTCGGAGGAATCGACGCCGATGAACATCAGGAGGAAGAGGAACAGCATCATCACGGCGCCGGCGTAGACGAAGATCTGCACGACGCCGAGGAAGGGCGCCTGGAGCGACAGGTACGCGATGCCCAGGCCGACCATGACGGTGGCCATGCACAGCGCGGCGTGCACCGCCTTGCGGGCGAAGAGCAGGCCGAACGCCGCCGGGACCATGACGATCGCCAGGATCCAGAACAGGACGTTCTCGCCGCCGCTGCCGTAGACCGCCTCACCCGTCACGACAACTCCTCCGCCGGCTCGTCCTGACCTCGACGCGCCTCGACCCAGGCCTCCTGCTCGGGGACGGCGCCCTTGACCTCGCCCCGGTAGTAGTCCTTCTCGGTGGTCCCGGGGACCATCGGGTGCGGCGCCGGCAGCATGCCGGGCAGCACCGGGCCGAGCAGGTCCTGCTTCTCGTAGATCAGCCCGGCCCGCGAGGGCCCGGCCAGCTCGTACTCGTTGGTCATGGTCAGCGCCCGGGTCGGGCAGGCCTCGATGCACAGCCCGCAGAAGATGCAGCGCAGGTAGTTGATCTGGTAGACGCGCCCGTACCGCTCACCGGGCGAGAACCGCTCGGTCTCGGTGTTGTCGGCGCCCTCGACGTAGATCGCGTCCGCGGGGCAGGCCCACGCGCACAGCTCGCAGCCGATGCACTTCTCCAGGCCGTCCGGGTGCCGGTTCAGCTGGTGCCGGCCGTGGTAGCGCGGCGCGGTGGGCAGCTTCTCGTACGGGTAGTACTCCGTGACCTTGCCGCGGAACATCGTGCCGAACGTGACGCCGAACCCGGCGATCTTCGGCAGGCCGAGCGCCTCGGAGAGCCAGTTCGGGCCCTTGCGGTTCTGGCTGTTGTCAGCCACCGGCCACCTCCTTCAGCTCACTCTTGGTACTGCCGGACGACGGACCGGACGTGCTGATCAGCTTCTGACCCGGCATCGGCGGGACGGGGTAGCCGCCCGCGAACGGGTCGACGGGCACGTTCGGGTCCACCGGTTCGGGCTCCTCCTCCGGCAGCCGCAGCGCCTCGTAGGCGAAGTAGAGGAGGAAGAAGACCAGCGCGGCGCCGCCCAGGATCATGAACCGGTCGCGCTGGGTCAGGTCCCCGAACTGCTGGGTGGCGCGCACGCCGGAGACCAGCATGATCCACAGCAGCGACATCGGGATCAGCCGCTTCCAGCCGAACTCCATGAACTGGTCGTAGCGCAGCCGGGGCAGCGTGCCGCGCAGCCAGATGAAGACGAACAGGAACGAGACCACCTTCAGCACGAACCACAGCACCGGCCAGTAGCCGTGGTTGGCGCCGGGCCAGAAGGCCGTGATGAACGGGGCCCGCCAGCCGCCCAGGAACAGGGTCGTGGCCAGCGCCGAGACGGTCACCATGTTCACGTACTCGGCCAGGAAGAACAGCGCGAACTTCAGCGACGAGTACTCGGTGTGGAAGCCGCCGACCAGCTCGCCCTCGGCCTCGGGCAGGTCGAAGGGGGCGCGGTTGGTCTCGCCGACCATCGCGATCACGTAGATCACGAACGACGGGAACAACGGGATGACCCACCACAGCGACGTCTGCGCCGCGACGATCGAGGACGTGGACATCGACCCCGAGTAGAGGAACACCGCGACCAGCGACAGGCCCATCGCGATCTCGTAGGAGATCACCTGGGCCGACGAGCGCAGGCCCCCCAGCAGCGGGTAGGTCGACCCGGAGGACCAGCCGGCCAGCACGATGCCGTACACGCCGATCCCGGCGACGGCCAGGATGTAGAGGACGGCGACCGGCAGGTCGGTCAGCTGCAGCGGCGTGATCGTGTCGGTGAACGGGATCTTCACCTCGGGCCCGAACGGGATCACCGCGAAGGCCAGGAAGCAGGTCGTGCAGGAGATGATCGGCGCGATGATGAAGACGATCTTGTCGGCCGCGGCCGGGATGATGTCCTCCTTCAGCGCCAGTTTCACGCCGTCGGCCAGGCTCTGCAGCAACCCGAACGGGCCGGTGTACATCGGGCCCGGCCGGGACTGCATGTAGCCGACGACCTTGCGCTCGGCCCAGATCGTCAGCAGCGTGGCGACGACGCAGAACACGAAGATCAGCAGCGCCTTCAGGATGACGATCCCGAGGGTGTCCTGGCTGAAGTCCGCGTACGGGTTCTCCGACACGCCACCGGTCACGGTGGTGGCAGCAAGCGGGCTCACGAAGGCTCCTCGCTCGATTCGGTGGTATCCGCGGCCGTGGTTGCACCGAGCCTGACCACCGCCCCCGAGGTCGCGCCGAGGGTAGCGCGCACCGTCGAGGTTCCCGAGTTGGCGGGCAGCCACACCACACCGTCGGGCATGTCGGTGACCGCGACGGGCAGCTGCAGCGACCCGGCGTCGGTGGACACCGTCACCGTGCCGTCCGTCACGACGCCCGCGGCGGTGGCCGCGGACAGCCGCGCGACGGCGCGGTGCGCCGTCCCGGCCAGGTACGGCTCGCCGTCCTGCAGTCGGCCCTTGTCCAGCAGCAGCGACCAGCTGGCCAGCACGGCCTCGCCGCGCACGGGAGCCGCTGCGGCCCCGGCACTCTCGGCCGGGGCGGCGACCCGCGGCCCGTCCCAGGCGCCGAGCTCGGCGAGCTCGGTGTAGGCCTGCTCGGGCGTGCGCAGCCCGAGCCAGCCGCTCTCGGCGGCGATCGCGTCGAGCACCTCGGCGTCCGCGAGCACCCGGCCGTCCCCGTTGCCGCCCAGCAGGGCGACGCCGAAGGGCCGCCAGCGGCCCTCCCAGTTGAGGTACGTGCCCGCCTTCTCGGCGGGCGGGGCGACCGGGAACACGACGTCGGCGAACGGCGTCACGTCGCTGGCCCGCACCTCGAGACTGACCACGAACTGCGCCTTCTCGAGCGCGGCCCGGGCCAGCGCGGGGTCGGGCAGGTCGTCGGGGTCGACGCCGCCGACCACCAGACCGGCCAGCTCGCCCGACGCCGCGGCGGCGAGGATGCCCCCCAGGTCACGGCCGGGCTCGGCGGGCAGGGTCTCGACGTCCCAGGCGGCGGCCACGTCGACGCGGGCCTGCGCGTCCGCGACCGGACGGCCGCCGGGCAGCAGCGACGGCAGCAGGCCGGCCTCGACCGCGCCCCGCTCCCCCGCCCGGCGCGGCACCCAGGCCAGCCGGGCCCCCGTCGCGGTGGCCAGGGCGAGCGCGGCGCTCAGCGCGCCCGGCGCCTCGGCCAGCCGCGACCCGGCGAGGATCAGCGGCGCGGAACCGGACAGCGCGTCGCGCGCGGCCGCCGTCCCGAGCACCGCGGCCTCGTCACCGGGCACGGTCGGCAGCAGCGTGCCGTTCAGCTTCTCCAGCCCACGGGTCGCGTACGCGGCGAGCGAGGCGACCGGAAGTCCCTTGGCCCGCACCGTCTTCCGCAGCCGCAGGAAGACGCTCGCGGCCTCCTCCTCGACCTCCAGGCCGACCAGCAGCACGGACGACGCCGCCTCCAGGTCGGCGAAGGTCACCGTGAGCCCCGTCCCCGCCACGTGCGCACCGAGGAACTGCTCCTCCTCGGCGGAGAACGGGCGGGCCCGGAAGTCGACGTCGTTGGTGCCGAGCACCACGCGGGCGAACTTCGAGTAGGCGTAGGAGTCCTCGACGGTCAGCCGCCCACCGGGCAGGACGCCGACCCCGCCGGCGTCGCGGGCGGCGGCCAGACCGGCGGCCGCGACCTGCAGCGCGTACGGCCACGAGGCCGGCTCCAGCTCCCCCGACTGGGCGTCGCGGACCAGGGGCGTGGTGAGCCGGTCGGCGGCGGTCTGCCAGGTGAACGCCCAGCGGCCCTTGTCGCAGTTCCAGTCCTCGTTGACGGCCGGGTCCTCGGCGGCCAGCCGCCGGACGACGGTGCCGCGCCGGTGGTCGACACGCAGCGCGCACCCCGACGCGCAGTGCTCGCAGACGCCCGGCGAGGAGACCAGGTCGAACGGGCGGGACCGGAACCGGTAGGCCGCGCCGGTCAGCGCGCCGACCGGGCAGATCTGGACCGTGTTGCCGGAGAAGTAGCTGGCGAACGGCTGGCCCGACTCGTCCATCAGGGACTCGCCGATGGTGGTGCGGGTGCCGTCGATGTCGTCGGTGGCGTACGTCCCGGTCACGTGCGCGTGGCCCGCGCCGCGGCTCTCGTCGCCGCCGGTCTGCAGGGTGCCCTGCTCGGTGGTGGACGGCGTGGGCTCGAGGTTCTCGGGCGTGCGCACGGTCGGCTCGGGGAGGTCGACGTGGTAGCCGAGGATGCCCGGCGAGAAGGTGCCGATCTGCTGCTTCGCGCCGCGCATCTGCAGGTCGATGAACGGGTCGCCCGCGATCTCCTTCGAGAACCGGGTGCAGCGCTGGCACAGGATGCAGCGTTCGCGGTCGAGGAGGACCTGGGTGGAGATGCGGATCGGCTTCGCGAACGTCCGCTTGGTCTCGGTGAACCGGGAGCTGGCCTGGCCGTTGGCCATCGCCTGGTTCTGCAGCGGGCACTCGCCGCCCTTGTCGCAGACCGGGCAGTCCAGCGGGTGGTTGATCAGCAGCAGCTCCATCACGCCGCGCTGCGCCTTGTCGGCGACCGGCGAGGTCAGCTGGGTCTTGACCACCATCCCCTTGCCGACCTCGAGCGTGCACGAGGCCTGCGGCTTGGGCATCGGGCGCAGCGAGCCGTCCGGGCCGGGCATCGACACCTCGACGAGGCACTGCCGGCACGCGCCGGCCGGGGCCAACAGCGGGTGGTCGCAGAACCGCGGGATCGCGATGCCGAGCTCCTCGGCCGCCCGGATCACCAGGGTGCCCTTGGGGACGCTGACCTCGATGTCGTCGATGGTCAGGGTCACCAGTTCGACGGCCGCGGGTGCGGCGTCGTTCTGCGTCACGGTCATGCCGTTGCTCCCGCGAAGAGGGTCGAGGCCACCGGGTCGAAGGGGCAGCCACCGCCCGTGAGGTGGGCGATGTACTCGTCCCGGAAGTACTGGATGGACGAGGAGATCGGGCTGGTCGCACCGTCACCCAGGGCGCAGAAGGACCGGCCGAGGATGTTGTCGCAGATGTCCAGCAGCTTGTCGAGGTCCTCGGGCGTGCCCTGGCCGTTCTCCAGCCGGCGCAGCACCTGCACCAGCCAGTACGTGCCCTCGCGGCAGGGCGTGCACTTGCCGCAGGACTCGTGCGCGTAGAACTCCGTCCAGCGCAGGACGGCGCGCACCACGCACGTGGTCTCGTCGAAGCACTGCAGCGCCCGCGTGCCGAGCATCGACCCGGCCGCCGCGGTGGACTCGAAATCCAGTGGCGTGTCGAGGTGTTCGGCCGTGAACAGGGGCGTCGACGAGCCGCCCGGGGTCCAGAACTTCAGCTCGTGACCCGCCCGCATGCCACCGGCCATGTCGAGCAGCTCGCGCAGCGTGATGCCCAGCGGCGCCTCGTACTGGCCGGGGCGCGTGACGTGGCCGGACAGCGAGAACAGGCCGTAGCCGGCCGATTTCGCGGTGCCCATGCCCGCGAACCAGTCGGCGCCCTCGGTGATGATCGAGGGAACCGAGGCGATCGACTCCACGTTGTTCACCACCGTGGGGCGCGCGTACAGGCCGGCGACCGCCGGGAACGGCGGCTTGAGCCGGGGCTGGCCGCGGCGGCCCTCGAGCGAGTCGAGCAGCGCCGTCTCCTCGCCGCAGATGTACGCGCCCGCCCCGGCGTGCGCGACGACCTCGATGTTCAGGCCCGAACCGAGCACGTTCTCGCCGATGAACCCGGCCGCACGCGCCTCCTCGATCGCCTGCAGCAGGCGCCGGTAGACGTGCACGACCTCACCGCGCAGGTAGATGAACGCGCGCTCCGCGCGGATCGCCCAGCAGGTGATGATGACGCCCTCGATCAGGAAGTGCGGGGCCGCCATCATCAGCGGGATGTCCTTGCACGTACCGGGTTCCGACTCGTCGGCGTTGACCACCAGGTAGCGCGCCCCGCCGTCGGGCTTGGGCAGGAAGCTCCACTTCAGGCCGGTCGGGAAGCCCGCCCCGCCGCGGCCGCGCAGGCCGGAGTCCTTCACCGCGGTCACGACGTCCTCGGGGGCCATGGCCAACGCCTGGCGCAGCCCCTCGTACCCGCCGTTGGCCAGGTAGGTGTCGAGCGTCCAGGACTCCTCGGCGTCCCAGGAGGCCGACAGCACCGGCGCCAGGGTCACCGGCGCGCGTTCCTCGTCCGCCACTGCTCAGCCCTCCTGCTTGCCGATGGAACCGGGGTCCTGCGGGTCTTTCGCGCTGCCCGGGCCGGCCTCGGCCGGCGACTTGCCCGCCGTCGTCCCGGGGCCGGCGCCGTTCGGGCCGTCGCCGCGCTCGGCATCCGCCGGCTGGGCGTCGGTGCCGCTGCTCGCCGCGCCGCGGGCCGCGACGTCGGCGGCCGCGGACGCCGTGTCCGCGCGGGTCGTGCGGGCTCCCGTGCCGGGCGAGGAGAGGCTGCGGCCCGAGCGACCCTCGGGGGCCGTCCAACCGCGTTCGGCGGCCAGCACCGTGCCGCGCAGCGAGGCCTCGCCCGCCCCGACACCCTGGTTCGCGAGCCCGTCGTTGAACCCGGCCAGCGTGTGCGAGACCTCCTTGAAGGTCGGCACCCGGTCGGGCCCGCGAGTCGGCTGCACGGCCTCCCCGGCCCGCAGCCGATCGCACAGGGTGCGCGCGCTGCCCGGCGTCTGGTTGTCGAAGAACTCCCAGTTGACCATCACGACCGGGGCGAAGTCGCAGGCCGCGTTGCACTCGACCCGCTCGAGGGTGATCTTGCCGTCCTCGGTGGTCTCGTCGTGCCCGACGCCGAGGTGGTCCTCGAGCGCCTCGAAGATGGCGTCGCCGCCCATCACCGCGCACAGCGTGTTGGTGCAGACCCCGACCGTGTACTCACCGTTGGGGTGCCGCTTGTACTGCGAGTAGAACGTCGCCACCGCCGAGACCTCCGCGGTGGTCAGGTCGAGCAGGCCCGCGCACAGCGCGATGCCGTCGGGGCTGACGTAGCCCTCCTCCGACTGCATCAGGTGCAGCATCGGCAGCAACGCCGAGCGCGGCACCGGATAGCGGGCGATGATCTGCTGCGCCTCACCGGTGAGGCGTTCGGTCGCCTCGGCAGACAGCGCCATCAGCGGTCCACCCCTCCCATCACGGGGTCGATACTTGCGACTGCGGCGATCACGTCGGCGATCTGGCTGCCCTCGCACATCGCGGCCACCGCCTGCAGGTTGACGAAGCCCGGGTCGCGGAAGTGCGCGCGGTAGGGGCGCGTCCCGCCGTCCGACACGAGGTGGACGCCGAGCTCGCCGCGCGCCGACTCGACCGGGTTGTAGACCTGCCCGGCCGGCACCCGGAAGCCCTCGGTGACCAGCTTGAAGTGGTGGATCAGGGCCTCCATCGAGGTGCCCATGATCTCCTTGATGTGGTCCAGGCTGTTGCCCATCCCGTCGCCGCCGATGGCCAGCTGGGCGGGCCAGGCGATCTTCTTGTCGCCGATCATCACCGGGCCCGGGCCGATCTCCTCGAGCCGGTCGAGCGTCTGCTCGATGATCCGGATCGACTCGTACATCTCGTTGAGCCGGATCCGCAGCCGCCCGTAGGCGTCGCAGGTGTCCCAGGTCTGGACGTCGAAGTCGTACGTCTCGTACCCGCAGTAGGGCTGGCTCTTGCGCAGGTCGTGCGGCAGCCCGGTCGAGCGCAGGATCGGCCCGGTGATGCCGAGCGCCATGCAGCCGGTCAGGTCGAGGTAGCCGACACCCTGGAGGCGGGCCTTCACCAGCGGGTTCTCGTTGTTGAGCTTCTCCAGGTCCTTCAGGTCCTGCAGCAGGCTCGGGATGTCCGCGCGGATCCGGTCGATCGCGCCGGGCGGCAGGTCCTGGGCGAGCCCACCGGGGCGGATGAACGCGTGGTTCATCCGCAGACCGGTGATGAACTCCAGCAGGTGCAGCACCGTCTCGCGGGCCCGGAAGCCGACCGTCATCACGGTCAGCGCGCCGATCTCCATGCCCCCGGTGGCCAGCGCCACGAGGTGCGACCCGATGCGGTTGAGTTCCATCAGCAGGACCCGGATCACCGTGGCCCGCTCGGGCACGTCGTCGGTGATGCCGAGCAGCCGCTCGACGCCCAGGCAGTACGTCGTCTCCTGGAACAGCGGGGTCAGGTAGTCCATCCGCGTGCAGAACGTGACGCCCTGCGTCCAGGTGCGGAACTCCATGTTCTTCTCGATGCCGGTGTGCAGGTAGCCGATGCCGCAGCGGGCCTCGGTCACCGTCTCGCCGTCCAGCTCGAGGATCAGCCGGAGCACGCCGTGCGTCGACGGGTGCTGCGGCCCCATGTTGACGACGATGCGTTCCTCGTTGAGGCTCGCCGCCTCCTCCGCGATGTCCGCCCAGTCGCCGCCCGAGGCGGTGAAGACCTTGCCTTCGGTGGGCTCGTTGAGGGTCTCGGTCACGAGTACGACCTCCTCTTGTCGGGCGGCGGGATGGTCGCCCCCTTGTACTCCACCGGGATGCCGCCCAGCGGGTAGTCCTTGCGCTGCGGGTGACCGGGCCAGTCGTCCGGCATCTGGATGCGGGTCAGCGCCGGGTGACCGTCGAAGATGATCCCGAAGAAGTCCCAGGTCTCCCGCTCGTGCCAGTCGGCGGTCGGGTAGACCTCGACGACCGACGGGATGTGCCGGTCGTCGTCGGCGGTCGCCACCTCGAGCGTCACACGGCGGTTGTGGGTGATCGAGAGCAGCTGGTAGACGCTGCGCAGCTCGCGGCCGGCGTCCTCGGGGTAGTGCACGCCCGACAGCGACGCCAGCAGCTCGAAGCGCAGGTCCGGCTGGTCGCGCAGCTGCCGGCACACCTCGACGATGTGCTCCCGCCGCACGTGGAAGGTGATCTCACCGCGGTCGACGACGACGAAGGCCACGGCCTCGTCGGGGTCGACGCCCGCGTCGCGCAGCGACCGGCTGAGCGCGTCGGCGACCTCGTCGAAGTAGCCGCCGTAGGGGCGCAGGCTCGGCCCGGGCAGCGAGACGCTGCGGACCAGGCCGCCGTAGCCGGACGTGTCACCGCTGCCCTTCACGCCGAACATGCCGGTGCGCGTGGTGATCACGTCGGCCTGCGGGTCGGTCGTCGAGGGCAGGCCGTCGGCGGTGGTCTGACCGAGGGCGCGCTCGTCCTGCGGCTCCGCCTGGACCGGCGGCGGGTCGCTGACCTTCGCGGCCTCGTCGGCCGGCTTGTCGTCGTCGCTCACCTGAGCAGACCCTTCATGTGGGACGTCGGGAGCGCGGCCATCGCCGCCTCCTCCGCGGCGCGCGCGGCGGCGTCGCGGTTCACCCCGAGCGGCGTGGCCTGGATCTGCTTGTGCAGCTCGAGGATCGCGTTGATCAGCATCTCCGGCCGCGGCGGGCAGCCCGGCAGGTAGATGTCGACGGGCACGATGTGGTCGACGCCCTGCACGATTGCGTAGTTGTTGAACATGCCGCCCGACGAGGCGCACACGCCCATCGACAGCACCCACTTCGGCTCGACCATCTGGTCGTAGACCTGGCGCACGACCGGGGCCATCTTCTGGCTGACCCGCCCGGCCACGATCATCAGGTCGGCCTGCCGCGGCGAGGCGCGGAACACCTCCATGCCGAACCGGGCCAGGTCGTAGCGCGGCGCACCCGTCGTCATCATCTCGATGGCGCAGCAGGCCAGACCGAACGTCGCCGGCCACAGCGAACCCTTGCGCATGTACCCGGCCAGCGCCTCGACCGAGGTGAGCATGAACCCGGCGGGTAGCTTCTCCTCAATACCCATGTCCCACGCCGCCTTTCAGTCCCAGTCCAGCCCGCCGCGCCGCCATACGAAGCCGTAGGCGACGAAGACGGTCAGGACGAACAGCGCCATCTCGGTCAGGGCGAACCAGCCCAGCGAGTCGAACCCGATCGCGAACGGGAGCAGAAACACGCTCTCGATGTCGAAGATGATGAAGAGCATCGCGACCAGGTAGTACTTCACCGGGAAGCGCCCGCCGCCCACCGCGTGGGGAGTGGGCTCGATGCCGCACTCGTAGGCGTCGAGCTTCGACCGGTTGTAGCGCTTGGGCCCCGACAGCGAACCCGCGACGATCGAGAAGAGCGCGAAACCACCGGCGATCGCCAGCAACGGGAGGATCGCGACGTACGGGTTCACCAACAGTTCCCTTCACCCGTGAAGAGGCAGGCGTCTGGTCGAGCCACGGTCATCCTAGGCAGTCGGTGGGCTCCCGCCCGGTCAGGGTGGCGGCCCAATTCAAGGGGACGCCCTGCAACATGCATCACATTCGTTACAGGCCGGGTAAGGCTGCGTGTCTTTCCCCGAGTCATCGATCCTCCTACGCGGCCGGCGCGATGCGGGTCAGGCCGTTGATCAGCCGGTCCAGTGCGTCGCCGCCGCGCGGGTCGGTCAGGTTCGCGAGCAGTTTCAGGGTGAACTTCATCAGCAGCGGCCGGGGCAGGCCGTAGCGGGTCGCGTACTTCATCACCTGCGGGTTGCCGATCAGCTTCACGAAGACCCGGCCGAGCGTGTAGTAGCCGCCCAGCGCATCCTTCATCGCATCCGGATACGCCTGCAGCGCAGCCTCTCTCGCCTCCGGCGTGGGCCGGGACAGGGCCTGGACGACGATCTCCGCGGCGATCCGCGCGCTCTCCATCGCGTAGGCGATGCCCTCGCCGTTGAACGGGTTCACCATGCCGCCGGCGTCGCCGATCAGCAGCATGCCACGGGTGTAGTGCGGCGTGCGGTTGAAGCCCATCGGCAGCGCGGCGCCCCGGATCGGCGTCGTCATGTTCTCGGGCGTGAAGCCCCACTCGGGCGGCATGTTCGCGACCCAGCGGTGCAGCAGGTCCTTGTAGTCGACCTTGCCGAACGCGTCGGAGGAGTTGAGGATGCCGAGCCCGACGTTGCTCGTGCCGTCGCCGACCCCGAACACCCAGCCGTAGCCGGGCAGCAGCTTCGAACGGTTCGGCTCGCCGTCCCACAGCTCGAGCCAGCTCTCCAGCCAGTCGTCGTCGTGGCGCGGGCTCTTGAAGTAGGTGCGGTACGCGACGCCCAGCGGTCGGTCGTCGCGCTTCTCGATGCCGAGCGCGAGCGCGAGCCGCGCGCTCACGCCGTCCGCGCTGATCACCAGCGGCGCGCGGTAGGTGACGTCGTCACCCGCGCGGCGACCCTTCTCGTCGACCGGCTTGGCGACGACCCCGACCACCCGGCCGTCGTCGTCCAGCACCGGCTCGGTGACCGACATCCGCTCGACGATCTTGGCGCCCGACGTGCGGGCGTGCTCGGCCAGGACGGCGTCGAAGTCCTGGCGCGGGCGGACCAGCCCGTAGTCGGGGAACGACCCGAGGTCCGGCCACGGAAGTTCGAGCCGCTGACCGCCGCCGATGATGCGCAGACCCTGGTTGCGGATCCAGCCGTCCTCCTCGCGGGTCGGCACGCCCATGCTCACCAGTTCGCGCACGGCGCGCGGCGTCAGGCCGTCGCCGCACACCTTCTCGCGCGGGAACGAGGTCTTCTCGAGGACGAGGACCTGCACCCCGGCGCGGGCCAGGTAGTGCGCGACGGTGGACCCCGCAGGGCCGGCGCCGACCACGATCACGTCGGCGTCGTGGTTTGTGAACTGATTCACGAGGTGGAGTCTAGAACCATCGCGCGCCCACCAAAAAATGAGGGCTGCCTAACCTCGTCGGCGACTGTCCCTCGCGGTGCACGTCTCGGGTCCTGATCGCGCCTTCACGAGGACAGTCGCGCGAGGACGGCCCGTACCAGCGCCACCACGCGATCCAGGTCGCGCAGCGCTGTCGCGTCGAAGGACAGCACCTCCCAGCCGGCCTCCCGCAGCCGGTTCAGCCGGTCGCGGTCGCGCGAGAACTGGCGCCGGTCATCGTGATACGCGCCGTCGTACTCCACGGCCAGTCGCCACTGCGGCCAGGCCAGATCGACGCGGGCCACGAATCCACCCCTTGGGTCCCTGACCTCGTGCTGCACCACCGGCGGCGGGAGACCGGCCAGGACGAGGGCCACCCGCAGCATCGACTCCCGGATCGACTCGGCCCTCGGATCGACGAGCCGGACGGCCCGGGCCAGCTGACGGGTCCCCCGCCCGGCGGGCAGGGCGTTCGCCGCCCGCGTCAGCCCGGACGCGGTCAGGCGGGTGGCCGCGGCGACCGCGTCCAGCCGGGCCACCGCCAGGGGCAGCGGCCCGGTCCGACCGAGGTCGCAGGCCGTACGCAACGCCGAGGTGCAGAGGCCGAACGACGACTCGACGACGTCGTCCCCGCCGAGCTCGACTCCCCGCACCCGCAGGCCGGGGCGGCTCGTGATGCGCAGGTGGGGCGGCAGGCTCACCTCGACCGGGTCGTCGGGCCAGGCGAATCGGGCTCCGAGCGCCCAGGCGGCGCTCACGCCGCTGAGCACGGCCCGCTGAGGCAGGGTGAGCCGCCAGGCCTCGATCATCCGGCCGTGGGTCAGATCGCCCTGACTCACCCAGTAGGCGTTGGGCGCCAACCGGCGGAAATCTGGGCCGGCCAGCTGCCTGCGACTGAGGTGTTTCAGGCCCTGCCTACGGGTGAAGGGCCGCGCACGCAGTTCAGGTGGCACCCCCATGCCCAAATCCTGGCGCGCTCCGGCGGCGGCCCCCTCAAGTCAGCCACCCACCTGTGGACAACTCCACTGAGTGCCCTCGAAAGTGCACGTTCGAGGGCAGTGGTGTGCCTTGGGGAGGGCAGTCGCGAGCTACTTGATGCCGCGGTGGAGGGCGACGATGCCGCCCGAGAGGTTGCGCCACTGGACCGTGTTCCAGCCCGCGTCCTGCAGCTTGGCGGCCAGGCCGGGCTGGTCGGGCCACGCGCGGATCGACTCCGCGAGGTACACGTACGCCTCCGGGTTGGAGCTGACCGCGGTGGCCACCTTGGGCAGGGCCTTCATCAGGTACTCGGTGTAGACCGTCCGGAACGGTGCCCACGTCGGCCGGGAGAACTCGCAGACCACCACGCGCCCACCGGGTTTCGTCACCCGGTACAGCTCCCGCAGGCAGGCGTCGACGTCGACGACGTTCCTCAGGCCGAACGAGATGGTCACCGCGTCGAACGAGGCGTCGGCGAAGGGCAGCCGCGTGCCGTCGCCGGCCACGAACGGCATGTCCGGACGGCGGGTGCGCCCGACCCGCAGCATGCCGAGCGAGAAGTCGCACGGCACGGTGTGCACGCCGGCGTCGGTGAACGGCTCGCTCGAGGTGCCCGTGCCGGCGGCCAGGTCGAGCACCGTCTGCCCGGCGTGCACCTGCAGCGCGTCGGCGACGGCCTTGCGCCATTGCCGGTCCTGGCTCAACGACAGCACCGTGTTGGTGACGTCGTAGCGGCGCGCGACCCGGTCGAACATCGCGGCGACGTCGTGCGGCGACTTCTCCAGGCTGGCGCGGCTCATGCCTCGATGGTCTCAGAGACTCGGGATCAGGTCGGCGGGTGGTAGCCGGGGCCGGCCGGACCGGGCGGCGACCCGGCGGGCGGCCCGGTGGTCGGAACGGGCGACGGGACGACCGGCGGCGGGTACCCCGGCGGCGGGTAGCCGGCCGGGTAGCCGGCCGGGTAGCCGGCCGGGTAGCCGGCCGGATAGCCGGGCGGCGGCGTGGCACCCCATCCCGGCGTCGGGACCCCGTAGTAGGGCCCGGGGTAGGGCGTGAGGGCCGGCTCCCGCCGGGGCGCCCGCAGCGCCCACGCGATCGTCGCGGCCACGACGACGACCGCCGCGAGGACGCAGCCGAGCGCCGCCCACCAGGCCCAGGCCAGCCGGCCGAAGACCGGGGCGGACGGGTCGGAGACGTGCTGGCCCCGGTTGTCGGGGTCGTCGTCGTAGACCACCGTGTACTCCGGGTCGGTCGGGTCGAAGCGCACGGGCACCGAGGCCCCGAGCCGGGGTTCCTCGCGGCCGCCGGGCCAGTCGATGTACGTGACTTCGATCTCACCGTCGTACTCGAACTTCACGTCGACGCTGACCCACGTGTCGTCCCACTCGTCGTGGTCGACGTCGAGCACGGTGGCCCGGGCCTGCGCGGTCAGCCCGTCGTTCCAGTCCAGGCCGCTCAACCCCGTCACCACCAGGATCACCGTGGCCAGCAGCAGCCCCGCCACCACCGACAGCCCTACCCCGAACCGCGCGCCCCGTCCCATGTCGGGCATCGTGCCAGCCGGGCCCTCCGCGCCGAGGGGGAATCCGGTGGTCCTACGCTGATGGACGATGACGACAGCCCCGGCCTCGCGCCCCCTCGTGGCGCGCACCGTGCCGCTGAGTGGTGCCGCCGTCGCGGAGCTGGGCGGGTTGCTCGACCTGCTGCCCCGCGAGCAGGCGGCCGCCTGGGTGCGCGGCGGGCAGGGGCTGGTGGGCTGGGGCGAGGCCGCCCGGATCGAGACCGGCGGGCCCGAACGGTTCGCCGACGCGGCGGCCGCCTGGGCCGACCTGAACCGGCACGCCGTCGTCCGGGACGAGGTGAACCTGCCCGGCACCGGCCCGGTCGCGTTCGGCTCGTTCGCCTTCTCCGACGCCTCCGCGGCCGGCGGGGTGCTGGTCGTCCCGGAGGTCGTGGTCGGGTGCCGGGACGGCGTGTGGTGGGTGACGACGATCGGTCTCGGGTCCGTGCCGCGCTCCGTGCGTCCGGCGCCGGCCGACGGGCCGCAGCCCCCACGGGGCGTGGCCTTCTCCCCCGGCGCGCAGGCCCCGGACGAGTGGGCGCACACCGTGGCGGCGGCGATCGACCGGATCACGGCCGGGGAGGTGGAGAAGGTCGTCCTGGCCCGCGACGTGATCGCTACCGCGCAGGCGCCGGTCGACCCGCGGGCGCTGCTGCGGCGGCTGGCCGCCGACTACCCCGGCTGCTGGACGTTCACCGTCGACGGCCTGCTCGGCGCCACCCCCGAGATGCTCGTCCGGCTGGAACGCGGCCTGGTCACGTCCAGGGTGCTGGCCGGCACGATCCGGCGCAGCGACGACCCGGCCCGCGAGGCCGACGACCTGCGCCTGGCCGCCTCGCTGGCCCGCTCGTCCAAGGACCTGGAGGAGCACGAGTACGCGGTGCGTTCGGTCGCCGAGGCGCTGGCCCCGTTCTGCGCGACCACGAACGTGCCCGAGTCGCCGTTCGTGCTGCACCTGGCCAACGTGATGCACCTGGCCACCGAGATCAGCGGTGTGCTGCGGGATTCCGGGTCGACGTCGCTGGACCTGGCCGCCCGGCTGCACCCGTCGGCGGCGGTGTGCGGCACTCCCACCAAGGCCGCGGCCGACCTGATCGACGAGCTGGAGCGGATGGATCGCGACCGCTATGCGGGCCCGGTCGGCTGGATGGACGCCGACGGCGACGGCGAGTGGGGCATCGCCCTGCGCTGCGCGCGGATCGACGCGGACGACGACCGCCGGCTGCGGCTGTTCGCGGGCTGCGGGATCGTGGCCGGGTCGGACCCGGCGGCCGAGCTGGCCGAGTCGGAGGCCAAGCTCCTGCCGATGCGCATGGCCCTGGACTGACCTCGGCCCGCCCGCAACGGCAGGGGTGGGCACGGTGTCACACAGTGCTCACCAGGTGATCGCGGTGTCACACCGTGCCCGCTAGCCCTCGCTCCGCTCGCTGGGGCCCAGCGCGGCCTGGACGGCGGCGGTCAGCTTCTCGCCGAGCGCGCGGCGGCCGTCGCGGGGCACGCGCACGTGGACGACGCCGAGCCCGTCGGTGGGCGGGCCCGCCAGGGCGCTGCGCAGCTCGTCGAGGTCGCGGGCGGGCGCGTAGGCGACCCGGTGCGCCGCGCACAGCCGCTCGAGGTCCATTCCCTGCGGGGTCGCGAAAAGCCTTTCGAACAGAGCGTTCTCAGCTTGGGACACCTCGGCCAGGGCGCCCTGCTCGAGGGTCGAGAAGATGCCGCCGCCCCCGTCGTCCAGCACCACGATCTGCAGGGGCACCTCGGGCTCGTGGACGCCCCGGACCAGCGCCCCGGCATCGTGCAGGAAGGTGAGGTCGCCGACCAGGGCGCGGACCGTCGTCCCCTCGAGCGCGGCGGCCACGCCGAGCGCGGTCGAGACCGTCCCGTCGATGCCGGCCAGCCCGCGGTTGGCGAGCAGGCGCGCGCCGCCGCTGACGTACACGTGCTTGCCGGCCGCCCAGCGCACCGACCCGGGCAGGACGCCGAACAGGTCGAGGTCGCGCACCGGGTTGCTGGAGCCGGTGACCAGCACGTCGCCGGGCCCGGTCGCGGCCAGCACCTCCCGCGCCACCAGCGGGCCGGTCAGGCCGTCGGCCTCGGCGAGCGCCGCGTCGATCGCCTGCCCGGCCAGCTCGCCCGCCTTCAGCCAGGCGTCGATCCAGTCGCCGTCGGCCTCGACCTGGGCGGCGGGGCCGGTGCCGCCCAGGGGCGGGTCGACGGCCCCGACGACGCGCGCGGCGCGGCCGCCCGGGTCGGCCCAGTCGGGGCGGGTGGAGACGACGATCACCTCGACGTCGTCCCGGGACAGCAACCGGGTGACCGGCCGCGACAGCGTCGGCCGGCCGTAGAGCAGGACCCGCTCGATCCGGCCGCCCAGGTCCGGGCGGTCGAGCAGCAGGCGGTAGGCGGGGACGGCGTCCTCCATCCGGGCGCCGGACGACGGTTCGGCCAGCAGCGGCCAGCCCGCGGCGCGCGCCACGACCAGCGCCTCGGGCCCGGCGCCGTGCCCGGCCAGGACGACGGTGCGCGGGCCCGGTTCGAGCCGCACCCGGGCGGGCTCGGTCGAGGCCTCGACCCGGGTCAGCCCGGCGGTGCCCTCGTCCGCGGCGACCGGGCCGGAGGCGACCAGCGGTTCGCGGAAGGCGACGTTCACCTGCACCGGGCCGGGATGGCCGCCGGGCACCCCACGGGCGGCCGCGACGGCCCGGGACACCTGCTGCCGCACGCCTTTCCGCAGCCCGTCGGTGACGGCCTCGGGCGCGGGCAGCTCACCGAACCAGCGCACCGCGGCCCCGAACAGCTTGACCTGGTCGGTGACCTGGTTGGCCCCGATCCCGCGCAGCTCGTGCGGGCGGTCGGCGGACAGCACGATCAGCGGTACGCCCGCCGCGCCGGCCTCGAGCACCGCCGGGTGCAGGTTGGCGACCGCCGTCCCGCTGGTGGTGACCACGACGGCCGGCTCGCCGGTGGCCAGCGACGTGCCGAGCGCCGCGAACCCGGCGGTGCGCTCGTCGAGGCGGACCTGTAGCCGCAGCCGGCCGGCCTGCTCGGCCCGGGCCAGCGCGTAGGCCAGGGGCGCCGACCGGCTGCCGGGGCACAGCACGGCGTGCCGGACACCCAGCGCGGTCAGGGCCGCGACCAGGGTCTCCGCGACCTGCGTCGACGGCTCGGTCGACGGCTCGGTCGACGGCTCGGTCGACGGCTCGGCCGACGGCTGTGACGTGCTCACCAGACCATCGTCACGCATTCGCCGCGCCCGGCCACACGCGACTCTCCGGTCACCCGGCGGGCACCACGTCCCCGACCGCCTCGACGGCGCTCACCGGGCGCACCAGCACCACGAGCACCGCGAGGGCGAGCGCCATCCCGGCCGGCATCAGCGTGGCCATGGCCAGGGCGTCGACCCCGAGCACACCGACCAGCGGCGGGGGTGAGGGCGGCGATGCCGAACTGGGCGGCGCCGAGCACCGCGGCCGCGCTTGACAGCGGGCCCTGTGCGCGACGATCCTCCTAATCATGTTAGGCGAAACGAATCGCGATAGGCAGGCCGAACGCCGTACGGCGACGCGCCTGGAGATCGTCGGGGCCGCCTGGCAGGTGGCCCGGGAGAAGGGCCTGGCCCAGGTGACGTTGCGGGACGTGGCCGACCTGGTCGGCATGCGCCCGCCGTCCCTCTACACGCACTTCGCCTCCAAGAACGCCATCTACGACGCGATGTTCGGCCAGGCCTGGACGGCGTTCGGCGAGTACTCGCGGGCCCGCGAGGTGGACGAACCGCGCGCGGACCGGGCGGCGCTGCGCTTCTACGCCCGCGTGTTCTTCGACTTCGCCGTCGCGTTCCCGGCCCGGCACCAGCTGATGAACCTGCGCACCCTGCCGGACTTCACGCCCAGCCCCGAGGCCTACGCCCCGTCGGTGGCGGTGATGAGCGACTTCATGGCCCGCATGGCCCGCCGGGGCGTGACCGGGCAGGACGAGATCGACCTCTTCGTCGCCATCGTCAGCGGCCTGGTCGACGCGCAACTGGCCAACGACCCGGGCGGCGAGCGCTGGTCGCGTCTGCTGGACCGGGCCATCGACATGTACGCCGACGGGGTCGGCGTCACCCACTGAAGACCACCGACAGGAGACCGCCATGACCGCGCCCGCCCTACCCGTCGACACCGCACCGCCCCGCCGCCCGGGCCCGGACCGCGCCTCGGCGATGGCCCTCGCCGAGGCCGAATACCTTCACTGTGCAACGCTTTTCGAGCGGCTCGAGCCCGAGCACTGGGCCCTGCCGACCGTGAACACCGGGTGGACCGTGCGCGACACGGCCGGGCACATGCTGGGCATGATGCAGATGGTCAGCAGCCTGCCCGGCCTCGCCGGGCAGATGTCGACGTCGATGCGGGAGGCCCGGCGCGCGCAGGCTCCCGTCTCCATCGACCACCTCACGGCGCTGCAGGTGCGGCGCAACGCCGGCCTCAGCACCGCCGAGCTGATCGAGCAGTGGCGGGCGCTGACCCCGCGAGCCGTGCGCGGCCGGCGGCGGCTGTCCGGCCTGCTCGGCGGCCGGACGCTGCCCGAGAAGCAGCTCGTCGGCGGGCAGCTGGAGCGCTGGACGTTCGGGTTCCTGCTCGACGTGATCCTCACCCGCGACCCGTTCATGCACCGGCTCGACATCCACGCCGCGACGCGACTGCCCGTCGAGGTGAGCGCCGAGCACGAGGGCTGCCTGGTCGACGACGTCGCCCGCGAGTGGGCGCAGCGTCACGGCCGCCCGTGCACCCTGGAACTCACGGGCCCCGCCGGCGGCCGGTGGGGGGACGGCGGGGAGCACCTGACGCTGGACGCGCTGGAGTTCTGCCGGACCGTCTCGGGCCGGGGCACGGGCGCCGGCCTGCTGGCCACCGCCGTCCCGTTCTGACGGTTCAGGCGGTCTCGGGCGCCGGGATCGCCTCGATCGCCGCCACCGTCCCCGACCGCAGCCGGACGCCCGGCAGCACGCCGGTCCAGAACCGCAGCACCGGCGCCGCGTAGACGCTCGGCAGGTCGGCGGGCAGCTCACCCTCCACGGCCCGGGCCAGCCGGGCGACGACGTTCTCGCCGACGCCGTCCAGCACCGGTTTGAGGATCGCCTCCACGGGCAGGTCGAGGACGCCGGGCACGTCGCCGCTCGGGCGGCTCACGGCCCCGGGGACGACGTTCGCCCCGGTCCGCGCGGGCGTCACCATCGCGCGGGTCGTCGCGGCGACCAGGGCCTCGGCCAGCCGCAGGTCGTCGGCCCGCAACAGGTCGGTCAGGTAGGGCAGGGCCGCGTGCAGGCCGATCGTGACCGCCTCCTGCCAGGCGGGACCGACCGGTCCGATGGGGGCCGCGGCGCCCAGGGCGACCTGCACCGCGGCCACCACCACGCGCGGTTCGACCAGCGCCCGGTCCTGCGGGGACAGGCCGGGCCAGGCGCCGTCGGCCCAGGCCAGGACCTCGGCGGCCAGGTGGTGCAGCCCACCGTCCGCGCGCAGCCAGCCCTCACCGGAGACGGCCAGCAGGTGCAGCAGCGCGACGTCACCCCGGGTCAGGCCGACCGGGCGCTGCTCGAGCTCCTCGACCGGTTCGAGCAGGGCCGAGGCCAGCAGACCGGCGGCGGGGTCGTCGGCCCAACCGGACAGGTGCCGCATCGCGGGGACGGCCAGCTCGGCGACGAACCGCGGCGTGCCGAGCCGGGCGATCTGGAGCAGCGTCTCGGCCCGCCAGCCGCTCGAACCGTCCTCGCGCAGGACCCGCAGGACCTCGGTGACCAGCCGTTCCGGGTCGGCCCCCGAGTACGCCTCGGCGAGCGTGACGACCAGGTGCCGGACCGCCGCCGCCCGCAACCTGGGGTCGCCGGCCAGCCGCCCGGAACCGACGGCCACGACCAGCTCGGCCAGCACCGGATCCGCCTGCAGGGCGGCCGGCTCGGCCACCACCTGGGCCACGTCGACCGCGGGCCACAAGGCGGCGAGGACGGGCGCCGGCAGCCGGTCGCCCACGCTGCGGCCCGGGCGCCGCCAGCCCCCGCCCAACGCGCCGAGGTGCGCCAGCGGCGGGTGCACCCAGGTGGCCAGCGCATCGCCGTCCAGCGCGCCGGCGAGCTCGGCGACCCACTCGCCACGGTGCCCGGTCAACGGGTCACCGGCCAGCGCCTCCGCGGCCACCACCGCGAGGCTGTCGACCCGCGCGGCCCGCAGGTCGAGACCCGGTACCTGCCGGGACAACCGGTGCGCGAGGTCGACCGCCCGCAGGGCCGCCAGGCCGGAGGCGATCCCGCCCGCCCCGGCCCGGGCGGGCGCCTCGACGAGCCGCCGGACGGTCGCGGCCAGCAGTTCCTGGACCTCCGGGCGCCCGGCGGCACCGGCGGCCGCGCGCAGCGGCGCCAGGACGTCGTCCACCCCGGTCAGTACCGTCCCCCCGGTGGCGCCCAGCGCCTCGGCGAGCGAGCGGGCCGGGTCGATCTCGTCGACCTCGTCGGGCAGCGGCGGCTCGTCGTCCATCCGCTCCAGGCAGCGCTCGAGGACCGGATAGTCCTCGGCGACCGCCCGCTGCGCCACCCCCGACCACTGCGCCACCGGCACTAGCTGGCCCAGATGCGTTCGGCGGTAAGGCTTCCCGTCGACCGTGACCCGGACCGCCTGGACGCGCGGGTCGACCACGACGAGCGGGAGGTCGTCGGCGGGGCCCGCGGGGGCGGTCGGGACGTCGTCCGGCGGCACGACGCACAGCACCGGCAGCCGCCACCCGGGCACCTTGGTGACCTCGTCCGTGAAGCTGCCGTCCGGGCGGCCGGCGGCGCGGACCACGTCGGCGTACCGCTCCCCGGTCGAGAACGAGATCGCGGCCGCGGCCACGGGCGGCGCCAGGAAGGTGACCGCGCCGATCCACAGCGGCGCCTCCTCGGCCGGTGCGGCCAGGACGACCGCCGGCCCGCCCCGCAGGGCGGCCTCCACCGCGTCGATCAGCAGGCCGAGCGTCGACCCGCGGAAGGTGACCGGGTCGCCGAGGAAGTCGACGACGCTCGACCGGTCGACCACCCCGCCGGTGACCGGGACCTCGTCCAGCCCGGCCACCCCACCGGTGTTGCGGTACCGGACCACCGCCACGCTGGAGGGGCCCAGCCAGCGCGACGACTCCCACAGTTCGATCGGGCGCACGAAACCCTCGCCCAGCGCACGGGCCCGCGCGGCGCCGTCCACCAGCACGTGGTTGCCGGACAACCGGCCCTCACCGGCCGGGACGTCGTGGTACCAGACCCCACCGTCGGGCTGGAGGTGGTAGCGCAGGCGGGCCTGGCGGTGCGGATGCGCGGAGGGTGCGCCGACGTCCAAGGCGCACCTCCTATCCTCGGGCGCGTGCCGACGAGTGAGTCCCAGTCCGTGTCCGACATCTTCGATCCCGCCGCCTGGGCGGCCGTCGACGATTTCGACTTTACCGACATCACCTACCACCGGTGCGTGCTCTCCGGTCCGGCCGGCGGGACGGTGCGGATCGCGTTCGACCGGCCGGAGGTGCGCAACGCCTTCCGGCCGCACACCGTCGACGAGCTGTACCGGGCCCTCGACCACGCCCGACGCACCCCCGACGTGGGCACCGTGCTGCTCACCGGGAACGGGCCGTCACCCAAGGACGGCGGGTGGGCGTTCTGCTCCGGCGGGGACCAGCGGATCCGGGGCCGGTCGGGGTACCAGTACGCCACCGGCGAGTCCGCCGAGACGGTCGACTCGGCCCGGGTGGCCGCGGAGGGCGGGCGCCTGCATATCCTCGAGGTGCAGCGGCTGATCCGGACCATGCCGAAGGTCGTGATCGCCGTCGTGAACGGCTGGGCCGCAGGTGGAGGGCACTCCCTGCACGTCGTCTGCGACCTCACGATCGCCTCCGCCGAGCACGCGCGGTTCAAGCAGACCGACGCCGACGTGGGCTCGTTCGACGCCGGGTACGGGTCGGCGTACCTGGCCCGGCAGGTGGGGCAGAAGTTCGCCCGGGAGATCTTCTTCCTCGGCCGTTCCTATTCGGCGGAGGAGATGCAGCGGATGGGCGCGGTGAACATCGTGGCCCCGCACGAGTCGCTGGAGGCCGAGGCGTTGCAGGTCGCGGCCGAGATCAACGCCAAGTCGCCGACCGCCCAGCGGATGCTGAAGTTCGCCTTCAACCTGGTGGACGACGGGCTGATGGGCCAGCAGGTCTTCGCCGGCGAAGCCACCCGTTTGGCCTACATGACCGACGAGGCCGTCGAGGGCCGGGACGCCTTCCTGGAGAAGCGCGCGCCCGACTGGTCGCCGTTCCCGTACTACTACTGAGCCCGGCGCGTCCCGTTCGGATTTTGAGATTGTTCAGTTATTCTGAACGCCTCACAAAGCCGAACATGAGGGGCCATGAGCGATCTCCTCGCCATCTTGAAGACGCGCCTGGAAGAGTTCGGACTTCGGGTGGAGACGACGGGACGCCCTCCGGACGGGTACGGCGATGTCCCACTGATCCTGTCCCGTGGCTCCTCACGTCGAGAGTTCGTCCTGGAACTCTCCAAGTACGGCACACTCTCCCATGTTCGCCACAACAGGAGCCCCGAGGAGAAAGCTCCCACTCCGCTGATCGGCGCCTCATCGGTGTCGTCCCGTTCCGCAGACGCCTTCCGACGAGCCGGTATCCAGTACGTGGACGCCGGGGGTAACGCCTCCATCCGTTTCGGTGACGTGCTCATCGATGTCCGCGGTCGCCGCTCAGAACGCGACGCGGCGGACGGGCGAATGGACAAGGGTGGCAACCTCTTCAGCACTGCGCGGGCCCAGGTCGCCTTCGCGCTCCTGCAATGGCCTCGATCCTGGAAGAAGCCGCAGCGCGAGGTCGCGGACATCGCCGGGGTGTCACTGGGCCAGGCCAACGACGCGATGAAGATGTTCCGTGACAACGGCTTCGGACCCGGAGGGCATCGGACGGATGACGAGTTCCTCGATCTGTGGGCCGCATCCTTCCCCAACGGGCTCGGCCGGAAACTGCTCCTGGCCACGTTCCACGGTTCGATCCAAGGCTTCCGAACGCTCGACTCCGAAGCTGTGGTCTCAGGCGAGTTCGCCGCCGAGGACCTCATCCGCCCGACGACGCTGACGATCTACGTCACCGACGTGGACCCGATGTTGCCGGTGATGAATCGCTGGCGCTCGCGCGAACCCTCCGACTCCAACGTCACCGTGCGGCGGAAGTTCTGGAAGACGCCGCTGGACGAGTCACCCGAGCCCGCTCACCCGTCGGTCGGCCTGCCCACGGCCCCCTCGGTACTGGTCTTCGCCGACCTGCTGTCCAGCAACGATCCACGCGTGCGAAACGTGGCCGCGGAGTGGAGGGATCGCAGTGCTCACCGCGACCCGGGGCGCTGAGGGTCTTCTCGACCCGGTCGCGCAGATCGTCCGCGAGATACGCGATCAGGCGCCCGAGATCACCCCTGATCGGGTCATGCTCGTCGGCGCCTGGTGCCGCGACACGCTGCACGCCTGTCTCGGGCACGAGTTCAGCACCAGCGCGACGCGCGACATCGACCTCGCGGTGGCGCTGTCCGGGTGGGATTCCTACAACCTGTTGGCCAGGTCCTTCCCCCGCACCGGAGACAGCGGTGTCCGCTTCAGCATCGCCGGGCTACCGGTCGACCTGATCCCGTTCGGCGAGCCGGAGGACCCACGAGGCACGGTCGTCCCCCCGACCCGTGGTGAGGCAATCAGCGTCTGGGCCTTCTCGGAGATCTTCGAGGACTCGCGACCGCTGGCAGTGGACCCCACGTTGGACATTCGCTGCCCGACGGTCCCGGGCTACACGGCGGCCAAGCTGGCCGCCTGGCTGGACCGCTCGGCGTGGGGCGAGGTGAAGGACGCGAACGACTTGGCCCTCGCCGCGTACTGGTACGCAGAGTCGAAGCAGGTGGAGGACGAGCTGTACGACTCACCCCGGGGCCAAGAGATTCTCGTCGCCGAAGAAGCGGACGTCGAGCGGGCTGCGGCACGGCTGCTGGGTTCCGACGTCTCGACGGTGCTGGGGCCCGAAAGGGTCGCCGAGTTGATGCACCGCTGGCCCGGCGACCTGGAGATGCTCGTCCACAACTTCACGGCGACCTTCATGCCGCCGTGGCTTTCTCGGTCGGAACGCCGTCGGGAGATCGTGGATGCATTGACCCGCGGACTCGCGCCCCCGGACTGAAACCCGCCTCCTCGGCGGGTGAGGCCGGGCACGTCGATCGCGCGCCCGGCCCGCGTTCGCCTACGTGTAGGTGAACGGCGTGGTCGTGGTGCCGTTCAGCGCCCGTACTGTGACCGTCACCTTTCCGGCCGCGTGCGGTGGCGTCTCGACCACGACGATCCCGTTGCCGACCGCGAGGTACGGCGCGGCGACGTCGCCGAAGTAGACCTCGCGGATCTGGTCGAGACCGATGCCGGTGAGGGTCGCGAACTCACCGCCCGCCGTCTTCCCGGTGGCCGGCGGGAGGAAGCTGACGACGGGCTTGATCGGGTCGGGCTTGGCCGACACCAGGGGCACGATGACGACGGCCGGGACGCGCTTGGCGCAGCTGATGCTCAGCGAGCCGACCTGCGTCCCCCCGGCCCCCAGGAAGGAGACCGTGCCGGCCGAGACGCCGACCTCCAGCCGCATGAGCCCGGGGGCGCCCGCGGTGAACGGCCCGGCGGTGATGTAGTCGCTGCCGGGGATCCGCATCCCGAGCGTCGTCCCCGCCGTCAGCGGCTGGGCCGGGAGCGTCCAGCCGGAGCCCGCCACGTTCAGGGACGCCGGGCTGGCGCCCGAGGAGTCGATGTCGAACCGGGAGATCGACGTCCGCACGCTCGTGGCGGTCGGGAACCGGGCGCGCAGCGCGTCGACCACGGGCCCCGGGACCTCGAGGTAGGCGGAGGCCCGCTTCAGGTAGAACTTCTCGCCCTGCCCGTACACGGTGCCCGCGTCGCCGGTGAAGGTCAGTGTGAGGGTGCGCTCGCCGATCGGGGCCGGGAACTGGCAGACCAGCGGCACCTTCCCGCTGCCCTGCTGGTGGTCGAGGTCCACGGCGGGGTACGTGTACAGGCCGCCGTGGCTGGGCGCGCCGTTCGTGGCGTCGCCGGCCGTGCCGATGTTGATGCCGGCGAGGACGACGTCGGGTACGGGCGCGGCGCAGCTCACGTCGAGCGGGATCGGCAGGGTGGCACCGTTCTTCGCCTTCAGCTTGATGCTCGCCTTGGCGCCGCCCATCTTCAGCGCGGCCATGCCGCTCGGCCCGGCCGTGAACGGGCCGACGGTGAGCGGGCCGGCGATCGGGATGACCGTCTTCTGCCCGGCCGTCACCGGGATGTTCTTCAGCACCAGCCCGTTCGGCAGCGCGTTGACGCTGGCCGGGCTGGCGTTCACGGCATTGATCGTGAAGCTGCTGACCGTGGCGTCGATGTACGCGGCGCCGAGACCCGCCAGCAGCGAGGCGAGGTTCGAAGGCACCTCGATGTTCGCCTTGCCGTCCGTGAACCAGTACTTCTGACCGGGCGCGAGCAGCGTGGTGAAGGTGCCCTGCAGATCGAGGCCCAGGGTCTGCTTGCCCAGGATCGGGAAGGCGCATGTGTAGGGCAGCCGCAGCCGGCCCATCTGGCTGTTGACGGGGATGAGGGCCGCGGCCTGCGGCGCCTCCGTGACGGGCGCCGGAGCGGCCTGGGCGGCGATACCGCTCAGCGCCACCACCGCGGCCGCGGCGACAAGTGCGCGTGCGAGGCGCGGAACCATGCTGACCTCCATGTCAGGGTGACCGTGCAGCCATTTCTCGACATTACTGTCGAGAAATAGAATCCGGACAGTAGGCGGCCCCGGTGGGGGCCGTCAACCACGGGTACGATCCGGGCCTCACGACGAGCGGCGAGGAGGGGACGGATGGCGACGGACGACGTCCCGGCGGCTCCTGCGCCCGGCCGTCGGGGACGGCGTCCGAACAGTCCCGAGGACGAGCAGAGGGTCCGCGACTCGATCGTCGAGGCCCTGACCGACGCTTTCGCGGAGGTCGGGTACCACGGGCTCACGGTCGCCCTCGTGCTCGAGCGCGCGCAGGTCTCGCGCGGCACCTTCTACAAGTATTTCCGCGACCTGGACGAACCGATGGCCCTGATGCTCGAGCGCGTGACCCGCTCGATCGTCGACCTGGTCACGCCGGCCCTGGTCGGCCCGGGCGGCTTCACCCGCCGGACGGAGGAGGCCGTCGACGGATACCTGGAGTGGGGGCGGCGACACCGCGCGGTTCTGCCCTCGCTCTTCGCCGACCTGCACGACCCCAGCTCACCGGTGGCCACGAACCGCGACCTGTGGCTGGGGCGGCTCGTCGACCTGCTGGGCCTGCAGTTCGAGCAGGCCGGCGGGCGACGACCTGACCCGCAGGTGCTGTACGTGCTGCTGAACACCCTCGAGTTCAGCTGCTACCACCACCATCTGACCCACGCCGAGGACGACACCGAGGCCCTCGCCGCCACCCGGGCGACGATGCTGCGGGTCGCCGTCGCCCTGCTCCTGCCCACCGACCGGTGGCTGCCCGCCGTCGAGCGAATGAGCTTGTCCGAGAACTGATTCGACCTGAGGGAGGTACCTGTGCGGATCGGTGTGGTCGCGGACGTCCACGGCAACCTGCCGGCCCTGGAGGCGGTGGCCGCGGCGCTGGCGGACGACGGGGTGGACCTGGTCGTGAACTGCGGCGACATCGTGTCCGGGCCGGTCGACCCGGCGGGCGTGGCCGACTTCCTGACCGCGCCCGGGCGCGCGTGGGTGTCGCTGGCCGGTAACCACGAGCGGCAGGTGCTGACCCGGATCCCCAGCCGGGTCGACGACTTCACCTACGACCACCTCGGCGCGGCCCGACTCGAGTGGCTGGCGACGCTGGCCCCGACGCTCGAGCCCGCGCCCGGCGTCCTGGCCTGCCACGGCTCCCCGACAGACGACCTCCAGTACCTGCTCGAGACCGTCGACCCGGCGATCCAGCCCGGCGCGCTCCGGCGGGCGACTCCTGACGAAGTCGCCGAGCGGTTGGTACCGGCCCGGACGGCCGGGCTCCTCGACGGGGTGACCCTGCTGCTGGTCGGGCACACCCACCTGGCCCGCGAGCTGCGGCTCGGCGGCCTGTACATCGTGAACCCCGGCAGCGTCGGCTGGCCCGCCTACGACGACGACGTCCCGAGTTTTCATGTGGTGGAGGCCGGTTCGCCGCACGCCCGGTACGCGATCGTCACCGGCTCACCCGACGAGGGCTGGTCGGCCGAGTACCGCCAGGTCGTCTACGACTGGGACGCCGCGGCCGACGCGGCCGCCCAGAACGGCTTCCCCGACATCGGCGCGGCCATGCGCACCGGCTTCCTGCCGCAGTAGCCCGAGCCGAGTGGAACGTTCTGCCCCTTTTCGACCCCGGTTCGGGTCGTTTACGGGGCACTTCGTTCCACTCGCGGCGCGCGCCTGTCCCCCGGACGGGGGATTCAGGGCGGCGCCCCAGGCCCCGATCGAGGTCAGGTAGGCCGGTGACCCGAACGGGTTCCGGACAGCGCGCCGGTGCCCACGGACGAGGCCCGGCGCACGATCTCGAGGGGCTCACACCCGTGCGACGCACGCGCATCCGTCCGACCCTGGTCCTGCTCACCGCGCTCACCGTGGGGATGTGCGCAGCCGCCGCCGGCGGCTCCTCCCTCTCGACCACCGCCGCACCCGACCGGACGGCGACCGCCGGGCTCCCGTCGTCCCCCCGCCTGTCCGGCGCTCAGGTGAGCACGCAGTCCATCGCCGACCGGGACGCCTCGGCGGCCCGGCTGCTGGTGGCCGGCCGCAACCGGTCCGGCCTGTCCTGGCCGTCGGGTGCGTACGTGCCGGGCGGATCGCCGCACACGTACGCCCGGTTCGGCGCCTGGCGCGGGCACAAGCTCGACGTCGCGGTGATGTGGACGGCGCGCTCGAACTGGTCGGAGATCACGAACCCCGACTGGATCTACCGCACGTGGTCGGACATGCCCGTGGTCAAGGTGATCGGTGTGCCGCCGATCCCGGAGAACGGCTCGGCGACGATGTCGCAGTGCGCGGCCGGGGCCTACGACGAGCAGTGGAAGACGTTCGCGCGCACCGTGAAGGCCGCGGGCATGGAGTACGAGACGATCGTCCGGCTGGGCTGGGAGTTCAACGGCGACTGGTACCGCTGGTCGGCCCACTCGCCGAGCCTGTTCGTGAGGTGCTGGCGGCAGGTGGTGTCGGCGGCCGAGTCGGTGGCGCCCGGGCTGCGCTGGGACTGGTCGGTGAATCGCGGTGCCGGACAATCGGTCTCGGACGCGCGCAAGGCGTGGCCCGGGTCGAGGTACGTGGACGTCGTGGGGGTCGACTCCTACGACGTGTGGCCCGGTGCGACCAGCGCGAGCGCCTGGAACCAGCAGCTGAACGGCGCCTACGGGCTGAACTTCTGGCTGCGGTTCGCCAAGGCGCACGGCAAGAAGCTGAGCGTGCCGGAGTGGGGGGTGTACCCGGGGACGTCGCACGCGGGTCACAACGGCGGCGACAACCCTTACTACATCGCCAAGATGACGCGCTTCTTCCGGGCCAACGCGAAGTACATCGCCTACGAGGCGTACTTCAACGAGTCGGCGTCCTATTACGCCGGTTCGCTGTGGGGTCCGGTCCAGAACCCGCGGGCCGCCCGCGCCTACCGGGCGGGCCTCTGACCCTGCGTCGATCATGCACGAACGCAGAAACGGTGCGGATGAGCTCGCCGCTCGCCCGCACCGTTTCTGCGTTTGTGCATGATCAACGAGGCGGTCAGGCCGCGCGCTCGGCGATCAGGCGGCCGTGCTTCTCGGCGGTCGAGTGACCGTTGGCCAGGTTCTCCTCGGCCTGCGGGATCAGGTCGGCCATCGCCGGGGTGACCTTGGCCAGGGTGAGCTCGACCTCGTTGACGTGCAGGTCGAGGCCCCACTGGTCGGCGAAGATCCGCCGGTAGTAGGGGGTCGCGTGGTCCCAGCCCTCCTTGGGGGCGCCCGGCCCGTAGCCGCCACCGCGGGAGACCACCAGGACGGCGGGGCGCCCGGCGAGCGGCTGCTGGCCCGGGCCGGTGCGCGGGTCGCGCAGCACCAGGTCGATCCAGGCCTTCATGTGCTGGGAGACGCCCCAGTTGTAGAGCGGCGCGGCGAAGATGTACGCCTCGGCCTCCAGCAGCTCGTCGGCCAGGGTGGCGGCCAGGTCGATGGCCTCCTGCTGCTGCGGCGTGCGGGTGCCCTCGGGGGCGTAGGAGCCGGCGATGTTCAGCTGCCAGGCGTCCGCGGGGATGGGGGTCGCGGCCAGGTCACGGGTCACGACGGTCACGCCCGGGCGGGTGACCTCCCAGGCCCGCTGCGCGGTGTCGGCCACCGCCCGGCTGGTCGAGTTGTCGCCCTGGATGCTGCTGTCGAGTCGGAACAGGGTCATCGGGTCCTCACATCGGTACGCGGTTCAGAAGGTCACGACGTCGTCGTCTCGACAGATGATCTGCGCTCAAGACTATCTTGTCAACAGACCATAGAGATCGCCGAACGTCTGACCTATCCTGTGGAGGTGGCGGACGTGGAACCCTGCACCGGGGTGGAGCTGACGACCGGCGCAGAGGCCCAGGCCCGCCTCGCGCCGGACACTCCCAGCTGCGCCCGTGACCTGGGTTTCGCCCTCGGCACGCTGCTGCGGGAGTACCACCGGCAGTCGGCCGCCGCGTTCGAGGAGCTGCCGGGTGGGCCCCGGGGGTTCCTGGTCCTGCTGCGCGCCGGGGAGGGCGGCGGGCGCAACCAGGCGAGCCTGGCCGCCGACCTGGGCCTGGACCGGACCGTGATGACCTATCTGCTCGACGAGCTCGCGGGGGCCGGCCTGATCGAGCGTCGCCCCGACCCGGCCGACCGCCGGGCCCGGCTGATCGCGCTGACGACGGCGGGCGAGCAGACCGTCACGACGATCGGCACGCAGCTGCGCGCGGTCGAAGACGACCTGCTGGCGCCGCTGGGAGACGATGCCGGCGCCCTGCGCACCCTGCTGCACCGGGCGTCGTCGGCCGTGGTGGCTCCCCCACTGCCCGCCTAGAGCCGGGCGCCGATCGTCGACGAGAGAACTACGCGCGCCATAGCCACGCGAAAATCACTCGTCGACGGTTGGCGTGCGCTCAGAACGGGACGACGTCGCGGTGCAGCACCCGGTGCCGCAGCGCGGAGCGGAACAGGTCCGGCGCCCCGGCCCGGGCCCGCAGCCGGCGGTCGAGCAACGCACCGGTCTCCTCGACCAGCTCCAGCCAGCGCAGCTCGCGCAGCACCGCGAAGAACAGCGCCGAGGTGTCCGACTCCGACGGTGTGCGCCGCCCGGCCACCCGCCAGCCGGACTCGGTGATCACCTGCTGCACGAGGACCCGCACGTCCTCCTCGCCGACCACATCGCCGGTGGCGAGCACGGCCAGAACGACCTCCCAGGCCACCGCGAGCGCCGAGTGTTCCGGACCGACCAGTCCGGCGGCCACGGCCTGCCACAGCGTGCGCCCGTCGGCCAGCGCCGCCCGGCCACCCGGCGTCAGCGTCAGCCGGGCCCCGCGGCGCCGGGCCAGGCCGAGCCGCTGCGCCGTCTCCCGCAGCACGAGCACGGGGTAGGCGTCGACCTCACGGTTGGCGGGGCCGATCAGTTCGTCCCGCCAGCCCAGCTCGTCCAGCGCCCGGGACACCGTGCGCGGGGGCAGGTAGCCGGCGGCGGTCAGGGCGAGGCCGTCACCGATCTCGGTGAGCAACCAGTCCAGGGGCCGCAGCAGCGCGCGGGCCGGGGCGGCCATCCCCGGGTCGACGGGTTCGCGCAGGGCCAGCTCCAGGGGGGCCAGCAGCCCTCCGCGGGTGGTCGAGCGGGGCCCGCGGACCCAGTGGTCCAGCCGCTCGTCGAGGATGCCGTCGTAGAACGACTCGCCGGACGTCTCCAGCCGGGGCGCCATCAGCACGTCGACGGCGATCTCGGCCTGCTGGTCGCGCCAGCCCCGGCCGCCGGGGACCAGGTCGCCCACGGCGACGGCCAGCTCCAGCCGGTCGGCCACGGCCTCGAGGGCCTGGGCCTCGACCTGCCCGGACACCGACCCCCAGGTCAGCAGCTCGGTGTCGGGCGGTTCGATGCCCGAGCGCTGCATGGCCCGCCGGACCGCGGTGCGGCCCCGGTCGGGGGTGGACTCGCCGCTGGCCAGGATCTGCCGGGTGGTCTCGCTGCGGGCGATCGAGGAGTACCGCTGCATGCCCAGGCCGTCGAGCAGGGCGGCGAGGGCGGAGGCGACCCGCCACCGGGCGGGGGCGTCGGTGGAGGAGGATCTGCTCAGCTCATCCCACAGGAACTGCTGCAGGCGCCACTGCGTGAGCGACTCGGGGCCCTGGCCCCCGGTCAGCGACTCCCACGCCGCGCGCGCATCCTCGGCCACCTCGGGTTCGACACGGCCGATGGCGGCCAGTGCCTGCTCCACGGACTGCACGATGGAAAGCCTGCCACCTCACCCCGGGTCACGAAAACCGCCGCGCTGGCCACAACATGGCTACGACCAGCGAATTTTGTGTTTCGACGTCCCCCCGAACCGGGATGAACCGGTCATCAGACACGCAGGCACCCTCGTGGATCATGATCACCGTGAACGTGCCACTATCTCGGCTCGGACCCGACTATTCGGCACACGGGCGGTGATCATGACGGCACGGAGGGCTCTCGTGACCGTACCCGTGAACACCAGGAGCGACGTCCTGGCCGCCGTCGACCACCTGCGGGCGGCACTCTCCGGCGCCGGGCCCGCCGTCCGCCCGGCCCTCGCCCCGGCCCCGCCCCTCGCGCTCGGCCCGGCCGACGACGACCCGCGCGACCCGACGACCGTGGCCGTCTCGTCCTCGGGGTCCACCGGCGAACCCAAGACGGTGCTGCTGCCCGCCTCCGCCCTGCTGGCCTCCGCCGCGGCCACGCACGACCGGCTGGGCGGCCCGGGGCACTGGCTGCTGCCACTGCCCGCCCAGCACGTCGCCGGCGTCCAGGTGCTGATCCGTTCGCTGGTCGCGCGCAGCACGCCGGTCGTCCTCGACCCGCAGGCCTCGTTCACCGCCGAGGCCTTCGCGGCCGGCACCGCGCAGCTGCCCGCCGGGCGCCGCTACACGTCGCTCGTGCCCACCCAGCTCGGGCGCCTGCTGGACGACACGGGAGGCCGCGCCGCGCTGCGCACCTTCGACGCCGTCCTGCTCGGCGGCGCCGCGGCGCCCGCCCCGCTGCTGGAGCGCGCCGCCGCGGCGGGGGTCCACGTGGTCACCACCTACGGCATGAGCGAGACCAGCGGCGGGTGCGTCTACGACGGGCGGGCACTCGACGGCGTCCGGGTGCGCCTGGACGACGACGGCCGGGTCCGGCTGTCCGGCCCCACCCTCGCGCGGGGGTACCTGGGCGCCCCGGCGGCCACGGCCGCCGCGTTCGTCGACTCCCTGACCGGACGGGAGTTCGTCACCTCCGACCAGGGTCGGTGGCTGGACGACGGGCGCCTGGCCGTCGTGGGCCGGCTCGACGACGTGCTCATCACCGGGGGCGTGAACGTGGCGCCCGCCGCCGTGGAGGCGGTCGCGCACCGGGTGCCCGGCGTGGCCGAGGTGGTGGTGGTCGGCGTGCCCGACGCCACGTGGGGGCAGCGCGTGGTGGCGGCCGTGGTCGTGGAAGGCTCGATCGAACCGGACGGGCTCCTGGCGGACCTGCGCCGGGCCGTGACCGCGGAGCTGGGCGCCCCGGCCGCCCCCCGCGAGCTCGTGCTGCTGAACGGCCTGCCGGTGCGCGGGCCGGGGAAACCCGACCGGGCCGCGGTGCTGCGGATCGTGACCGAACGACTGGAGAAGAGCTGATGGCGACTGCGGCGCAATGGGTTTCGGGTGCACGCCCGAGGACGCTGCCGGTCTCTGTGGCGCCGGTGCTGATCGGCACGGGCGCGGCGATCCTGACGGTGGTGCGCTTCGGCGACACGCCCCGGGTCCACGCCGAGTACCTGCCCGGCTCGACCATCGGCCGGGCCGACACGATCTTCTGGGGCTGGGCGCAGGCCGGACAGGCGGTGCTGGCGCTGCTCGTCGCGCTCGCGCTGCAGGTGGCGGTCAACTACGCCAACGACTACTCCGACGGCATCCGCGGCACCGACGACGACCGGGTCGGCCCGTTCCGGCTGACCGGGTCCGGCGCCGCGGAACCGGCCCAGGTGAAGGCGGCCGCGTTCGCGGCGTTCGGGGTCGCGGCGGTCGCCGGGCTGGCGCTGATCGCCTGGTCGGGGCACTGGTGGCTGCTGGCCGTCGGCGTGCTGTGCATCCTCGGGGCCTGGTACTACACGGGCGGCCGGCGGCCCTACGGCTACTCGGGTCTCGGCGAGGTGTCGGTGTTCGTGTTCTTCGGCCTGGTCGCCACGCTGGGCACGACGTACACGCAGATCGGCGCGATCACGGCGGTGGCCGTCCTGGGAGCGATCGGCACGGGGGCGCTGGCCTGCGCGGTGATGGTCGCCAACAACCTGCGGGACGAGCCGAAGGACGCGCTGGTCGGCAAGAACACGCTCGCGGTGCGGCTCGGCGCGGCCCGCACGCGCACGTTCTTCGCCGTGCTGATCGGGACGCCGTTCGTGCTCACCCTGGCGATCGCGCCGAGCGCCGGGTGGGCACTGATCGCGCTCGCCGCGCTGCCGCTGGCGCGCGGTCCGCTACAGGCCGTGCTCGGGGGGCGGGAGGGGGCGGGGCTGCTGCCCGCCCTGGCCGGCACCGGGCGGCTCGACCTGGTGTGGTCGGCGTTGCTGGCGATCGGGCTGGTGCTGTCCGGACCGGTCTTCTGACGCCTCCCGGCGCCCGGCGTGACGCGCGTGACGGGTGAGTCGCACCGAAGAACTGTTACCTCGCCGTAAGCGTGTCGCGACGCTGTGTTACCGCGATTCAGCCCTGCGGACCCGTACCGTCCTCTGCGGCGGCATCGGCGTCCGCTCCTGCGGCCTGCCGGTTCGCCAGTCGTTCGTGGGTGCGTTGCTCGAGGGCCTGAGCCAACTCCTCCCGCTGACGGCGCAGCAGGATGTACGAGAGCACCAGCGAGATGACCGCGGCCAGCACGAAGGTGATCAGGCCGCGCATCCCGAGCACGAACAGCAGGCCGAGGCTGGCGACGAACAGACCGAGTCGCAGGACGGTGAACTTCAGCAGGGCCACGTGCACGAGGTCAGCCTAGTGGCCTCCCGCCCGGGTCCGGCTGCGAGTACCGGCCCCAGGCCGGACGGCCCGGGGCGTGGAGGGGAAACACGAATGCCGGCACAACCGCTGCACCGCCGGGGCGCCCGGGTCCGCGCCCGCTCCAAGCCGTCCGTCGACGACGCCTCGCTGCCGGCCCCGCTGCTGCACGCACCGACCCCGCTCGACCTGCTGCTCGAGGACTCCTCGCCCGGCCGGCTGTTCCGCCGGACCACCACCGAGCCCGGCCGCGACGACCGGCCCGACGACCTGCCGTTCCCCGAACCGGGCCGGCCCGCCCGGGCGGACGGTCGGCCACTCGGCCGCGACTCGCGCCGGACCGGACCGTCGGTGCCCGGGGGGTCCGCGTCCGGGGGGTCCGCGTCCGGAGGGTCCGCGTCCGGGCTGTCGGTGTTCGGGCTGTTCGACGCCGAGGTCATCGGCACGCCGGCGGCCGGTGAACCCCTCTGGACGACGCCCGGTGACACGCCCTACGGGGAGTCCGACCTGGCCGCCCTGGCCCGCGCCGTCCGGGCGCCCGACGCCCCCTCGGCCGACGAGCTCGAAGCCGCCCACAGCTCGGGCGAGCCGGACGGCCCGGACGAGGCCGAGAGTCCCGCCGGCCCGGACGAGGACGACCCGTTCGCGGCGCTCGGCCGCCCGCGCCCTCCGGCCAAGGCCTACTTCGCCCCGGATGCCGGCGCTGACAGCATCCACGGCGACGAACCCTCCGACGCGGTGGCCGACGTCCCGGCCGACGTCCCGGCCGACGAGCCGTCCCCCGGGACGGACGGTGCGGACGACGGCCCCGCGGACGACGAGCCCACCGAGCTGTGGGCCGCTCCCGACACCGATGGGCGCCCGCTCCGCGCGCCGGGCGCCGACCTGCACATCGACCTCTCCGACGGGCCCCGGCTGATCACCCGGCCCCGGGACGGATCCGGCGACCGGCCGCTCGTCCCGGCGCCGCGCGCCGCCGGGCCCGACGAGGACACCGAGACCATCGGCGACCCGGTCGACCTGATCGAGGACGCCGACCTGACCACGGGGCGCCAGGCCCAACCGCGCGAGGCCGACGACGTCCCGCCGGCCGCCATCCGCTGGGCCGCGCCCGAGCCGGGGCCGCCGGCACCCCCGACCGATTTCGACGCGGTCCTCGGGGCCGACCCCGCGCTGCTGATCCCGGGCCTGGCCCCCCGCGAGCAGCGCACGTCGTTCGTCACGCCGCCGGCCCCCGGTAAGGGTCGGGCGCCGAAGCCCTCTACACCGCGCACCCCCGGGGCCGGCCCCGAGCCCCGGCCGGGCGGGGCGCCGTCCGACTCCATCGCGATGCCGCGGCTGCCCGAGCCGACGGTGGCCGTCACCCTGGCCGCCGTCGCCGCGATCGGGGTCGGCTCGTCCGGCGCCCCGGCCGCCGCCTGGCTGCCGGTCGTCGGGCTGGCGCTGGTCGCCCCGCTCAGCGTGATGACCCCGGAGCAACCGCGGCTGCGGGTGCTGCGGGCCGGGCTGATGCTGGCCGCCGCCGCGGCGCTGCCCCTCCTGCACGAACCGACCGGGGCGATCGCCGTCCTGATCGCCGTGGCCGCCGCGGGTACCTACCCGATCGGCCTGGCCGAGCGGCAGTCCCGGATCGTGCTGGCCATGGCCGGTGCCGCGCTCGCCGTCCCGCTGCTGGCCGGGATCGCGATCGAGGGGTTCGGGCCGGTGGTCGACTCGCTGACCGCCCCGGCCGGCGCCCCGCTGGACGCGACCCTCCTCGGACGGGTGCGGGTCGTCCAGCTGTGCGGCGTGCTCGTCGTCCTGCTGGTCGGGATGACGGCGGTGTCGGTGCGCCGGGCCCTGGCCACGACCGCCGAGCTCGCCGTCCGCCGCGAGGCCGAGGCCGCCGAGGCCGCGGCGCGGATCGGCCGGGCCTCGACCACCGACGCCGAGTCCGGCCTGCCCAACCGCGACGCCCTGCTGCGCGCCACCACGGCGGCCCTCGAGGCGCGCACCGCGCACGACCTGGAGCCGTCGCGTGACCAGGTCGCCGTGCTGATCGTCGAGGTCGACCGGTTCGACGTCATCGCCGACAGCCTCGGGGCCGCGCTGGCCGACGACGTGGCCCTGCAGGTCGCCCGCCGGCTGCGCTCCGGCCTGCCCGCCCAGCAACTGGTAGCCCGCCTCGCCCGGCACCGGTTCGGCCTCCTGCTGCCGCACGCCACGCCCGACTCGTGCGCCGGCGTGGCCCGCCGGATCACCCGGCTGATGGAGCGCCCGGTCGTCGCCGGGGCCCGGGACTACTCGGTGACCTGCTCGGTCGGCGCCGCGCTGCGCGGTCCGGGCCTGCGCGACGCGCACGACCTGCTGCAGGCGGCCGACGAGGCCACCCGCGCCGCGACGGCCGCGGGCACCGCCCGCTGGGTGCTGTTCGACCAGGCCGTGCGGGCCGCCGCGCACAGCCGGGCCAGCCTGGAGATCGAGCTGCGGGACGTCGTGCGCACCGGCGCCGTCGAGGTCTACTTCCAGCCGCTGGTCGCGCTGGGCCGGGCCGGCGACGACGGCGAGGGCGACGGCGAGGACCGGATCGTCGGGGCCGAGGCGCTGGCCCGCTGGATCCGCAGCGACGGCAGCAGCGTGCCGCCGACCACGTTCATCCCGATGGCCGACGAGCTCGGCATCGGCGGCGAACTCGGCCTGCAGATCGCCGACCTGGCCCTCGACGCGCTCGTCGACTGGCGCCGGAGCGGCCTCCAGGTCGACCAGGTCTGGGTGAACGTCTCCCCCGCACAACTGCGCGACCCCGACCTGGCCCACGACCTGGCCGCGCGGCTCGCGACCCGCGGGCTCCCGCCGTCCAGCCTGGTCGTCGAGGTGAGCGCCGCCCACCTGGTCGAGGCCGAGCAGACCCAGACCACGCTGAGCATGCTCCGCTCGCTCGGCATCGCCGTCGCGCTCGACGACTTCGGCCGCTCCGGCACCTCGCTGTCGGCGCTGCGCAAGCTGCCGGTCAGCGCGGTGAAGCTCGACCACGTGCTGGCCGCCGAGCTGGGCCGCGGCGAGTCGGGCGACGCCGTACCGCGCTCGATCGCCCAGCTGTGCCGCTCGCTCGGGCTGCGGGTGATCGTCGAGGGCGTGGAGACGATGATGCAGCTGCGCGGGGCCCGCGACATCGAGGCCGACGCCGTGCAGGGCTTCGCGATCGCCCGGCCGCTGCCCAGCGAGGACATCGTCTCGCTGCTGCTGAAGCGACCGGCGCTGCGGCGCACCACCCCGGAGCAGTCACGATCCGGCAGCACTGCTCGCTGAGCGTCCTCACCGCACAAGGACCTGGCCTACAGTGGGGTGATGGGTCAGGTGGTCTTGGCACTCGTGATCATCGGCGTGACCATCTACGCCTTCATCGACTGCGCGCGGTGCGACCCGACGACGGTGCGGGGGCTGCCGAAACCCTTCTGGCTGGTGGTGATCGTGGTGCTGGCCCCCGTGGGCGGCATCGCGTGGATCCTCATGGGCGACTCCTCGGCCCCGAACCATCAGATGGGCCGCTCGCCGCGCACCATCGCCCCCGACGACGACCCCGATTTCCTGCGCTCGCTGAACAACGAGCCGAACGACGTCAAGCCGGACGACGAGAACTAGCGCCGGGACTCAGTTCGAGCCCACGCCGGCGTAGGAGTGCAGGCCGGAGAAGAAGATGTTCACGACCAGGAAGTTGACCAGCACGCACGCGTAACCGACCAGCGCGAAGTAGGCGGCCCGCCGGCCGTCCCAGCCGCGGGTGGCCCGGGCGTGCAGGTAGCCCGCGTAGACCACCCAGATCACGAAGGTCCAGACCTCTTTCGGGTCCCAGTTCCAGTAGCGGCCCCAGGCCTTCTCGGCCCAGATCGCGCCCGCCATCAGCGTGAACGTCCACAGCGGGAACGCGATGGCGTGCAGCCGGTAGGCGGTGTGCTCCAGCTCCGCGCTCGGGGGCAGCTTGTTCATGAAGTTGCCGCCCTTGAGCGTCTTCCCGGCGGCGCGCTGCTGCTCGCGACGGTCCTGGACGAGCTGGATGATCGTCACCGAGAAGCCGAGCGTCAGCAGCGCCGAGGCGATGAACGCGATCGACACGTGGATGATCAGCCAGTAGCTCTGCAGGGCCGGCACCAGCTGCGCGGCCTCGGTGTAGAGCACGGTCACCGCGAGGCCGAGGATCAGCAGCACCGGGCCGACCACGAACGTGCCCAGGAACCGCAGGTCCTTCTTGAACAGGGTGACCAGGAAGACCCCGGTCACGACCACCGCGCCGCTGACCGAGAACTCGTACATGTTGCCCCAGGGCGCGCGGTGCGACGCGGCGCCGCGGGCGATCACGCCGCCCAGGTGCAGCAGGAACGCCAGCCAGGTCACGGTCACACCGATCGCGGCCGCCTTGCGCCGCTCCGGGGTGACCTGCTCGGGGACGACGCCCGCGGCCTGGTCGGGGACGCCCGCCACCGGGCGGCCGCCGGGAGCGGTCAGGGCGGCGGCCTTCTGCTTGGGGGCCGCCTGCTGCTCGGCGGGCTTCTCGGCGACCCGCCCGCGCCCGGAGAGGTCGATCGTGAACGCGGCGAGCGCCGCCGCGTAGGCGGCCATCGCCGAGTACACGAGGTTGTTGCTCAGGTGAGCCAGGTTCTCGTCGACCGTCACCGTGACGCCTTCCGCTGTTCGAGTGCTGCCAGCACGCCGTCCACCTCGGCGCCCAGACCCCGGTCGCCGTCGCTGCGGGCCAGGCCCGCGACCTGCACCACCGTAGAGGTGCCTTCCTGAGCCTCGACGCGCACCCACACCCGGCGCCGCCGGACGAAGAGGGAGAGGGTCAGCCCGACCAGGGCCGCGACCGCGAAGACCAGCACCCACTCCTTCGTCGGGTCGTGCCGGACGTCGAACGCCGCGTAGCGCTTCAGCCCGTCGAAGGTGACCGTGCCGGCGCCGTCGGGCAGCGTCACGGTGTCGCCGGGCTTCACCATGACGCTGAAGACGCCGCCGTCCTTGGTCTTCAGCTGGGTCATCTTCGACGTGTCGAGCGAGTACACGTTCTGCGGCGTGCCGCCGTCCATGTTCAGGTCGCCCGTGTAGGCGGTGAAGATCAGCCGCGGGTTCTTCGCGTCCGGGAACACCGACACCGGCTGGCCGATCTCGTTCTGCGCCTCGGTCGGCAGCAGCACGCCGATCAGCCCGATGCCCTTCGGCTTCGCGTCGGCCGCCTTGATCACGCCGTTCGAGGTGTAGACGCCGTCGACGGGCAGGAACGGGGTGCCGGTGGCGTCGGACTGGACGACGTTGCCCTCGCCGTCCTTGACGGTGATCACGGGCGCGTACCCGTTGCCGACGAGGAAGACGCGCGCGCCGTCGACGTCCAGCGGGTCGTTGAGCCGGATCACCTTGGACTCCTGCGGCGCGTCCACGTCGCGGCGGTAGTCGACGGACGCCTCGAAGTCGCGGGCGGCGCCGAACTGGTTGCCGCCCACGGCCTCCTCGAACCGGACCTTGAGGGAGTTCAGCGTGAACGAGAAGGGCGGCAGGTCGTCCTGGTCGACACGGCGCCCGCCGGTGAACGAGTCGTAGTCCACGAGCGTGTTCGAGAACGACTGGCCCTCGACCACGATGACCTGCCCGGAGTAGGCCAGGAACGACCCGGCCGCGATCGCCGCCAGCAGCCCGAGCAGGGCGAGGTGGAAGACGAGGTTGCCGGTCTCGGCGAGGTACCCGCGCTCCGCCGACAGAGCCAGCGGATCGCCGTCCGTAACCCGCGTCCGGTATCCCTTGCGCCGCAGCCGGTTCCGGGCGGCGGCCAGCACCTGCTCGGCCGTCCGGCCGGCCAGCACGTCGTCGTCGAGGGTGAGCTCGCGGTGCTCGGGGAGGCGGGCGAGTCGGCGCGGGACGATCGTCGGGCCCTGCCGCATGGCCTGCCAGTGCTGCCGGGAGCGGGGCAGCACGCAGCCGATCAGCGAGATGAACAGCAGCAGGTAGATCGCGGAGAACCAGGGCGAGTTGTAGACGTCGAACATGCCGAGCTTGCGCAGCGTCGGGCCGACGGTCGGGTGGTCGAGCAGGTAGCTGGTGACCGAGGAGGGGTTGATCCGGTTCTGCGGGAAGATGCTGCCCGGCACCGCGGCGACGGCCAGCAGCATCAGCAGCATGAGCGCGACCCGCATGCTGGTGAGCTGTCGCCAGACGAACCGCAGGGTGCCGAGCACCCCGAGTTTGGGCAGCACCGGAGCCTCGGACGTGCCCTTGCGCCCTTCGGGGCCCGGCTCCTCGGGCTCGTCGGGGGGCGCGGTCGAGGACGTGTCGTCGGTGATGGCCATCAGAGCGCCACCTCGAATCCGGCGATGCTGCCCTGCACGGTGACCATCAACTGGCTCCACAGCCCGGTGACCAGCAGCACGCCGATGAGCACGAGCATCGCGCCGCCGAAGCGGGTGATGGCCAGGCGGTGCCGGCGCAGGACGTCGAAGCTCTCGCTGGCCCGCTTGTAGGCGACCGCGGCGAACAGGAAGGGCAGCCCGAGGCCGAGGCAGTAGAAGGTGGCCAGCAGCATGCCCCGGTCGGGCGAGGTCATGCCGAGGCCGAGGATCGCGCCCAGCGTGGGCGACGAGCACGCCGTCCAGCTCAACGCGAACGCGACGCCGAGCACCGGCGCGCCGGCCAGCCCGGCGGCCGGCCGGATCGAGGGTCGCCAGCTGCCGGCCAGACGCGGGGCCAGCCCCGCGAAGATCAACCCGAGCACGATGACCACGACTCCCAGCCCCCGCGAGATCTGGTCGTTGTAGCGGTAGAGCGACTCGCCGACGACGCCGACCCAGTACCCCATCAGCACGAACACGGCGGTGAACCCGGCCACGAAGAGCGTGGCCCCGGCGAGCATCCGGGTGCGCCGGCGGTTCTCCAGGTCCTCCCCGGTCAGGCCGGTGACGTAGCCGAGGTAGCCCGGGACGAGCGGGAGCACGCACGGCGAGGCGAACGAGACGAGGCCCGCGAGGACCGCCACCGGTAACGCGACCAGCAGCGACCCGTCGACGACGCTTCCACTCACCGCGACCTCACTGCGCCGACGCGTCCTCGACGAGGTCGACCAGCGTGGTCTTGGTGATGGCCCCGCTGACCCGGGCGGCGATCCGGCCCTGGGCGTCGAGCACCAGCGTGGTCGGGATGGCGTTGGGCGGCACGGCCCCCTTGAGCCGCAGCAGCAGGTCGCCCTTGTCGACCAGGCTGGGGTAGGTGACGCCGAAGTTCTTCTCGAACGCGATCGCCTTGGCCGGGTCGTGGTCCGCGGTATTGATGCCGACCATCTTGACGTCCTTGGTCGCCAGCTCGACCGATGCGGCCTGCAGGGCCGGCGCCTCCTCCCGGCACGGCGAGCACCACGAGCCCCAGACGTTGATCACCACGGGGTTCCCGCGGTAAGCGGCGAGGTCGAGGCTCTTCCCGTCGAGCGTCGTCCCGCTCAGCGAGACCGGCTCCTTGCGCTGCTCGGAGGGGACCACGGTGATGCCGCTGCCCTGCACGAACCCGGCGTCACCGCCCTTCGTCCCACCGCCCCCGCCGGTGCACCCGGCCAGGAGCAGTCCCGCGCTGACGACGGCGACGACGATGCGCTTCATGGTCAGGCCCCCGCGACCTTGCTCGCACCGGGCAGCAGGTCCCGGCTCGGTTCGGTGTAGTCGATCTCGACCAGGCGGTCGCCCTCGTAGGTGAACGACGTGACGCTGGCCAGCGCGCACTCCCGCTTCCGGGGGTCGTGCCACAGCCGCTTGTGCTCCAGCGACAGCCGGGCGATCCAGACCGGCAGCTGGTGGCTGACCAGGACGGCCTCGTGCCCGGCCGCGGCGTCGCGCGCGTCGGCCATCGCAGCCTGCATCCGGTCCGCGATCTGCTGGTACGGCTCGCCCCACGACGGGCGGAAGGGGTTGCGCAGGTGCTTCCACTGCCGCGGGTGGGCCAGCGACCCGTCCCCGACGCCGAAGGTCTGCCCCTCGAAGACGTTGCCGGCCTCGATGATCCGCGGGTCGGTGCCGATCGCCAGGTCGTGCGCCGCGGCGGTCGGTTCGGCGGTCTGCTGCGCGCGCTCCATCGGCGACGACACGACCAGGACGACGTCCCGGCTGGCGAAGTACCCGGCAGCCCGCTCGGCCATCCGCAGCCCCAGCTCGGACAGCTTGAACCCGGGCAGCCGCCCGTAGAGCACGCCGTCGGGGTTGTAGACCTCGCCGTGCCGGAGCAGGTGGACGACGGTCCGCCCGCTGCCGGTGTCGCCCACCGGAGGCGACACGACGCCCGCGTTGGCGGCGGGGTCGGCGGGCAGGGGCTCGGACGGCGCCGGCGGGACCGCGGGGTTGATCAGACGGTCGCGGGCCTCGGGTGAGGTCTCGGCCGTCGGGGTCACCTGCGGCGCTTCGGGCTCCTGCTCCGTCACGAACTCATCCTCCCAGCCGCCGCCCGGGCCGCCGCAGGCAGGGCCGCGACGATCTGGTCGAGGGCCGCGTCGTCGTGGGCGGCGGACAGGAACCAGCACTCGAACGCCGACGGCGGCAGGTACACGCCCTGGCTCAGCATCGAGTGGAAGAACGCCGTGAAGGCCGGCAGGTCCTGCTGTTTGGCGTCGTCGTAGTTCACGACGCGGGACAGCTCGGTGAAGAAGACGGAGAACATGCTGCCGGCGAACTGGACGACGTGCGGGACGCTCTCGGCGCTCAACGCGACGGACACCTGCTCGGCCAGTTCGCGAGCGACCTTGGTCAGGTGGGTGTAGACCTCGTCGGTGGCGTGCTGCAGCGTGGCCAGCCCCGCCGCGGTGGCGATCGGGTTCCCGCTCAGCGTGCCGGCCTGGTAGACGGGGCCGGCCGGGGCGAGCTTGGCCATCACGTCGGCCCGGCCGCCGAACCCGGCCGCGGGGAAACCCCCGCCCATCACCTTCCCGAAGGTGAACAGGTCGGGGGTGCCCTGGTCGGCCTCGAGCCCGTACCAACCGGCGCTGCTGCACCGGAACCCGGTCATCACCTCGTCGCTGATCAGCAGCGCGCCGTGCTGCTGCGTGACGCGGCGCAGGGCGGCGGTGAACCCCGGTTCGGGCGGGACGACGCCCATGTTGCCGGGGGCGGCCTCGGTGATCACGGCGGCGATCCGGTCGCCGTGCTGCGCGAACGCCGCCTCGAGGGCGGCCACGTCGTTGTACGGCAGGACGATCGTGTCCGCGGCGCTGGCCCCGGTCACGCCGGGGGTGTCGGGCAGCGCGAAGGTCGCGACCCCGGAACCGGCGCTGGCCAGCAGCGCGTCGACGTGCCCGTGGTAGCAGCCGGCGAACTTCACGACGGCGCTGCGGCCGGTGAACCCCCGGGCCAGCCGGACCGCGCTCATGGTCGCCTCGGTGCCCGACGAGACCAGCCGCACCTGCTCCACCGGGTGTGCGCCGGCGTCGGGGGCGGCGGCGTTCATCCGCCGGACGATCTCCTCCCCCAGCGCCACCTCGCCCTCGGTGGGGGTGCCGAACGAGAACCCGCGCGCGACGGCCTGCTGCACGGCGTCCAGCACCGCGGGATGCTTGTGCCCGAGGATCATCGGCCCCCACGAGCAGACCAGGTCGACGTAGCGGCGCCCGTCGGCGTCCGTCAGGTACGGCCCCTCGCCGGCCGTCATGAACCGCGGCGTGCCCCCGACGGCCCGGAACGCCCGGACCGGCGAGTTCACCCCGCCCGGGGTCACCCGGGAGGCCCGCTCGAACAGTTCCTGCGAGGCCGGTGCGTCGTACGGATAGCTCACCCGCCCATCCTCGCAGGGCCACCTGTCCGTCGGCCGCCACCCCGAGGAGACGCCCGCCACGGCTTGAGCCTCGGGCGGCGGGTCGAGCGCCGCCACGCCGTAGGCCGCCCGGCGGACGGCGGGTGGCCAGTCAGGACGTGGGCGGTCCCGCGTGCGGCTCCAGCGCGAGTAGTCACGCTGGGCCATCCTGCGCCACGGGTCCCGGATGTAGGTCTCGGGCGGCCGGACCAGGCCGTACACGTCGCCCCACCATTCGAGGTACCAGGGGTCGAGGATCAGCGGCAGGTGGGCCGGGTACCGGCGGCCGGCGCCGTCCCGGCAGTCGCCCTGCCATTCGAGCAGGGGACTGACGAACCGCGACTGCCCGTCCACCACGACCAGGGTGAGGTCGGCGACCGCGAGCACCCGCTCCAAGAACCGGACCGACGGGACTCGCGCTCCGGTCTCCAGCCGGGCGACGGTCGACTGGGGCACCGCCAGCCGCTCGGCCAGCCCACGCTGACTCAACTCGGATCGACGCCGCACCTGGCGCGTGTAGTCCCCCGACGGAAAGCCCTTGTCCCACATCCCCAGAGCCTTGCCGCAGATGGGTGACGACCACCCGGTACGAGCCCACTCCTGTGGACAGACCCCCATTCCTGCCTGCTGTGGACGACAAGTTCCGCACGCACGCCCCCTCGCCGGGGATGAATCGAGAGGACGGCACGGTCACGACCTCGAGCTTTGCCGTGAACGCCCATCGGCCTTCACGGCGCCTTCGGACCCAGCCGCGACCCCGACTGCCGATTGGCTCTCACGGTTAGCTCTGAGACCAATGCCGGCTCATCGGCAGGCGGGGCAGCCGGGGCCCCGGCAAACGCCAATCGGCGCTCACGGCAAAGCTCGAGCGGCTGCCCTCCCCACATTCCGCCGGCCGCGCCGGCCCACCGTCCGGAACCGGGCGTGGTCTCCGAGCGTTCCGCCTGTTAGGTTAGGTAAACCTAAGTAGTCGGAGGAGAAGGTGACTGTGACGTTGTCCGCCGAGACCCAGCCCGAGGTCCTGCCGTACCGGACCTTCGACACCGAGGTCGTGGCGTTGCGCCGGCTGTCCCCGAGCTTCCTGAGGGTCACGGTCACCGGTGACGAGCTGCGCGACTTCGCCGACAACGGGCTCGACCAGCGGATCAAGGTGATCCTGCCGCTGGCGGGGGCGGGGCACGGCGGGTTCGAGCACTTCCCGCGGGAGACGGACTGGTTCCTGCCCTGGCGGGCCCTGCCCGACGAGCGGCGTAACCCGGTGCGGACCTACACCGTGCGGTCCGCCCGGCCGGCGTTGCGGGAGGTCGACATCGATCTCGTGCTGCACGGCGATGCGGGGCCGGCCTCCCGCTGGGCGAACCGCGCGGTGATCGGCGACCGCATCCTGCTGGTCGGGCCGGACGGCCGGTTCGACGGGCCGCACGGTGGGCTGGTCTGGAACCCGCCGGCCGGGGCCGAGGTGCTGCTGGTCGGGGACGAGACCGCCGTTCCGGCGATCGCCGCGATCCTCGAGCGGCTGGCGCCGGGGACGACGGGCCGGGCCCTGATGGAGGTCCCGGCAGCCCGTGACGCGCTGGACGACGTCAGCGCCCCGCCCGGCGTCGAGCTGCTGTGGTTCTTCCGCGGGTTCGGGCGCACAGTCGGCGACCTCCTGGTCCCGGCCCTGCGGGAGCTGTTCCCCGCGGCGGGCCGGGCGGCCGACGTCGCGGACCTGCCGGAGGGCGAGGTCCTGTGGGACGTCGAGGAACTCACCGGGCCGAGCACGGGCTACGCCTGGCTGGCCGGCGAGGCCGGGATGGTCGTGGCGCTCCGCCGTCACCTGCTGCGCGATGCGGGCTGGCCCAAGGGCAGCGTGGTCAGCATGGGCTACTGGAAGTACGGCGTCGCCGGGGCGTGAGGAGAGCCGGCGGGCCTCTCAGGGCGCGCTTCTCAGCGCAGCGAGGCGGCGAGTTCCGCGGCCCAGTACGTCAGCACGATCGACGCCCCGGCCCGGCGGATCGACAGCACCGACTCGGCGATGGCCCGCTCGCGGTCGATCCAGCCATGGGCGGCCGCCCCCTCGATCATCGAGTACTCACCCGAGATCTGGTACGCCGCAACGGGTACGTCGAACCGGTCGGCCACCCGGGCCACGACGTCGAGGTAGCTCATGGCGGGCTTCACCATCACCGTGTCGGCTCCCTCCGCGATGTCGAGGGCGACCTCGCGCAACGCCTCGGCGCCGTTGGCCGGGTCCTGCTGATAGGCGCGCCGGTCACCCGTCAGCGACGACTCCACCGCGTCGCGGAACGGGCCGTAGAACGCCGAGGCGTACTTCGCGCTGTACGCGAACACCCCGACATCGGTGCGGTCGGCGTGGTCGAGCGCGGCCCGCACGAAACCGACCTGCCCGTCCATCATCCCGCTCGGGCCGACCATGTGGACGCCCGCGTCCGCCAGGGCCAGCCCCATCTCGGCGTAGCGCACCAGGGTCGCGTCGTTGTCGACCTCGCCGCCCGGCGTCAGCACGCCGCAGTGACCGTGGTCCGTGAACTCGTCGAGGCACAGGTCGGCCATCACGACCAGGTCGTCACCCACCTCGGCCCGCACGTCGCGGGTGACCACGTTGAGGATGCCGTCCGGGTCGGTGGCGCCCGACCCGACCGCGTCCTTGGTCTCGGGTACCCCGAACAGCATGATCCCGCCCAGCCCCAGCGCCACGGCCTCGGCGGCCGCCTTGCGCACCGACTCGCGGGTGTGCTGGACGACGCCGGGCATCGAGGCGATCGGCGCGGGCTCCGACAGGCCCTCCTTCACGAACACCGGCAGCACGAGATCCGCCGGGTGAAGCCGGGTCTCGGCCACCATCCGGCGCAGGGCCGGGGTCGAGCGCAACCGCCGGGGCCGGGTGCTCGGGAAGCTCGGGCCGGAGCCCACTGCGCGCGAGAACCCGGCCGTGCTCACTTGGCCGACCGCCGGCCCGCGGGCCGCTTCTGCGACGGGCGCAGCACCGGCTCGCCCGCCTCGTCGGCCGAGAGCCGCAGCGCCGCACCGAAATCGGCCAGCGCCTCGATCAGCGCCTCGGCGCTGGGCTCGGACGCGAGGACGTCGACCCGCAGGCCGTGCTCCTCGGCGGTCTTCGCGGTCTGCGGGCCGATGCACGCGACGACCGTGGTGGCGTGCGGCTTCCCGGCGATGCCGACCAGGTTCCGCACCGTCGAGGACGACGTGAACACGACGGCGTCGAACTGCCCGGTCTTGATCGCCTCGCGGACCTCGGCGGGCGGCGGCGCGGCGCGCACCGTGCGGTACGCGGTGACGTCGTCGACCTCCCAGCCGATCTCCTGCAGGCCCGCGACCAGGGTGTCGGTGGCGATGTCGGCCCGCGGCAGGAACACCCGGTTGATCGGGTCGAGCATCCGGTCGTATGCCGGCCACACCTCGAGAAGGCCCACGGCGGACTGGTTCTCGGTCGGCACCAGGTCGGGCTGGATGCCCCACTCGCGCAGCGCGGCGGCGGTCACCCCGCCCACGGCGGCGATCTTCAGGCCCGCGAACGCCCGCGCGTCCAGCCCGAACTCCTCGAACTTCTCCCGGATCGCGCGCACGGCGTTCACCGACGTGAAGCCGATCCACTCGTACCGCCCGGTGACCAGACCCTTGACGGCCTTCTCGATCTGGTGCGGCGTGCGCGGCGGCTCGACCGAGATGGTCGGCACGACCTGCGCGGTGGCCCCGTGGTCGGCCAGCCGGGACACGACGCCCCCGGCCTGCTGCTTGGTCCGTGGCACGAGCACCCGCCAGCCGAACAGCGGCTTGTTCTCGAACCAGGAGGCCTTCTCGCGCAGCGCCGCGGCGTCGCCGACGACGGCGATCATCGGGCGACCGAGCGTGGCGGCCGGCAGCAGGTCGGCCAGCTCGCCCAGCGTGCAGGCCAGCGACCGCTGCTGGACCGTGGTCCCGTTCGCGGTGACCACGACGCGCGTCGCGGGGCGGCGACCCGCCGCGAGCAGTCCCTCGGCGGCACCCAGGATGTCGTCCTGCGCGCCGAGCACCACGACGGTGCTGTGCGCCCCGGCGTGGGCGGTCCAGTCGACGTCGACCCCGTGCGGGTGCACGACGTGCAGCGCGTCGGTGCCGGCCGGGGTCAGCGGCACCCCGGCGTAGGCGGGCACGGCGCTGACGGCGGAGACGCCGGGCACGATCTCGAACGGCACGTGCACCTTGCGGCAGGCCGCGATCTCGTCGGTCAGCCCGGTGAAGGTGGCCGGGTCGCCGTCCATCAGCCGCACCACGCGACGCCCGCCCTTGGCCGCACCGGCGACCAGCTTGGCCCGCGACGCGCGGGTCATCGGCTGACCGTCCTCACCGAAGCCCGCGTCGAGCACCTCGACGTCGGCGCGGCAGTGGGCCCTGATGACGGCGTCGCGGTCGAGCTGGTCGACCACGACGACGTCGGCGTCCGCCAGCCGTTCGACCGCGCGCACGGTGAGCAGTCCGTCGTCACCGGGCCCCGCCCCGACGAACGCGACGGAGCCCGTCCTGCTGGAGCCCTTACGAGCTGCGTGGGTGGCGCTCACTGGTCACCTTCCGGGTCGTGCTGTGGTGCTCGGGCGGGAGTTTCACTGTCCGGGGCGGACATCAGGTCGGCGGCACCCTCGGCGAGCATCTGCTCGGCCAGCGCGTGCCCGGCCGCCCGCGCCCGTTCGGCACGGTCGGCTCCCGACGAGCCGGATATGTCCGGGGCCAGCGGGACGACGCTCGACCTGCGCATCGTCACGGACCCGTCGAGGGCGGCCACCATCGCGCGCAGCGACAGCTCCGGGCCGTCGTCCCCTTCGACCACGTCGGCGAGCGCGCCCACGGGCGCCGAGCACCCGGCCTCGAGCCGGGCCAGCAGGGCCCGCTCGGCGAGCACGCAGGCCAGCGCGTCGTCGTCCTGCACCAGCTCGAGCGCCTCGCGCAGCGCGGGGTCGGCCTCGCGGCACTCGACGGCGAGCGCCCCCTGGCCGGGGGCGGGCAGCATCAGCAGCGGGTCGAGCAGTTCGGTGATCTCCGCGGCCCGGTTGATCCGGCGCAGGCCGGCGACGGCGAGCACGACGGCGTCCAGCTCGCCGGACGTCACCTTGCCCAGCCGGGTGTCGACGTTCCCGCGCAGACCGACGACCTCGTGACCGAGCCCGAGGGCGAGCAGCTGCGCGGCCCGGCGCGGCGACCCGGTGCCGATCCGCGCGCCGGCGGGCAGTTCGGCCAGGGTCAGACCGTCGCGGGCGACGAGCGCGTCGCGCGGGTCCTCGCGCAGCGGGACGACGACGGGCGAGAGGCCCTCGGCGGGACCCGTCGGCAGGTCCTTCAGCGAGTGCACGGCCAGGTCGACCTCGCCGCGCAGCAGGGCGTCGCGCAGCGCCGTAACGAACACGCCCGTACCGCCCAGCGTGGCCAGCGGCGTGTTGTCCTTCGCCGTGGCGTCACCGTGCGTGGTCACCTCGACCAGCTCGACCTCGACGGTCGCGCCGAGCGCGGCCAGCGACTCGGTCAGCCGGTCGGCCACCCACTGCGACTGGGTCAGCGCCAGCTTGCTGCGCCGGGTGCCGAGCCGCAGCTTGCGGGGCAGTAGCGCGGGCGGGAACTCGACGCGGGTGGGGACGATCCCGACGGTGGTCATCGCGGCACCTCCCCCGACGACGGGTCGGCGGCGCGCAGGGAGGTCAGGTCGAGGCCGTGCTCGCTGGTCACGGGCGGCGAGACCCGCACGGGGACCGGCAGGTCCGACGGCAGCCCGGTGACCGCCTCGGCGGGTTCCGGCCCCAGGTTGAACAGGGCCCGCAGCGCGGTCGCGTAGCTGGTGCCACCCGGTTCGGCGGCCAGCTCCTTGACCCGCACGGTCGGCGAGTGCAGCAGCTTCTCGACCACCCGGTGCACAGCCTGCTCGAGCTCGGCGCGCACGTCGTCGCCGACCGGCTCCGACCGCGCGTCGAGCCGCTGGTTGAGCCGCTCCAGCTCCGACGTGACCACCCCAAGAGCCATCTCGCGCAACGCGACGACGGTCGGGCTGACCGCCTCGGACCGCTGGCCGGCCAGGTAGGCGGTGACCTCGTCGGCCACCAGCGCCCGCGCGGCGGCGAGGTCCTCGGCGAGGCCGCGCTCGGCCAGGTCGGCCCCGAGCCGTTCCAGGTCGAGCACGTGCACGCCGGGCAGCGTCGCCACCTCGGGTTCGACGTCGCGCGGGAGGGCCACGTCGACGTACACCTGCGCGCGCCCGCCCCGCGCCGCCTGGGCGTCTCGGGCGGCCGCCACGGTCACCAGGTGCTCGGTCGCCCCGGCGCAGGCCAGGACGACGTCCGCGGCCTCGAGGGCCTCGGCCAGCCGGTCGAGCGGCAGCCGGCGGCCGCCCACGGAATCGGCCAACCGGTGCGCCTTCTCGGCGGTCCGGCTGATCACGGTGATGCCGGCGGCCCCGGCGCGCTGGGCGGAGGCGGCGGCCAGGCCGCTCATCGCACCGGCGCCGAGCACGAGCACCTCACGGCCGGCCATCGACGGCGCCCCGGGTGCCCCGCCCAGCAGGGTCGCGGCGGCCTCCAGTCCGTACTCGACGAGGTCGGGACCGGCCTGATCGAGCCGGGTCTCGCTGTGCGCGCGCTTGCCGACCCGCAGGGAGTTCTGGAGCAGGTGCGACAGCGACCGCCCCACGGTGCCGGACGACTGGCCGGTGCGCATCGCCGTGCGGACCTGCCCGAGGATCTGCGCCTCGCCGACGGCCATCGAGTCCAGCCCGCTGGCCACCCGGAACACGTGGGCGACCGCGGCCGCGTCGTAGTGCACGTACAGGTGCTGGGACAGCTCGTCGAGCGGCACCCCGGTCGCCCGGGCCAGCCCGGTGCCGATCTCGTCGACGCCGCCGTGGAACCGCTCGACGTCCGCGTAGATCTCCAGGCGGTTGCACGTGACCAGGCAGACGGCCTCGCGCACCTCGACGGCGTCGGTCAGCTCCAGCGCCAGCTTCTCGGCCTGCTCGCCGGTCAGGGTGGCCCGCTCGAGCAGGTCGATCGAGGCGGTGCGGTGGGACAGGCCCACGATCAGGGTGCTCATCCGGCCGCCTCCTTCGGGAGGTCGACCGGCGGCGCGATCGTCGCGTCGTCGTCGAACAGCCCGCCGGCCAGGTCGCTCGACAGGTCCTCGGCGAGATCGGAGGCGGCCCGGCGCTGCTCGTGGAAAGCCAGGATCTGCAGCTCGGTGGAGAGGTCGACGCGCCGGACCATGACGCCGTTCGGCACCGACAGCACGCAGGGGGCGAAGTTCAGGACACCGGTCACGCCCGCCGAGACCAGCCGGTCGCAGACCTCCTGGGCCACGTCGGCCGGGGTGGCGACCACGCCGATCTGCACCCGCAGGTCGCGGACCACGCGCTCCAGCTCGGTCAGCGGCAGCACGGGGAGCCCCGCGACCGCCGTCCCGACGATGTCGGCCCCCGCGTCGACCAGCGCGGCGACGCTGAACCCGCGCGACCCGAAGCCGCCGTAGTTGGCCAGCGCGCGACCCAGGTTGCCGACCCCGACGATGACGACCCGCCAGTCCTGGGTCAGGCCGAGCTCGGCGGAGATGTGCTGCACGAGGTACTCGACGTCGTAGCCGACCCCGCGGGTCCCGTACGAACCCAGGTGCGAGAGGTCCTTGCGCAGCTTCGCGGAGTTGACCCCGGCGAGCGCGGCCAGTTCCTCGGATGAGACGGTGGGGACACCACTCTCGGCGAGACCGGTCAGAGCCTGCAGGTAGACGGGCAGGCGGGAGACCGTGGCGTCGGGGATGCCGTCACGGGTGGGGCGCGTTCGCACGCCCAACCGTTGCGGTCGTTGACGACTCACGGGCTTGCCGGCTCCTTCGATGACGGCCCAGATTGCGGTCGGTACCTGGTCAGCTGACGTGGATCTGCTGGGGCGGCAACAGCCTATGCACTTGTGAACGCACGCACAAAGTCGCGAGCGTCACCTTCGGCGGTCTCGGAACCACCGCCGCCGACCGGCCAGAGCACCCCGCAGGCGGCTCTCGTCGACCCGGAAGACGTCGTGCGGTTCGCCGTCCACCAGCACGACCGGGATCTGCTCGGCGTACCGGGTGAACAGGTCGGCGTCGTCCAGGATCGAGCGCTCGGCCCACCCCGCCCCTGTGTCCTCCGCCACACGGCGCACCACGAGCCGCGCGTCGTCGCAGAGGTGACAGCCGGGTTTGCCGATGAGGGTGATGCGCGGCGCGCTTCCTGGCCGGACGCCGGGAGCGGCCGCCTCGGGTTCGGGCGTCGGTCCCACGACGGCAGCCTATCCCGCGCAGAGGGGTGCATCACCCGAACGGCGCAGCGCGCGCCGGACGATCTGTAGGGTCGGGCGGGTGCGCAGGCCAGGAGGGCGAGCAGCCACGCCCGTGCTCACGCGACTGATGCCCGTGCTGGGCCCGACGCTGCTCCCGGCCCTCACGGTGATGGCGATCGCCGCCACCAAGCACCCGCGCACCGTCTACACGTCCGACTCCGTGGCCCAGCAGGCGCTGATCACGACGTGGCTGGACGTCGGCCACGTCACGACGTACGTCCCGCCGGACACCTGGGTGCTGAAGCTGCCGGTCTACGTGGTGCTGGAACTGCTGCCGCTGTCGCCGCCGGCCCGCATCCTCGGGGCGGTGCTGGCGCTGAACGCGATCACGTTCGTGCTGCTCGGCCTGGCGGCCCGGCTGCTCGCGCCGACCGCCCGCTGGTGGGAGCTGACCGTCCCGCTGACCTGGCTGGCCGCCCTGGGCGGCGGCGTGGCCGGCAACCGGATGCTGCCGAACTACCGCAACATCGAACTCGGGCTGTGCTTCCTGCTGCTGGCGCTCGCCGCGCGCTACCTGCAGGGCGAGCGGACGACGCCGGGCCGGTTCGGGCCCCGGCTCGCCGCGGCGCTCGGCGTGGCGTTCGGGCTGGCGGTCTTCTGGCTCGACGACCCGTACTTCGAGATCCTCGTCGCCGCACCGCTTCTGGTCGCCTGCCTGGTCTGGTACGGCCTGCGAGCCCGGCTGTGGGGGCTCGAGCGCGACGGGCGCTACCTGTGGCTGGCCGGGTCGTTGGCGGGCTCGTTCGTGCTGTACCCCGTGCTGGTGCGGCTGGTCGCGCTCGCCGGGTTCGAGACCGGCGACGGCGGGAAGACGCTGGCCGAGTCGCTGGCCGCGGTCTGGGACCACGTGGTGCTGCTGCCGCCCGGGGTCGGTGTGCAGCTGGGCGTCGACGACTGGTCGAGGGGCCCGGTGGACGACGCCGCGCACGTCCTGCTGCTGGTGGCCCTCGCGCTCACCCTGGCGGCGTCGAGCGCGCTGGCCGTCGTCGGCTGGCGACGCCGGCAGCTGCTGCCGGTGTTCCTCGGGCTGCACTGGCCGCTGGTGATCGCCGCCTACCTGCTCAGCTGGTACGCGCAGGACATCCGGACCAGCCGCTACCTCGTGCTGATCGTGTACGACGCGGCGCTCGCCACCGCCGTGCTGGCGCCAGTGCTGCGGGCCCGGCGGCCGCGGCTGGTCGCGCCCCTGGCCGGGTTACTGGTCGTCGCCGCGGCGCTCACCGGCGGGACGACGGCCGCCGCGGCCCTGGACGCGGCCTCCCGACCCTCGCCCGACCTCGAGTACCAGGCGTCCGTCGTCCGGGCGGTGCGGTCCGCGGGCGCCGACAAGGGGTACGCGCCCTTCTGGGCCGGGACGATCAACGCCTACCTGGCCGGGCGGCCCCGCACGTCGGTGGAGCTGGTCTGCAGCAACCACCGGCTGGCGACCCGGCAGTGGTTGTCCGACACGTCGCGGCTGACGCGGCCGGCTCCGCGGGTGTTCGTCGTCTGGGTGCCCGACGCCCTGACCCTGAGCGGCTGCTCGGCGGCCACGCGGGACGCCCAGTTCGGCCCGCCGGCCCGCGTGATCGCGGCCGGGCGCGGGACGCAGGTGCTGGTCTACGACCACGACATCGACGGTGTGTTGACCTCCGTCACGCCCTGACGTTGTTACCCGTCCGTAAGCGGCGAACGTCACCCGTCCGGACGATGCGACGCACACCACTCACACATGCCTCGCGCGTACAGTTGAGGACATGGTTGCGGGTGAGGTCGAGTCTCCGGCTCCGGGCCAGTACCTGGCCCCCCGAGCGCTGCCCCGGCCGGCCGGAAGACCGGCGCTGAGCGGCCCCATCCCCCTGCGCACGGTGTCGGAACGCGCGGTCGGCGACCCCACCGCGGCGGCGTTCTTCGACGTCGACAACACCATCGTGCGCGGCGCCTCGATCTTCCACATCGCGCGCGGCCTGTACCGGCGCGGCTTCCTGACGTGGCGCGACATCGTCAAGTTCGCGTGGCAGCAGGCCCAGTTCATGGCGGTCGGTGAGAACACCTCGACGGTGGCCGACGTCCAGGCCCGGGCCCTGGCCTTCATCGCGGGCCGGTCGGTCGCGGAGATGCGGGCGGTCGGCGAGGAGGTCTTCGACGAGCTGCTGATCGACAAGCTGTGGCCCGGCACCCTGGCCCTGGCCCGGATGCACGAGGACGCCGGGCAGCGGGTCTGGCTGGTCACGGCCACCCCGATCGAGATCGCCCAGGTGATCGCCGAGCGGCTCAACCTGACCGGTGCGCTGGGCACGGTCCCCGAGCACGTGGACGGCGTCTACACCGGCAAGCTGGTCGGCGCCGCGATGCACGGTGAGGCGAAGGCGGCCGCGGTCCGGGCGCTGGCCGAGCGCGAGGGGCTGGCCCTCAAGCGGTGCGTGGCGTACTCCGACTCGGCGAACGACATCCCCTTGCTGTCACTGGTCGGCCACCCCGTCGCGGTGAACCCGGACCACGCGCTGCGGGCGCACGCGCGGGCCAACGGCTGGCAGGTGCAGGACTACCGCACCAAGCGCCGGGCCGCCCGGATCGGCCTGCCGTCGGCGGCGGCCGGGGTGCTGGCCGGGGTCGCGGTGGGCGCGCTGGCCGCCAACCGGCGCCACCGGACGGCCGGGTAAACGTTGCGCTGAGGCGCTGATTTCGGGCGGTTCCGCCGGTAACGTCGGTCCATGGGGTTGTCAGAGCTCTACACCACGGGCAAGCCCGCCCGGTAGCCGTGGCCGGCCGGTGGGTGAGAGCCGCCGCCGCGACCGTCCTGGTCACGGTGCTGGTCGCCCTCTTGGCCGGGTGCCACGGGGCCGACGCCGCCCCCGACCGGCCGTACGCCGACGTGGCCGCCGCGCTGCAGGCGAACCTGGACGCCGACCCCACCGGGTTGTACCGCAACCTCGAGGCGGTCGCCCTCACGGTCGACGGGCGCACCGTGTACCAGCGGTACCGGCGCGGCTTCACCTCCGACACCCCCGCCGACGTCGACGCCGTCCGCACGACGGTGCTCAGCAGCCTGGTCGGCATCGCGCTGGCCGACGGCGACCTGCCCGGCCTGGATGCGCGGCTGGGCGACCTGCTGCCCCACCGTCGCATGCCCGCCGACGTCTCGGCCGTCACCCTGCGGCAGCTCCTGGGCATGACCGCCGGCCTGATGCAGGACGACGCCTACGCCGCCCAGGTCGCCGACGTCCCGGCCCGCGAGCGCGTCGCCTGGGTGCTGACCCATGGGCTGGTCGCCGAGCCCGGTGAGCGCTTCGCCTACTCCGGTGCCGACACCCTGCTCCTGACCGCGGTGCTGGAGCAGGCGACGGGGCGCACCGTCGACGCCTACGCGCGCGAGAAGCTCTACGGGCCGCTCGGTCTCACCGACCGGGCCGGTCTCACCGACCGGGCCGGGCTCACCGTCCACGACCTGGTGACGCTCGGGCAGCTGTGGCTCGACCGCGGCACCTGGTACGGCCGGCCGCTGGTCCCGGCGGCCTGGGTGGACGCGATGTCGACGCAGTACGTCTTCACCGGCACGACCGAGAAGTTCCCCGGCTACGGGTTCGCCGTGTGGACGGACGCCGCCGGCGGCCACCCCGCGATCGCGGCCGCCGGTCGGGGCGGGCAGCTGGTCGAGGTGGTGCCGGACCTGAAGCTGGTGGCGGTGTTCGTGTCCGTGCTGACCCCCGACACCACGGCGGCCGACCTGGTCGGCGTCGCGGGCGCGACCAACTACTCGGACCTGGTCGACGTCCTGATCGCCCCCCGCCTCCCCTGACCCCCTCGGCGCGCCCAGCCAAAGCACAGAGAATCGACGGTGAGGAGCCGAATTCCTGTGCTTTGGTTCGGCACGCCGACCGGGGCGAGGGTCAGAAGAAGATCGATCGGCGCTGGACGAGCAGGGCGTAGAGCGTCTGCTGGATGCTCTGCCGCACCTGGTCGGTCAGGTCGAAGACCAGCATCGGGTCGTCCTCGGCCCCGGGCGCGTACTGGTCGGTGCGCAGCGGCGGGCCGAACTCGATCAGCCACTTGCTCGGCAGCGGGACGGCGCCCAGCAGCCCGAGCCACGGAAAGAACGGTGTGATCGGGATGTACGGCACGCCCATCAACCGGGCCAGCGACGGGATGTTGCCGACGATCGGGTAGATCTCCTCGGCGCCCACGATGGAGCACGGCACGATCGGCGTGCGGGTGCGCAGCGCGGCCGACACGAAACCGCCCCGGCCGAACCGCTGCAACTTGTACCGCTCGCTGAACGGCTTGCCGACCCCCTTGAAGCCCTCGGGCCACACACCGACGATGTTGCCGTCGGAGAGCAGCTTCTCGGCGTCCGGGTTGGAGGCCAGGGTCGAGCCGGTGCGCCGGGCCAGCTCCGAGACGAAAGGCAGCTGGAACACCAGGTCGGCGGCCAGCGTGCGCATGAACCGGTGCTCGGGATGCTCGTCGTGGACGGCGATCGCGGTCATCAGTGCGTCGACCGGGACCGTGCCCGAGTGGTTGGCCACGATCAGCGCGCCCCCCTCGGACGCGAGGGGCAGGTTCTCCACGCCCCGCACCTCGACCCGGAACCAGCGCCGGTAGACCGGGCGCATCAGGCCCATCCAGACCAGGTCGGTGAACTCGGGGTCGAAGCCGAAGTCGTCGAGGTCGTACTCACCGGACAGCCGCCGGCCCACGTACCCCAGCAGCTCGGTGAGCTTCTCGGGCAGCTCGACGCTCTTCACCTGGTCGGCGACGGCCTCGCCGACCATGTCCGCCAGGGCCTCGCCCATCTGCGCGACCATCATCCAGGCCATGGACTGCGTGCCGCCCTCGGGCAGCGGCGCGTGGGCGGCGGACGCGGCCACGACACGCGGCGTGGGCGACGCCTCCCCACTCGCCGGGGCGGGCCGGAAGGCCGGGCGCATGCCCGGAGTGCTGCCGGGAGTGCTGCCCGGGGTGCTGCCGGTGGACGACGTCCCCGCGGGTTCCGGGGCCGGGGCCGGGGCCGCCGGGGCCTTCGGCGCCGCGGCCGCCTTGGCGGCGGGCGACGTGCTCTTCTGTGCGGCCGTCTTCGAGGCAGAAGCCTTCGCCGCCGGAGCCTTCGCCGCCGGAACCTTCGCCGCCGGAACCTTCGCCGACGGAGCCTTCGCCGCCGGACCCTTCGTGGCGGCCGCCTTCTTCACCGTGGGCTGCTTCCGGGCGGCCGAGGCCTTCTTCGCCGCGCCCTTCGTGGCCCCGGCCTTCTTCGCCGGAGCCTTCACCGCCGGAGCCTTCACCGCGGGCGCCTCGACCTCGGGCGCCTCGGCGGGGGCCTGGCCCTCCCGCGCGGCCAGCAGTGGCGTGGTGCGCCGCCGCCGGACCTGCCGTTCACCACTGGCCCGGTCGGCCCCGGCCAGCACGGAACGCGTTCCGGCCCGCGATCTGCTGCCCGCCATCGGGATCACCGTCGCATCCATGCTCAGCCTGCACCGCCGCGTCCGGTGTCGGCGGGCCCGCCCGCCGCCACCCCGATGAGGTGCGAGACCCCACGCTCGAGCTGCCCGACGACGTCCAGCGAACTGCCCGAGCCCGGCACGGTACGGGACCGGACGAAGTCCGTGAAGGCCTCGCGCGTGGTGTACCGCGGCTCGAGCCCGAGCACCTCCCGCATCCGGGTGGTGTCGAGCCCCCGCCCGTGGGTCAGGAACCGGATCTGGTCGGCGGAGAAGTCGGTCAGCCCGGTGCGCCGGTACAGGGTGCCGACCAGGCCGCCGAGCCCCGGCGGGACCGGCACGGTGGGGCGCCCCGCGATCCGCGCGGCCTGGCTGAGGGTCAGGATGCCGTCGCCCGCCACGTTGAACACGCCCGACACCGGGCGCAGGGTGGCCAGCCGCAGGGCCTCGAGCCCGTCGTCCTCGTGCACGAACTGCAGGCGCGGGTCGAACCCCAGCACGGTCGGGATGACGGGCAGCTGGAAGTAGTCGGTCATCGACGTGCGCACGCCCGGGCCCATGATGTTGGCCAGGCGCAGCGTGACGACGTCGACGTCGGGCCGGCGCCGGGTGAAACCGCGGACGTAGCCCTCGACCTCGACCGAGTCGCGGCCCCAGCCGGACTGCGGCGGGACCTTGCCGACGAGGTCCTCGGAGAACATCGCCGGGTCGCGGTGACTGCTGCCGTAGACCGACGACGTCGACTTCACGACGAGGCGGGTCAGGGTGTCGGCCCGCTGGCACGCCGCCAGCAGCTGCATGGTGCCGATGACGTTGATCTCTTTCATCGACACCCGACCGCCCGCGCCCATCGGCGTGGCGATCACGTTCATGTGCACGACGGTGTCGACGCCCGCGTGTTCGATGATCCGGCCGATCATCGGGTTGCGGATGTCGGCCCGCACGAACGACGTGTCGCCGATGTCGTGCGGCGGGGGGATGACGTCGACACCGATGACCGAGTCGACCTCGGGGTCGGCGGACAGCAGCTTGGCGAAACGCCCGCCCAGGTATCGGGAGACGCCGGTGACCAGCACGACCCGACCCATGGCGACCCCCACTGTCAGTAGGACACGGCTGCGCCGCCGGAACCCGTCATCGGGCTTCGGCGAGCGCCTGCCATGTTACGCGAAACGACCCCATCGCTCTTGTCGACAGGCGCCGTCGCGCGGCCCTACTTCTTGTTACGGCGCTGGTGACGCGTCTTGCGCAGCAGCTTGCGGTGCTTCTTCTTGGCCATCCGCTTGCGGCGCTTCTTGATGACGGAGCCCACGGGTCCTCGCAGTTCGATCGTAAGAAATCCGGGGCACAGCCTAACGCCCGGACAGGAGTGCTCCGGACGCCGGTCCGCCGGGCGGCGCGCAGGCCGGGGTCCGCGCTCAGGCGGTGCCGGTCGGCGACTGGGTCTCGCCGAGGTACGACTCGCGCAGGTACTCCTGCACCGCACGCTCGGGCACGCGGTAGGAACGGCCGACCCGCATGGCGGACAGGTCCCCCGAGTGCACGAGCCGGTACACGGTCATCTTCGAGACGCGCATGATCGAGGCCACCTCGGCCACGGTCAGGAAGCGGACCTCGAAGTTTCCCCTGGTGAGGGGGCGCACAGCAGACATCTCATCCAGTCCTCTCGCACTGATCCTGCATGATCGGTCGTATCGCTCCGTTTACGAGCAGCAACGCCGTGTAATCACATTAGAGGCAACTGATGACGATGTGGTCGCTGGAATGCGGAGTCATCCGAATTAGGGATGGGACGGTCCGCGTGTCAGCCGGTGGTACTCAGTCGAACCAGGGATCGAGCCCGTACAGCGGGAACACCGCGCGCCGCGTGGCCAGCACCGCCCGGTCCAGGGAGTCGCCGGGGTCGCTGCCCGTCGACCAGGGCCGGTGCTCGGTCGAACCGCCGTCGGTCATCCGGTAGGGCGCGGGCCGACGACACCGGATGCCCACGTGGTCACGCCAGGACTCGGGGATCTCGACGACGGGGTCGACCGGCCGGTGGGCGGCGATCCCGACCAGGTGCGCCCACGTCCGGGGGACGACGTCCACCACCTCGTACCCGCCGCCGCCGGTGGCCAGCCACTTCCCGTCGCACAGCTCGTGGGCCAGATCGTGCAGCGCGACCGCGGCGGCCCGCTGCGCGTCGATCGACAGCGCGAGATGGGCCAGCGGGTCGAGCATGTGGGTGTCGCAGCCGTGCTGCGTGACCAGGAACTGGGGGCGGAACTCGCGCAGCAGCCGGGGCACGACGGCGTCGAAGGCCCGCAGCCAGCCCGCGTCCGCCGTCCCGGGCGGCAGCGCCACGTTCACGGCGGCGCCCTCGGCGTCCGGGCCGCCGAGCTCGTCGGCGAAGCCGGTGCCGGGGAACAGCACCCGGCCGCTCTCGTGCAGCGAGATGGTCAGGACGCGGTCGTCGTCCCAGAACGCCTTCTGCACCCCGTCGCCGTGGTGGACGTCGGTGTCGACGTACGCGACGCGCTCGGCGCCGGCGTCCAGCAGGCCCCGGATGGCCAGCGCGATGTCGTTGTAGACACAGAAGCCGCTGGCCCGGTCCGGCATCGCGTGGTGCATTCCGCCGCAGAAGTTCACCGCGTGCTCGGCCTGGCCGGTCCAGACGGCGAGCGCGGCCTCGCGGCTGGCGGCGGCGATCCGGGCGCTGGCCTCGTGCATGCCGATGAAGGCGGGGGTGTCGTCACCGCCCAGGCCGAAGCGCAGGTCGGCACCGGTCGGGTCGAGCGACGCCCGGCGGACGGCGTCCAGGTAGCTCGCGTCGTGCACCTGGCGCAGCAGCGCGTCGGGGGCCGGCTCGGCGCTCATCAGCGCGACGCCGGGGGCGGCGAGCAGGCCGAGGTCGCGGCTGAGCATCGCCGAGAGCTCGAGCCGGATCGGCGCCATGGGGTGGCCCGGCCCGAAGTCGTAGGCGGTGAACGCCTCGTCCCAGACCAGCCGCAGTTGCTCCACGGTCACAACCGTAACTTCAGCGCGCCGAGAGTTCCTGAGAGCGGTCCCGGGCGGCGCTCAGTGCGGCGGCGAAGGCGGCCCGCAGCCGGTACTCCTCGAGCGCGCGCAGGGCGGCGGCCGTCGTCCCGCCCGGGCTGGTGACGTTGTGCCGCAACGTCGTCGGGCCGTCGGTGCTGCGGGCCAGCATGGCCGAGGCGCCGGCCAGGGTCTGGGTGACCAGCTGCTCGGCGGTGGCCCGGGGCAGGCCGAGCCCGACGGCCGCGTCCGTCATCGCCTCGGCGACCAGGAACAGGTACGCCGGGCCCGAACCGCTCACCGCCGTCACGGCGTCCTGCTGACTCTCGGGCACCTGGACGACGGCGCCGGTCGGTTTCAGGAGTTCGGTCACCGCGTCGAGCTGGGCGCCCGTGCAGTGCCTTCCGGGCGAGGCGGCGGCCATGCCCTGGCCGATCAGGGCGGGGGTGTTGGGCATCACCCGGACGACGGGAGCCCCGGCGGGCAGGTGGGCCTCCAGGGTCGCGGTGGTCACCCCGGCCGCCAGGCTGACGACGACCGTGCCGCTACCGAGGCTGGGCGCGAGCTCGTCGAGAGTGGCACCGACGTCACCGGGTTTGACCACCAGGAGCACGATCTCGGCGAACGCACCGGCCAGGCCGAGGTCGACCGCCGTGACGCCGTACCTGGACTGCAGCTCGGTGGCCCGGTCGGCACGCTTCTCCACGATCACGAGGTTCTCGGCCGGGAACCCGGAGGCGACCAGCCCCCCGAGCACGCTCTCGCCCATCATTCCCGCGCCGACCAGCGCCACCTTCTGCTTCGTCACGCACTCGAGCCTATGCCCCGCCGGATGATGCGCTCGTGCATGATCAGCGAGAACACCCCGCGGTGATCATGCGCAAACGCATCATCCGGTCAGGCGCTGCGCCGGCGGAGGGTGGCGGCGCCGAGGGTGATCGCCCCCGCCGCGAAGGCCAGCACGATCAGCAGGTCGCGCACCACGTCTCCGTTCGCGCCGCCGCCGGTGATGGTCGTCATCGCGTCCACGGCGTAGGACAGCGGCAGCACGTCCGACACCGCGTGCAGCACGTCCGGCATCGACTCACGGGGGGTGAGCAGCCCGCAGAGCAGGAACTGCGGCAGGACGAACGCGGGGAGGAACTGCACGGCCTGGAACTCCGTCGAGGCGAACGCGCTGACGAAGAGCCCGAGCGCGGTGCCGAGGACGGCGTCGGCGATGCAGACCAGCACCATGAGGGCCACCGAGCCGCCGACGTCCAGACCGAGCCCCCACACCGCGAAGCCCGTGGCCACGAGCCCCTGCACGGTGGCGAACAGGCCGAAGGCGAGCGCATAGCCGGCCAGCAGGTCACCCTTGCCCAGCGGCATCGCCAGAAGCCTTTCCAGGGTGCCGCTCTGGCGCTCGCGCAACGTCGCGATCGAGGTCACGAGGAACATCGCGACGAACGGGAAGACCCCGAGCATGGGGGCGCCCAGCCGGTCGAAGACCGGCGTGCCGTCGTAGATCCAGGCGAGCAGGCCGAGCAGCACGCAGGGCACGACGATCAGCAGGGCGATGGTGCGTGGGTCGTGCCGGACCTGCCGCAGCACCCGGCTCGCGGTGGACAGGGTCAGTCGCGGGCTCATCGGGCGGCCTCCTCGTGCGCGGCGTCGTCGACCAGGGTCAGGAAGGCGGCCTCGACGTCGTCCGTACCGGTCCGCTCGAGCAGCCCGAGCAGGGTGTCGTCGGCGAGCGCCCGGCCGTCGCGCATGAGCAACAGCCGGTCGCACCGGGTCGCCTCGTCCATCACGTGACTGGAGACGATGAGAGTCGTTCCGCCGCGGGCCAGTTCGCCGAAGAGGTGCCACAGGTCCCGGCGCAGCACCGGGTCGAGGCCGACCGTCGGCTCGTCGAGCACCAGCAGTTGGGGGTCGCCGAGCAGGGCGGCGGCGAGCGAGACCCGCGACCCCTGCCCGCCGGACAACTGGCTGACCGGGGCGTGGGCCCGGGCCGTCAGGTCGACGAGTTCGAGGACCCGCGCGACCTGTTCGGCCAGGGCGCCCCGGCGCACCCCGACGACGGAGGCGAAGTAGCGCAGGTTCTCGGTGACGGTGAGGTCGGCGTAGACGCTCGGCGCCTGGGTGACGTAGCCGACCTTGTCGCGCAGCGTCTTCGACCCCGCCGGCCGGCCGAGCACGTCGACCCGGCCGCCGGCCACCCGCTGCACGCCGACCAGCGAGCGCATGAGGGTCGTCTTGCCGCAGCCACTGGGGCCGAGCAGGCCGACGACCTGGCCGGTGGGCACCGACCACGTGAGTTCGGGAATGACCGGTCGACCCCCGCGGACCACCCGCAGCCGGTCGACCTCGACCGCGTTTTTCATCATGCGATGAAATCTACGTGTACGCCCAGGCACGGGTCAACCGGCGTGCCCAGCCAAAGCACAGAAAGACCGGCCGCCAAGCCGAAAACTCTGTGCTTTCGGTGGGCACGCCGGGCGACGCACGGGCGGGAAGGGGTCAGGGAAGGTCGGCGAAGAGGTAATGGTCGAGGGTGGGGCCGATGACGGCGGCCAGCTCCGACGGCTCCGCCGCGGCGAGCGCCTCGATGCCGACCACCGCCCGGGCCATCGCCAGCCCGATCAGCTGCGAGGCCGCCAGCCCGGCCCGCCAGTGCGGCCGGTCCAGCTCGAAGATCTCGCCGAGCCTCCCGAAGATCTCCCGGGTCACGAACTCCCGCAGCATCCGGCGCCCGGCGTCGCTCGACAGCGCACCCGACAGGAACGCGATGATCCGGTCGCGCCCGGCCGGGGAGTCCCACACGGAGACCAGCGTCAGCACCAGCCGCGCGCCCACGCCCTCCCGGCCGCCGGCCGCCACCGCCGCGACCAGGTCGGCCGGACGCACCGGCAGCTCCAACGCGGCGACGAACAACGCGTCCTTGCCGTCGAAGTAGTGGTGCACCAGGCGGGCGTCCACGCCGGCCGCGCGCGCGACGCCGCGGAACGTCGTCCCGTCGTAGCCCTTCGAACCGAACTCCCCGCGGGCCGCCTCGAGGATCGCCCCCCGCGCGTCCTCGCCGGCCGGACGACGCCCGCGCCGCCGAGGCGCCTCGGTCATGCCCCCGGGACGGGTTGCAGCGACGGCGCGGCCAGGTGCAGCCGCGCGAACGCCAGGCACTCGGCCAGCTCGGCCTCCCGCTCGGCCCGGGTCTTGCACTTGCGGGTGTTCACCTCGACCGCGATCACGCCGTTCCACGACCGCTCGGCCAGGTAGCCCAGCACCTCGGCGCACGGCTGCGTGCCGCGGCCGGGCACCAGGTGCTCGTCCTTCGCGGAACCGGCCCCGTCGGCCAGGTGGATGTGGGCCAACCGGTCGCCGAGCTCGCGGGCCATCTGCAGCGAGTCGCCGCCGGCCACCGCGGTGTGCGAGAAGTCCAGCGTGACGTTGCGGTACGGCTGGACCACCGGGTCCCAGCCCGGGGCGTAGGCCATCATCTCGCGGTTGCGGGCCCGCCACGGGTACATGTTCTCGACGGTCATCAGCACGCCGTAGGAGTCGGTCAGTTCCTCCACCCCGTCGACGAACTTCGCCGCGTACTCCTTCTGCCAGCGGAACGGCGGGTGCGCGACGACGGCGCTCGCCCCGAGGTCGACCGCCATCTGGCAGGAACGTTCGAGCTTCGGCCACGGGTCCTTGCCCCACACCCGCTGCGTGACCAGCAGGGTCGGCGCGTGCACCGACAGCACCGGCACGCCGTAGTGCTGCGACAACCGCTGCAGGGCGGCCGTGTCCTGGCTGACCGGGTCGGTCCAGACCATCACCTCGACGCCGTCGTACCCGAGGCGGGCCGCGATCTCGAACGCGTCCGACGCGGTCTCCGGGTACACGGAACTGGCCGACAGCACGACGCGCGCCGCGGGTACCCGCACCGGGGCCCGGCGCTGGCCCGCGGGCAGGGACTGAGCGTCTGGCGTCACTCGCCCAAGGGTAGCCCCGGCAACCTGTCCGGACCTGTGTCCATCGGACTTCAGCGCGTCCCGTTGGTCATCAGGTCCAGCCGCCGCAGGATCAGCCCCTCGCGCAACGCCCACGGGCACACCTGCAACCGCTCCACCCCCAGCAATTCCATGGTCGCCTCGGCCACCAACGCCCCGGCCAGCAACTGCCCGGCGCGCCCGGCCGAGACGCCCGGCAGCTCGGCGCGCTCGCCGGCCGTCATGGTGGCCAGCCGGGGGACGATGTCGGCCAGGTCCGCACGCGCCAGCCACCGCTCCGCGTAGATCCCGTCCGTGCTGGGCGCGGCCCCGCAGACGCGGGCCAGCGACCGGAAGGTCTTGCTGGTGGCCACGACCCGGTCCGGCGGCCCGGCCTTGTTCAGGTCCGGGACGACGCGGGCCACCTCCGCGCGGACGTACCGGCGGGTGGCGCGGACGTCGTCCAGCGCCGGCGGGTCGCCCGGCAACCGGTCGCGCGTCAGCCGGCCCGCGCCCAGCGGGAGCGACAGCGACACGTCGGGCAGTTCGTCGTTACCGGCCGCCAGCTCCAGCGACCCACCGCCGATGTCGAGCACCAGCAGGCGCCCGGCCGACCAGCCGAACCAGCGCCGCACGGCGAGGAACGTCGTCGAGGCCTCGGCCTTGCCGCCGAGGACCCGCAGGTCGACGCCGGTGCGCCCACGGACGGCGGCCAGCACCTGCTCGCCGTTGCCCGCCTCGCGCAGGGCGGAGGTCGCGAACCCGTAGGTCTCCTCGACGCCGAGGTCCTCGGCCTTCTCGACGCACGACTCGATGAACTCGACCAGGGCGCGACACCCGTCGTCGGTGACGTGGCCGGAGTCGTCGAGGTGCTCGGCGAGGCGGAGTTCGATCTTGTGACTGGACGCGGGCAGGGGCCGGGCACCCGGGTGCGCGTCGACGACGAGCAGGTGCACGGTGTTCGAGCCCACGTCGATGACGCCCAACCGCATGAGCGATCACGCTACAGCCCGTCGCCGCGCCGCACGGTGGGTATGCCCGAGACGTGAATTAGCCTTGGCCCATGCCGCAGCCCCCCGCGCCCGAGATCGACCTCGACGTCACCCGCAGCTGGCTCGAATTCCCCGATCCGGCAGGCGAGGTCAGCGAGGACGGCGCCGAGCAGGTGGTGCGGTGCGACCTCACCTGGCTCACGTCGTCCTGGACCTGCATCTTCGGCCGGGGCTGCCAGGGCATCTACGCCGAACGCCCGGACGACGGGTGCTGCACCCTGGGCGCGCACTTCGCCGACGAGGAGGACGAGGCGCGCGTCGCCGAGGCGGTCAAGCGGCTGGAGCCGGAGCACTGGCAGTTCGCCGCCGAGGGCGCGCAGAGCTGGACGGAGAAGGATCCGGAGGGCGCGCGCAAGACGCGGGTCGTCGAGGGGGCGTGCATCTTCAACAACCGGCCCGGTTTCGCCGGCGGCGAGGGGTGCGCGCTGCACGGCTTGGCGCTGCGCGAGCGCCGCAATCCCTTGGAGCTGAAACCCGATGTGTGCTGGCAGCTTCCGATCCGGCGCACGTACCGGACGGTGGAGCGCCCCGACGGCTCGACGTACCTCGAGGTGACGATCGCCGAGTACGACCGGCGCGGCTGGGGCGGCGGCGGGCACGACCTCGACTGGTACTGCACGGGCAACCCGCAGGCCCACGTCGGCACCGAACCGGTGTACGTCTCGCTGAAGCCCGAACTGGTCGAGCTGATCGGCGCGCAGGCCTACGAGGTGCTGGCCGAGCACTGCGACCGGTTGGTCGAGGCGCGCCGCGAGCTGCCCCGCAAGCTGCTGCCGCTCGCCGTCCACCCGGCCACGCTGCTCGCCGAGAAGGCGGCCCGGAAGAAGCGCTGATTCGAGGGGACGAAGCGATGACGGGCGTCGTCCCGAGCCCGAACATCTGGAACACCCCCCGCACCTACGAGATCGAGAACCGCGGCGTCGACCCGGGCGGTGTGCTCGAGGCGGCGATGCGCGAGATCCGGCCGTGGGCCGGTTCGGTGGTGCTGGACGTCGGGTGCGGCACCGGGTTCCACCTGCCGCGGTTCGCGGCCGAGGCGGCGTCCGTGATCGGAGTCGAGCCCCACCCTCCACTGGTGGCCGCCGCCACCCGGCGCGTCGCCTCGTTGTCGAACGTGTCGGTGAGACCCGGTGTCGCGCAACGACTTCCGGTGGCCGACGCCTCGGTGGACGTCGTGCACGCGCGGTGGGCCTACTTCTTCGGCCCGGGCTGCGAGCCGGGTCTGGCAGAGATCCGGCGGGTGCTGCGCCGCGGTGGGGCGGCGTTCGTCATCGACAACGATGCGTCCCGCTCGACGTTCGGCGCGTGGTTCCGGCGGTCGCTGCCGTCGTACGACCCGGCCGCGGTCGAGGAGTTCTGGGCCCGGCAGGGCTGGTCGCGGCGCTCGCTCGACATGGGGTGGGCGTTCGGGAGTCGCGCCGACTTCGAGTCGGTGGTCCGGATCGAGTTCGCCCCCGAACTGGCCGAGGCGATCCTGCGCGAGCACCCGGGTTCGTCCGTGGACTACGCGGTCAACCTCTTCTGGCTGAGCCTCTGACGCCGCGCACGCCCGGCGCCGCGCGCTAACGGTCAAGTTCGCCTCCGCGACGGCCGAAACGCGAGCGTGGGGGGACTGTACGCACCGGGCAGCCCCATCGGCGCGCGGTCGCGGCCGATGGCGCTGCGCGTCCGGCTGCGCCTGCTCATCGAGATCATGGGCGCGAAGCCGGTTCTGTCCGACGTGTCCACCGTGACGACCTCGCTGCTGCTCGTCCTGGCCGTCTCGGTGCCGCTGGGCTGGATCACCCCGCTGTCCGTCCTGGTCAGTGCCGTGCTGGCCGTCGCGGTCGGCCTCCTGGTCACGATCCTCACCTGGACCGTGCGCCCCCCGGCCCAGCCACCGGTCCGGACCGGCACGACACCCGTCCTGACGGGGACCTCGATCGGGCTCGGCGCCCTGTCGGCCACCATCCTGCTGGCCACCTTCGGCGGGGACCGGTTGCACGCGTTCGACGGGGGCATCGTCCTGCTCACCCTCGCGTCCCTCTGGTGGCGGGAGTCCCTGCGGCTGCGGACGTACGCCGACCTGGTCCAGAAGCTCAGCGCGCTCGCCACCACCGACCCCCTGACCGGCCTGGGCAACCGGCGCGCGCTGGCCGCCGCCATCGAGCACGACCTGCTGGGCGGCCACTCCGTCACGGTGATCACGGTCGACCTCGACCACTTCAAGGACGTCAACACGCTGCTCGGGCACCACGCCGGCGACGACCTGCTCGCGGCGGTGGCGGACGCGCTGCGCCGGGAGGGCGGCGCGCTGCGGACCTTCCGGCTCGGCGGTGACGAGTTCGCCGTCCTCGCGATCGGCACCTTCGCGAAGGCCGTCGAACTCGGTCACCGCTTGCTGGCCCGGGTCAACGACGTGGCCCGGTCCCTGCCCGGGACCGGCCAGGTGGACCTGTCGGCCAGCGCCGGGATCGCCCACCGGCCGGCGGGGTCGCCGGAGCTGCCCGACGCGGTCCTGCTGCTGAACCGCTCGGGCGAGGCCATGCGCGCCGCCAAGTCCTCGGGCCGGGACCGGATGGTGACGTTCGACGACGGGCTGGCCCGGCGCCAGCACCGGCTGGACGCGGTGGAACGCCGGCTGCGCGCCGCAGTGGCCGACGACGGCGTCGCGCTGCACGTCCAGCCCGTGGTCGACCTGCAGCGCCTGGAGATGGTCGGCGGCGAGATGCTGGCCCGCTGGTTCGACGACGAGCTCGGGTTCGTCCCTCCGGACGAGTTCATCCCGGTGGCCGAGGACCGCGGCCTGATCGTCGAACTCGGCCTGCAACTCACGCGCCGGGCGATGAGCCTGTGGCAGGACAGCGGTGCGGCGGCGCGCGGACTCTCCGGCGGGATCAACATCTCGGTGGCTCAGCTGCGCCGGCCGGGTTTCGCGGCCCAGGTGGCCGACCTGCTCGACGAGCTCGAGCTGGAGCCCGGCCGGATCGTCCTGGAGGTCACCGAGTCGCTGCAGATCGAGGACGACGACCCCGCCGTCGGCGCGCTCTGGCAGCTGTCCGACCTGGGACTGAGCGTCGCCATGGACGACTTCGGCACCGGGTTCGCCTCGCTGGGCCTGCTCACCCGGCTACCCCTGCGCGTGCTGAAGCTGGACCGCTCCCTCACCAGTCAGCTCGGCGACGCCCGCGGATCGGCCGTCGCCCGGGCCGTCACCGAGATGGCGCACGCCCTGGGCATCGACGTGGTCGCGGAGGGCATCGAGACGGCCGAGCAGCTGGCCGCCGCCCAGGCCCTGGGAGTGGGTTTCGGCCAGGGCTGGCTGTTCGAGAAGGCCGTCCCACCCGAACGCTTCACCGAACTGATGCGGGAACCGGACTGGGTGCGCCGGCAGGTGGCGCGCGCGGCGTCACCTCTTGACGTTCGAAACTAATGCTCTTAGTTTTATGACTATGAGTACTAGGGAAACTCTGGAGCGCCCCGAGGGGCGGCTCGCGTACACGACCTACGGTCCGGCGGACGGCGAACTGGTCGTCGCCGCGCACGGCATGGGTGACACCGGGGCGGTGTATTCGGTCCTGGCCACCGACCTGGCCGCGGCCGGCTACCGGGTGGCGGTGCTCGACCTGCGCGGGCACGGCGACAGCGACCTGACGTTCGACGACTACGACGACGAGGCGCTGGCCTCCGACCTGGTGGCGCTGCTGGAGAAGCTCGGGCCCGGGCACGTGGCCGGCAACTCGATGGGCGCCGGCGCCGCGGTGATCGCCGCCGCGCACCGGCCGGACCTGGTGCGGAAACTGGTGCTGATCGGTCCGTTCGCGCGCAACCCGAAGGTCAACCCGCTGCTCGTCACAGCCATGCGGGTCGCGATGCTCCGGCCGTTCGGACCGCTCGCCTGGAAGGCCTACCTGAAGACGGCCTATCCCAGCCGGTACCCGGCGGACCACGTCGACGCCCTCCTGACCGGGCTGCGCCGACCCGGTCGTTGGCGGGCGTTCTACCGGACCACCCGCACGTCGCACGCCCCCGCGGAGGCCGCGCTGCCCGGCGTCCGGGCAGAATCGCTGGTCGTGATGGGCACCAGGGATCCCGACTGGCCCGACCCGACGGCCGAGGCGCAGTGGCTGCGGGACGGGCTGGACGCCCGGTTGGTGCTGGTCGAGGGCGCCGGCCACTACCCGCACTTCGAGTTCCCCGAGGTGGTCTCCCCCGCCGTCCTGGCGTTCCTGAAGGACACCCCGGTTGCCTAGGGCCGGCCTCTCGCGAGCCCAGGTGGTGGCCGAAGCCGCTTCCGCCGCAGACGAACTCGGCCTCGAGGCGCTCACCCTGGCGGTCGTCGCGCAGCGCCTCGGGGTGCGCCAGCCCAGTCTGTACAACCACGTGGAGGGGCTGCGCGGCCTGCGCCGCGAGCTGACCCTGCTGGGCGGTCGCGAGCTGCTCGAGCGCGGGCGGGCCGCCGCGGTCGGCCGGTCCGGGCGCGAGGCGCTGTTCGCCATCGCCGAGGCGTACCGCACGTACGGCCGCGAACGTCCGGCGCTGTTCTCCGCTCTGCAGCGGGTGCCCGATGCGGAGGACGCCGAACTGGTGCGCGTCGCCCAGGAGCTGCTCGACCTGTTCTATGCCGTGCTGGCCGGCTACCACCTCGAGGGCGATGACGCCGTGGACGCCGTGCGGGGGCTGCGCGCCCTCGTGATCGGCTGGGTGACCCTCGAGACCGGCGGCGGTTTCGGCATGCCCCGCGACGTCGACCGCTCCTTCCACCGCCTGCTCGAGTCCTTCGACGCCGGGCTCGCCGCGCGCCGGGTGTGACGCCGGTGCGGAGTTCTGCGCGGGAGAATCTGCACCGGCGTCGCACTCGGCGTTCTGTCGGTGGGGGCGGTTAGGTTTCCGGCATGCCCTCCGCGCCGAAACCCAAGAGCGAGAAGCAGCCGCAGTTCCGCTGCACCGAATGCGGGTGGACGGCGCTGCGCTGGGTCGGGCGCTGCGGCGAATGCCAGGCGTGGGGCACGGTCGAGGAGGTCGGGCCACCCGTCGTCGGGGTGACGCGCGCGCGGTCCGTCGCCCCGAGCGCCCAGGCCCGCCCGATCGCCGAGATCGAGGCCGAGTCGGCCGACACGTGGGCGACCGGCGTCGACGAGCTCGACCGGGTGCTGGGCGGCGGCATCGTCAGCGGCAGCGTGGTCCTGCTCGCGGGCGAGCCGGGGGTCGGGAAGTCGACGCTGCTGCTGGACGTCGCGAGCCGGGCGGCGTCCACCGGGCGCACGGTGCTGTACGTGACGGGCGAGGAGTCGGCCAGCCAGGTGCGGCTGCGCGCGGAACGCATCGGCGCGCTGCGACCGCGGCTGCTGCTGGCCGCCGAGACGGACCTGGCCACGGTCCTCGGGCACGTGGAGCAGGTGAAGCCCGACCTGCTGGTGGTCGACTCCGTGCAGACGGTGTTGAGCGCGAACGTCGACTCCGGGCCGGGCAGCGTGTCCCAGGTCCGCGAGGTCGCCGCCTCGCTGATCAAGCTGGCCAAGACCCGCCACATGGCGACGCTGCTGGTGGGTCACGTGACGAAGGACGGCGGCATCGCCGGCCCACGGGTGCTCGAGCACCTGGTCGACGTCGTCTGCCAGTTCGAGGGCGACCGGCACACCCGCCTGCGGATGGTCCGGGCCGTCAAGAACCGGTACGGGCCGACCGACGAGGTGGGCTGCTTCGACCTGTCCGAGGTCGGCATCGTGGGCCTCAGTGACCCCAGTGGCCTCTTCCTGTCCCAGCACGCGGAACCCGTTCCGGGAACGGCGATCACGGTCACCCTCGAGGGGCGCCGCCCCATGGTCGGGGAGGTGCAGGCGCTGGTCACGCAGTCGCCGCTGTCGAGCCCGCGCCGGGTCAGCAACGGGCTGGAGAGCAGCCGCGTCTCGATGGTCCTGGCCGTCCTCGACCGGCGGGCCGGCATCACGCTGCACCAGCACGACACCTACGTCTCCACGGTGGGCGGCGCCCGCCTGGGCGAACCGTCCGCCGACCTGGCCGTGGCCATCGCGCTGGCCAGCTCGCTGCTCGACCGGCCGGTCCCGCCGGGCCTCGTGGTGCTCGGCGAGGTCGGGCTGGCCGGTGAGGTGCGCCCGGTGCCGGGCGTGTCGCGCCGGTTGAGCGAGGCGGCGCGGCTCGGCTTCACGAAGGCGATCGTGCCCGCCGGCACCCGCGACCAGGTGCCCGCGCCCGACGGGATGGCAGTCCTCGAGGTACCCGACCTGGTCGGCGCGCTGCGTCCGACGGTCCTGCTCAGCCCGTCGTGACCACACGTTTCGTGACCGCGGCGTCACGGCCGATGGTTAGAATCCCTGTCGTGGCTGTCGACCGGACCCCCGAGGAGCTCTTGCGCTCCACGCTGGCCGCTGTCGCCCCGGGCACGACGTTGCGGGACGGTCTGGAGCGCATCCTGCGGGGGCGTACCGGCGCGCTGATCGTCCTCGGCTACAACGAACTGGTCGAAGAGGTCTGCACCGGCGGCTTCGTCCTCGACGTCGAGTTCTCCGCTACCCGGTTGCGCGAGCTGGCCAAGATGGACGGCGCGATCGTCTGCGACGGTGACGTCTCGAAGATCCTGCGGGCCGCCGTCCAGCTGGTGCCCGACTCCCAGATCGAGACGTCCGAGTCCGGCACCCGGCACCGCACCGCCGAGCGGGTCGCGAAACAGACCGGCTTCCCCGTCGTCAGCGTCAGCCAGTCGATGCGGATCGTCGCTCTCTACGTCGCCGGAATGCGTTACGTGCTGGAGGGTTCCGACGCGATCCTCGGCAAGGCGAACCAGGCCCTGGCCACCCTCGAGCGGTACAAGGCGCGCCTCGACGAGGTGACCAGCACCCTCTCGGCGCTCGAGATCGAGGACCTGGTGACGGTCCGGGACGTGTCGATCGTCATCCAGCGGCTGGAGATGGTCCGCCGGATCAGCGAGGAGATCGCCTTCTACGTGATCGAGCTCGGCACCGACGGCCGGCTCCTGTCCCTGCAACTCGACGAGCTGATCGGCGGCGTCAGCCCCGACCGCGACCTCGTGATCCGCGACTACATCGAGGCCACCCGCGGCGAGGCGTCGATGGAGGAGGTCGTGACGGCCCTGGCCGACATCCCCTCCGGTGACCTCGTCGACCTCGGGCTCGTGGCCCGCGTCCTCGGCTTCAGCGCCGGCGCCGACGCGCTCGACGCGGCGGTCAGCCCCAAGGGGTACCGGCTGCTCACCAAGGTCCCGCGGCTGCCCGGCGCGATCGTCGAGCGTCTGGTCGACCACTTCGGCGACCTGCAGAAGCTCCTGGCCGCCAACCTCGACGACCTCATGCTGGTCGAGGGCGTCGGCGAGCAGCGGGCCCGCACCGTGCGCGAGGGGCTCTCGCGGCTGGCGGAGTCCAGCATCCTCGAGCGTTACATCTGACCCGACGCCTCGATCGCCTGCAGCAGCGGCCGCACGCGGGCGGGTACGAGCTCGGCCAACGAGATGGTCGTGTCGCTGCGGATGACTCCGTCGACGGCGAGCATGCGGGCCGTGATCCGGTAGAGATCCGCCGTGTCCTTCGCGACGACCCGGGCCAGCAGGTCCGCCTCCCCGGTCGTCGCGTGCACCTCGACGACCTCAGGGATGCGGGCCAGCTGTTCGGTGGCCGGCCCCGCCGACGACTGGGCCACGGCGACCGCCACGAACGCCGTGAGCCCGTACCCCAACGCCTCCGGGGAGACCCGGTGGCTGAACCCGCGGACCACTCCGGAGGCGTTCAGCCGGCGCAGCCGCGCATGCACCGTGTTCCGCGCGACGCCGAGCTCCCGGGCCAGCGAGAGCACCGTCGCCTCCGGGTCGTCGTCCAGCGCCAGCAGGATGCGGGCATCGAGACGGTCGAGGGTCATGGCAGCATTCTGTCACCGAAATGACTCTTCAACTGAATATCTGCACAGTTGGGGGTGGCTCGCTTGCGCACATGTCGCACCTCCGCTCAGCATGACGACATGTCCGCAACACTCGTCGCCACCGCCGCCCGGTCGGCCCCGACGCCGCCCCGGCACACGCTCCTCGAGGACGCCTTCGGCCTCCTGACCGGGACGCTGCTCACGGCGTTCGGCCTGACCCTGCTGCACGCGGGCGGCGCCGTGACCGGTGGCACGGCGGGCCTGTCACTGCTCCTCGCCTACGCGACGGGGTTTCCGCTGACCGCACTGCTGGTCGTGGTGGGCCTGCCCTTCCTCGCGCTCGGCGTCCGCCGCAAGGGCTGGGCCTTCACCGCCCGGTCGGTGCTGTGCATCGCCCTCGTCGCCGTTCTCAGCGCCGTCCTGCCGGCCGCCGTCCCGCTCGGGACCGTGAACCCGGTCGCCGGCGCACTGCTCGGCAACCTCGTGTCCGGGGTGGGCCTCCTCATCCTGTTCCGGCACGACGCCAGCGCCGGCGGGTTCGGCATCGTCGCGCTCATCGCGCAGGAGAGCCTCGGCTGGCGGGCGGGTTTCGTGCAGCTGGCCCTGGACGCCTGCGTCGTCCTGCTCGCCCTCGCCGTCCTGAGCCCCACCGGCGTCGCGATCTCGGCGGCCGGGGCCGTCGTGCTGAACAGCGTGCTGGCCCTGAACCACCGACCCGGCCGGTACCTCGGCGTCTGAGCCGCCGCGAACGCCGCCGCTGCCGGGTCTGCACGAGCGTCGCTCGCCGGAGCCGTACGGCAACCCCCGCCGGATGGGCACGGTGTGACACCGCATCCACCAGACGAGCACTGTGTGACACCGCGCCCATACGGAGGACGCCGTCACGTGCCGGGTTAGAGTCGCCCGGTGCGCCAGCAGACCACCGGAGAGCACCCGCTCGTCGAACCGGTGATCGCCTGGTACGACGCGAACGCGCGCGACCTGCCCTGGCGCGCCCCCGGCGTCCCGGCCTGGCCGGTGTTGATCAGCGAGGTGATGCTCCAGCAGACCCCGGTCAACCGGGTGCTGCCGGTCTGGCGCGAGTGGGTGGAGCGCTGGCCCACGCCGGCGGCCCTGGCGGCCGAGACGCCCGGCGAGGTGATCCGCGCGTGGGGCCGGCTCGGCTACCCGCGGCGCGCGCTACGGCTGCACGAGGCGGCCGGCGTGATCGTCGAACGGCACGGCGGTGAACTGCCCACCGACCACGCGCAGCTGCTCGCCCTGCCGGGGATCGGCACCTACACGGCCGCCGCCGTGGCCACGTTCGCCTACGGGCAGCGGCACGCCGTCGTCGACGTCAACGTGCGCCGGGTGCACGCCCGCGCGGTGACCGGTGACGCGCACCCGCAGAACAACCTGAGCGCAGCGGAATCAGCTCTGGCGCAACGACTCCTGCCGGAACACCCGAGGACCGCGGCCCGCTGGGCGATCGGCGTGATGGAACTCGGGGCGCTCGTCTGCACCGCCCGCACGCCCCGCTGCGGCGATTGCCCGGTCGAGCACCTGTGCGCGTGGCGCGCCGCCGGCTCACCCGCCCATGACGGCCCGCCGCGCCGCGGTCAGGCGTGGGCGGGTACGGACCGGCAGGTCCGCGGCAAGCTGATGGCCGCCCTGCGCGCGACCCGCACCCCGCTCACCGCCGCGCAACTGCGCGAGGCCGCGCCCGACGACGTCCTCAAAGACCCGCGGCAGCGCGAACGCTGCCTGGCCGGGCTCGTCGAGGACGGGCTGGTCGAACCCCTGCCGGACGACCGGTACCGGCTGCCGCACTGATCGCAGACTGATCAATCGTCACGGATCGGGCAGAGTAGGCGCATGGAACCCGACTGGGTGCGACACGCGATCTGGTGGCAGGTGTATCCGCTCGGCTTCGCCGGCGCGGACGTGCACCGCACCGGCGCGCCCACCCCCGGCGGCCCGCGAGCCCTCGAAAAGCTCACGCAGTGGCTCGATTACGCCACGAGGCTCGGCTGCAACGGGCTACTGCTGAACCCCGTCTCCGCCTCGAGCACGCACGGCTACGACACGAGCGACCCCTTCCGCGTCGACGAGCGGCTCGGCACCGAACAGGACTTCGACGCGCTGGTCGCCGCCTGCCGCGAACGGGGCCTGAAGCTGCTGCTGGACGGCGTGTTCAACCACGTCGGCCGCGACTTCCCCCAGTTCCGGGCGGCCCTGGAGTACGGGCCGCACAGCGCGGAGGCCGGCTGGTTCGACCTCGACTGGGACCACCGCGACGCGGCCGGCGAGCCGAGAGCGCGCGACTTCGAGGGGCATCCCGAGCTGGTCGCCCTGCATCACGCCAGCCCGGCGGTGGAGGACCACGTCGTCGCGGTGATGAACCACTGGCTGGCCCGCGGCGCCGACGGCTGGCGGCTCGACGCGGCCTACGCCGTCCCGAAGGATTTCTGGGCCCGGGTCTCGGCGCGGGTGAAGGGCGAGCACCCGCAGGCGTACCTGCTCGGCGAGGTGATCCACGGCGACTACCCGGGTTACGTGCAGTCCGGCCTCGACAGCGTCACCCAGTACGAGCTGTGGAAGGCGGTCTGGAGTTCGCTCAACGACCGCAACTTCTTCGAGCTGAGCTGGGCCCTGAAGCGGCACGACGAGCTGGTCGAGTCGTTCGCGCCGTTCACGTTCGTGGGCAACCACGACGTGACCAGGATCGCGAGTCGGCTCGGCGACGCCCGGCACCTCGCGCACGCCCTCGTCCTCCTGTTCACCCTCGCCGGCACCCCGGCCGTCTACTACGGCGACGAGCAGGCGTTCCGCGGGGTGAAGGAGGACCGCGCGGGCGGGGACGACGCCGTGCGCCCCGCGTTCCCGCCGTCCGAGGCCGACCTGGCCCCCGAGGGGTGGGCGACGTACCGGCTGCACCAGGACCTGATCGGCCTGCGCCGCCGTCACCCCTGGCTGCACCGAGCCCGGCTCGTGACCGACCACCTCGCCAACGGCATGTTCGCCTACACGATGCGCGACGGCGAGCAGCACCTCCACGTCGCGCTGAACCTGACCGACGACGTCTTCGACACCCCCACCGGCCTGTCCGCGCCCCCGCACGGCTGGGCGGTGAGCGGATGAACGCGCCCACCGAGGACCCACCGGTCCCCCAGATCGAGGTCGTCGGGGTGGGCAAGACGTTCAGCGTCCGCACCGGGTGGCGCGGCCGCCGGAGCGTGACCGCCCTGCACGACCTGTCGTTCGTGGTGGAGGCGGGTGAGGCGGTCGGGGTGGTCGGTGGCCCGGGCAGCGGCAAGTCGACGCTGGCCCGGATCGTCGCCGGACAGTTCGCGCCCAGCGCGGGTTTCGTGCGCACGGCCGGCCTGCTGCCGGTGCGGCAACGGGCCGACCTGACCCGCGTGGTCGGAGCGTTGCTGGCCGGTGACGAGGACGCCGGGCTGCCCGGCGACCTGTCGCTGGCCCGGCTGCTGCCGATCGTCGCCGAGGCCCGCGGCCTGGCCACCGGCGAGTGGCAGCTGCGCCGCGACGAGCTGGCCGAGCGGCTGGCGCTGGGCCCGCACCTGAACCGGCCCTACGGGCAGCTGGACGACGCCCTGCGGCTGCGTGCCTGCCTCGCGGTCGCGCTGCTGCACCGGCCGCCGCTGCTGATCCTCGACGACGTGCTCGACGGGCCCGACGCGGTGGGCCGTGACCTGATCCGCGGCCTGCTGCGGCACGAGCACCGGGTCGGCGGCTGCACGCTGCTGCTGAGCGCCGCCTCGGTCAGCGCCCTCGAGTCGTCCTGCCGGCGCCTCCTGGTGCTGGACGGCGGGCGTCTCGTGCACGACGGGCCGCTGCCCGACCTGGTGGAACGGGCCGGGGCGCAACGCATCCTGGTCATCGATCTGACCGAGGCGGCCGGCCGGCTGGACTCGGTACCGAACGCCGAGGTGCTCGAGGTGGAGGCCGACGGGCGCCGTCAGCGGCTGCTCTGCCCGCCCGGCCGGACGGCGACCGCGGACGTCCTCGCCGACGTCGCCGACCGCCTGCCGCCGGACGTGCGGGTGCGCGACGTGACGGTGCTGGAGCCCGCCCTGGACGACGTGCTCGCGCGGCTGCGGGAGGTCTGAAGCTCAGCCGTCGACCACGGTCCCGTCGAGCATCACGCCGTTGGCCGGGTCGGTCGGGTCGTCGATGCCCTCGTTGCCGTACATCGGCACGACGAAGGCGTGCAGCCGGAGGTACTCGGTGCCCTCGACGCGGGGGTCCTTCGCGGTCGGCACCGTGACGTCGACGGAGGTGTCACCCGCCGCGACGAACAGCGCCGCGGTGCCGTCGACCTTCGACAGCCTGCGGTAGGGCTTCTGGGCGTCGAAGAAGGTGTCGCTCAACCACGTACCCGACACGTCGTAGGTGGTCATGGCCGGGGTCTGCGGCGGGTCGACGAACTGCAACCCGATCTGCAGGTCGACGGCCGCGGGGGCCGAGGTCGCGACCTTCCAGCGCAGCGTCGCGCCCTCCGTCACCGTGGTCTTGACCGGGGTGAACGACAGGGTCGGCACCGGGTCGTCGTTGGTGATCGTGACCCCACCGCTCCACCCGCCGACCACGGTGCCGGCGCCGGCCCGGGCCTGCACCGTGATGAGCCCGTCGGGCGCGAAGAGGTCGTCCCCCAGCACCTTCCACGGCACGGAGCCCGCGGCCCCGTCCCCGGCGACCTGGAGCAGGGAGGCCTTGACGACCCCCGTGGCGGAGTCGGTGACGAACACCCGGACCGTGCCCGGCGTCGTCCCGGTGAGCGTGACGGGCACGTCCACGGTGTGCTCCGTGGAACCCTCCGCGACCTTCCCCGCGTCACCCACGTCGACCCGGGTCAGCGGCGCCTGCCGGACGGCGGGCGTCCCGGCCTTGCGACCCCAGGCGTCGAGCAGCCACAGCTTGCCGGTCTTCGACCGGGGGACGAACTCGAGCCGGGAGACCTTGGTGAGGTCGACCTTTCCCGGTTCGGCGAGCGGGACCCGGCGCTCCTGGGCCCAGTACGAGACGGTGTTCGCGGTGCCGGGCAGACCCTTCGGCTTCAGGGTCCCGAGTACGGCCCGGTGTCCCTTCGAGTCACGCACGGCCACGTCGAAACTCGTCGAGGTGCTGTTCGGCGGCACGATCACCCGCAGCGCGACGGACGACGAGTGGCTGAGGTCGGCGGTCGTGCCGCCGCCCGCACCGGTGACGGGCACGAGCACACGGCCCGACGCCTTGGTCCAGCTGGCGCGCAGCGCGAACCGGTCCGGGTCGCGGGCGCCGTAGACGAAGGGCACGAAGTTCGGCGACAGCGAGGAGTCCCCACCGCCGGGCAGGCACCCGCCTGAGCCGCCGCCCGCCACCTGGTAGCAGACCGAGGCCTTGACCGAGCCGGTGCGGCTGATCGTCAGGCCCTTGGCGGGCCGGGCCAGCGACGTCCGGCGCAGCCCCAGCGCGGAGGCCGAGACCCGCAGTCCCTTCAGGGATTTCGGGATGACCTTGCTCCCGTCGAGGATGGGCCGGGCCCGGTCGTCCCCGGCGACGAACAACCGGGCGGCGGTGGCCAGGTAGACGGCACCCACCTGCTCCTGCGTCGTGCCCGACAGCCGCAGCGACGTCTTCGCGACCTTCTTCGACGTGCCGCAGTACGTGTCCTTCGGCAGCCACCAGTCGTCGTTCGACTCGGCGACGGACCGGCCCGGCGTCCACTCGGAGTTGAAGAAGTTGTGGTCGGCCCCGGTGATCCGCACGGCGCTGTGCAGCGCGGTGCCGGTCGAGGTGGCGCGGCTGCCGTCGACGTACTGCTGGCCCTGCTGGTCGTAGACGTCTCCGTCGCAGCCGGGCAGGACCACGACCGAGGGGACGTCGGCGGCCGGGTCGGCACCGAACGCGGTGGGCGCCAACAGGTAGGTGCCGAGCACCTTCCAGCGCACGGCGCCGTGGTAGCCGTCGACGTCGGCGGGCGGTGGGTTCAACGAGTCGAGCGCCGCCCGGTTGGCTCCCTCGCCGCCGCGGGAGTGCCCGGCCAGCAACACCTTCTGCAGGTTCACGGGCGGCACGGAGGCCAGCCCCGCGGGCCGGGAGTCGGGGTCCGCCTGCCAGTCGGCCCACTGGGCGAGGTGCAACCGCAGCAGCGACGAGCGGGCCTGCGCGCCCCCGTCGGCCAGCTCGCCGTCCTGGGCGTTGATGCCGTTGGCGGAGATCGAGACGGTCACGTACCCCTGGGAGGCGAGCAGCTTCTGCGCCTTCAGGTAGCCCAGGTAGCTGGGGATCGCCTTCTCCGGCGCGGGGCACGGCCAGTCGGCGTCGACCTCGCTGTCCCCCGGCCCCGAGGCGCGGGGGATGTAGCAGGTGCCGTGGCGACCGTGCAGGATCAGCACCAGGGGCCGGTTCCCGAGGGCCCCCTTGGGGGCGACGACGTGCCCGAGCATCTCGACCGGGTGGGGCAGGCCGGGCAGGGTGACCGAGGGCAGCGTGTAGTCGACGCTGCGGGTCGCGTACTTCCCCGGGGCGCCCGGGTCGACGTCCGCGTAGGCCGCCTTCTCGACGGGCGCGGGGGCGCTGGACGACGACCGCGCGGTTCCGGTGGCGGCGGCGGTGATCGACGTGGGGCCGCCGTCGAGGCGCCGGCCCGCGGCGCGGGCCTCCAGCCGCGCCCCCTGCATCGTGCCCGCCGGAACGGACAGCGAGTAGGTGCGCCCGTCGTCCGAGCGGTGCGCGAAGCCGAGCAGCCGCGCGGGACGCCCGTCGGTCGGGACGGCGAACAACTGCACCCCGGCCCCGGTCAGGGGCAGGGCCTCAGGCGCGGTCCAGGTGACGGTGACCCGGGCGGGCACCGGCTGCGTGAGCACGGGTGGGGCCGCGGAGGCCGGCGAGCCGAACGGGAGGAGGAGGGCCGCCGCGACGGCGAGGGGCACCACAGACCTGCGCATGTCGCAGATCGTAGGGGCAGGATGACGGCCCGTTCACAGGGTCTTCAGCATCCGGGTGTTGCCGAGGGTGTTCTGCTTCACCCGGGCCAGGTCGAGGAACTCCCACACGCCCTCGTCGGGGGAGCGCAGCAGCTCCTGGTAGACCTCCGGGGCGACGGGGGTGCTGTCGATCGGCTCGAAGCCGTGCGCGGCGAAGAACTCGACCTCGAAGGTCAGGCAGAACACCCGGCTGACGCCCAGCTCGCGGGCCGCCTCGAGCAGGTCCGCGAGCAGCGCGTGGCCGACGTGCCGGCCCCGCCACTCAGGATGCACGGCGAGGGTGCGGACCTCGGCCAGGTCCTGCCACATCACGTGCAGGGCGCCGCACCCGATCACCTGGCCGCCGTCGTCCTCGGCGACGAGGAACTCCTGCACGTCCTCGTAGTAGGTGACCGTCTCCTTGTGCAGCAGGATGCGGTCGGAGGCGTAGCCGTCGACCAGGCGCGCGATCCGCGGGACGTCGGTGGTGCGGGCGGCGCGGATGCTCACTCCGGGAACGGTCACACCGGGATTCTCCCACCAGTAACCTCAGCCCCATGAGCACGCCTCTCGCCGTCATCGTCGGCGCCGGTCCAGGAGTCGGGGCCGCGACCGCCCGGCGGTTCGCCTCCCTCGGCTACTCGATCGGCCTGGTCTCGCGGGGTTCCGCCGCCTCGCAGCTGGCCGACGACCTGGAGGCCGACGGCGCCCAGGTCGGCTGGGCCAAGGCCGACGTCACCGACCCGGTCGCGCTGACCGAGGCGTTGAGCGTCATGTCGCAGGCGCACGGGCGGGTCGACGTCCTGCACTTCAACCCGTCGTTCGGGCGCGAGGTGACCGGTCGCGACCTGAACGCGCTCACGCTGCTGGAGGACCTGCACCTGGGTGCGGCGGCCCTGACGACGGCCGTGGCGGCCGTGCTGCCGCTCATGCTGCAGCAGCACACGGGCACCATCCTGGCCACCGGCAGCGGCGCGGCCGACCACCCGATCCGCGAGGTGGCCACCCTCGGGGTGCAGAAGGCGGCCCTGCGCAGCCTGGTCCAGACCCTCGCGCTCGACCTCGGGCCGGAGGGCATCCACGTGGCGACGGTGACCGTGCGCGGCGGCCTCGGCCGGGGCCCCGGGGCGATCGCGCCCGAGCGGGTGGCCGAGACGTTCGCCGAGCTGGCGGCCGAGACCGCCGGTGACCCGGCGGCCTGGCGCACCGTCGTCGACCTGACCGCCTGACCTCCGCTCAGACCACGGGGACGGCGGCCAGCGCGGTCGCGAGGTCGGCGTCCGAGAGCCCGGAGTCGGTCATCCGGCCGTGCAGGTAGTCGTCGTAGGCGGCCAGGTCGAGCAGGCCGCGGCCCGGGGGCGGTCGAGCGCTACGACAGCCGCAGCGGAAGGCGTTTCGGCCCACGCAGGATGAGCCCCTTGCCTCGCTCGACCTTCCCGTCGAGCCGCAGCGCGGGGTGGCGCTCGAAGAGCATGCGCAGCGCCACCTCGCCCTCCAGCCGGGCCAGCGAGGCCCCGAGGCAGTAGTGCACCCCGCCCGCGAAACTCATGTGGTCGCGCGCATTCTCGCGCGCGATGTCGAACCGGTCGGGGTCGGCGAAGACCGCCGGGTCACGATTGGCGCCGCCGAGCATCACGACGATCGCGGAGCCCTTGCGCACCCGCCGGCCGGCGATCTCGGTGTCCTTCCGGATCATCCGCGCCGTCATCTGCACCGACGACTCGTAGCGCAGCGCCTCCTCGACGAGGTTGCCCGCCAGCTCAGGCTTCTCGCGCAACAGGTCGACCTGGTCGGGGTTGCGCATCATGGCCAGGGTGGCGTTGCCGATCAGGTTCACGGTGGTCTCGAAGCCCGCGGCCAGGATCAGCATGGCGGTGGCCACCAGCTCGCGGTCGGTCAGGCCCGCCTCGGAGTCGGCGTCGGCGATGAGGGCGTCGACCACCCGGTCGCCGCCGGTCCGGCGCCGTTGCGCGAAGAGGGTGCGCAGGTAGGCGCCGAGCTCGTTCAGCGCGGGCGTGACGACGTGGGCCGGCGCCCCGCCCATCACGTCGAGCCCCGAGGCGAGCACGTCGCCCCACCGCTTGACCCGCTCCCAGTCCGACGTCGGGATGCCGAGCAGCTCGCTGATCACCACGACCGGCAGCACGCCAGCGTAGCCCTCCATCAGCTCGAACCCGCGCTGCGGGGCCGCGTCCAGCAGCTCGTCGGCCACCTCCTCGACCCGGCCGCGCACGGCCTCGATGGCCCGCGGGGTGAACGCCTTGCTGACCAGGCGGCGCAGCCGGGTGTGGTCGGGCGGGTCCATCCCGATCATCGAGTCGTCGCCGAGCGGGTCGGGGGTGTCATCGAACAGGCCGTCGCCGGTCACCCGGCGGCCGTTCATCCGGGCGTTGCCCTCGCCTCCGGCCCGGAGTCTCACCATGACCCGGGACAGGAACGTGGAGGGGCGCTCGACGTCCGGCACCGGGGCGCTGCCGAACCGTTCGTGGTCGCGCAGCACCTCGTTGCCGACCGCGTGGTGCGCGGTGACCCAGCCGATCATGCTCGGGACGACGAGCCCGGACTCCCGCATCTGCCGGTAGGCCGGGTAGGGGTTGCGGCGGCCGGACGGCGTGACCAGCCGCGCGATCGGGTCGCCCTGCACGCGCTTGACCGCGACCCCGCCGGCCACCAGGCCCTGGAGGGCGACGGCGCGGGCCTTGGCGCTGAGGTTGGTGCTCATCGGACGTCCTCCGGGGCGGGCTGGGTCGGCTTCTGGGGACGGAGCAGGCGGGCGACGAGGACGGCGGTCGCCCCGGCGTCGGGGGCCCCGTCGCCGTCCACGGCGCGCAGCACCGTGAGACCGGAGGCCGTGGCGACGAGGAGCCGGGCCAGCGTCGCGGCGTCGAGGTCGTCGTCGACGACCCCGGCCTGCTGGGCGACCTTGAGGGTCGCGGTGAGCGCGTCGGTGACGTCGGCGAAGTGCCGGCGGACCGAGGCGGTGACGGCGGTGCCGCGGGAGGCCTCGGCGATGATCTGCACGTGCAGTGGCGCGGAGCCGCCGTGGTCGCGTTGGGTCAGTGACTCGTGCAGGCGGTAGAGGCCGGCCAGGACGTCGCCCTCGGCGGCCACGGCGCGCAGGGCGCGGACCGTGCGCTCGGCCTCCCGCTCGACGAGGGCGGTGACCAGCTCCTCCTTGCCCTTGAAGTAGCGGTAGAGCAGGCCCGGGCTGCACCCGGCCTCGAGGCTGATCTCGGCGATGGTCGTGGCGTGGAAGCCGCCGCCGGCGAAGCACCGGGCGGCCGCGTCGAGCAGCTGGGTCCGCCGGTCCGCCGGTTCCCGTACCTCGGGCACGTGTCGTCACCTCCGCGTGAATGAACGTTCATTCACGGTACCGGCGCGTACCAGGTGACGCAACCACCCCCTCGTCGTGATCATGCAGAAAGGTTCCGGCGATCATGCAGGAACGTGCCGCCCGGCCCGGCCGGGAGCGCGCTCGTGCATGATCACTGGAACCTTTCTGCATGATCACGAACGAAGGGGAGGGTCAGCGGGCGGCGGGTACCGCCGTCCCCGCCGGGAGCGAGACGTCGGGACGGTCCGCGTCCGCCGCGTCCCCCGCGTCCGAACGGCCCTCCGAGGCGGGCTCGGCGACCGGCTCGTGGTCGTCGTCCAGCATGGTCGCCTCGTCGAACGGCCGCTCCCCGGCCAGCGTCCGCAACGCCGTGTCCCGGTCGAACTCGCCGACCCAGTGCCCGACGAGCACCGTCGCGACGGCGTTGCCGGCGAAGTTCGTCACGGCCCGCGCCTCGGACATGAACCGGTCGATGCCCACGATCAGGCCGACGCCGTCCACCAGGTCGGGCCGGTGCGACTGCAGGCCGCCGGCCAGCGTCGCCAGCCCGGCCCCGGTCACCCCGGCCGCCCCCTTCGAGGCGATGATCATGAAGACCAGCAGCGACAGTTGCTGCCCGATGCTGAACGGCTTCCCGAGCGCCTCGGCGATGAAGAGCGAGGCCATCGTCAGGTAGATCGCGGTGCCGTCGAGGTTGAAGGAGTACCCGGTCGGCACGGTGATGCCCACGACGGGCTTGGACACCCCGAGGTGCTGCATCTTGGCGATCAGCCGCGGCAGGGCCGACTCCGACGACGACGTCGAGACGATGAGCAGGAACTCGCGGCCCAGGTAGCGCAGCAGCGAGAAGATGTTGATCCCCGCGACCACCCGTAGCAGGGTGCCGAGGATCAGGAAGACGAACACCGCGCAGGTCAGGTAGAAGGCGATCATGATCCGGGCGAGGCTGACCAGGGCGTCGGCCCCCGTCGCCCCGACCACGGCGGCGATGGCCCCGAAGGCGCCGATCGGGGCCAGCCACATGATCATGGCCAGGATCCGGAAGACGAGCTTCTGGAGCACGCTCACCCCGCGCAGGATCGGCTGCCCGGCCGAACCCATCGCCTGGACGGCGAAGCCGACGAGCAGGGCCACGAGCAGGGCCTGCAGCACCTCCCCCTCGGTCAGCGCCGAGACGAGCGTGGTCGGGATGACGTTGAGCAGGAAGTCGACGGTGCTGACCTTCTCGTCACCGGCCGCCTCGGCCCCCGACCCGGCCAGGCCGCTGAGGTCCAGCCCGGAACCCGGGTGCAGGAAGTTGCCCACCAGCAGGCCGACGCCCAGGGCGACCGTCGACATGGTGAGGAAGTAGCCGAGGGCCAGGCCGCCGACCTTGCCGACCTTGGCAGCCTCGCGGATGGAGCCGACGCCCAGGACGATCGTGCAGAAGATGACGGGCGCGATCATCATCTTGATCAGCGCGACGAAGCCCGTGCCGATCGGCTTCAGCTCCACCCCGACGTCCGGGGCCACGAGACCCACGACGGCCCCGGCGGCGACGGCGACGATGACGCTCAGGTACAGCAGGTGGGTGCGGTCGCGCCGGGCCGGCGCGGCCGGGGCGGGCGAGGGGGTGACGGCGGACATCGGCTGCTCCTCATCGTTGGGGGTCGGCTCTGTGAGCTGGGCCACTGCGACTGAGAGTGGGCGCCCGCCGTCCCGGTGTCGCGGTTCTGGTCGTTTCGGTCGCCCCCGCGTCCGCCCGCCGCACGGCACACTGAGGCGATGTGGTGGGACCCGAGGCGCTGGAGCCTCGCCCGGCAGGTGTTCGCCCTGCTCACGGCGGCGGTCCTGGTGCTCGTCACCGTCGCCGTCGCCACCGTGCTGGTGCAGACCAGGCGCACCGTGACCGACGCCAAGCGCGACGAGGCGCTGGCCGTCGCCGGGTCCGTGGCCCAGTCCCCCGACGTCCTGGCGGCGCTGCGCGAGCCCGACCCGTCCGCCGTCCTGCAGCCCTACGCCGAGGCCGTCCGGCGCCGCACCGGCGTCTCGTTCGTGACGATCATGACGCCGGCGGGGATCCGCTACACGCACCCGAACCCGAACCTGATCGGGCAGCGCTTCTTCGGGCACACCGCCCCCGCCGTCGCCGGGCGGGACTTCACCGAGACGTACACCGGCAGCCTGGGGCCCTCGGTGCGGGCCGTCGTCCCGGTGCGGGACGGCGGCCGGGTGGTGGCCCTGGTCTCGGTCGGGGTGACCACCCGGGCGGTCGGCCGGGAGGTCCGCCGGGAGGTACCGGCGCTGCTGGCCGCGGGTGGTCTGACCCTGGTGGTGGCCGGCGCCGGCGTCTGGCTGCTCAGCCGCCGGCTGCGCCGCCAGACCCACGGGATGAGCCCCCCGGAGCTGACCCGGCTGTTCGAGTTCTACGACGCGGTGCTGCACTCGGTGCGGGAGGGCCTGCTGATCGTCGACCGGGACGGCACGCTGCGGCTGGCCAACGACGAGGGGCGCCGCCTGCTCGGGCTGTCCGAGGCGGACGTCGGCCGACCCCTGCGGGCGTTGGACCTCCCGGCCCCCCTGCTCGCCGACCTCGATCCCGGCCCCGAGGCCGGGCCGGACGCCGAGCTGATCGACGTCCCGCGGCTCACGGACGAGCGCGTGCTGGTGGTCAACCGCGCCGCCGTGCGCTGGCAGGGTCGCCTGCTCGGGCACGTCGTCACGCTGCGGGACCACACGGACCTGGTGCAGCTGTCCGGGGAGCTGAGCACCACGCGCGGCCTGGCCGAGGCCCTGCGCTCGCAGGCCCACGAGGCGGCCAACCGGCTGCACAGCGTCATCACCCTGGTCGAGCTCGGCCAGACCGAGCGGGCGCTCGAGTTCGCCACCCGGGAACTGGCCGCCGCGCAGGAGCTGACCGACCAGGTCGTGGGTGGAGTCCGGCAACCGGTCCTGGCCGCGCTGCTGCTCGGCAAGGCGGCGGAGGCCGGGGAGCGGGGCGTGACCCTGGCCTTCCCGGACGAGTTCGACGTGCCCGACGGCGCGGTCGACGCCCGGGACCTCGTCACCGTCGTCGGCAACCTCGTCGACAACGGGATCGAGGCCGCGTTGCGCGGGCCGGGGCCGCGCCGGGTCGAGGTCGGGGCCCAGCTGGACGACGGGCGGCTGCGGGTCCGGGTCGCCAACACCGGGCCGGCGCTCACCCCGCAGGACCAGGACCGGATGTTCGCCCGCGGCTGGACCACCAAGGACGGTGACGGGCACGGTCTGGGGCTGGCCCTCGTCGAGCAGGCCGTGCGGCGGGCGGGCGGGGTGATCACCGTGACCTCGCACGAGGCCGGGGCGGACGACGTCAGCACCACCTTCGAGGTCGACCTGCCCGTGCGGAGCGCCCCGTGACCGCCGCACCGGAACCGGTCCGGACGCTGGTGGTCGAGGACGAACCCCTCGCCGCGCAGGCGCACGCCCAGTTCGTCCGTCGCGTGCCCGGGTTCGAGGTGGTGGGCGTCGTGGGGACCGGCGAGGAGGCGCTGCACACCCTGGCCCGCACCCGCGTCGACCTCGTGCTGCTGGACATGAACCTGCCCGACATGCACGGCCTGGCCGTCTGTCGCGCCATGCGGGCGGCCGGGTACCGGGCCGACGTCGTCGCCGTCACCTCGGCCCGCGACCTGGAGGTGGTGCAGTCGGCGGTGTCGGCCGGGGTGGTGCAGTACCTACTCAAGCCGTTCGTGTTCGCCAGCCTGCGGGACCGGCTGGAGCGCTACGCCGCGTACCGGGCCGAGCTCGCGCGGGAGGCGGACGGCGGGCCGCGGTCGGCGACCGTCTCCGGTCAGGACCAGGTCGACCGCCTGCTCGGGCAGCTGCACTCGGTCGACGCGCATCCCGCGCCCAAGGGCCTGGCGGCCGAATCGGCGGAGCGGGTGATCGCGGCGCTGCGCGACGACGGCCCCCTCACGGCGACCGAGCTGGGCCGGCACCTGGGCCTGTCCCGCGTGGCCGCGCGCCGGTACCTGGAGCGGCTGGCCGAACGCGGGCTCGCGCGGCGGGCGCCGCGCTACGGCGGTCCCGGGCGACCCGAGATCGAGTACACCTGGCACCAGCCCCCTCGTTCGTGATCACGAACAAAAGAGCGGAGCGGCCCGTACCCCCTCGACCAGGGGTACGGACCGCTCCGTGAATCTAGCGGCGGATCTACCGGTCGCGATCAGCTCGCGGCCGCGCCACCCTCCGGCGCCGTCTCGCCGGCCGAGTCGACCCCGGCCGTCTCGATCGGCGGCACGTCCGGCACGGAACTCTTGCCGGCGCCCTTGAAGATGAACTTGGCGTTCTCACCCTCGCCCTCGACGTCCACCAGGACGATCTGCCCCGGCTTCAGCTCGCCGTAGAGGATCTTCTCGGACAGGGTGTCCTCGATCTCGCGCTGGATCGTACGGCGCAGCGGCCGCGCACCCAGCACGGGGTCGTAACCCTTGACGGCGAGCGCGATCTTGGTGGCCGGGGTGAGCTCGATGCCCATGTCCCGGTCCTTCATGCGCTCGTCGACCTTGGCGATCATCAGGTCGACGATCTGGATGATCTCCTCCTGCGACAGCTGCGGGAAGACGATCGTGTCGTCGACGCGGTTGAGGAACTCCGGCCGGAAGTGCTGCTTGAGCTCCTCGTTGACCTTCGCCTTCATCCGCTCGTAGCTGGTCTTCAGGTCGCTGCCGGACTGGAACCCGATCTGCACACCCTTGGCGATGTCCCGGGTGCCCAGGTTCGTCGTCATGATGATGATCGTGTTCTTGAAGTCCACCGAGCGGCCCTGGCTGTCGGTCAGGCGACCGTCCTCCAGGATCTGCAGCAGCGAGTTGAAGATGTCCGGGTGGGCCTTCTCCACCTCGTCGAACAGGACGACGGAGAACGGCTTGCGGCGGACCTTCTCGGTCAGCTGGCCACCCTCTTCGTAGCCCACGTACCCGGGGGGCGAACCGAAGAGCCGGGAGACCGTGTGCTTCTCCGAGAACTCGGACATGTCCAGCTGGATCAGGCTGTCCTCGTCGCCGAACAGGAACTCCGCGAGCGCCTTGGCCAGCTCGGTCTTACCGACACCCGTGGGGCCGGCGAAGATGAACGAACCGCCCGGACGCTTCGGGTCCTTCAGGCCGGCGCGGGTACGCCGGATCGCCTGCGACAGGGCCTTGATGGCGTCGTTCTGGCCGATGATGCGCCGGTGGAGCTCGTCCTCCATGCGCAGGAGCCGGGACGACTCCTCCTCGGTCAGCTTGAACACCGGGATGCCGGTGGCCGTCGCCAGAACCTCGGCGATCAGCTCCTCGTCCACCTCGGCGACGACGTCCATGTCACCGGCCTTCCACTGCTTCTCACGCTCGGCCTTGGCCGCCAGCAGCTTCTTCTCGGTGTCGCGCAGCGACGCGGCCTTCTCGAAGTCCTGCGCGTCGATCGCGGACTCCTTGTCGCGCCGGGTCTGGGCGATCTTCTCGTCGAACTCGCGCAGGTCCGGCGGCGCCGTCATGCGACGGATGCGCAGCCGGGCACCGGCCTCGTCGATCAGGTCGATCGCCTTGTCGGGCAGGTACCGGTCGTTGACGTACCGGTCGGCCAGCGTCGCCGCCGCGACCAGCGCCGCGTCGGTGATGGAGACCCGGTGGTGCGCCTCGTACCGGTCCCGCAGACCCTTCAGGATCTCGATCGCGTGCGACAGCGACGGCTCCTGCACCTGGACCGGCTGGAACCGGCGCTCCAGGGCCGCGTCCTTCTCGATGTACTTGCGGTACTCGTCGAGAGTGGTCGCGCCGATCGTCTGCAGCTCGCCGCGGGCCAGCATCGGCTTGAGGATGCTCGCCGCGTCGATGGCTCCTTCAGCGGCGCCGGCACCCACGAGGGTGTGGATCTCGTCGATGAACAGGATGATGTCGCCGCGGGTGCGGATCTCCTTCAGGACCTTCTTCAGCCGCTCCTCGAAGTCACCGCGGTAGCGGGAACCGGCGACGAGCGCGCCCAGGTCGAGGGTGTACAGCTGCTTGTCCTTCAGCGTCTCGGGCACCTCGCCCTTGACGATGGCCTGGGACAGGCCCTCGACGACGGCCGTCTTGCCGACGCCCGGCTCGCCGATCAGGACCGGGTTGTTCTTGGTGCGGCGGGACAGCACCTGCATGACCCGCTCGATCTCCTTCTCCCGGCCGATAACGGGGTCGAGCTTGCCCTCCCGCGCGGCCTGGGTCAGGTTGCGACCGAACTGGTCGAGCACGAGCGAACCCGACGGCGTGCCCTCGGTGGGACCGCCCGCCGTCGCCGGCTCCTTGCCCTGGTAGCCGGACAGCAGCTGGATGACCTGCTGACGCACCCGGTTGAGGTCCGCGCCCAGCTTCACCAGCACCTGCGCCGCGACGCCCTCACCCTCGCGGATGAGGCCGAGCAGGATGTGCTCGGTGCCGATGTAGTTGTGGCCGAGCTGCAGCGCCTCGCGCAGCGACAGCTCGAGAACCTTCTTGGCCCGGGGAGTGAAGGGGATGTGGCCGCTGGGCGCCTGCTGGCCCTGACCGATGATCTCCTGGACCTGCTCACGCACGGCGTCGAGCGAGATGCCCAGGGATTCGAGTGCCTTGGCCGCGACGCCCTCACCCTCGTGGATGAGGCCGAGGAGGATGTGCTCGGTGCCGATGTAGTTGTGGTTGAGCATCCTGGCTTCCTCCTGAGCCAGGACGACGACACGGCGGGCGCGGTCGGTAAACCTCTCGAACATCTGCGCTCCTTACGTGCCAGGCGGTCCCCCTACGAGGACTGCGAGTCTTGCCGACCTTATCGATGCTACGTGGGGCTACGGAACGAAAACACCCTGTGCTTGATGAGTGAGACCGTTCCGACACCCGTGCATCGACCAACTCACGCCGTACCTGAGCTGTTCCGACGCACGCCTTCGGGTGACCCCTGTTCGCTGAGGGCTGAGCCGCCCGGTACAGTCCTATCAGCGAGGGGAGTACCTCCACGCGCCGTTCCGGTCAGTACGGAAACGTCCCCTATGGGCGTTCCCCGGGCGGCGGTCGGCCCCGGAGGGGCCGGTGAGGGAGACCTCGGTGCCGTCACCATGCACCGGAGGATCCTGCTCGATGTTCACCACCGTCGCGAGCCCGCTCACCGCCGCCGAACCGGCCGACCCGGTCATCTCCTCGATCGGTACGCCCACCCTGTGGGCGGCCACGATCGGGTTCGTCATCGCCCTGATCGCACTCGACTTCGTCCTGACCCGCCGACCGCACGAGGTCTCCACCCGGGAGGCCGCCGCCTGGTCGGCGTTCTACATCGCCCTGCCCCTGGCCTTCGGGGCCTTCGTCTGGGCGCGGTACGGCACGGAGCCCGGCTCGGAGTACCTCGCCGGGTACGTCGTGGAGAAGTCGCTGTCGGTCGACAACCTCTTCGTCTTCATGCTGCTGCTGGCCGGGTTCGCGGTGCCGGCCGCGCTCCAGCAGCGGGTGCTGCTGTACGGGATCGTCGGGGCGCTCCTGCTGCGGGGCGTCTTCATCGCCGTCGGCGCCGCGGCCCTGCAGGCGTTCGCGATCACGTTCCTCGTCTTCGGGATCGTGCTGATCGCCACCGCGGTCAAGATCCTGCGGGACGCCGTGCAGGGGCACGAGCAGCAGGTGGACGTCGACCGCATGCGGTCCGTGCGCCTGCTGCGCCGCTTCTTCCCGGTCACCGGGGAGTACCAGGGGCCGCGCATGCTCACCCGCGAGAACGGACGGCGGGCGCTCACCCCGCTCGCGGTCGTCACCTTCGCCGTGCTGGGCACGGACGTGGTGTTCGCGATCGACTCGGTGCCGGCGGTCTACGGCATCACCGGCGACCCGTACCTGGTGTTCGCGACGAACGCCTTCGCCCTGCTGGGCCTGCGCGCCCTGTACTTCCTGCTGAACACGGCGCTGTCGAAGCTGGTGCACCTCGGTTACGGCCTGGCGGCCATTCTCGGCGTCATCGGTGTGAAGCTCGTCCTGCACTGGGCGCACGGCGTCTGGCCGTCGGTCCCGACGGTTCCCACGATGGTTTCCCTGGCGCTGGTGGTGGGAATCCTGGTGCTGGTCACCGTGACCAGTCTCATCGCCACCCGGGACCGCGAGGAAAAGTCACCCGCGGTTCGGTGAATTGTCGACAAAACGTCGACGGGTGGATCCCCCTGGTATTCGGGTTTCCGGTGCTCAGGCCGGGCTGAAAGTGCGCTGTGCCCCCCGTGGCACAAGCACGGTCGGAAACCAGGTGGTGCGGATTGGTGCGGACTTCAGTGCGCGGCGTCGTACGCGTCCATGATCTCCGCGGAGATGCGGCCCCGGTCGCTGACCTCATGCCCCTTGGAACGGGCCCAGGCCCGGACGTCGGCGAGGTCGGCCCGCTTGGCGGACTTGGCCTTGGCGGCCGGACGACCAGCGCTGCGACCGCGGCCGCTGACCCGGCGGGCGTGACCCACCCAGGGGGCGAGAGCCTCACGCAGCTTCTCGGCGTTCTTCGCGTTCAGGTCGATCTCGTAGGCGGCACCGTCGAGCGAGAACGAGACCGACTCCTCGGCCTCTCCGCCGTCGATGTCGTCGACGAGGATGACCTGGACTTTCTGTGCCATGGATTCTCCCGGATTCCTGCACTCATTCGGATCATGAGTGGGGTTGACGACAGATAATGTCGCACGCCTATTATCGGCGCAAGTTCGGGAAAACCAAAGTATTGAGCGTCCGGAAAACTATTCCGCGGGACCTGAACTATTCTTCTGCGACTCGACCCGAGCCAGGGCCGCACGTTCCCGGCGGTCGGCCTCGGTCATGGACTTCACGGCCAGCCAGAACACCAGGCTGACGCCGACCGTGGGAATGATCGCCCCGATGAAGGCCAGCATTGCGAACCACCTATTCCGGCTTGACCAGCGGAAACATGATTGTCTCCCGGATTCCGAGGCCCGTGATCGCCATCAGCAGGCGGTCGAGCCCCATCCCCATTCCACCAGACGGTGGCATGCCGTACTCCATCGCCCTCAGGAAATCCTCGTCGAGGCGCATCGCCTCGTCGTCCCCGGCGCTGGCCAGTTTCGCCTGGGCCAGGAATCGCTCGCGTTGCACCACGGGGTCGACCAGTTCGGAGTAACCGGTGCCGAGCTCGAACGAGCGCACGTAGAGGTCCCATTTCTCGGCCACGCCCTCGACGGAGCGGTGCGCGCGGGTCAGCGGCGACGTCTCCACGGGGTAGTCGCGCACGAAGGTCGGCGCGTACAGGTCCGGGACGACGAGCGCCTCGAACAGTTCCTCGGCCAGCTTCCCCGGGCCGTACCGCTCGAGCACCGGGACGTCGTGCTTGTCCGCCAGCTCGACCAGTTCGGCCATCTCGCTCTGCGGGCCGACCTCGCGACCGGCGGCCTCCGACAGCGACCCGTACATCGTCACGGTGGCCCAGTCGCCGCCCAGGTCGTAGTCCGTGCCGTCGGCCAGGGTGACCGTCGTCGAGCCGTGCACGGCGACGGCCGCCTCCTGCACGAGGTCCCGGGTCAGGGCGCCGATGGTGTCGTAGTCGCCGTACGCCTCGTACGCCTCGATCATCGCGAACTCGGGCGCGTGGCTGGAGTCGGCGCCCTCGTTGCGGAAGTTGCGGTTGATCTCGAAGACCCGCTCGATGCCGCCGACCACGGCCCGCTTGAGGTAGAGCTCGGGCGCGATCCGCAGGTACAGGTCGATGTCGAACGCGTTCATGTGGGTCTTGAACGGGCGCGCGCTGGCCCCACCGTGCAGCACCTGCAGCATGGGGGTCTCGATCTCGAGGAAGTCGCGCCGGTGGAACGACTCGCGCAGCGACCGGACGACGCCCGCCCGGGTCCGCACGACGTCGCGGGCCGCCGGGCGCACGATCAGGTCGACGTAGCGCTGCCGGACGCGCGACTCCTCGGACAGCTCCTTGTGCAGGACGGGCAGCGGGCGCAGGGCCTTGGCCGCGATCGTCCAGCTGCCGGCCAGCACCGACAGCTCGCCCCGACGCGAGGAGATGACCTCTCCGGTGACGGCCAGGAAGTCGCCGAGGTCGACGTCCGTCTTGAAGGCGGCCAGCGACTCCTCGCCGACGCCGTCCAGCGAGACCATCACCTGCAGCCGCGAGCCGTCCCCCTCCTGCAGGGTGGCGAAACACAGCTTCCCGCCGACGCGCACGAAGACCACGCGACCGGCCACCGTGACGACCTGCCCGGTGCCGGTGTCGGGTTCGAGGTCGCCGTACTGCGCGCGGACCTCGGCCAGCGTGTGGGTCCGGCCGACGGTGACCGGGTACGGGTCGTGCCCCTCCGCGAGCAGCCGCTCCCGCTTCTCCCGACGGATCCGCAGCTGTTCCGGCAGATCGTCGGGTTCGTCGTCGGTCTCGTGCGTCGGCTGGTCGCTCACACGGTCCAGCCTACGGTCGCTCAGGGAGCGGCGACCGGCAGGATCGCCGTGCTCGTGGACAGCGCGGCCCACACCTTCTGGGCGACGGCCTTCTCGTTCTCGGTCGGCCGGATCCGCAGGTCGGGGTCCGGCGGGTGCTCGACCGTGCCGTCGCCGACGTGTTCGACCAGCGCGACGGCCAGGTTCCGCAGCCGGACGTTGAAGTGCTGGCTGGCCCGGGCGATGGTCGAGAACGCGGCCGGGGCGTCGCAGCCGATCGCGCCCATCACCAGCCCCTTGGCCTGTTCGATCACCCGCCGGTACTGCGTCATCTCCAGCATCTGCGCGGCCACCTGCTCCTGGCCGGCGCAGTACTCCACGACCGCGAGCGCCTGGCTGACCATGGGCTCCCAGCGGTCGACGGTGCGCAGCGTCTTGTCGTCGGGGGTCCGGTCGAGATACAGGGACAGCAGCACCGGCAGGTCGCCGCCCCACTCGCCGGCCGAGACCACCACGCCTTGCACGGGCCCGAGGTCGTCGGCCGGAACGCCCTGCAGCCCACTGAGGCCGAGGGCGTCGTCCGGGTCCTGCGAGCCGTCGGTGGCCGGCCGGCTGATCGTCGCATCACCGCGGAAGGCGTCCCACAACGGCCCGACCGCCTGGTCCCACTGCGCCGGGTCGAGGCGCTTGGCGACGCCGACGGCGGCCACCGTGCGCGGGGCGCCGTGCGTGGCGTGCCCCTCGTCGGTGCCCGCCGCCCCGCACTGGTCGCAGTTCACCTCGGCCGGGGCCCCGGCCACGCTGAGGCCGGCCCCCAGGCAACCGGGCACCGAGCGGACCGTGAAATCGAGGAGGCTGGTCAGCAGGCCGTCGCCCTGGATCTGGATCGTCACCCCTAGAGGATCTTTCCTCGACGGGCGGTTTGCGACTCCAGATGCCACCCTTGATCGACAGCCCGGTCCCTGACCAGTCCATCTCGAGAAGCCGAGGGTGATCGTCGTATGGTGACCATCTCGTCCAGAAACGGTGCGAGCGGCCTGCTGACCGCAAGTCCCGCTGGAGTCGACCTGATGTCACCCTCCCGTCGTCGCCGACGCGCCTCCCCGGAGTGGACCGGTCGTGACGTCATCACCGTCGCCGCCCTCCCGGGTCGCGGTGTGTACGTCCGTCACCTGAGCCATCCGGAGGGTGTGGACGGCGTCCACCGCCCGACCGTCGCCCCGGTAGGGGCCCCGCCCTCCCCGCGTCCGCCGTCCTTCACCAAGCACTGGCTCGAGGCGCACGTCGAGGAGTTCGACGTCGTCCATGTCCAGGCCGTGCCGCCGCCGGCCACCGCGCAGGACGTGCAGGAGGCCGTGGACGTCGTCCGGGCCGCCGGTCGTCCGCTGGTCTTCACGGCCTACCACCTGACCGACCCGCACTCGGCCGACTTCCTGTCCGGCACGGCCGCCGACGGGCTGTTCGACGAGCAGCTCGACGTGCTGGTGCGGTCCGCCGACCGGGTCATCACGCTGACGCCGATGGCCGCCGCGGAGATCCAGCGCCGCTGGGGCGTCGAGGCCGGCGTGCTGCCGCACCCGCACGTCGTCGACTTCGTCCGGATGCGGCAGGAACGCGCGCACCGGCGGCCCGGCTCACTGCTGGTCGGCGCCCAGTTGGGCAGCCTGCGTTCGCCCGTCGACCCGGTGGCCGTCGTCGAGGCGCTGATGGACGCCGCCAAGCAGGTCGACGGCGTGCACGTCGTCGCGCACGTGCACGATCACCTGCTCGACCCCGAGTCGGCGCGCTACGCGGCCCCCACGATCCGCCAGCTGGAGAAGGCGGTTTCCGCCGGCGGCGGGGTGTTGCGGGCCCACAAGCCGCTGAACGACAGCCAGCTGTGGGACCACCTGTTCTCGCTCGACGCGTCGTTCGTGCCGCCGCTGCCGGGTTCGCACTCGATCTGGCCCGAGGCGTGCTACGACCTGGGCACCGCGGCGCTGATGCCGGCGGACACGCCCGCGTCGGTGCAGCGCGAGTCGCCCACCTACGAGGTCACGGCCGAGGGCATCCCGCACGTCGGGTCGCTGGCCGCGGCACTGTCGGCGCTGATCGAGACCGGTCACGAGACGCGCGCCGAACCGACCGAACGCTGGAACGAGCGGGTCCAGATCTGCGAGGCCCTGCGCCGCCTCTACGAACAGCTCGCGCCCCCCAGTTCGTGATCAGACGAGGTCGAGGGCGACGTCGAGGATCGGGGAGGAGTGGGTGAGCGCGCCGACGGAGAGGTAGTCGACGCCGGTGCGCGCGTAGGCGTTCGCCACCGGGAGCGTGAGCCCGCCGGTGGCCTCGAGCTCGACCACCACGCCGACCGGGGCGGCGGCCCGGGCCCGGCGCACGGTCTCGGCCAGGACCTCCACGGACATGTTGTCGCACAGGAGGAAGGCGGCCCCCGCGGTGACCGCCTCGACGGCCTCGTCGGGGGTGGTCACCTCGACCTGGACGTCCACGTCGGGGAACCGCTCGGTGACGAGCCGGTACGCCTCCTTGATGGAACCGGCCGCGATCTTGTGGTTGTCCTTCACCATCGCGACGTCGTAGAGACCCATCCGCTTGTTGGTGCCACCGCCGCAGCGCACCGCGTACTTCTCCAGCATCCGCAGGCCGGGCGTCGTCTTGCGGGTGTCGAGCACCCGCGCACCCGTCCCCTCCAGCTCCCGCGCCCAGGCCCGGGTGTGAGTGGCGATCCCGCAGCAGCGGGAGATCAGGTTCAGGGCGGTGCGTTCCGCCACCAGCAGCACCCGGGTGCGACCGCGCAGGACGGCGATCACGTCGCCGCGCACCACGCTGTCGCCGTCGCGGCGCAGCACGTCGGCGTACGGGACGGGCAGGCCGAGCCAGGCCGCCACCTCGGCGAGGACGACCGGCAGCAGCGGCAGCCCGCCGAGGACGCCGTCCGCGCGGGCCACCAGGTGCGCCTCGCCCTCCGCGTCGGCCGCCACGGTCGCCTCGGTGGTCACGTCGTGCCCGGCCCCGCGGGACGGGCCGGTCCCGCGGCCGTCGGGGCGGCCGCCGAGGTCCTCGTCGAGCGCGCGCAGCACCAGGTTGCGCACCCAGGCCGCGTCCAGCCCCGCCTCGACCAGCGCCTCCCGCGCACCGGACTGCCAGGCGGCGCGTTCCTCATCGGGCCAGCGCGTCATCGCCGCGGCTGCCAGGCGGCGCGCTCATCGACCCCGGTCATGTGCGTCAAAGCGGTTCTCCCGTCAGGGGTTCGAAGGTGGTCTCCAGCTCGCCGACGCCCACCAGCCGGGTCACCAGACGACCCCGCCAGTGCTCGTCGTCGCGGTCGGGGAAGTCCTCGCGGTAGTGCCCGCCGCGGGTCTCGGTGCGTAGGGCGGCGGCGTGCGTCAAGGCCGTGGCGACGGCGTGCAGGTTGCTGGTCTCCCACTCCGCGAGGCTCGGCACGGCGACGCCCTTCGGGTCGTCCGGGATGACGGCCAGCGCCTGCGCGGCGTGGGCCAGCCCGTCGGCCGTGCGGATCACGCCCGGGCCGGAACTGGCCAGCTTCTGGACGACGGTCCGCGCCGTCGCCGGGAGCAGCACCTCGCGCCCGGCGCGGGCGGAGGGGTCGTCGGGCTCGTACTGCCGGATCCGGTCCCCGTCGAGGCGTCGCGCCGCGTCGTCGGCGATCCGGTGCGCGAACACCAGACCCTCGAGCAGCGAGTTGCTGGCCAGCCGGTTGGCCCCGTGCACCCCGGTGCACGAACACTCACCGACCGCGTAGAGACCCGAAAGACTGCTGTGGCCGCGGGGATCCACCCGGATGCCGCCCGAGTGGTAGTGCTGCGCGGGCGCCACGGGCACCAGGTCCTCGGCCAGGTTGAAGCCGTGCCCGGCCAGCGCGGCGACGATGGTCGGGAACCGCCGGTCGAGGAACTCGCGGCCGAGGTGCCGGGCGTCGAGGAAGACGTGGTCGGAGCCGGTGGCGGCCATCCGCCGGACGATCGCCTTGGCGACCACGTCCCGCGGGGCGAGCTCGGCCAGCTCGTGCACGGCCGGCATGAACCGCTCGCCGTTCGCGTCGACCAGCAGGGCGCCCTCGCCGCGGACCGCCTCGGAGATCAGTGGTTGCTGGCCGCGGGCCGCGTGCCCGAGCCACAGCACCGTGGGGTGGAACTGGACGAACTCGAGGTCGGCGATCTCGACGCCCGCCCGCAGGGCCGCGGCCACGCCGTCGCCGGTCGCCTCCTTGGGGTTGGTGGTCGAGCTGAACACCTGCCCGATGCCCCCGGTGGCCAGCACCACCGAGCGGCCGAGCGCGGCGCCGACCCCGTCCCGGCTGCCCTCGCCGATCACGTGCAGCGTGACCCCGCAGGCCACCGGGACCCCGCGCGGCCCCGGGCCGGTCAGGATCTCCAGGACGACCGCGTGCTCCAGCACCTCGATACCCGGGTCGTGCCGCACCGCCTCGAGCGCGGCGATCAGCGCCCGGGAGATCTCGGCCCCCGTGGCGTCCCCGCCTGCGTGCGCGATCCGGTCCCGGTGGTGGCCGCCCTCGCGGGTCAGCGCGATCTCGCCCTCCGGCGTCCGGTCGAAGTTGGCCCCGAGCGCGACCAGCTCACGCACCCGGGCGGGCCCCTCCGTGACCAGGGCGCGGACGGCGTCCTCGTCGCACAGGCCGACCCCGGCGACCAGGGTGTCGTCGAGGTGCTCCTGCGGCGAGTCCTCGGGGGCGAGCGCGGCGGCGATGCCGCCCTGCGCCCAGCGGGTCGACCCGCTGTCGAGCACGGTCTTGGTGACCAGCAGGACCCGGTCGACGCGGCGACGCAGCCGCAGCGCCGCGGTGAGCCCGGCGATCCCGGACCCGACCACGATCACGTCCGCCTGCGTCGTCCAGCCGGGCGCGGGGGCCGCGAGGCGGGTACCGAGGTGCGGGACCGGCCGGTTCGCCACGCTCACGCGCTCGGGCCGCCGGGGCGGCCGACGACGACCGGCACGTTGTCGATCAACCGGGTGCGACCCACCTTCGCGGCGACGGCCAGCAGCGCGTCGCCGCGGTACCACTCGGGGACGTCGTCGAGCGTCTCCGGGTGGACCAGGACCAGGTAGTCGACCAGCAGCAACGGCTCGCGGACCAACACCTCGCGGGCCGCCCGGCGGATCGCGCTGGCCCCCTCCGGGCTGGCGTCCTCCCCCGCGGCCAGCGCCCGGGACAGCGCCAGCGCCACCTCGCGGTCGAGGTCGGTCAGGTAGGTGTTGCGGCTGCTCATCGCCAGCCGGTCGGGCTCACGCACCGTCGGCACGGCGACGATCTCGCAACCGAAGTCGAGGTCGCGGACCATCTGCCGGATCAGCAGCAGCTGCTGTGCGTCCTTCTGGCCGAAGAACGCCATGTCGGGTTTCGTCAGGTGCAGCAGCTTGGCCACGACGGTCAGCACGCCGTCGAAGTGGCCCGGCCGGCTCGCGCCCTCCAGCTTCTCGCCCAGCGCCCCCGCCGTGACCCGGACCCCCGGGTCGCCGTCGGGGTACATCTGGTCGGGGCTGGGGTGGAAGACCAGGTCGACGCCCTCGTGGGTGCACAGCTCGAGGTCGTTCTCGAACGTGCGCGGGTACTTGGCCAGGTCCTCCCCGGCGCCGAACTGCAGCGGGTTGAGGAAGATCGTGACGATCACGGAGTCGGCCTGCTTGCGCGCCTGGCGGATCAGCTCGACGTGGCCCTCGTGCAGGGCGCCCATCGTCATCACCACCGCCACCCGGCCCGTCAGGGCCTGGCGCGCTGCGGCCAGCTCCGGCCGGGTCAGAGCCAGCATCGGGGTGCTCACGCCTGAGAACCTACTCGCCCGGCGGGCGTTCGTCGGCGTCTCGTAGGTCACTGGGTCCCATGAGCGCATCGAGGAGGCTCTCGGCCTGCTCCGGCCGGAGCCGCCCACCGGCCAGGGCCCGGTCGGCGGTCGCGCGGGCCAGCGCCCGGTAGGTGGCGACGATGTCCTGGTCCGGGCCCGACGCCCGGCGGATCGCCTCCAGGTGGGCGCGCACCGTGCCGGCGTCGCCGCGGGCCACCGGGCCGGTCAGCGCCTGCTCGCCGCGTTCCAGCGCGTTGTCCAGGGCGGCGTCCAGCAGCGGCCCGATCAGCCGGGCCGGGTTCTCGACACCGGCCTGGCCGAGCAGCTGCGTGGCCTGGGCGACCAGCGTGACGAGGTGGTTCGCGCCGTGAGCGAGGGCCGCGTGGTAGAGACCGCGCTGCTCCTCGTCGATCACGAACGGTTCGGAGCCCATTTCGACGACCAGGGCCTGGGCGATCGGCAGAACGGCGGCGGGCGCCGTGACGCCGAAGCAGGCACCGGTGAGCCGGGTCAGGTCGAGGCTGGTGCCGGTGAAGGTCATCGCCGGGTGCAGGGCCAAGGGGATGGCGCCCTGGGCGACGGCGGGCTCGAGCACCCGCCAGCCGTAGCGGCCCGACGTGTGCACGACGAGCTGCCCCGGCTGCCACGTGTTCGTCTCGGCGAGGCCCTCGACAAGCCCGGGCAGGGCGTCGTCGGGGACGGCGAGCAGCACCAGTTCGGCCCGCTCGACCACCACCGGGACCTCGAGCACCGGGACGCCGGGCAGCATCACCTCGGCCCGGTCGAGGCTGCGCGCCGACACCGCGCTCACCCCGACGACCGCATGCCCGGCCGCGCGCAGGGCGGAACCCAGCACGGCGCCGACCTTCCCGGCCCCGATGACGCCGACGCCGAGCCGCCCCGGCCGCTTGCTCGGGTTGTCCACGGACCCAGGCTAGTGCCCTGCGCACGAAGTCCCTTGACACTGGGCGCGGGCAGGCGTGATGCATCGCAAGGCGGAGGGCGAAGCTCAGGGCGGAGCCCTGTGCGAGGACGACAACGCCGCGAGGCGCGCGCCTGCGTGCGCGGAGTGTCAAGAGACTTCGTGCGCAGGGCACTCGTGCCGCGCCGCGCGTGGCGCCGGTGCGGACCGGCGGGCCTCGAAGGACGCGTGCGCGTCACACTCGGCGCACGGCGGCTCTAAGGTGCACGCATGGGTCGCCACGAACGCATCGCCGAGCTGGCCGAACTCGACCGGCCCGGGCTCGAGATCGCCGACTTCGCGACCGGAATGGGCCGCACGGTCCGGGCCATGCTGGCCGTCGCCCCGGAGCCGACCCGGGTGCACGCCATCGACTCGGCCTCGTCGCTGGACGACGAGATCCTGCACGACGCGCGGGTCCGTTCCGTGATCGCCGACCTCGACGAGCCGCTGCCGTTCCCGGATTCCGCGCTGGACCGCGCGATCTCGCTGAACGTGGCCGAACACCTGGCCGACCCGGCCGCCCACCTGGCCGAGTGCTACCGGGTGCTGAAACCGGGCGGTGTCCTGGTGTTCGCCCACAGCGACTGGGACACGGCCCTTTTCGCCAGCCCCGACGACGTCCTCACCCGCACCCTGGTCGACCGGTTCGTGTCCGTCGTGCCGCGCTGGGCCGAGCGCGCCGACGGCTTCATGGGCCGCAAGCTGCTCGGGCTCGCGCTGAGCACCGAGTTCGAGCTGGACGGCGTGCACACCTGGGCCGACTGCCACCGCCGCTTCGACAAGGGGTCGGTGAGCTGGAAGGTGGCGATGGGCGTGCTGGCCGCCGCGAAGGACGACCCCGAGCTGACGAAACGGGCCACCGCCTGGGTCGAGGGGCTGGCCACGTTCGCCGCCGAGGGCCGCTTCCTGTTCTCCGTCACCGACGTCGCCGTGGTGCTGCGGAAACCCGCCGCCCAGTAAGGCTTACTGCGCGGCCAGGGCTTCCTGGAGCAGCCCGGGCAGCTTCGCCTCGGCGATCGCGGCCATCCGGGTGAACCCCGCGACGTTGGGGTGCAGCCCGTCGTCGGTGAGGCCCGCCTGGTACGTGCCGGACTTGGTGCCCACCGCGCCGTACATGTCCAGCAGCGGCAGGTCGGCGGCCGCCGCCCACCTCCGGATCGCCCGGTTGAGCGCCAGCACCTGCTGACCGGCCTTCGCCCCGTCGCGGGCCGGCACGGTGGCCAGGACGACGGCGATGCCGTTCTCGTGCGCGGCGGCGACCAGGCGCTTGAGCCGCTTGAGGATCTGCGCGGTGCTCGCGCCGTGCCGCATGTCGTTGGTGCCGCCCATCAGCACCATCACGTCGGCCCCGGCACCGACCACGTCGGTCTGGAACCGCGCGTACATCTGCAGGGTGGTGTTGCCGACGATGCCCGCGTCGAGGCAGTCCCCGATCAGCCCGATCGAGCACGTCTGCCGGAACCAGGACTGCGGCCGGAACGTGATCGAGTCACCGAGGCCCACGACGACGGTCTCCGAGGACACGGTGTTCGACAGGGCGCGGGTCGTGAGCGAGTTGCTCGTGGACGACGCCGAGGAGGACGCCGACGGCGTGGCCGACGCGCTCGTCACCGCCGCGACCGACGCGGCCCCCGAGTTCCCGCCGAACACCAGGGGCCGGATACTCAGCGCGACCGCGACCAGGGTGATCACACCCACCATCGCGACAATCCGTGTCCTCACTCTCATGAAGGTAACGGTGCGTAGACGATTTCCGGCGTCACTTCCTGAAGTACTACGGAAGGTCACATGAAGCGTCCAGGTTCGCGGTAGCTCTAACGTTGCAACGTGCACCCGGACGAGGGATGGCCGTCGTGGCGAGCGGCCTGGCAGCAGGCCCTCTACGGCCCCGACGGCTTCTACCGGCGCCCCGAGGGGCCCGCCGGGCACTTCCGCACCGCCACCCACGCCGCACCCCGCGAGCTGGCCGCCGCGCTCACCCGTCTGGCCCGACGGCACGGCTGCTCGGCGGTCGTGGACGTCGGCGCGGGCCGGGGTGAGCTGCTCACCGCCCTCGCGGGGTCGGGTCTGCGGCGGCACGGCGTGGACGTCGTGGCCCGCCCGCCGTCGCTGCCGGCCGGGATCGGCTGGTCGGCGGGGGTGGACGCCGTGGCGCCCGGGGCCTGGGCCGGTGCGCTGGTCGTCGGCTGGGAGCTGCTCGACGTCGTCCCCTGCGAGGTGCTGGAGCTCGACGCGGACGGCGCCCCGCGCCGGGTGCTCGTGCAGCCCGCCACCGGGCGGGAACGGCTGGGCGAGCGGGTGGACGACGCGTGGCGGGCGAGGTGGTGGCCCGGCGGCGAGGAGGGCGACCGGGTGGAGGTCGGGACGCCCCGGGACGAACTGTGGGCCGGGCTGCTGGCCCGGGCCCAGGCGGGCGGGGCCCGGCTCGGGCTGGCCGTGGACTACGCGCACACCCGCGAGAACCGTCCCCCCGAGGGCAGTCTCACCGGGTTCCGGGCGGGGCGGGCCGTGCCGCCACGACCGGACGGCAGCATGGACGTGACCGCCCACGTGGCGATCGACGCGGTCGCCGCCGCGACCGACGCGGCGACGGGCCGGACGTCGTCCCGCACCACCCAGCGCGAGGCGCTGCTGGCGCTGGGGGTCACCGACGCGGAACTGCTCGACCCCGGCTCACTCGGCGGATTCGCCTGGCTGGAGAGCAGTCTCGTCTGATCCCTCGGCCGACAGCTGCTCCATCCAGCGTTCCGGCCCGGACCGGCTGCGCGCGTGCCGGGCACGCTCGGCCTGGTCGGCGAGCAGCCGAGCCGCCACCGCCGCGTCGAGGTGCTCGACGACCGGGCGCACCGGACCGGGCGTGGAGTGCACGACGAAGTGCGCCAACCGAAGGCGCCGCTGCCAGGGCCCCTGCTCCAGGGCCAGACTCTGCGTGCGGGCGTGCAGCACGAGGGCCAGCCGGCGGACGAGCCACCCGGACCGGATCAGCAGCGCCTCCCGGGTGATCCGCACGCCGGAGCGGCTCCAGCCCAACGGGTCCACCCACCCCGCACGCCGGGGGGCGACCACGAAGCCGAGGTCCGGCGACCGGCCCGTCAGCCCGGCCCGCACCACGTCGGCCGGGTGCTCGTCGGGCTCCGTGCCGAGGTCGGGCAGCACCAGCTCGAGCAGCTGGAACACCTCCCGTTCGGTGCCGACCGGCAGCAGGACCTGCTGCGCCGCACCCTCTTTCCGGCTGTCGCCCGCGTAGCCGGCCACGTTCACGTGGATCGCCCACCAGCCGAACGGCCGCCACAGCGGCGACTGGGACAGCCCGACCGCCTGCACCCGGCCCGGCGGCACGGTCTGCGCCCGGTGCTCCAGCAGGCCGTGCCGCAGCCGCAACCCGTCCGGCGACGTGCCCACCGTGAAGCCGAAACCCGAGTTGAACTGCCCCCACTGGACGCCGACGGCGCCGAACAGGACCGGCACCAGCGCCGCCAGGGGGCCCGGGCCGCCGACGACCACCACGGCCGCGATCGCGGTCGCCACGATCACGGCCGCCATGGCGGTCGCCGGGCTGAGCAGCAACGCCGCGACCAGCCGCGGGGTCGGCACCTCGAGCACGCGGTGCTCGGGGGCCTCCGGGGCCGCGGCGCCCTCGAACTCGACACCGGCCGAACGGGCCAGCAGTTCGGCGCGCAACCCCAGCGCCTCGGACTCGCCCAGGTACTGCAGCGCGATCTTCGAACCGCTGCCACCCGCGACCTCGACCGTCAGCCGGGCCAGGCCGACCAGGCGGGCCAGGAACGGCTGCGCCACCTCGACCGCCTGGATCCGGTCCAGCCGGGCGGACCGGTGCTGCCGGAACAGCACACCGGTGTAGAGCTCGACGGACTGCGCGCCGATCCGGAACCGGGTGAACCGCCACTGCACGTAGAGGATCCCGGAGCTGAGCAGGAGCAGCCCGACGGCGACCCCGACGATCACGGCGACGACCAGCAGGCCCGGCGGGCGGCCGTTGACCAGGTCGTCGGTGCCGTTGTGCAGGAACCCGACCAGGGCGACGGCGAGCACCCGCCACGAGCGGATGACCGGGGTGAGCGGGTGGACCCGCCGCCAGGGCCCCGGCTCGGCCGGCGCGGGGACACGGGCCGCCGAGGCGTGGGTCTCCCCGCTCACAGGCCGGCCAGGCGGGCCTGACCGCGGGAGGCCAGCCGGTCGCGCAGCCGGGCCGCCTCCTCCGGCGGCAGGCCGGGGATCAGTGCGTCGGTGCCCGCCGACGCGGTGTGCAACTGCACCCGCGCGACGTCGAACGCCCGCTCCAGGGGCCCGGCCTGCACGTCGACGAACTGCATCCGGCCGTACGGGACGACGACCAGGTTGCGGAACATCACGCCCCGCCGGACCAGCAGGTCGTCGGCGCGTTCGGCGTACCCGTAGGCGGCGACCTGGCGGCCGATGATCCCCCAGCCGGCGGCCAGGCCGACCAGCGGCACGAACTCGGCGAGCCAGAACAGCGGCGAGACGAACACCGCCAGGGCGGCGGCCGCGACCACCAGGCCGCCCCCCGTCCCGAGCAGGACCGCGCGGCGCAACCGGGCCAGCTGCGGCGAGACGCGCGACCACTCGACGCCGTCGGGGTCGAAGACGTCGGGGCCGGTGGTCATGGCATGCAGCATGCCGTATGCCCCAGGCCGTGTCTCTCGTCCGGTGCGGGTGGCAGACTCACCTCTCGTGACCGACGTCCCGACCGTGCCGCCGACCGGCCGCGAGCTGACCGTCGGGCTGGGCTCCGGCGGCGTGGCCGACACCGACATGGTGCTGAACATCGGCCCCCAGCACCCCGCCACGCACGGCGTGCTGCGGCTGCGCATCGTGCTGGACGGCGAGCGCGTGGTGAGCGCCGAACCGATCGTCGGGTACATGCACCGGGGCGCCGAGAAGCTTTTCGAGGTCAGGGATTACCGGCAGATCGTGGTGCTGGCCAACCGGCACGACTGGCTGTCGGCGTTCGCCAACGAACTCGGCGTGGTACTGGCCGCCGAGGAACTGCTGGGCATGGAGGTGCCGGTCCGCGCGGTCTGGGCGCGCACGTTGCTGGCCGAGCTGAACCGGGTGCTGAACCACCTGATGTTCGCGGGCGCCTACCCGCTGGAACTCGGGGCCATCACGCCGGTCTTCTACGCCTTCACCGAGCGCGAGCAGTTGCAGGCCGTGATGGAGGAGATCTCCGGCGGCCGGATGCACTACATGTTCAACCGGGTCGGCGGTCTGAAGGAGGACCTGCCCGCGGGCTGGCTGACCCGGGTCGAGGACGCCTGCGCCGCCGTCCGGCGCCGGCTGCCGCGGCTGGAGTCGATGCTGACCGGCAACGAGATCCTGCGGGCCCGCACGCGCGGGGTCGGGGTGCTGGACGCGGCGACCGCCACCGCGTTCGGGGTGAGCGGGCCGGTCGCGCGGGCCAGCGGCCTCGACCTCGACCTGCGCCGGGACGAGCCGTACCTGGCCTACGGCGAGCTGTTCGCGCCCGGCGGCCCGGGGCGCGTGGTCACCCGCACCGAGGGCGACTGCCTGGCCCGGTTCGAGGTGCTGCTCGAACAGATCCACGTCAGCCTCGACCTCGTCGACGCCTGCGTCGAGGCGTTGCGCACCCTGCCCGCCGGGCCCATCAACGTGCGCCTGCCGAAGGTGCTGCGGGTGCCCGAGGGCCACGTCTACCGGTGGACCGAGAACCCGTTGGGCCTCAACGGCTACTACCTGGTCTCGCGCGGCGACAAGGTGCCGTGGCGGCTGAAGCTGCGCTCGGCGTCGTTCAACAACGTGCAGGTGCTGACCCGCCTGCTACCCGGCTGCCTGGTCTCCGACCTGGTCGCCGTGCTCGGCTCCACGTTCTTCGTGGTCGGCGACGTCGACAAGTAGCGACTTGGTCAGTGCGTGATCAGCCGGCTTTGGCCTCGATGGCGGGCTCGGACTGGGGCGGTTCAGCCTTGGCCTGCTGCGGCTGGGCCTTGGTCGGTTGCGACTTCGTCGGCTGGCGCACGGCGGGACGGGCCTTCGGCGGCTGCGGCTTCGGTGCCTGCGGATTGCCCTTGGCCGACAGGGGCGCCGGCTTCGGCTGGGTGGCCACCGCCGCGACGGGCTCCTTCGCGGCTTCCCGGGCCTGGGCGAGGGCCGCGATGTCGGACAGCGAGATGCCACCGGTCGTCGTGGCGACCGCGGCGTCGAGGACCTGACGCGGCACCGTCAGGCGAGCGGCCGCCAGGCGCGGCGCGATGTCCGTGACGTTGGCCGGCAGCTCCTCCTTGACCTCGGCCTGCACCGGAACCTTCGGCTCGACCTTGGCGTCGACCTTGGCGTCGGTCTTGGCGTCGGTCTTGGCGTCGGTCTTGGCCTTCGGCGCCGACCTGGTCGAAGCCTTGGCCTTCTCCTCCGAGACCGTGACCACCACGTGCGGCTGCGGGACCGGCAGGGTCTCGTACTGCCAGACCTCCACCTGCAGCGCGCTGACCCGCGCGCGCAGCTCCGTCGCCGTCCGGTCGGACTGCACGCGCTGCACCCGCAGCCGCTCGCGCATCGACACCACCTGCTCGCGGTAGAACCGCGTCCGCATGTGGGCCAGCACGCCCGCCGTCACGCCCGCCACCGCCCCGCACGCCCCCGGCACCGGACTGCCCGTGGCCAGCGCCCCGGCCCCGAGCAGCAGGCCGGACGCGGCCAGGGTGTAGGGCAGCGCGACGATGCCCGCATCGATGCAGGTGGCCACGAGCTGCCGGTTACGGGGGGTGCTGGAACTCATGGGCCGTACGTTAAGGGTTCGTCATGCAACGGGCGTATGCGACGCGCGGACGCAAACCTTCGTTTCCCGACCAATCCACTCCGGCCCGCGCGCCGAATGCGGGACGTGATCATCAGATGGAAGCTCGCAGCCCTGACCGCCGTGGCCGGACTGGCCCTGACCGCCGCGCCGGCCTCCGCCGCCGGCTCCGGGATCGTGCCCGTCGCCCAGGTCGACGTGAACCGGTACCTCGGCACCTGGAAGCAGATCGCTGACATCCCGCAGTGGTACGAGGCGCTCTGCGTGCGCGACGTGACGGCGAACTACTCGCTGAACGCCGACGGCACCGTGAAGGTGGTGAACACGTGCACGGGCCCACTGAACTCGACGATCAAGACCGTCGGCGGGGCCCGGGTGCTCGACCCCGGCACCAACGCGAAGCTGCAGGTGAGCTTCGTGAAGGTCCTCGGCAAGCAGGTCTACACCGGGAGCACGCCGAACTACGTGATCATCGGGCTGGCCGACGACTACTCGTGGGCCGTGGTCGGCGACCCGAGCCGGTCGTCCGCGTACATCCTGTCCCGCACCCCGACCCTGACCGGCGACAAGCTCGAGGCGGCCCGCGACGCCCTGCGCCGCAGCGGATACGACCCCGACAAGCTGAAGCCCACCAAGCAGACCGTCTGACCGGTCCGGATCAGAGCAGGTCCGCGGCCTCGAGGAAGTCCTGGGCGACGTCCTCGGGGTCGCGGCGGCCGCCGTCCACCTGCGCGTTCAGGGCGGCCAGCCGCTCCGTGGTCAGGACACCGGCCAGCGGCCGGAGGGCGGCCGCGACCTTCTCGCCGCCGGCGGACCGCTCGTTCACGACGGGGACCAGGTTGTCGGCCGGCTGCAGGCCGCGGTCGTCGGCGAGCAGGACGAGCCCGAACCCGGCGACCGCGCCGTCGGTGGTCCCGACCAGGGCGAGGTCCGCCTTCCCCGACACGACGGCCTGTTTCGTCGCGGCGCTGCCGTACCCGGTGGGCAGCAGCGCCGCGAACGACAGCCCGTAGACCCGTTCCAACCCGGGCCGGCACAGCGGCCGCCGCGCGCACTGCGCCGAGGCGGCCAGCGTCACCGGACGCTGCAACGCGGCCAGATCGGACAGCGTGGTCAGGTCGTGCTCGTCGGCGAGCGCCTTCGAGACCGCGAACCCGTTCTGCGACGCGGCTTCCGCGGGGTCGAGCACGCCCAGCCCGCGGTCGTCCGCCAACTCTCTCAGCGCCGCCACCGTCTGCCCGACGTCGTGCGTCGACGCGGTCGCGGCCCGGTCGCCGTTCAGCTCGTGGTTCAGGTACTCGGTCAGCGTCGCCGCGTACTCCGGGACGACGTCCAGCGTGCCCTCGCGCAGTAGGCGCAGGTAGGTCTCGCGGTCCCCGCGCGACCCGGCCTCGACCTGGAAACCGGCGCGGGACAACAGCTTCGCGTACAACGCCTGGAGGATCTGCGACTCGCTGGACGGCCCTCCGCCGACGGTCAGCCGCTCGTCCTCGCCCGAACCGGAGGTGCACCCCGCCAACAGCAGAGTCGCGACGACGAGGAGGATCCTCACCCCTCGTCCCCGGTCGGGTCCTCGTCGCGGTCGTCGGGCGGCACCCGGCACCAGTGCTGGACGACGTAGCCGGCCACCACCAGCAGCAGCGCGGCCAGCGTGGTCAACCCGGCGATCAGCAGGTCACGCTGCCGCTCGCCGACCAGGTCGGGCAGCAGGACCAGCCCCTGCCCCGCGAACCAGCCGACCAGCAGCGCGCCGCCGTACGCGGCCGCCTTGGCGAGGACCGCCGTCCGGGCCGCCACCAGCGGATCGACCGCGCCCCGGCCGTCGTGCACCCAGCGGCGGACCGGCAGTCCGGCCGCGACCACGGCCACCGCGATGGCCAACACGGCGACCGGACTGGCCCACGAGAGTGGCGGACGGGACCCGCCGCCCTTGGTCCACATGTCCAGGAAGACCCAGCTGACGGCCAGCGAGACCAGGCCGATCAGCAGCGAGAGCAGGGGGCGGGCAGCCTTCACAGGGGTCCTCCCGGGCGGACGTCGGGCCGGTCGGCGGCTACCGCCAGCAGGTCGGGCACGGACCGGGGACCGTCGGGGCCGGGCAGCACCGCCTCGGGGTCGGCGAGGGTCCACGGGGCCAGCACGAAGGCCCGCTCGTGGGCCCGCGGGTGCGGCAGCGTGAGCTCGGGGTCGTCGCTGAGCAGGTCGCCGAAGGTGATCACGTCGATGTCGAGAGTTCTCGCCCCCCAACGGATCTCCCGCCGACGACCGAACGACTCCTCGATCGCGTTGACCGCCGCGAGCAGGGCCCGCGGGGCCAGGGTCGTGGTGGCCAGCACGACGGCGTTCAGGTAGTCGGGCTGTTCGGGGCCGCCGACCGGGGCGGTCTCGACCCACGGCGAGACGGTGGTGACCGCGAGCCCCGGGACGGCCAGCAGCGCCTGGACGGCGGCCCGCAGCGTCGCGGCCCGGTCACCGGCCCGCGACGGCAGGTTGGACCCGAGGGCCAGCACCACGCGGGTCGGCACCGCCGGTGGGACGTCCAGCGGCGCAGGCGGTTTCACCCGCCGGATCGCCACGACGACGTCGGCGAAGGCCTCGGTGATCGGTGCCTCGGGCTTGTGCACGGCCACGTCGACCGCGCGCACCGGGCCCGGTTCGAGGCATACGTCCGCGATCCGGGCGGCGAGGGTCTCGATGAGGTCCACCGGGTCCTTGCGGACGGCGTCGGCGACCGCCACGGCCAGCTCGCCGTAGTGCGCGGTCCGGGTCAGGTCGTCGGTCTCGGCGGCGGGCCGGGTGTCGAGGTGCAGCACGACGTCGACCACGAACTCCTGCCCGTCGGCCCGCTCGTGCTCGAACACCCCGTGCCGGCCGAAGGCGCGCAGGCCGATCAGCTCGACCTGGTCATAGGGGCGACCCGTCGCGTCGAGGTGCGGGCCGAACCGGCTCACGGCTCGTACCTCGCCGTTCGCGGGGGCTGCATCGTCTGGTTCGCTCCTGCGTCGCTCATCGAAGCCTCCCCGTCACCGCGGCCGCGACCAGCACGGCGTCCCGGTTCTCGGGCACCGAGTGGACCCGGACGCAGAAGGCGCCCGCCGCGGCCGCGAGGGTGGTGACCGCCGCGGAGGCGGCGTCCCGGGCGTCGACCGGCGCGGGCGTGCCGTCCGGGCCGGCGAGCAGCGACCCGAGGAACCGCTTGCGGCTGGCGCCGACCAGCACCGGGTAGCCCAGCTCGACGACGCGGTCCAGCCCGGCCAGCAGCCGCCAGTTGTGCTCGGCCTGCTTGGCGAAACCCAGCCCCGGGTCGACGAGCAGCCGGGCCGGGTCGACCCCGGCGTCGACCAGCGCGTCCACCCGGGCCCGCAGTTCGGCGACCACGTCGGTGACCACGTCGGCGTAGACCGCGAGCGAGTCCATCCGGTCGCTCGGGCCGCGCCAGTGCATGGCGATGAACGGGACCCCGGCGCGCGCGGCCAGCTTGGGCATGTCCGGGTCGGCCAACCCGCCGCTGACGTCGTTGAGCACGACCGCCCCGGCCTCCAGCGCGGCCTCGGCGACCCGGGCGTGCATGGTGTCCACGCTGATGGCGACCCCGGCGGCGGCCAGCCGGGCGATCACCGGGACGACGCGGTGCAGCTCCTCCTCGACCGGCACCGGGGCGGCCCCCGGGCGGGTCGACTCGCCGCCGACGTCCACGACGTCGGCCCCCTGACGCGCGAGCAGCAGCCCGTGCTCGACCGCGGCGTCCGGGTCGAGCCAGCGACCGCCGTCCGAGAACGAGTCGGGCGTGACGTTGAGGACGCCCATCAGCTGGCAGCGGTCGCCGTCGCGGACCGGCCAGCCGAGGGGTGCAGTCATGGCACGAAACCCTAGAGGTCAGGAACGCCCGGCGAAGATCAGGCTCATCGCCTCGGCCCGGGTGGAGGCGTTCAGCATCTGCCCGCGCACCGCGGAGGTGACGGTACGGGCGCCCGGCTTCCGGATGCCGCGCATCGACATGCAGAGGTGCTCGCACTCCATCACCACGATCACGCCGCGCGGGTTGAGGTGCTCGACCAGGGCGTCGGCCACCTGCGTGGTCAACCGTTCCTGGACCTGCGGACGCCGGGCGTAGACCTCGACCAGGCGGGCCAGCTTGCTCAGCCCGGTGATCCGGCCGTCCTCGCTCGGGATGTAGCCGACGTGGGCGACGCCGTGGAAGGGCACCAGGTGGTGCTCGCAGGACGAGTACAGCTCGATGTCCTTGACCAGCACCATCTCGTCGTGACCCAGGTCGAAGGTCGTGGACAGCACGGTGGCCGGGTCCTGCCGGAGACCGGAGAACATCTCGGCGTAGGCCCGGGCCACCCGGGACGGCGTGTTCTGCAGCCCGTCCCGGTCGGGGTCCTCGCCGACCGCGACCAGGATCTCCCGGACGGCGGCCTCGATCCGCGGCAGGTCCGGCTCGACGGTCAGTTCAGCTCACCGGTCTCGGGCGCCCCGGCCGGCGTCGGGGTGGTGTGCGGGCCGGACCCGTTCGCGCTGCCGTTCGCGCCGTTGCCGTTGGCCTTGGCCAACTCCTGCGGGCTGAGCACCGGCGGGATGTCGGAGACCAGGCGCCGGTCGCTGGACAGCCAGACCGGACGCTCGGGCTGCTTCACCACGGGCTGGAAGATCTCGGCCAGCTCCTCACGGTTCAGCGTCTCCCGCTCCAGCAGCGCCACCACGAGGTCGTCGAGGACCTGGCGGTTGGCCACCAGCACCTCCCACGCCTCGTCGTGCGCGGCCTCGATCAGCCGGCGGACCTCGTCGTCGACGACCCCGGCGACCTCTTCGGAGTAGTCGCGCTCGTGGCCCATGTCGCGGCCGAGGAACACCTCGCCGGAGCTGCGACCCAGCTTGATGGCCCCGACCCGCTCGGACATGCCGAACTGGGTGACCATCCGCCGGGCCAGCCCGGTGGCCTTCTCGATGTCGTTCGCGGCGCCCGTGGTCGGGTCGTGGAAGACGAGTTCCTCCGCGACACGGCCGCCCAGGGCGTACGCGAGCTGGTCGAGGATCTCGTTGCGCGTGGTCGAGTACTTGTCGTCCTGCGGCATCACCATCGTGTAGCCGAGCGCCCGCCCGCGGGGCAGGATCGTCACCTTGGTCACCGGGTCGGTGTGCCGCAGCGCCGCCGCCACCAGGGCGTGCCCGCCCTCGTGGTACGCGGTGATCTTCTTCTCCTTGTCGTTCATCAGCCGGGTCCGCTTCTGCGGGCCGGCCACGACGCGGTCGATCGCCTCGTCCAGGGCGCGGTCGTCGATCACCTTGGCGCCGGCGCGGGCGGTCAGCAGCGCCGCCTCGTTCAACACGTTGGCCAGGTCGGCGCCGGAGAAGCCGGGGGTGCGCCGGGCGACGGCCCGCAGGTCGACGTCGGCGGCCATCGGCTTGCCCTTGGCGTGCACCCGCAGGATCTGCTCGCGGCCGTTCATGTCCGGCGGCTCGACCGAGATCTGGCGGTCGAAGCGGCCCGGGCGCAGCAGCGCCGGGTCGAGGATGTCGGGCCGGTTGGTGGCCGCGATCAGGATGACGTTCGTCTTGACGTCGAAGCCGTCCATCTCGACCAGCAGCTGGTTCAGCGTCTGCTCGCGCTCGTCGTGGCCGCCGCCCAGACCGGCACCGCGGTGCCGGCCGACGGCGTCGATCTCGTCGACGAAGATGATCGCCGGGGCGTTCTGCTTGGCCTGCTCGAACAGGTCGCGCACGCGGCTGGCGCCGACACCGACGAACATCTCGACGAAGTCGGACCCGGAGATCGAGTAGAACGGCACGCCGGCCTCGCCGGCGACCGCACGGGCCAGCAGCGTCTTACCGGTACCGGGCTGGCCGTACAGCAGCACGCCCTTGGGGATCTTGGCGCCCACCGCCTGGAACTTCGCGGGCTCGGCCAGGAACTCCTTGATCTCGTGGAGCTCCTCGACCGCCTCGTCGGCCCCGGCGACGTCGGCGAAGGTCACCTTGGGGGTGTCCTTGCTGACCAGCTTGGCGCGGGACTTGCCGAAGTTCATGACGCGGGAGCCGCCGCCCTGCATCTGACCCATCATGAACCAGAACACGCCCAGGATGAGCAGCAGCGGCAGCACCGTGAACAGCACGCTGCTCCACCACGAGGTGCTGGGCACCGAGTCGTCGAAGCCGTCGGTCGGCGTGTGCTGCTTGAGCAGCTGCACGATGTCGTCGCCGCGGGGGGCGACGTAGTAGGCCATGACCCGGGTCGAGCCGTCGTAGGCCTTGGTCAGCGTCAGCTGCACCCGCTGGTCGCGGTCGACGATCGTGGCGCTCTTGACCTGGTTGGTCTCGATCAGGCTGAGCGCCGCGCTGGTGTCGATCTTCTTGTACTCGTTGCTGTCGAGCATCTTCGCGAAGACCAGGAGGAGCACGACGAGTAGGACCACCCAGACGATGGGGCCACGGGTCAGTCGTTTGACGTCCATGCCGTGTGTTCACCTGGGGCCCACAAGGCCCCGACCCTCCTGCTAGCACCGAATGGGACGACCGTACACCGGGTGGTACAAAGCCCTCCGGCGCGGCGTCGCCCGCCTGCGATGGGCAACGTGCGCGCCGGGCCCGGTGTTCCGTGGCCCGGCACGGACGTAGCGTCCTCTTACGTAGCGTAGACGTGCGGTGCGAGCGTGCCGACCACGCGCAGGTTCCGGTAGCGCTCCGCGTAGTCGAGCCCGTACCCCACGACGAACTCGTTGGGTATGTCGAATCCGATGTACCGAAGCTTGAGATCCACCTTCATGGCGTCCGGTTTGCGCAGCAGGGTGCAGACCTCGACGGAGGCCGGGCCGCGCGAGGCCAGGTTGGCCATCAGCCACGACAGGGTCAGGCCCGAGTCGACGATGTCCTCGACGATCAGCACGTCCCGCCCGGAGATGTCGCGGTCCAGATCCTTCAGGATGCGCACCACCCCCGACGACTTGGTGCCGCTGCCGTAGGAGGAGACCGCCATCCAGTCGGTCTCGACGCTGTGGGTCATGGCCCGGCTCAGGTCGGCCATCACCATGAGGGCGCCCTTGAGGACGCCGACGAACAGGACCTCACGGCCCGCGTAGTCGCGTTCGATCTCGGCCGCGAGCTCCGCCAGCCGGTCGTGGATCTGTTGCTCGGTGAGCAGGACGCTCTCCAGGTCGGACCCCATGTCGGACGGTTCCACGCGACTCCTTCTACGCCGGGTCGATCGCTGGGCTGTGCAGGAACTCCACCAGCGTATTGCCCCGCCGGGCGGCCACTCCCCCCGGCAGGTCGGTGCTCGTGCCCGGGACGGCGGTCAGCAGCTTCTCCAGCGCCAGCGCGTGCCGGTGGGTGAGGGCGCCCGCGGGGCAGCCCGCGGCGCGGGCCTCGGCCAGCAGGGCCCGGCGGCGCAGCGCGGACGGCACCGCGAGCAGGGCGTCGACGGGGGCCCCGGCCAGCTCGACGCCCAGCTGGTCGAGCACGTCGGCGTCCTCCCGGAGCAGGTCGCCGGTGCGGGCCAGCGCCTCCGCCGTGCCGGGCCCCAGGGCCCGCTCCAGCTGGGGCAGCAGCTCCCGGACCCGGACCCGCGCGTAGCGGCGGTCGGCGTTGGCCGGGTCGTTCCAGGGGCGCAGCCCGAGCGCGGCGCAGGCCGCGGCCGTCTGCTCACGGCGTAACCCGAGGAACGGCCGCCGGTACAGCCCGCGCACGGCCGGCATCCCGGCCAGCGACCGGGCGCCGGACCCGCGGCCGAGCCCGAGCAGCACGGTCTCCGCCTGGTCGTCGAGGGTGTGGCCGAGCAGGACGGCGTCGGCCCCCAGCCAGGTGGCCGCCTCGTCCAGCGCCCGGTACCGGGCCGTGCGCGCGGAGGCCTCGGGGCCACCGGGACCGTGCGCGTCGACCCGGACCAGTTCCACCAGGTCGAGCCCGAGGTCCGGGCCGAGGTCCTTGAGCTGGACGGCGGCGCGCCGGGCCGCGCGGCTGGCGGACGTCGTCCACCCGTGGTCGACGACCACCGCGCCGGCCCGCAGCCGGCCGCGGGAGGCGACCCGGGCCGTGGCCGCCGCGAGCGCCAGGGAGTCCGCGCCGCCGCTGCAGGCGACCAGCACCAGGGAGCCGTCGGGCAGGTCGAGCAGCGCGTCGCGCACCGCGACGACCACCTGAGCGACGGCGTCCATGCCGGCCCCCGACCGTTCCTCTCGGGCCTAGCCGTGGACCCGGCGCAGCCAGGCCTGCGGGTCGGCGATCTCGGCGGGCCGCGGGAGGGTCTCGGGCGACGACCAGACGGCGTTGAAGCCGTCCATCCCGGCCCGTTCGACCACCCCGCGGACGAACTTGGCGCCGTCGGCGTACTGCCGGGCCTTCGCGTCCAGGCCGAGCAGCTTGCGCAGCAGCTGGTCCAGCGCGCCGCGGCCCGAGCGGCGCCGGTTGAACCGCTGCCGGATGACCTGCACGGTCGGCACGACCTGGGGGCCGACCTCGTCCATCACCACGTCGGCGTGGCCCTCCAGCAGCGACATCACCGCGGTCACCCCGGCCAGCCGGCGGCGCTGCTCGGGCGACTGGATCGCGTCCAGCAGGGGCATCCCGGAGTTCGGGCTGTCGGGGTCGGCCGCGTGGCCCGGGCGCAACAGCTCGGGCAGCGATCGAGCCGTGGCGGCCAGCCGGTCGGCCAGTTGGCTGGGTTCGAGCATCAGCTCCGAGACCAGCGCCCGGACCTCGCCCTGGAGGTGCTCGGCCAGCCACGGGTTGGCGGTGAACTGGACCCGGTGAGTCTCCTCGTGCAGGCAGACCCACAACCGGAAGTCGGCCGGTTCGACGGCCAGTTCGCGTTCGATCGAGACGATCGTCGGCGCGACCAGCAGCAGCCGCCCACCCTGCCCGTGCGGGCCGGTGGCGGCGAACGCGTCGTACTGGCCGAGCACGCGGCTGGCCAGCACCGACAGCAGGGCGCCGACCTCGGCACCGGTCACCCGGGAGCCGATCGCGCCGAAGTTGACCGGGCCGAACCGGGTGCCCGCGACGCCGCGCTTCTGGAACGACTCGGCGATCACCGGTTCGAGCAGCGTGCGGAAGGCCATCGCGTTGGCGCGGGCCCAGCCGGGCCGGTCCACCACCAGCACGCCCTGCCCGGCCTCGGTGCTCAAACCCGTCACCGACTGCACGTGCGGGTGGGCGGTCGCGGCGGCCCGACGCAGGGCCGCGACGATCTCCAGGGCCTCGTCGGCGGAGACCTGCGGGCCGGGGCTGACCAGTCGGGCGGCCGTGCGCGCCGCGAAGTCCCAGTCGACCACCTGGTCGACGGGGGCGGCCGGATTCGAGCCGGGCGGCGTCTCGGGCTGGGCTGCCATCCCCCTACGGTACGGGAGCGTCAGCGGCAGCCGCAGGCCGCGAGGGTGGTGACCATGGCGTCCATGGCGGCGCGGGCGCCCAGCGTCGAGGTGACCTTGTCGGCCATCAGCGTGAAGACCAGCAGGCGGCCGTCCGCGTCGACGACCGTCCCGGCCAGTGACGTGACCCCGGTCAGGGTGCCGGTCTTGGCCCGGGCCAGCCCGGCGGCCCCGCGCTCGTCGCGGTCGAGGAACCGGTCGGCCAGGGTGCCCGAGACGGCCGCCACCGGCATGCCGGTGAGCAGGGGCCGCAGCTCGGGGTGGTCGCCGCCCGCAGCCAGCGCCACCACACCCGACAGCAGGGACGCCGGGAGCCGGCTCCCGTCGCCCAGGCCGCTGCCGTCGGTGAGGGTGGCCCCGTTGATGCCCAGGCCGAGCTCCTGCACCTGGGCCAGCACGGCCTTCCCGGAGCCGGCGAACGTCAGACTGCCTCCGGTCGCCCGGGCCACCAGCCTCGCCAGGGCCTCGGCCACAGTGTTGTCGCTCTCGGTCAGGGCGTACTCGACCTGCTCGGCCACGGTCGCCGAGTTCACCCCGGCCAGCACGGTCGACGTCTTCGGGGCGTCCCCCCGCTTCACCTTGCCGGTGACCGTGACCCCGGCCCGCTTCAGCTCCTTGGCGAAGGCCGCCGCAGCGGTGGCCGCGGGGTCGGCGGCCCGGCGCCCGTAGTGCTCGGCCTCGACCCGTCCGGCGTCCACCTCCAGCGGCTGGACCGGCGCCACGTACCCGTCGCCCACGTCGCCCGGCGACCACTTCGGCGAGCGGGTCTGCGGGCCGAACAGGTCGTCGTCCAGCGTCAACGCGATCGTGGTGCGGCCCTGCGCGGTGAGCGCGGCCGCGGTCGCGACGGCCAGGTCGCGCAGGCCGGCCCGGCCGTCGACCTTCTCGGGGTCGCCCGAACCCTTGGCGAGCAGCACGTCCCCGCCGCCGACCAGGTACACGGTGCCCCCGTCGTCCTGCACGGTGCGGGTGGGCAGCGTCGTGTCCGCGCCCAACGCGCTGAGCGCGGCCGCCCCGGTCAGCAGCTTGGCCGTGGAGGCCGGCTCCCGGGCCGTGTTCACGGCCTGGGAGAGCAGGTGCTCACCGGAGGCCGGGTCGAGGACGTCGAGGGAGACCTGCTTGCCCAGGCCCGCCGCCCGCAGGGCCGGGCCGAGCGCGCGGTCCAGCGCCGCCGCCGTGGGGACCGAGGCGTCGGTGGCCGGGGTGGGTAGGACGGTGTCCCCGGGGCCGGGTTGCACGGCGCCCGGGACGTCGGCCGCCAGGTCGAACGAGTCGGCGACGGTCGGGGGCGGCGCGACGCGGCGGGTCAGGACGAATCCGGCCGTACCGGCCACCGCGACCGTGGTCGCCAAGGCCGTGACGATCGCCACTCTCCTGCTCGCCCTGCTGGTGAGCCCTGCCACGCCGATACCGCTCCCTCAGTCGACCGGGACGAGAATAGTCTGAGCAGCCACAACGGAACCGGAAGGCAGCAGGTTGGACTTCGACGTCACCATCGAGATTCCCAAGGGTCAGCGCAACAAGTACGAGGTCGACCACGAGACCGGGCGGATCAAGCTCGACCGGATGCTCTTCACGGCGACGCGCTACCCGGCCGACTACGGCTTCATCGACGGCACCCTCGGTGAGGACGGCGACCCGCTGGACGCCCTCGTCCTGCTGGAGGAGCCGACGTTCCCCGGGTGCCTGGTGCGCGCCCGGGCGATCGGCATGTTCCACATGCGCGACGAGAAGGGCGGCGACGACAAGATCCTGTGCATGCCGGTCGACCCGCGGACCGAGAACGTGCAGGACCTGACCGACATCCCCGAGTTCTACCGGCTCGAGATCCAGCACTTCTTCGAGACCTACAAGGACCTGGAGCCCGGCAAGAGCGTCGAGGGGGCGCACTGGGGCGACCGTGCGGCGGCCGAGGCCGAGATCGTCGCGTCCCGCAAGCGACTGGCCGACAACGGCGGCGTCTACCCGCACTGACCCACGGATCAGGCCCCGGATCCGACACGATCGTGTCGGATCCGGGGCCTGATCGCGTCCAGGGCGTTTCTACGGGCGGCCGGCGTACGGCATGGCCCCACCCCAGCGGATGGACACGATCCGCACGTAGGAGCCGGTGTGCGGGGCCTCGATCATCCGCCCGCCGCCGATGTACATCGTGACGTGGTGGATCGAACCCGGGTTCGACGTGTTGGTGGCGTAGAAGATCAGGTCGCCGGGGCGCATCGAGCTGTACGAGATGTGCTCCGTCATCGCGTACTGGATCCGCGACGAGTGCGGGAAGTACACCCCGGCTTTCTGCCAGGCGCGCAGCACCAGGCCCGAGCAGTCGTAGCTGTTCGGCCCGGCCGCGGCCCACACGTACGGCTTGCCCAGCTGGGTCTTGGCCCAGGCCACCGCGATGCGGCCGCCCTGGGCCGTCCCGCTGGAGCTGCCCCCGCCACCCCCGTTGTTCCCGCCGCCGTCGTTGCCGCCGCCGTCGTTGCCGCCGCCGTCGTTGTTCCGGGCGTTGTTCCGGGCCTGCGCCGCGGCCCGGGCCCGGGCGGCCGCCTCGGCGCGGGCGCGCGCGGCTGCCTCCAGCCCGGCCTGGCGCTGCTTCTCCAGCTTCACGCTCGTCTTGCGGGCCTTGGCCAGCTGCTCGATCAGGGCCTGCTGGTCGGCGCGGGTGTGGGCCAGCGCGTTCGCCGCCGCCTCGGACCGGGCCTGCGCGGCGGCGCGGGCCGCGGCCATCTGCTCGGCGGCCTGGCGCTGCTTCTCCAGGGCGGCCAGCGCCTCCTGCTGGAGGGCGGTCGCCTTGACCCGTGAGTTGTCGTAGGCGTGCACCGTGCGGTTCCGCTCGGCGGCCAGCGCCTGCAGCATCGTGGCCCGCTCGAGCACGGCGTCGGGGCCGTCGGGGGACAGCAGCACGTCGAGGTCGGCGATCGGGCCGCCCTGCCGGTACTGGTCGGCGGCCAGCCGACCGATCTCGTCCTGGGCGCCGTCAACCCGTTTCTGCGCGGCGTCGGCGGCGGCCTGCGCGACCTTCGCGGCCTGTTTGGTCTGCGCCAGTTCGATGACGGCGACGTTGTAGTCCTCGTCGGCCTGGCTGGCCGCGGTCTCGGCGGCGTCGGCGGCGGCCTGGGCCCCGTCGAGCCGCTTCTGGATCGCGTCGACGTCGTCGCCGAGCGCCGCGGCCTGCCGCTTCGCCGCGCGCACGTCGTCCGCGCTCGGGTAGCCGGGTCGGGCGTCGGCCGGGCCCGCGGCGCCGAGCCCTCCGGCCACGAGGGCGGCCAGGAGGATCAGGACGCTGGTGAGTCGACGGCTGCGGCGCATACCGGGGACATCGGCGCCACGGGACGACGGCTTTAGGCCGACCGGGTGACGGCCGACCGGGTGAACGCCCCCCGAGCTCGGTTTCAGGGCGTGGCTCAGTGTCCGAGCCACGCCCTAAATCCTGTGGGCGCCGGTCGGGCCGGTCAGCGTCAGGATCGCGCCCGCGGAGATCGCGAGCACGCCCAGCCACCCGAAGAGCGTGCTGAGGATCCCGAGGATCATCCCGAGGACCAGGAGCACCGCACCCACCACGATGAGCAGAAGCCACAGCTGCATGCGGACCACCTCCGGCTGAATCGAACCTTCAGGACAAACCCTCAAGTAACGGTTGCGGGTTATCTCACCACGTCAGGGCCCGGTTGGCCAGGATCGGCCCGGGCCTGTCCCCTGTGAGCGCTCTATTCGCGGCACAGGTCGACGAGCAGCCCGAGCAGGGTCGCGACCTGTTCGGGGTCGCGCAGCCGGTGCCGGGCCAGGGTGTCGCCGTCACCGACGCGCACCGACACGTCGCCGCTGTCGACGCTCATCACGTCGAACGCGCGCTCGTCGGTCACGTCGTCGCCGACGTACATCACCGCGCCCACGCCGAGCGCCTGGCGCAGGGCCGCGAGCGCCGTCCCCTTGGTCACCTCGACCACGGACAGCTCCACGACCTCCTTGCCCATCGTGACGTGCACGCCGGGCCAGGACCCGACGCCCTTGAGGGCGGCCTTCGTGGCCGCCGCGGCCACCTCCGCCTCGGCCTGCCGGGTGTGCAGGACGACGCCGGTCGGCTTCATCTCGACCCAGGTCCGGTCGTGCTGGGCGGACAGTTTCTGCAGTTCCTCGGTGGCCTTCGCGAGCAGGGCCCGCCGGTCGTCGTCCAGCTCGGCCGAGGCGGCGCCGCCGCCGATCGGGTCGCTGAACTCGGCGCCGTGGCTGCCGACCAGCATCGTGCCCGGCGGCGGGTCCGCGATGGCTCGCAGGTCGGCCAGCGACCGGCCGGAGACCAGGGCCAGCCGGACGCCGGGCACGTGCACGAGCGCGCCGAGCTGGCTGCGCGCCTCGGGCAGCATCCGGGACAGCTCGGGCTTGGCGGTCAGCGGGGCCAGCACGCCGTCGAAGTCCAGCGCGACGAGCAGGGAGGGGTGCATCGCGAAGCCCTCGACGTCGTCCACCAGGCCGGGCGGTAGCGCCCGTCGGGCGCGGTCGAGGACGTCGGGGCGCGGGCCGGGACGGACCGGTAACCGGATCGCGCCGGTGTCGGTCGGCAGATCGCCGGGGCTGACCGAGGCGACGGCGTTCGGCTCCACGGCCGAGGCGGCCACCTTGAGGAACGTCGAGGCCCAGCGGGCGACGTCGTGGTCGAAGACGCGGCGACGCATGGCCCGCATCCGGCGCTGCGCCTCCTTCGGCGTGACGTGCACGGCCCGCATGATCTGTGCCTTCATGCCGTCGATGTCGTGCGGGTTGATCAGGAACGCCTGCGGCAGTTCGTTGGCGGCGCCGGCGAACTCGGACAGCACCAGCGCGCCGCCCTCGTCGTAGCGGGTGGCGACGTACTCCTTGGCGACCAGGTTCATGCCGTCGCGCAGGGCCGTGACCAGCAGGACGTCGGCCGCGAGGTACAGCGCGGCCAGCTCGTCACGCCCGTAGGCCTGGTGCAGGTAGTGCACGGCGGGGTGGCCGATCTTGCCGTAGTCGCCGTTGATCCGCCCGACCGTGACCTCCACGTCCTGGCGCATCTTCTGGTACTGGTCGACGCGCTCGCGGCTGGGGGTCGCGACCTGCACCAGGACGGCGTCCTGGGCCTCGAGGTCGCCGTCCTCGAACAGCTCCTCGACCGCCTTGAGGCGGTGCAGGATGCCCTTCGTGTAGTCGAGCCGGTCGACGCCGAGCAGCACGACCCGCGGGTCGCCGAGCTCGCGCCGGATCTCCTTGGCCCGCATCTGGATCTCGGGCCGCTCGGCCAGTTCCTGGACCGCGCGCGCGTCGATCGAGATGGGGAACGCGGCCGCGTTGACCTCGCGCCGCGGATGGTGGTCGGGGCTGCCGAACCGCGGCTCACCGGGCAGTTGCACCATGCCCCGCCGGGTGGACAGGCCGTTGCGCCGGCAGGCGCGCAGGAAGTTGTTCGCGTCGGCCGGGCGCTGGAAGCCCAACTGGTCGGCCCCGAGCAGCCCCTCGAGCACCCGGCGGCGCCACGGCAGCTGCGCGAACAGCTCGTAGGGCGGGAACGGGATGTGGTTGAAGAACCCGATCCGCAGGTCGGGGCGCAACCGGCGCAGCATCTGCGGGACGAGCTGCAGCTGGTAGTCCTGCACCCAGACCAGCGCGTTCGGTGCGGCCTCGGCGGCGGCCCGGTCGGCGAAGCGCTGGTTGACCTGCTCGTAGCTCTCCCACCAGCTGCGGTGGAACTGGGGGCGGGCGACGACGTCGTGGTACAGCGGCCACAACGTCGAGTTGGCCATGCCCTCGTAGAACTCCTCGACCTCACGCTCGTCGAGCATCACCGGGATCAGGCGGATACCGCGGGCCTCGAACGGCTCCGGGGCCTCGCCGGCGCTGCCCGACCAGCCCACCCACGCGCCCGCGTTGCGCTGCATGACGGGCTCGAGCGCCGTGACCAGACCACCCGGGCTGGGCACCCAGCTGGTGGTCCCGTCGGCGGCGACCTTCCGGTCCACGGGCAGCCGGTTGGCCACGACGATGAGGTCGTGGTGGCCGTTCTTCGGCGGCTCGGACGGCGGTCGTGCGTCGCCTGTGTCGACACTGGTCACGCGACCACCCTAGGTGTCCGGACACCGACGCGCCTGTACGGGTCTCGGTGCGACACCTCTCGCGGCACACGGACACCGCACGTAGGTTGCGGAGGGTGAGCACTCCTACCGTTGCGCTGTTGGGAACCGGGACGATGGGCGCCGGCATGGCGCGGAACCTGGCCGCCGCCGGGCTCCCGACCCGGGTCTGGAACCGCACCTACGAACGGGCCGCGCCGCTGGCGGACGACGGGTGCCAGGTGACGCGGACCGCCGCCGAGGCGGCGGCGGGGGCGGACGTCGTCCTCACGATGCTGTTCGACCTCGAGAGCGTGCGGTCCGCGATCGAGGCGGCCGCCCCGGCGTCCGGCACCGTGTGGGTGCAGTCGAGCACCGTCGGGGTCGCCGGGACCGCCGAGCTGGCCGCGCACGCGGAGCGGCAGGGCCTGCCGTTCGTCGACGCCCCCGTGCTGGGCACGAAGCAGCCGGCCGAGAAGGGACAGCTCGTCGTGCTGGCCTCGGGGCCGAGCGACCTGGCGCCGCGGGTGGCGCCGCTGTTCGACGCGGTCGGGGCGCGCACGATGTGGGTCGGCGACGCGGGGGCCGGGACGCGGTTGAAGCTGGTCTGCAACGGGTGGGTGTTCACCGTCCTGGAGGGCATCGCCGAGGCGCTGAGGACGGCCGAGGCGCTCGGCGTCGACCCGGCGCTCTTCCTGGAGGCCGTCAAGGGCGGGGCGATGGACGCCCCCTACGTGCAGCTCAAGGGCGCGGCGATGCTGTCCGGTGCGTACGACCCGGCCTTCGCGTTGAGCGGGGCGTTGAAGGACGCCGGGTTGATCGAGGAGGCCGCCCGCGAGGCCGGCGCCGACCCGGCGGTGGTGTCGGTCGCGCGGGCCTACTTCGCGAAGGCCGCCGAGGCCGGGCACGGCGAGCTGGACATGGCCGCGACGTTCCTGGCCCACTGAGGTTTGATGGCCGCATGGTGACGATCGCTACCGCGACGCGCGTCTCGCGCGAGGAGTTGCTCGAGTTCCTGCGCCCGCGGCACCGGGCGACGCTCATGACGTACCGGGCGGACGGTTCGCCCCAGCTGTCGCTGGTCACGTGCGGGGTGGACAACGCCGGCCGGGTCGTCGTTTCGACCTACCCGCAGCGCGCGAAGGTCGCGAACATCCGCCGCCGGGGCGAGGTCTCGCTGGTCGTGCAGTCGGACGAGTGGAACGGGCCGTACGTCCAGGTGGACGGGACCGCGGAGGTGCTGGACCTGCCGGAGGCGCTGGAACCGCTGGTCGAGTACTTCCGCTGCATCTCCGGCGAGCACCCGGACTGGGACGAGTACCGGGCGGCGATGGTCGCTCAGGGCAAGTCGTTGATCCGGATCACCCCGACCCGGTGGGGGCCGATCGCCACGGGCGGCTTCCCGCCGGGCCGCGCCCCCACCCAGCCGTGATCATGGAAACTTCTACTCTGTCGGCGCCGCCACACCCGCACCGCTCCGGCACGAGAGAGTAGAAGTTTCCATGATCACGACCTGAGGGGGGTGGCCCCGCCGCACTCACGGCAGGGCGGTGATCGTAGGGTCGGCGACGTGTTCGCCGTCCTGACCTGGCCGCTGCTCGCGGCGTGCCTGTTGGGCGCCGGGTGGAGCGTGGCGACGGCGGTGCGGGACGCGCGGCCCAGCAACCGACTGCTCGTCGTCCTGCTGGTCGCCGAGGTACTGACGCTCGCGCAGCTGGTGGCGGGGGTGGCGGCGGTGGCCACGACGGACCGCTCGGTGTCGGTCGCGACGTTCGTCTCCTACGCCGCGGCGCTGCCGTTCATCATCCCGGTGGGCGCGGTGTGGTCGTCGATGGAACGGTCCCGCTCGAGCACGCTGGTGATCACCCTCGCCTGCGTCGCGGTCGGCGTGATGACCCTGCGGATGGCGCAGATCTGGAGCGGACATGCCTGAGCCCTCGACCACCGGTGACGCGACCGACGGAGCGACCGACGCCCGCCGGCACGGGCCGGGCCGGCTGCTGGTCGCGGTCTACGCGCTGTTCGCGATCGCGGCCACGTCGCGCGCGCTGGTGCAGATCTCGACCAAGTACGACGAGGCGCCGCTGGCCTACCTGCTGTCCGCCCTGGCCGGGGTGATCTACATCGTCGCCACCGTCGCGCTGGCCCGCCCGGGCGAGACCGCGCGGCGGGTGGCGCTGGGCACCATCGGGTTCGAGCTCGGCGGCGTGCTGGCCGTCGGCACCGCGAGCCTGTTCGACGCGCAGGCGTTCCCCGACGCGACCGTATGGTCGGGCTACGGCTCCGGGTACGGATTCATCCCGCTGGTGCTGCCGATCGTCGGGCTGTTCTGGCTGCTGCGCGGGTCGCGCGCCCGCTGAGAACCGTTACACCGAGCCGATGTTCAGGAAGCTCTTGATCGCCCGGCGCTCGTCCATGGCCGCGTAGGCCTCGGCCACCTCGGTCAGCGGCAGGTTCAGGTCGAAGACCTTCCCCGGGTTGATGCTGCCGTGCAGCACGTCGCTGAGCAGCTCCTCCAGGTACGCGCGCACCGGCGCGACGCCGCCGTGCAGGTTGACGTTCCGGTAGAACATGCCCGGCACGTTCAGCTCGACGCCGTGCGGCAGGCCGACGTAGCCGATCGTCCCGCCCGGTCGGACGGACCCGATCGCCTGGTCCATCGACTCCTTGGTGCCCACGCACTCCAGCACCGCGTCGGCACCGATCCCGTCGAAGAGCTCGCGAACGGCGGCCGCCCCCTCGTCGCCGCGGGCCGCCACGACGTCGGTGGCGCCGAACTCCTTGGCCAACTTCTGGCGGTCGGCGTGCCGCGACATGACGACGACGCGCTCGGCGCCCAGCCGGTTGGCGGCGATCACCGCGCACTGGCCCACGGCCCCGTCCCCCACCACCGCGACGGTGCTGCCCTTGCCCACCCCGGCCGCGAGCGCCGCGTGGTGCCCGGTGCCCATCACGTCGGAGAGGGTCAGCAGGCTCGGCACCAGCCCGGCGTCCGGTACCTCGGGGGTGGCGACGAGCGTCCCGTCGGCCAGCGGCACCCGCACCCACTCGCCCTGCCCGGCGTCGGCCAGGAACCCCTCGCGGTCCGGGTGCCCCCAGCCAGACACCTTCAGGCACGACGTCTGCACACCGTTGTGGCAGTTCGGGCAGGTTCCGTCGCTGATCATGAACGGCGCGATGACGAACTGGCCCTTCCTGACCGTCCGGACGTCGGCGCCGACCTCCTCGACGATGCCCACGAACTCGTGCCCGATCCGGCGCGGCTCGTGCGTCGGCTGGATGCCCCGGTAGCCCCACAGGTCCGACCCGCACACGCACGCCGCGACGACCCGCACCACGGCGTCGGTCGGCGACTTGATCGTCGGGTCGGGGACCTCTTCCAACCGGATGTCACGTTCGCCGTGCAGCAGGGTCGCCTTCATGGACAAGCACCCTAAACGGTTCGGCGAGGACCGTCGGACGGGGAGCCCGCGGCCGGAGTCGAACCGGCGACCGGCTGATTACAAATCGGGTTCCAAGCGTATTGATCTGAGTCGGATCGTGCGCAGATAGCGCGTTTTCCCAGGTCATGGGTCATCCGGGGTGGTCATTCAGACCGCTCAGGACGTGAGCAGACCGCTTCGTCCGTGAGCAATCGGCGAGCAACACGAACGCCGAACCCAACAGCCCCGGCTCGACGCTCCACACGCCGGCCGGGGCCTAAGACCCGGAGGTACCCGAGTCATGACCCTCATTATCGACGACGCCCAGCCGGACTCGCCTATCGCCCACGCCCCGTGGTGCGACCCCGCCGAGCACAGGGACGGCAACTGCAGCGACTGCACGAGCCGTCTGCTGGAGACCCCCGCAGGTGCCGTGTTCCTCACCCAGTACGACGGGGCGACCCGGATCGTCCTGTTGGACCCGCCCCGCGACGGCGTCCTCGCGATCACCGACGCCGTGTGGTTGGTGAACGCGCTGCAGGAGCTGATCGCCACCGCCGGTGGTCCGGTGTCCCTGGGCGTGGCCCCGCCCCGCCGGCCGTCCGCAGGCGAGATGCACGCGAGCGCGGAGCAGGCCTGATGGCCCGGCTCGTGATGCGGTCGCCGGGGCTCATCATCTGGGCCGCGCTGATCCTGATGTTCGCAGTGTTCGCGGTCCGGTACGTGCACAGCCTGCCCGGGGCGGTGACCGCCGCGCTGATGGTCGCCGCCTTCGGCGGCACCTGGTTCCTCACGGTTCGCGACACCGCCCGGCAGGAGAGCCTCGGCGCCCCATTGCGGCGAGCGCACCTGGCGGCGGCCAGCGAGACAGTCTCGGAACCAGAGGCTGATCCGGGGCGAGAGGCCGAGGCCGGCTCGCTCGCGGACACGCTCGACCTTCCTCGCGTCGAGGACTCGGACGAGCCCAGCGACGAGGTCGACCGCGAACACCAGGTGGGCGCCTCGTGAGCGGCGTCGCCTTCCTCGCGGCCTGTGCCTTCGCGGCGACCGGAGTCATGGCGGCCGTTGCACGGCCGCAGCTCCTCGTCATCCACGCCGCCCTGATCGGCTTGTGGGCCACCGTCTACGTCCGGGTCGTCACCTGGATCGTCTGCGGCGCCCTGGCCTTTGTCCTGGCTCTGCTGCTGGCCCGGGTCGCGGACCTCGCGGTCCGTCTGGCGAACCGGGTCTGGGTCCGTCGCGCCGATCTGCCGTTCCGGCCTCGCGGGGAACGACTCCAACAGGAGGTGCGCCGGTTCGCGGTCGACGTCGACACATTCGCCTTCGGAACCGAGTTCGAGGCGTGGGCCACACGGAAGGGCATGACCCGCGTCCGATCGTGCGACGACCCCGGCAACCCGGGCCGGATCCTCGCGACCTACACGTTGCCCGCCTCCTGGCAGGACACCGACCAGTGGCTGCTGGTGATGGTCGACGCCTCACCCGACCCCCAACGTGGCGGCCTCTACTCCCTGTACGGGGAGATCGTCACCACCCCCGACCCGCTGGCCGGCCAAGCCGCCGGCTGGCGAGACGCCCCCTCCGACTACGCCGCGACCAGCTACGCAACCTGACCCGAAGGAGACCCGATCATGGCACGGCCCGAGACCAAGCCCAGCGCCCACCCCGACACCCTCGACCTGCCGACCGCCGAGAACGACGCCGCGTTGGACCGGCTCACCGCCGAGCTCACCCGCACGCCCCTTGTCCTGGTCGACGAGGTCCAGCAGCTGGTGGCGCCGGTCTCCTTCGGGAAGCCTCGCCGCCAGGGCGACATCCGCGTGAAGCGGGTCGGCCCACCGCAGCAGCTGCCGCCGGCGCCCGGGCACCGGGACAGCCGGCGGGCCGTCGTCCCGATCACCGTGCCCGACCCGCTGTTCGGCGGTCGTGCCTCGGTGCTCGCCCGGCTCCTGCGACGCCCCGACCCGAACCTCCACGTCCTGGTCCCGGCCGGGCCCGTCGGCGTCCGTCGCCACCTGATCGACGGCCAGTTGTCGTTCACCGTCCTGGTCCCGGAGGGCTCGACGGCCCGTCTGGAGCACCAGGGCCGCACCGCGCACCACCGGCCGCTGTACCTGCCGCCGGGCGTGTGGGAGCTGACCGGCAAGGCCGGCGCCGTGTACCCGATCAGCGACTGACCCACCCACCCGCGAACGCCCCTCTGACCCGAGGAGACCCCGATGGACACGACCACGACGCCCGACGAGGCGCTGGCCACGGTCACGCCCATGCAGCGCCTCGCCCGCACCCTGCCCATCACCGTCGGCCTGCTCCTAGTCGCAGGCGTGTGGTTCGCCGGCGCCGTGTGGTCGTTCAGCGAGCAGCGAGACTTCGCCGCGGCCAAGCACTTCGACATCCCGATCCTGCTGCCCCTGACGTTCGACGGTCTCGCCCTGTCGCTTGCCGTCGTCGCCTGGTCCGCCGCCCTCGACGGCCGCGCCGCCGGCCTGGCCCGGATCGGCACGTTCGGCGCGATCACCGCGTCGGCAACATCGAACGCGACTTGGGCGGCCTCGCGCACCGGCGGCGACGTCGTGACCGTTGTCCTGGCCGCCGGCGTCCCACTCGCCTCGGCGATCGCCTTCGAGACGCTCCTGGCCGAACTCCGCAAGGGCGTCCACCGCCGCCGCGGGGAAGAGCCGCCCGTCGTCGTGACGGCACCCCGCCTGATCCGGCTGGCTCTGGCGCCAGCCTCGACGTTCCGGGCCTGGCGCAAGCACGTCCTCGACATCACCTCCCCGGCCCGCCCGGCCAGGGCCCGACCGGCATCACGTGCCGAGACCGTCCCGTCGTCTAGCGACGGCGGCGACGCCAAGAGCGGCGGCCAGGGCGGCGGCCGGTCCAAGGGCCCGAACCGCCAGCGACCGCACGTCGACGCGGGCGACCTGTTGCTGGCCGCGCAGGCGGTGCAGGCCGAGTTCGCCCGCAACGGCTCGCGTCTGAGCCGTCGCACTCTGATCGACGGGCTGCGCGCTCGGGGTCACGGCTGTGGCACGGAGAAGGCGAAGGAGCTGCTCCGCCAGCTCAACGCCGCGTGAGGAGGGAGATCGAGATGAGCCAGAGCACCTCGCATCCCGACACCTCCACGGCCCGGCGTGCAGAGGGCGGCGTCGTTCACCTGGACGTCAACGGTGACGGGGTCGTCGACCGCATCGAGCAGCCCGCGGCCAAGACCGGAGACGGCGGCGAGGTCGCCCAGCGCGAGGCCCGTCCTGTTGAGCCGTACGACCCGCCCCAGGCGGTCACAGGACCCGGTATGGACACGGTGACCGCCACCGTCGTGACCGGGCCGCCGGCCATAGGCGCTGGCGAACTGCGGCCGATCGTGCCCGGCTGGATGCGGTCATGGGACGGCTGGAAGGGCACCACCCGGTGGTGGCTGCGAGTGCAGTGGCACGCCTTCCGCTTCCACATGTTCCGGCTTCCGACGTACGCCGTTCGCGCGCTGATCCGAGCGCCCCGAGGCACCTGCCGTGTCGTGGCCGGCACGGTCCGGTGGGCACTGGACACCCGCGCCGACGGACTGGAGCAGGACCTGGCCACCGGCACGAAGGCCGACTCCAAGGAGTTCCGGCAGCTGCGCGAGAACCGCTCCGCCCGGATCAAGTGGCGGTCCCTCGTCGTCGCCGTGGTGTTAGGCATCCTCGTTACCAGCGGGGTGATCATCTACCGCGGCCAGGAGCCAGCTGTTCAGGCAGCTGTCTCGGTCGCCACGTTCTTGGTGCTGGCCATCATCGGCTCCGACCCGGGCAAGCCGCTCATCGGCCAGACGATGACGGCGACCCCCGGGCACCGGGAGATCACCGACACGATCGTGATGCGGGCTCTGCGTGCCGCCGGGTTGGCCGGGCAGCCGGCCAAGGTCGACAAGGACGGCAACGTGACCGCCGAGTCGACCCTGGCCACCCTCGCGGCGCCGATCGCACGCTCGGCAAACGGCCGTGGCACAGAGATCCTCGTCGACGTCACGTACGGTAAGACCGCCGGCGACGCGGCCGAGAACCTCGGCAAGCTCGCGTCCGCGATGGACGTCGCCGCGGCTCAGGTGTTCGTCGAGCCGGTGAAGGGCAGCGAGCGTCGGGTAGCGATCTACGTCGCCGACGACGACCCGTTCCTGCGGACCCCGCACCGCTCGCCGATGGCCCGCATGCCGAAGGTGTCGGTTTGGGACCAGCACCCGATCGCTCGCACACCGCTGGGTCGCGAGGTGAAGGCGCCGCTGCTGTTCGCCTCCTATCTCGTGGGCGCCGTCCCCCGGGCCGGGAAAAGCTTCGCGGCGAAATGCCTCACCGCCCCGGCCGTGCTGGACCCCTACTGCGACGTCACCGGGATCGACTGCAAGGGCGGGCGGGACTGGCTGGCCCTGTCCGAGGTCGCTACCCACTTCCAGACCGGCGACGACGAGGAGGACCTAGCGCGGGCCGTCGCGATCCTGCGCCAGCTGCAGCAGGCGGCCCGGGCCCGGTTCGCTCAGTTCCGGGACTTGTCCGACCTCGAGATGCCCGAGGACAAGCTGACCCGCGAGCTGGCTCGGGCCGGAATGCGCCCGCATATCATCATCGTGGACGAGATCCAGAACCTGCTGAGGGCGGCCAGCAAGGAGATCCGGCAGGAGTCGCTCGACGTTCTCACCTGGCTCGCCAAGTCGGCGCCCGCGGCCGGTTTCAGCCTCGTGGCCATCACCCAGCGCCCGGCGGCCGAGGTCATCCCTGCGGACCTCCGCGACGTCATGACGGTCCGGATCGCCCTACGGACCCGGACCCGACAGAACTCCGACGCGATCCTCGGGACCGATATCTCCGCGACCGGGTTCCGGACCGACCGCTTCGACGAGGCCCACAAGGGCGCCGCCGTCATCGGCGGGATCTCGACCGGCCGCGGCGGCGACCTGCAGGTGGCCCGGACGGACCTGTTCACGCCGACGGACTTCACGAAGGCCTGCGCGATCGGACGGCAGAGGCGTATCGACGCCGGGACCTTGCGGGGCCAGGCTGCCGGCGAGCGGGAGGAGTTCGTGGTCGAGGCGATGGTTGTCGAGGACGTCGACGCCGTGTGGCCGGGTGACCAGGCCAAGGTCCAGGCCTGGCAGATCGTGGAGCGCCTGCGCGAGCACTTCGGCGACCGCTACCCGCAGCTCGATGAGGCCGCGCTCACCCGCATGTTGAAGCCCCGCGGCGTCCCCTCGATCCAGGTGTTCCGCGACAACACCAACCGCCAGGGGTACGCACTCGCCGACGTCCGCAGGGCCCGCAGGGTGCTCGCGGCAGCCGCTGACGAACCCCAGGACGCCATAGAGCCCTAGGAGCTGCCACCACTAGCCCTAGGAGCATCCCTAGACCCTGCACGGGCCTCTGACCAGGCATCTAGGGACTAGGACACCACCCGGCGCCACCCGCCAAGAACCCAGAGAGGCCCCTCATGCCCACCGACGTGCTCCTAGCCCTAGCCGCGCTCGGCCTGGTCGCCGGCTACTGGTTCGCCTGCCGGTTCTGGCCCTACGCCGCCTGCTGGCGCTGCAACGGCACCGGCAAGCTCCCGTCCCCCAGCGGCAAGAGGTTCCGCACCTGCCCGCGCTGCAAAGGCACCGGCCGCCGGCTGCGCCTCGGCCGACACGTCCTCAACACCTTCAGTTCCACCAGGGATCGGGCCCACCGCCCCGAGTAGGAGCGCGCTCGCCAGACCGCGCCAGGACTGGACACGCGGGACAACCCAGCGACGGAGACCGGGACCGGGCCGTCAGCGTGCCCCTCGGGTCAATCAGGCCCATCCTCGGCAGAACGGCGGACGCAAAGTTCTGGGCTCGCCTGACCCTCATTGCCACGGTCTCAGCCCCGTGAAACCGGAATCCGAACAGGCGTTCGAAGGGTGGGGTTCGGTCGGGGCGGACACGCCCTCCGACCTGGGTCGATACGCCAGCCGAGTGTCGTCCACGCCGACATCCCGGGCCGACCGCTACCATGTCTTCTGCGACCCTCAGACGGCCTAGTCGTTCGTCCCTTCGGGGATGGATGTGACGGACCGTGATGCCACTCAGGAAGGGAGATACCGACGAGCGCCCGCCACGGTGGGCTGCGTCAGCGGATGACCCGTTGTCCGCTCCGGGCCCCTTCTATTCCCTGCGTCTTCCTAGAGTTCTTCTACAACCTTGCCGCACTCGGTGCAGCAGGGAACTCCGGTGTGCCCAGTGATCGCCCCGTCGCTTCTCATCGTGACGGCGGCCGGCGTCCCGGCCGGATCAGAGGGCCGCCCCACAAGGGTGAACCATTCAGATCCACAGCTGCACACGAGGCTGTCGGCCGCCGAGGCGACCGCGCGACTCCGGTGTGCGGCCAAGTCGATCACAGCAGACATCCGACTCCTCCGAGGAGGTGATGAAGTTGAAGAGGACCCCGCTTGGCCCTGGTGGCCAGTGGAAGACGGGACAGCGTGTGCCCAAGACCGACACCTACGTCGATCAGTACGGTGTCACGTCGCACCACGAGGAGGGTGGCACCTTCCCGCCGTGTATCGGCCGGAAGGGTGAGTGCGCCCTGAGGACTCCGTATCGGGTGGCCGCCTGATAGGTCTTCCTCTGCCGGGTCGGGGCGCGAACCTCCGGTTCGTTGCCCCGGCCTGGTACCCACTCGTCCCTCTCCGGTGCCGATACACAGCGTTCCGTGTAGTGCCTTCGGCCGCTCGATGCAGGGTCTGGAGGTATCTCAATCCCAAACCCCCAATCGGCGTCGTCAGGCACCCCGGTTCTTGCAGTGTAGGTCGCCGACGTTGGCACGCACGACGAACGCCTTATGTCACAGAGCACAATCGCGTCTCGGTCCAAACGGGCCGGGACCCCCTGGCCGACGGCCAGAGGGCCCCGCTCTGAGTGCTCCAGGTGCGACCCTCGGTGCCTACTCAGGAATTTTCTCGACCGGTCGTCAAGCATCTGACCGGTGCCGACAGCATTGCTTCTAGTACTCCGAAGAGTCAAGACGCCACTCGCTTATGTCGCTCACTACGCTCCGCGCTGAGAAGAAAGCACCTTGTTGCGGGATCCATCGCAGACCTCCGGCGATACCGACATGGGGGCCGCTCCGGGCCGGCCATCAAATCAGCCTCGTCTGGCGGGCTGGCCCATCCATGGCGAGCTGAGATCTGCTCCGCGCCGGGGACCTAGGGCCCTCGGGAGCCATGGGACCGTGCCCGGCTGGGACATCGAAGAGGTCGGTCAGGATCGGATGGTCCTTCTTCGCGACACCCGGCCAGGTCCAGTCGGTGGCCCCGCCCAGGCCCACTAGCAGGCCCAACCACGGGTCCAATGACAGGCCCGACCAACGGGGCCAACGACAGGTCCACAGCAGCGAGCCCGTTCCGGACCGGACGCACACAGCACCCCGCGACGCAATGGGGTCCGCCCAACTACAAGTTGGCTACTCACAAACCCGAGGAGGCCACTGTGGCAACTGTCGCCACCGTCATCAAGATCTACCCTGTCGAGCGATCGTGCGACGTCCTCGCACACTTCACCACGATGACCCCAGCAGGTAAGCGGGCGGTGTGGGTGTCAGACCTTCCCGACCGTGTCGTGCGCGAGGCCGTCCGCGCTCTCGAGATCTGCGCCGATGAGGTCGAGCCCCACGTGATCCACGGCCCGCTGATCTCCCGCGCCGAACGCCTGGCCTACGCGGGCATCGAGACCTCACGCGGCGACGATGAACAGTCCCTGCGCTGGACCGCGGGGAGTCGCAGCGCGGTGGGTGAGCGCCACCAGATCGAGGCCCGGCAGCGCCGGACGGCGTGGGCGGTCGCCGAGCTCAGGTCCGAGCCCTGACCTGACGTGACTACCGGACCGGGCGGAGGCGCTCGGGGTCGGGCATGCCCGGTCCGGTAAGTCATCCTCGAGCCTACGAGCCCCGGACAACGTCTCGGGCATCTGGAAGTCCGCCGCGACCGCCAGCGGACCTCGATCACCTGGAGGCGCATATGCCCCGATCGAAGCAGCCGGCTCTACCGGTAGAGCTGGACGGAGAAGACGACGAGATGTTCCCGCTGCTAACGGCGAGGCAGGTAGCCGAACGGTTCAGCTGCAGCCCGGACTACGTTCACAACCTGGCCTACAGCGGCCAGCTGCCCTACGTGCTCCTGCCGTCGGAAGTCGGCGTGGAGCGAGACAAGTCAGCGAGCGCCGGACGACGGCGCCGGTTCCGGTCGGATCACGTGCGTCAGGCCGTCGAGGCCTGGACCTGCGGGTAGCGGGGCTCAATCCTCCTGGAGGCCGTTCTGGGCTAGGTCCAGGAGCCTGGCCTCAATGCGGGCGCGGAGCGCGATCCGGTCCGTCAAGGCTGAAACGAGCATTCCGGCGACCAGAGTCATGGCCCTGGTCGAGCAATCCGGGCACAAGGCCAGCACGTCGAGCATGGCCTGTATCCGTGCGGTTGCCTCGGGGACGAGGACTTCACCGTCTTCGTCCCCGAGGCCCCGTCGGATCAGGGCCAGCGCGTTGCTCATCAGCTCACCGGCCTCGTCGAGGCTAGACGCGAGCGCACCCGAGTCGACGACGTACTGGCGCTCCCTTGGCGGGTGAAAACCACTGCTGCAGTTCATAAGAGCCTTCCGCTGTACTTTTCCACTACGCGAGCGACGGGCGCACCGTCCATGTTGATCGCCATCCGCTTCATGCCCCGCTTGATCCCCTGTTCGACAGCTGTGGCGATGACCGCGCCAAGCGCGTCGGCATCGATGCCTCCGGCGGCTGGTTGCATGGCGGCGGCCGCGCGAGCGATCCGGGCGGGCTTCGACTCGGACAGCTCGCCCATGGCGATCGTCGCGTCCCGGGTCAGGGAGGCGAGGCCGCCGCTGGCCAGCCGCAGCGCCGCCTTGGGCACGCGCCGCTGGTTGATCGCGTCCATGGCGGCCACGCCGTAGTGCTCGACCGCGGCGTTGCTCTGCACGTACTCGCGGTGCGACAGCATCGCCGGGATCGAGTCCGACGTCCCGGTCCCCGGTCCCTCCATCAGGCCACCCGCGGCCCGCTTGTACGACGGCACAGACCCGAAGCCGTACCCGGCTTCCCTCGCGGCGTTCTTCAGCGCGGCGATGATGTTCAGCCGGTAGGTGGCGACGATCCCGACCGCCTTCTTGGCCGGTAACTCCGCGATCTCACGACGCAGCTCCCTGATACGAGCCTTTGAGTCGGCCAGCAGCTGCTTGTCGGCCTCCGTCTTGACCTTTCGCCCCTTCAGCCGGTTGATCGTGCCCTGGAGATCTTTGATCTCGTCGCGGGCCTGGTCGGCCTTCACGTCGTCCAGGGACATCTGCACCCGGTCGGCGGCCGTGCGGGCGTCCTGCGCGAAGGCCGCCATCGAGTCGGCGAACGGCAGGTGAAGTCTCTGCGCCTGCGCGGCCAGGGGCTCCGTCATGGCCGCGAAGGCGTCCAGGACCTGAGCAGACATGGACGCGCTGGCGTAGGCGACCTTCCCCATCGCGGTGGCAAGCAGGCCGAGGGACATGAGCATGTGTCCCGCGTCGGACGCCAGTAGGTCGCCGAGGACCTCGACGGCCGGCCCGAGGACTTCGGACCAGCCGACGATGGCGGGCTGCATGTCGCGGAAGGCATCGGCCAGCCGGTCGAGGAACGGGCCGATCTCTGGGCCGACGTCGTCCTTGAAGTCGTTCCATGCCTGCTTCGCGTGGCCCCAGAGTCGTTGGAGCGAGTCGGCTGTGTCCGTGAGCGAGTTGTTGCCCTCGAACTCGTCCTGTACCCCCCGCCACGCCTCCTTCAGGTCGTCCCAGTGCCGGATGGTCAAGGTGACGGCGGCGCCGGCCGCGAGCGGCAGGTTGCCGGTGGCGAGACCGATCCCGATCAGCCCGAGCGAGATGACGTCGCTGGCCTTGCTGATCTCGGCGCGGTGGTCGTCCAGCCACTGCAGGGCGTGGACGACGCCGAGCACGCCGTCGCGCACGTCCCCGACGACGCCACCGACGCGGTCGAAGGCGTTCTCGACGTCCTTATCGGTGATCGAGTCGAAGAACTTCGTGATCTTCTCGGCGGCCCAGTCGGCGCCGTCGCCCAGCTTGTCGAACGTCACCCCTGCCACGCGCTCGGCCAGCCGGGTCGCGGACTCGGCGACCGCCTCGATGTCCGGGGCCAGCCGCTCGAAGAACCCCGCGGTCTCCCCGGTGACCTCCTTCACGGCCTTCGTCCCCTCGACGCTGTTCAGGAAGTCGAGGTACGAGAACGTGGCGAAGTTCGTGGCCAAGCCGATGCGGCGCATCGCCTTCTCGACGAACGGCATGTTGACGCGGTCGAACTCAGTGGCCAGCGGGCGGATTCCGACCGTGGCCAGCCGTGCAGCTTCGTCGGTCGCAGCCTTGAAGCCCTTGGTGACCGGCGACAACTCCTTCGACATGGCAGGGCCGATCGCGCCGAGAGCCTTGCTGATCAAGAATCCGCCGGCCGCCACCGCCGGCAGGGTGGCCACCAGCGGAGCGACCTCGACCGCGAACTGCCCGGCGTTCACGGCGGCGGTCGCGAAAGCCCCAGCCAGAGGACCGATGCCGGAGACCGCCGCCGCGCCGCCGAACGCCCAGAGCGGCTTGATCTTCCCGATCTTCGTGCCGAGACCGTCGATCAGCCCGCCGACCTTCGACGTCCCCTTCGACGCCCAGTCGTTGAACGACTGCGACCACGCCTTCCCGGCGTCACCGCCGATGGCCGCCGCGGACCGGACGTGACGTCCCTTGGCGCCGGGCAGCCCGCTGCCCGAGGCGGTCCAGAACTTCTGGCTCCAGCTGTTCCCCGCGGCCGCCCCCATGTCGGCGCCGATCTCGGTGCCGACCTTGACGAACCGGCCCTTGCTGTCGCGCAAACGGCCGTCCGCTGAGCGCCAGAACTGCTCGCCGTAGGACTGCCCGGCCGCCTGGCCTGCGGCCTGCCCGGCCTGCTGGCCCTCGCGCCGCAGCTCGTCCCGCATCCGATGGTCGCGGCGGGCCTTGATCTCGATGTAGGCGCGGGCGATCGGGTCGCGACCTTCACCAGTCAACGGGATCTCCCTGGGTATCAGTAGTTTTCGATACCCGACCCCAAGTACATGTTACCCGGCCAAGCCATCGCGGCCGACCTTGCGAAGCAACGCGAGACTCGGAATCGATTGGAAAGCGGCAGCCGGAACAGAGCAGACTTCTCGGCGTGATGATCTCGGTACGCCCGCGAGTCGAGCCCGACGAGGCGCTGCAGGCGGTGGCCAACGCAGCCGCCAAGTTGACCACGGTCAACGGCAGCCACATCGCCTACCTGCAGTGGGCACTGGAGCAAGTCGGCCTGCTGAGCAACTGCTTCGACAGCGGAGACGTCGAGCAGCTGATCATGACGCGGCGGTACTACGCGATCGAGTCGGCGGCAGCTTGGTCATTCGCGCAAGACACACCGGCACCCCAGCGCCTAATGATCAACCACGAGGTCGCCAGTCAGCAGCGCATCCTCGACGGTCTTCACCGTGACCTCAGGGTCGAGTTCGGGCTCTGGAGCATCATGAGCGGACACTTGGTCTTGCCCGACACGAGTGTCTTCGTCGGCCACCGCCGTACATGGGACAAGATCGACTGGAGGGCCATGGTCGAAGCCCGCGAGTACGAGCCCGTCATCATCGGCATTCCGATGGCCGTCATCCGAGAACTCGACCGCCGCAAGAGAAGCCGCGACCAACGATGGCGAGCCGCCTACACCCTCAGCAGCATCGAGCGTCTCTTCGGCGCCAGCAAGGTAACCGAACACGTACCGGATCTCCCTGGAACGAAAGACGTCCGTGTTCGCGTGTTTCCGTCGCCGGTCGCAGGCGCGACCGCCGAAGGCGACCCGGAGATCTTGGCTGAGGCAGTGCGCCTGCAGGGCCGCTCTGGACGGAACGTCAAGCTGGTTACGTTCGACACGAACATGGCCTTCGAGGCCCGCCAGCTAGACCTGAAACCGGTGAAACTCGGCGTTGCTGATCGACCTGACGACTGGCTTGGCAAGCAGCCGAAGAACGAGCCGCCGCTGCCCGAAGGCGCATGAACCGGTCACCTCTCGTACTCGGTCCGGAATGTTCAACCACCACTCCTCGCGGCGTACTGTTCCGGCATGGTCATGGGGGCGCTCGCCGCTATCCAATTCACCGGAGACAACGACGCTGCCATCGCGGCGTGGCTACCCACGGGCGTGACGTGTAGCCGGCTCGTTGACTTGCTGATCGTCGACCAAGCCTTGGAAGGCCGCCGAGAGTACGGCTTCCCGGGCGAGGTCCGCCGAGGCGAGTGGATCGTGCAGCAGACCGACTATCGCCTCCGCAGAGTTTCCGATGGCGCCTTCAAGCAGACCTGGAGGCAGCGCCTTTACCGGAATGGCCCCGGGGCTTTGGGACGACCCGCGCAGGATCCGCCGACGCCCCCGTCGGGCCAACCGTTGACCTCCAAGAACTGGTAGTGCCTCGCCTGGAACGGCAGAAGCGCGGCGTCGGCTCGCCGGCAGTGAGGTTGGCGGGCCGCCAGCAGGTTCACTTCTCGATGCCCGGGGGCATCACCCGAGTTGGGAACCTGGGCGGCTTCGCCAACCCTTCAACGCTAGGTCACCGAAGGGGCTCTGTCGTAGGAGGTGCCCATTTCCGTAGCAGTTGGGCCGCCGAACAGGCGCTCTACCCCGCAGAGAATCCACCGGCCAGCAAATGAAGGTGCGGGGCGCCGGCCCGGATGACTTCCCGGATCTGGTCCTGCGGCAACCTGAGTGGCGCCAGCGCAAGCCTGAGGAACTCGCCCGCACGTTCCCCAGCTTGCTCCGCTAGCTCCAGCTTTTTCTTAGCGATCCCAAGACGAGCCGCGTCGGTGGCGGTGCGCCGCAGAAGGTCGCGCTCGCGGTGATAGATCTCCAGCAACACGTTGATTCCCGAGGCTTCGATCTCGGTAGTGACGTCCACGCGCCCCTCGCTGTTGTACCCAGCTTCGTGCGAGCGCCTGGATGCACCCCAGGTCAACGCCTCAGGGGCAAGCTGGCGGATCTCCTGAGCCAGCCAGGCAACGTGCCCGGCGGACAGCGCGACGAGCTGCAGGAGCGCGTCTCCAGGGTCGGTCTCGATCGGCAGCCCGTACGTGACCATCGCCTGTTCGAGTTCCCCGGCCTGGCGTCGCCGCTCAGCGGCGGCCTCAACCTGGGGAGCTGCCCCACCGTGCAGCCTGCAGCGGCCTTGACCGTTGTGCCCGGTGCCCCAGCCGGCTGGTCTACCGCACGCACCGCCATTTCGGGTCGTGGCGCCGCAGCGAGCGCCTTCCATGGGGTCACTGGCCATGCGGCTCCTCCATGGGGTCCGTCGACGGGGTAGGCCGCCGAAGCGGGGTGACGGTGGCGGTATTCCTCTCTGCCTCCTGCTCGACCCAGTCGGTGAAGTCGGGCAGCTGCCCTTCGGTGTCGACGTCCTCTGCGGTGTCAGCTGTCGATGTTCGGGGGTCGGCGTCTCGGATGAGTTGGTCGACGCTGGCCGCCGGGTAACCGACGGCCAGGAGCGCCTCACGGGCGCGTTCGACGCGCTCGGTCGCCCAGTGGAGGATCTGACGCTGGACGGGGTGGTTCGGGTCGCCGTCGATGATCTGGTCCCGGAGCTTGGCGCGCTCGAGGGCCGCGGCGGTGAGGAACTCGACGAGGGGGCCGATGGGTGTGGGCTCGTCCAAGGTGGTGTCCTTTCAGGCTCGGCGTTCGTGGCGCCAGCAGGTTGATGCGATGCCCTGGGCGTGAAGTAGCCCGTCGAGCTCACCGGCATCGTGGCGTGCTGCGAGCCATCGCCCGGGGAAGCGGGCGCCGTAGCAACTGCGGAGGCAGGCGGCGATGTCGCCGAGGTCGTCTTCGAGGCCGTGCGCCGCGGCGATCTCGGCCAGCAACTCGCGGTCGTCTTGCTGGATCGCGCTCGGCCGCGGAGCGGGTGAGCCCTGCCGTGAGGCCATGGACGATTCAGAAGGATGGTTCAAGGACGGTTTGGGTGACACCAGCGTCACCCCCGCCGCGACACCAGCGTCACCCCTGGGGGTGACACCTGCGTCACCCCTGATCCGGTGGCGTGTGGTGCCGTCGCAGTCGGGTGGGCAGCGGAGGGTCACCTCGTAACGGTTCGGCCGGTACCGGTGGTCAAGATCGGCCAGTCCGCCGGCCTGGATGGCGACGACGACCTCGCCTAGTTCTTCGAGCTGCCGGATGGCTCGTTGGACGGTGCGCTCGGAGGCGTTGGCGTAGCGGGCCAGCGTCGCGATGGACGGCCAGGAGCCGCCGTCGCCTTCATGGTTGGCGATGCCGATCAGTACGAGCTTCACCGTCCCCGTGGCACGCGAGTGGTGCAGTGCAAGGGAGATCGCCTCGACGCTCATCCCGCCGACCTCTGGTCACGCCAGAACCTGGTGCCTACCCACCGGTGGTGCAGTCCTCGCCGGACGGGGCGCGAGGAGACGCCGACCCCGACGGCTTCGATGACGTGACGGTCGCAGGCAAGCCGAAAGCGGGTACCCCATGCCGAGGGGTGCGACGGCAGCGGGATTCCGCTGTTGAGGGCGTCGGTCCGGATGTCATCCGCGGTGAACGGCACGCCGGTCCGAGCCCTCGCCTCGATCAGGGCGTCGATGTCCGCCCGCCAGCCGATCCGGTCGGCGTCTATGCTCAGTTCTGAGTCCGCGCCGCCACCCAGCTGCACGACCTCCTCGGCCGCCCCAGCCCTGCCAGGCTGTGGGCGGCGTTCGTTTGCTGGAGCGCCCGCTGAAGTTGCTGCCTCTCGCGACTTCTTCACACCGCGTCACCACCAACCGTTACGCCGAGGTACCGCGCCAGGTCGACGCGACGGACCTTCGTCCGTTTGCCGACCTTGACGACGGGCAAGGGGAACTCCCCGGTCCGGAGCAGCTCGTATCCCGTCGATCTGCTGATCCCAAGATGTGAGAACGCGGCCAGCACGGGGATCAACGGCTGGTCCGGAAAGGTCTGCGTGATGCGGGTTGTGCTCATGGAGAACACCTTCCGTACTAGTCCGCGCTCTACAGGAACAGACTGAAGCGTGCTCGGTATTGCGTGATGCTGTCAACTGATGCAACTATCTGTTCTTGTGGAGAACAACGGCACGACGGCTCTACAGTTCTGCTTCATGGCGGATGACGCGACGTGGAGCGAAGACACTGCGCGTGTCGTGGCCAGCAACGTTCGATACTGGCGGCTCGATCGGAAGATGAGCGCCCAAGCCCTGGCCGACGCCATGAGCGCCGCCGGCGTTCCAATCACGCGCCAGGTCCTCGCCAACTTCGAGACCGGCCGTCGCCCCCACGTAAGTGTCTCCGAGCTGATGCTCTTCGCTGCGATCTTGCGTGTCCCGCCGACCGGCCTCCTTCTGCCGTACCCTCCGGCCCTGGACGGTTCTCCCATCACAGAGTGGGCGGCCGAGGACGAGACAGGATTGTCGGTCGAGGTTCTTCCCGGACGTCGGGTTACGACCGGGGAAGCGCTGGCCTGGTGGTCCAGCCCGGAGTCGCGATCCCCGTGGTCAGACGACGCGGAGCCGGACGAACCCGCCGGCCGGTTGGCGCGGCTGCTTCGGCATCAGGACTTCCTCGTGCAGCAGTTCATGAGCCTCCCCGAGATTCGGACGGCCGCGTGGGAGCAGCTGCTGGTAGTGCGCGCACAGATGCGCGCAGCAGGCGACCCCTTGCCCGACCTGCCCGATGACCTAGCCGAGCGCGAAGCGACCGACCTACCGAACCACTGGCTCACGTCAGACTCCCCCAACGCCCAGCAGAGGCGCATGTTCGCTGGCCTACCACGTCGGCTCGAGGTCGACTGATGGCTAAGGGCAGCGTCTCCAAGAGGTGCCAGTGCCGCGACGCCGACGGCAAGAGGGTGAAGGACTGCCGGAAGGCACATGGCTCGTGGGGCTACACAGTCGATGCCGGCCGCGACCAGGCCACCGGCAAGCGCAAGCAGACCACCCAGGGCGGGTTCTCCACGCGCCGCGAGGCCGAGGCCGCCATGCACGTCGTCCTCTCCGAGATCGAGGACGGCTCATGGTCGAACGACCAGGGGATGACTCTCGGGGCGTGGCTCGACCAGTGGCTCGAGGAGTCCGGCGAGCGCCTCGCCGTCAAGACGATGATCAGCTACACCGGGCACGTCCGGGACGTGTGGAAGCCGCTGCTCGGGCACATGCGTCTACGCGCCGTCCGCCGGCACCATGTCGAGAACGCGATCCGTGAGGTGGCGAAGCCGATCACGGGTGAGCGCCCGAAGGGCAACGTCGGCCAGCGCGTCGAGAAGCGTTCCGCGTCGACGGTCGCGGCCTACCGGCGCACCCTCCGCGCCGCACTCGCCGCCGCCCAGCGCCGTGGCCTCATCACGGTCAACCCGGCCCAGGGCCGCATGGACTCGATCCCGAAGGCCGAGCACCACGAGTTCACCGTCTGGGAGCCCGAGCAGACCGCCCGGTTCCTCGACCACGTCTCCGAGGACCGGCTCTCCGCCCTGTACGAGGTGGCCGCCTACGCCGGGCTGCGCCGGGCCGAGCTGTGCGGGCTCCGCTGGTCGGACATCGACGAGGGCGGCGCCGGCATCACCATCGGCCAGACCCTCATCGAGGTCAGCAGCAAGGCGATCCGCCCCGAGGACCGTGAGTGCAAGGTCTGCGGCGGCGACCACGGCGGGCGACTGCTGAAGGAGCCGAAGTCCCGGGCCGGCCGCCGGTGGGTGCCGCTCGTCGGCGCCGCCCAGGCCGCGCTGACCGCGCACCGGGTGATGCAGCTCGCCGAGCGCAAGCCGTTCGGCGACGACTATGCCGACCACGACCTCGTGTTCTGCGAGGTCGACGGGAACCCGCTGCGGCCCGGCAGCCTGAGCCGTGACTTCGAGGCCCACATCAAGGCCTGCGAGCTCCCGAGGATCCGGCTGCACGACACCCGGCACGGCGCCTGCTCGCTGCTGCTGTCGGGCGGCGTGCCCATCGAGATCGTCCAGATGATCCTCGGCCACTCGTCGCCGGCGATCACCCGCCAGGTGTACGCGCACGTCCTGAAGAAGGCCACGGCGCTTCAGGTGGAGGCCGCCTCGGAGGCCGTCACGAAGCACCGGCGTGAGCAATCCGTGAGCAAGGAGGCCGAATCAGCAGCCTCCCTCTCCGAGAGCGGGAAGGGAGGCGCCGAGTCCTAGCAGGTCAGAGCCCTGATGGACCGTGACCGAACGGAGCCCGCGGCCGGAGTCGAACCGGCGACCGGCTGATTACAAATCAGCTGCTCTGGCCTCTGAGCTACGCGGGCGGGCCCTGCGATTTTAGGGCACATGCCGGGACACGGCGGCGGGGGGGGGGGGGGGGGGGCCCCCGCCCCCCCCCCCCCCCCCCCCCCCCGGGCCCGCCCGCCCCCCCCCCCCCCCCCCCCGACCGGCGGCCCGGCCCCCGGGCCC